>NZ_RDNY01000001.1:0-596134 GCF_003687745.1 Acinetobacter sp. 2JN-4 | reverse complement strand
GTGGTCAGGTGGTCAGGTGGTCAGGTGGTCAGGTGGTCAGGTGGTCAGGTGGTCAGGTGGTCAGGTGGTCAGGTGGTCAGGTGGTCAGGTGGTCAGGTGGTCAGGTGGTCAGGTGGTCAGGTGGTCAGGTGGTCAGGTAACTGCATCACAGTCAAAAATTCTGGAAAGGTAATTCCCCTTGCCAAAGAGGACACCACGGCAAAAACATTAATGTGATTTTAAGAGTGAGCATAGGCAGTTACGGGCAAACAACTGGTTTTAAGAGTTACAGCATTAATCTTCATCGACTATACTTAATGATTATCCCTTATTTCAAAGAAGAGCATTTGATATGGATGGACTTCAATTACTTATTGAACAACAAAACGAATTTGAAGCCTATAAAAGTGAGAAAGCTAGACAATTGGAAGAGCATGTAAATCATCTAAAGTATTTGATTACAACTGAGTTCCTTTCTATCTGTCCTGATTTCGATCATGAGATTAAAGAAGAAAATATTTTATTGTTTAAGTACAAAGAATTAAATATTTCGATTCAAATAGTTAATCCTATAACTGAAAAACGTAATGAGAAAGAATATAACCTTGCTGAACGCTCCACAAAAAGATTAACTATTAAAGTAAGTATTCAACGTAAAAAGAATGCAGAGTCAGAATACTTTGAGGTACTTGATGTAACTCAGTATAAAAAAGATGGAGAGTATCTATATAAGTTTGACTCAAATACAACATCGAACTTTTTAGAATTGATTAATCTGTTCTTTAAGCATGTAAAAAAGAATAAAGTTGAGTTTAAGCAAGATAGATTTCCTTACTAGTATGAGCATTAGCTTTCGATCCAGTCTAAAGAGCAACTCAATCTATCATTAGACTATACCCAAAAGATAATTTGATAATTATATTTTACTATCTATCATTTAACTTGTTTACTTAGTTAAATGATAGATTTATCATAAGTCATATTAAGTGATAGCTATATGATAAAGGCTAATGATATGACAATTAGAATATATGTAAGAGCAAGTACCAAAGATCAAGATGCAGAACGAGCATTGAATGATCTTGTTTCATTCAGCCAAAGCTATGGCGATCAATACAACACGTACATAGAAAACTATTCAGGTACAAAGCTTGAACGCCCAGCATTAAATCACTTGCTTGCAGAGGCGAATAAAGGCGATATTCTTTTAGTTGAAAGTGTGGATAGACTTAGCCGATTGTCACAAGATGACTTTGCAATTCTAAAAGATAAGATCAAAGCTAAAGGTTTACGCTTGATCGTAGCCGACCTACCGACCACACATACAAGTAATGACGGTATGACAGGCGAGATATTGAATGTCATTAATGCCATGCTTATTGATCTATTGGCGACTATGGCGAAGCTAGATAATGACAAACGCAAAGAGCGAATTAAGCAAGGGTTGGCACGTTCGGGATATGTGCCTACAGGAAAGAAAGCAGATAAGGCTAAACATGAACGTATCATTGCTTTAAATAGAAAAGGTTTAACAAGAGAAGAAATAGCGAAAGCTGTTGATTGTGGTATTGCTACTGTATATCGAGTTTTAAAGGGGGGAGTAGATGGACGCTTGTAGTATTAATTGGGATTTAGTTTCAAAGTTCATTCCATTAGTTACTGGGTTAATAACCATTGGTATAGCGATATTTGTATATAAAGTATGGCATAAGCAAAAAGAGAAAGAAGTTTTTGCTAATGAGGCGAAAATTCTATTAGGTAATTTATTTGAATTAGATGCGTTACTTGTTGAGAAAAAAGATAGTGCAGTTGGTGCCCCTGATTACATAGCTATTGAAGCAAATGAGCAGAGTATAAAAAAGGCTAAAGAGCTTATTGACATTATGATCCCTAGATTGAATTTTATTAATGAAAAGATTGACTTGACTCAACTTATTGAAAAATTGAAAGAAATTTATAAAAAACTAAATAGTGATAATAATAAACTTATACTCACGCTTCCTATTGATTGTCAAAGAACTGATAAATATTCTGTAGCAAAATCAGAAATTAAAAGGCTGTATAAGCCTTTAAAAAATGTTGCATGTTATAAGAAACCATAATTTCAAGGCTCAAATAATAAGGATACGTTTAAGGATATAATTATACTGATATAAATAAACTATATTTATATCAGTATTTTACTTATATATTCGAGTCTGACCCTCGGACCAAGATTCAAAGACCCCAAGCTGGTATTAAAGGCTTGGGGTTTTTTTATGGCGATTAAAAATGTTAGTCTAAGAAGCTTGTTTAATTTTTACTCTAGTTTAGGTCGTGGTTGCTTTATAGCCATAGTCGTAAATTTTTTGAAGAATAATCAGGATCTGTTGTCATTCTAATTGTTCATTATGTTATGCCTTGTACTGTTTAGGATTGCTTAAGTCAAAAACACTTGAGTTGCCAGTATTTGTGTAATGTCAGCAGATCCTATGAAAAGGATAAATAATGAAGCCGTATCAAAGAGCTGCACTTGCTTTGGCAGTACTAAAGCTAGAAACCAATAACACAAAACGCAATATCTATGATTATACTCAGTCTTGTTATCCTCGTATTTCCGGTCATGCCGATAAAGAGTGCATAAAGTTTTTTGATTATGATCGAAATACCTATTTTGAGGGGCGGTTTAATGGCGGTGAATATCGCCTTTATGACTATGGGCATGGTGAATACATCTCGATAAAACAAAAATCTGCTGGTTGTTACGAGGGGTATCATTATGGAAGCGGTCGATATTATTCGATTGCATGTCAGGGAAATAAGGTAAGTTTTTACGATTATGGCACCGCGCTTTACTATAACTTTGCCTAAAAAGACTTTTATCTTCTAATGACTTGATAAATTTCATTCTTTCTATTTCTTCTTGTGAAGAACATTTAAGCCAGTAATCGTGACAAAGAGCAGTGATCTATGGCTGCTTTTTTTGTTATTGATTACATTTGTTTTCTGCTTTGTCCTCGCATAAGCTTTCGTCTATTTAGTTCCTGTTTCATCAAATATTTATGTTAATATTTGATGAAATTTCACGTTTTGTTTCGAAATAATGAGAAGCATTTATTGCCTTTTATGTTAAACTTTGTTAATACTAGGTGATAGTTGTCACATTTTCCTAATAAAACGTAAGCAACCGTATAATGATAATATTCGAGAGGCGGGCATGGCTATTCAATTATTAGAATTACAGCAGGCCGAAAAGTTAAGTGCTTGTAAGATATCTTTGTCTTTAGGCCTAAACACTGAACAGAACTTGATTGAACATTTCCTGCAATTTAATCGTAAATTGATGCAGGCCAGTACTGCATTGCTCGCTTTTCACCAAGAACCTTATCTTTGGCACCGTTGCCCTGAAAAATTACAAGCAGTTGATTCTGCTAAGATTGCAAAAAGTTTAAATACATTATTTGTCAATGATGATCTGATCGATAGTGAACATCCGCGTTATCCAACCTTGATTGCCTTTTTAAATACGTTTAAGCGAAAAGTTCAAAGTGCGATTGCACTGCATCTCAGACATCCTGATCAAACCTCATTAGGATATGTGGTTTTATTTGATGAGGATGCCCAAGCGTTTAGTGAATTGCAAAAGCAACTTTTACAAGCACACTGCGTTAATTTTATGCAACAGCTTGAATTGAAATTTAGCCACGATGAATTAAAAGAATTATACGAACAAGAAGCGGCGTTGAACGTGAGTAAAACCAAATTCTTTTCGATCATTTCACATGACTTACGTGCTCCATTTCATGGCTTACTTGGCTTTTCTGAAATACTGGCGAAAGAGCGTGATACTTTAGATGAATCCAGTATCCAAAATATCGCAGACTATCTCCATGATACTTCGCAATCGACTTATAACTTATTGGAAAGTTTGCTGAATTGGGCAATGGCAGAGGGTGGTCGTTTTGTTTATCACCCAATTAATTTTAAGTTACGGCAAATTACCAATATTGTCACTGATATCTTAAAAACATTGGCTTTGAAAAAGCATATTGAATTGGTCAATGAAGTCGATGAGAATCTTAAAGTCTATGCCGATATGAATATGATCACCTCTGTGATCCAGAACTTGGTTTCAAATGCCTTGAAATTTACTGACGTGGATAGTGCTGGAAAAGTCTTTATTCGAGCGCAAAGCAAGGGTGACCATGTAGAAATTTGTGTTAAAGACACGGGTTTGGGAATGACTCAAGCACAAATAAAAGATTTATTTCAACCCCGCATTACCGTTAGTTTAAAAGGGACAGCTGGAGAGAAAGGCGCTGGTTTGGGACTTGCCTTGTGTAAACGGTTCGTGGAAATGAACCTTGGTGAAATTAGTGCGAGCTCGAAGGAAGGCGGAGGTACTCAATTTACCGTCCTTTTACCAGCTGCACGTGAACATGTAGATTCATGTATCGAACAGCATAAAAGCCAAGAAAAATTGGTCTAAAGAGATTTTAAAGATAAGCATGTAACTGATATAACTAGAAAGGTCTACAGACCTCATTAAGATGACATTAGTCGAGCTTTTTTATATGAATGCAGAACAGCTACAAAAAACCTTAGTTGCCAGTCAGTATGCTGAACAAGTTTTAAATTTATATTCAATAGAATTAGAACAAGATTATGCCGAAGATCAATTCCTTTGCGCGCTCTCGACAGAAAGTATTTTTCAAAAGGTTCAAGCTGCTGTTGCAGAGATCAGTGATGAACAGGCATGGATGAAAACGCTGCGTATTTTACGTGCCAAATTGATGTTTCGATGGATTTGGCAAGATGCCAATCAGCTGACGGATGTGGTTACGCTGACTCGTGAGCTTTCCGACTTTGCAGATGCCAGTATTTGTGCTGCGAAAGCCTTTGCACGTGCCCCTTTGATCGCCAAGCATGGTGAACCGATCGGTTATTCTGGTCAGGTGCAAGACCTGATTGTCATTGGTATGGGTAAGCTTGGTGCACAGGAACTCAATCTTTCTAGCGACATTGATTTGATTTTTGCCTTTGATGAACAGGGGGAAACCAGTGGTCGTAAGTGTATTGATGTGCAGCAGTTCTGTATTTTATGGGGACAGAAACTCATTTACTTACTTGATCATATTAGCGCTGAGGGTTTTGTGTTTCGCGTGGATATGCGGTTACGTCCGTGGGGAGATGGTTCCGCACTGGCCATTAGCCACATAGGTTTAGAAAAATATTTAAGTCAGCATGGTCGGGAGTGGGAACGCTATGCGTGGATTAAAGCGCGGGTGATTACTGGTGGAAAAGAGGGTGCCGATTTAATGGCGATGGCACGCCCTTTTGTGTTCCGTCGTTATGTTGATTATTCTGCATTTGCTGCGATGCGTGAAATGAAAGCTATGATCGAACGTGAGGTGATGCGCCGTAATATCGAGGATGATATTAAGCTCGGTGCGGGGGGGATTCGTGAGATTGAGTTTATCGTACAGGTGTTCCAGTTAATTTATGGTGGATCAAGACGAGAGTTGCACGATCGCCAATGCTTGGTCAATTTGCAGCATTTGGCTCAGGCGGAACTACTGGATCAACAGGCGGTGTCGGATCTTGAAGATGCATATCTGTTTCTAAGACGCGTGGAACATGCGATCCAAGCACTCAATGATCAGCAAACACAATCCTTACCGACTGAGCCTGAACTTAGACAACGTATGTTGGACACTTTGGGCTTTGCGGATTGGTCATCATTTTTAAATGTGCTGAACCAGAAGCGCGATAAGGTTAAAGTCCAATTTAAACAATTGATTCAAGAAAACGAATTTTCTGAGCCGGTTGATGATTTCGAGCAGTTGGAACAGCAGCTCAATACGGTATTGGATGACGCTGCGCAGAATCTGATTCAGAACTTCTGGCATGGGCAAGCCTTAAAGAAAATTCCTGCAAGTGCACTCGAACGCTTAAAGAAGTTTTGGCCACATTTGATTGAAGCGATTTTACAGTCTGATCAGCCGCAAATGGCATTGTTACGTTTGATGCCTTTGGTTGAGTCGGTACTCCGCCGTACCGTGTATTTGGTTATGTTGATGGAAAGCCGTGGTGCATTGCAACGCTTGGTGAAAATGGCAACGGTGAGTCCGTGGATTTGTGAGGAGTTAGCACAATATCCAGTATTGCTCGATGAATTCTTGTCGATGGACTTTGGTTTGCCCTTACGTCAAGACTTAGAGGATTCTCTACGCCAGCAATTACTGCGTATCGAGATTGATCAAGTTGAAGATCAAATGCGTGTGTTGCGTTTATTCAAAAAGAGCAACGTTTTAACCGTGGCTGCCAGTGATGTATTGGCTGAAAGTCCATTAATGAAAGTTTCAGATGCCCTAACCGATATCGCGGAGGTCAGTGTACAAGCAACCTTGAATCTGGCCTATGAAGCTGTTGCGCAACGACATGGTTATCCGATGGGAAGCAACGGACAGCGTTGCAGTCTAGATGTAAAAGGCTTCACTGTGATTGGCTATGGCAAGCTCGGCGGAATTGAACTGGGTTATGCCTCTGATTTGGATTTGGTGTTTATTCATGCCTTTGAAGAACAAAGCGAAACGGATGGCAGAAAGCGTATTAGTGGTGCTGAGTTTGCGATTCGTGTAGCACAGAAATTTATGTCGCTCATGACCACGCAAACTTTGGATGGACGCGTCTATGAAATTGATACCCGTCTAAGACCGTCAGGCGAGGCGGGAATGTTGGTTACTAGCCTAAAGGCCTTTGAGCAATATCAGCAAAAACATGCATGGTTATGGGAGCATCAAGCTTTGGTACGTGCTCGTTCGATTGCGGGAGATTTGAAGTTGTGCCAGCAGTTTGAAGAGGTCCGGTGCAAAATCCTCACTCAAGTTCGTGATGAAAACGTAGTACGTGACGAAGTGATCAAAATGCGCCAAAAAATGAAAGATCATTTGGGTTCATCTTCTGAGCAAAAAAAACATGGCATTTTTCATTTAAAACAGGATGCGGGTGGTATCGTTGACATTGAATTTATGGCACAGTATGCAGTGCTTGCATGGAGTGGGACGAATACAGATCTCGCCCATTTTTCCGACAATGTGAGAATTTTAGAGGATGCTGCTAAAGCAGGCTGCTTATCCAGTGAAGATGCCACAGCATTAATACACGCTTACCTCCGTGAACGAGCTGAGAGTCACCGTCTAGCGCTTGCAAATCAATCGATGCAAGTCAATGCTGCGGATTGGCACGATACCCGCGAGATCGTTTGCAAGTTATGGCAAAGATTAGTTGATCCAACTGCAATAGCATTGGAAAGTGAATAATAGTGAAAAAATGGAGTATGTGCGATGAGTTTGGCTGATCGTGATGGTTTTATTTGGCAAGATGGAAAAATGGTTGATTGGCGTGATGCAAAGATTCACGTCTTAACACATACACTACATTATAGTATGGGTGTGTTTGAGGGTGTTCGTGCCTATGAAACGCCGAATGGTACAGCAATCTTCCGTTTGCAAGATCACACCAAACGCTTATTAAATTCAGCAAAAATTTATCAAATGAAAGTTCCATTTGATCAAGCGACTTTAGAACAAGCACAAATTGATGTCGTGCGTGAAAATAAATTGGTGTCATGCTATTTACGTCCATTGATTTGGATCGGTTCTGAGAAGCTAGGCATCGCTGCAACGGATAATACCGTTCATGCAGCGGTTGCGGCATGGTCTTGGGGAACGTATCTTGGTGACGAAGCAATGGCACACGGTATTCGTGTAAAAACGTCTTCATTTACGCATCACCATCCAAACGTGACCATGTGTAAAGCAAAAGCTTGTGGTAACTACACAGTATCAATCTTGGCACACCAAGAAGTTGCTCGTGCGGGTTATGACGAAGCGATGCTGCTTGACCCACAAGGTTTTGTTTGCCAAGGTGCCGGTGAAAATGTCTTCTTGATCAAAGATGGCGTGTTACATACCCCAGATTTAGCAGGTGGTGCACTTGAAGGGATTACTCGTCAAACAGTGATGACCATTGCTAAAGACCTTGGCTATGAAGTCGTAGAGCGCCGTATTACTCGTGATGAGTTTTATATTGCTGACGAAGCATTCTTTACTGGTACTGCTGCTGAAGTAACCCCAATTCGTGAATATGATGATCGTGAAATCGGTTGTGGTTCACGTGGTCCGATCACCACTGAAATTCAAAAGACTTTCTTTGATGCTGTTCAAGGCCGTAATGATAAATATGCGCATTGGTTAACTTATGTGAAATAAGTAAATAACCATCGATTAAGCGAAGCTCAGGCTTCGCTTTTTTATTAGCTGCTTTTTAATAGTGAAGCTGTCAACAGATTGCAATCAAAGCATCATCAATCCTTAATTAAACTCGGCTACGTTGATCTCTAAGCACAATTAAAAAATAGAGAAACAATGAAAATTACCGTGGTCGGCGCAGGTTATGTGGGTTTATCCAATGCCTTGTTATTTTCCAAACAACACGATGTGATCGTACTAGACATTGACCAAACAAGAATTAAGCAGATCAATCAAAAAATATCTCCAATCAGTGATGCCTGTATTCAAAGCTACTTAACCGAATCGCATATTGAAGCCACCAGTGATAAAGAACTGGCTTATCAGCATGCAAAGTTGATTATCATTGCCACACCTACCAATTACAATCCAGACACCAATTACTTTGATACCTCAAGTATTGAAAGCGTGATCGCAGATATTCAAAGCATCAACCCCAAAGCACTCATGTTGATTAAATCCACCGTACCCGTTGGCTATACTGCTGAAGTTTCTAAAAGACTCAAGTTAAAGAGTCTGATCTTTTCGCCAGAATTTCTTAGAGAGGGGCAGGCATTGCAGGATAATCTATATCCGTCACGGATCATTGTCGGTGAAAAATCTAAGCGTGCTGAGAAAATTGCCAAGTTGTATCTTAAAGCAACGATTAAAAAAGACGCTGTGTTGCTCTGTGTGGATTCGACCGAAGCGGAAGCGATTAAACTGTTTTCGAATACTTATTTGGCGATGCGAGTGGCTTTCTTTAATGAACTTGATACCTATTGTTTGAAGAATAAGTTGAGTGCTTTAGATATTGTTACTGGTGTTGCTTTGGATCAGCGTATCGGAGATCACTACAACAATCCGTCCTTTGGTTATGGTGGCTATTGCTTGCCGAAAGATACCAAACAGTTGTTGGCCAATTATCATGATACGCCACAAGAACTGATTTCTGCGATTATTCGTTCCAACCAGACACGTAAACAGGCGATTATTGAAGATATTTTGAGTCGAAAGGTATCCTGTGTCGGGGTTTATCGACTAACAATGAAAGCTGATTCAGACAATTTTAGAGAGTCGGCTGTACATGATGTGTTGCAAGGTTTGGCTGATCACGGTATCAATATTGTGATTTATGAGCCGACCTTGGATGTAAAGGAATATTTAGGTCATCCGATTGAATCAAGCCTACAAAAATTTAAGAGTAAATCTGATTTAATTATTGTGAACCGAATGGTTCCTATGTTTAGTGATGTAATGGAAAAAATTTACAGCAGAGATTTGTTTGGAGTGAACTAGTGTTCAGTCTAGTAAAGCAGCGTTTAAATAATGCTAGTCGTTTGACGAATTTATAATAATCAAATTAATCATGCCTATGCTAAGATAGCTTAACATTCGGTGCATACTATTTAAGACTTTGTATCATCAAGAATCAAAGTAAAAATATTATCTCAGGTATTAGGGTTATCAGATGGTCGACACTCAACAAAATTCAGCAACACACGAAGAAAATATCATTTTGTGTATGAAATGGGGAACCAAATATGGTGCTGAATACGTCAATCGTTTGTATAACATGGTCAAACGTCACCTGACTTTACCTTTTAAAATGGTCTGTCTCACTGATCGTACTGAAGGTATTGACCCAAATGTTCAGTGTTTTCCGATTCCTTCTTTAGATTTGCCAGCAGGTGCGCCTGAGCGTGGTTGGAACAAACTTTCCACTTTTGAACCTGATCTATATGGTCTCAAAGGCAATGCATTGTTTTTGGATTTAGACGTGGTGATTGTTGATAATATGGACGGTTTCTTTCAGGAAAAGGGCGAGTTCTTAATTATCCATGATTGGAAACGACCTTGGCGAGTAACCGGAAATAGTTCGGTTTATCGCTTTAAATTGGGTACATTTTCTGGAATCTTGCCTTATTTTCGTGAAAACTTCGATGAGATACGTGAAAAATTCCGAAATGAGCAAGAATACTTATCTTGGTATGTACATAAAGAGGGTAAGTTAAGTTACTGGAATAAAGAATGGTGTAAAAGCTACAAGTATCATTGTTTGAGAAACGTTCCTTTTGCTTATTTCCAGCCGCCAGTGAAACCGAAAGGCGCAAAAATTATTATTTTCCATGGTGAGATTAACCCGCCTGACGCAGTCAATGGTGGTGGTGGAAAATGGTATCGCTATGTGTTGCCTTCAGATTGGATTAAAGACGCTTGGCAGTAATTGCGACCGCGATATGGATTAAAAGAGCTTGATTTATGAAAGATTCAATACAACCTATTGATATCGTAATTGCTTGGGTTGATGGTCAAGATCTCAACTTAAAACATAAGCGTCAGCAATTTATAAATCAATCTGCTGCCTCAAATGCGATCGAAGCCACTCGTTTTGCCAGTAATGATGAAATTTATTTTTGTATTGCGTCAATTCTAAAATATGTGCCGTATTGTGGAAAAATCTATGTGGTGACAGATCAACAGTCGCCACAATGGTTAGATCAATTTGAACAACAAAATCTCTGCGAAAAAGACAAAATTAGGATCATTGATCATACAGAACTATTCGAAGGTCATGAGTCTGCACTGCCGACGTTTAATTCATTGAGCATTGAAACCATGCTATGGAATATTCGAGGACTATCAGAGCATTTTATTTATTTAAATGATGATTTCTTTTTTAATAGTCCTTCTAATATTCATGATTTTTTAGATGCTGAACGTATGGTGATCTATGGTCATTGGCAAAATAACTTTATAAAAAAAATGAAGTATCTTATTCGTCGATTCCTCCAAGAAAAAATAGGAAAAATCGCACAACCAAAGTATTCAATTGCACAAATGTTAAGTGCAGATCTGGTTGGTTTAACTAAATACTATGAAATACATCATCGTCCGCATATTTTAAATAAAATGATTTTAACTCAGTATTTTCAACAATATCCGAGTATTTTAGAAAAGCAAATTAGCTTTAGATTTAGACATATCGATCAGTTTTTACCAGTAGGTTTGTCAAACCATTTAGCTATTTCATCAAATCAAACGATTCTAAAAGATGACATTGAAATTGCTTATTTAAAAGATGATCGTGATATTCAGCGATTTATCGATCAACTGGCACGTAGCGAAACTCAGTTTGGCTGTATTCAAAGTTTAGATCAGTTAGAGCAAAATGCTGAGCAAAAAGTACGCTCTGCATTGATCGACAAATTTAAAGATGTTTTGCCAAATCAGATTCAGGCAAGTATCGCAGTATAAGGTAGAGATCTCATATGAAAGTCGTGACTTATCTGATCAATCTTGAGGGTAGTGATCAACGCTTAGCTAGTGCAACAGCTCAATTAAATCAAGAAAACTGGGAGTTTAGCCGTTTCCCTGCATACGATGGTCGAGGCAAAGCGTTATCAGAGTTCGAAAATTATGATGATGATACCGCCCAGCAAATTTTAGGGCGTAGCCTGATTAGTTCGGAGCTTGGTTGTTATCTCAGTCATTATGGTTGTGCTAAAAAATTTTTGGAAACTGATGCAGATTATCTCGTAGTACTAGAAGATGATATCGATGTTTTGCCGAACTTTAAACAAAATCTAGACTCACTGTTAAACTACCTTGATCAGCATAAAGAACTGGATTGGTATGTGGTCAATATTGCAGCAAAGAAAAAGAAATTAGCAAAAGATATTGTTCAAATTCAAGATTATTCATTATGGCATGCCTATTACTTTCCTATTCGTGGTGTGGGATTAGTGTGGTCAAGAAAAGGTGCAGAAGAGTTCGTCCGATTTGGTAAAACGATGCAAGTCCCTGTCGATATATTCTTCCAAAGTTGGTTAAGTAAAAACGGTAAAGGCTTGGGTGTGTGGCAACCCTTTGTGCAGCCTGCGGGTCTAGACAGTGATATTTTAGGTACTGTTGCGACACAGGGTATCAAACGTAAAGATTTAGAAAACCGCAGTGCGTCACATGGTTTTAAGAAACAAAAAAGAATGTGGCGTGACCGTTTTTATGCTATTCGACATTTGATCTTCTAATTAAAATTGTCTATAAAATCACTTTGGCAAAATGAGGCCTCAATAGACTTGAAAGCGCGGCTGAGTTACCTTTATGAAAATATTTAAAAAAATATTTTATCTCTTAAAGTTTTATTCGATGTATGCGAATAAAAAAAGAGGGGTAAATGATGCAATAGATAATGAAGCAGATCTGATTGTTATAAATCCGAGTATTCCTCATGCAGTAATTCCTAAAAAAATCTGGATGTATTGGGAGGGCTCACTTTCTAGCTTTGTTGAAAAATGTGTTGAGCAAGTTAAAAAGACTAATCCTGATTATGAGGTTAATTTTTTAACTCCTGATACCGTTAAGAAATTTTGTGATATTGATTATGAGCGTTTTCAGCATGCTACACCTCAGCAAAAAGCCGATCTCATACGTTTTGAACTGATTTATCAATACGGTGGAATCTGGTTGGATGCAAGTATTATTGTTTATGAAAGTCTAGATTGGATTCAAGATGTTGTTATAAAATATAAGACTAATAGTTTTGCGTACTATCGTGCAAAAAATACCACTAATTTGGATTTTCCTGTATTGGAAAATTGGTTATTAGCAAGTACAGCTAAAAACATTTTTTTTAAACAATGGTTTGATGAACTATCTAAGGCGATTGAGCTGAGCCCAAAAGTTTATATTCAGCAGATCAAAAATAGTGATACCAATGCAAAGGATATTTTTCAAGAAATAGGTCGTCTTGAATATCTAGTGGCTTATGTGGCATGCCAGAAAGTTATGAGAGCATACTTACCGAGCATGACACTAATTAATTGTGATAAAAATGCATTTTTTTATCAGGTTAAAAACCAGTGGGTCAAAGAAAAAGTACTGATTGATATGGCAATTAACGATTCTCCCTTTGAGCTCCCGAAGCTAATTAAATTTGCTGGAAAGGAAAGGAAAATTTTGAGCCATTATTATTCGAAAAAGATGTATTTTAAGGGCTCATTGTTGGATATTTAACAAATTTTTATTTAACGAAAAGTTAAATTACTAATAGTGAATCATTGTAATTAATATAGGTGTATGTTCGAATGAAAAATATTGTAATAAGCTTGGTATCTGAACAACAGCGCCGAGAACATATTATTGCTGAGTTTTCAAAACAAGACGTTAAGTTTGAATTCTTTGATGCTATTACGCCCAAAACGTCTGCTGATATTGCGAAAGAAATTAATATTAATATTGAAAATACAAATTTGGGGGCTGGTGAGGTCTCTTGTTTGTTGAGCCATGTTGTGTTGTGGAAAAAAATGCTAGATGAAAACTTAGATCATATTGCTATTTTTGAAGATGATATTTATTTGGGTGAGAATGTACGAGATTTTCTAAATGATAATCAATGGATTCCCGAATATTGCGATATTATAAAGTTAGAGGCATTTTCTAGTACGATTAAATCGACAATTAAACCTACTGAAATATTGCAGAAGAACAGAAAGCTTTTTCCATTGCGCAGTAGTCATGTTGGAGCAGCAGGTTATATTTTATCAAAAAAAGCAGCAGTATCCTTATTAGAGTATTTTCGCCAGACTGAAAATTTGATTGCTGTTGATAAAGCAATGTTTAATTATTATTTAGTAGATGGTAACTTACCTGTATTTCAAATGCTTCCCGCTTTATGTGTTCAAGAGCATCGTATGGCAGGAAAAACGGACCTTTTTCCAAGTACATTAAAACATGAGCGAAGTGTGAGAAGAGAAATAGATTTGAAGAAAAATCCAACTAAGCAGAAAACAATATTACAGACGATGTATAAAGAATTGTCTCGTCCATTCATTCAACTTATTTCTATCCCATGGATTATATATTCAAAACTTGCGACGAAGAAGGTTGAATTTAGATAAAAGTGAATGCCAGTTTTGATAGGTTCTAGATAAAAACTGGCATGAAAATTTAGTTAAAGGCTTAATCAAGTGAACTTAATAGATAGATTAAAAGTGCTTGGAGAGCTGGTCTGCTGATACTTTATTAAAAGATTTAACAGCACTGTTCATAGATAAGTTGAAAACTTCGATTTGATTTTTTTTGAAGAATAGTGCAGCAATATCAAATGCATGTAGCACAGTTTCTGTATGTATATCTAATGATGTTGGTTGTTTGTCATCGTTCGTTTCATAAAATCTAGGTTTATTAAAATTATTCATATCTAGGCCAGCAATATAAATTTCTTTGTAATTTAATGCATTTATAATCTGCAATGCTACGTAGGCAACGGTAAAATAGTCAAATGTCCCATAAAAAATATCTTTTGAGAAGCCAAAATTATTGTGAGTATAAATATATTCTGCTGTTTTATTCACATGTATTTCTTTGTCTAAAAATACTTCCATTAAACCTCTGGTTATGGTTTCTATGGTTTTTATATTACAATGAATATTATTAAATTTTACACGTCTAAGTATCATATCTAGGCAGCGTGGAGTGGTGTAAAAAGTACAATTTGTTTGTAGTACTTTTTCAACCAAATCAAATCGAGTATCAACAAAATTATGATCAATAATGATATAGGTGCTGTAATGAATGTTTTCTAATGAAATTGCACCATTTACACCAATATAGTCAATCTCTTTGTTTTGAAAAACTTTAGAGGGGAGTTGTTGTATGGAAGGGCCTGTTGCAATTAACATGCATTTTTTATTTGTAGTAGGTACCAGTTCTAAATTATTTGAAACGAGTCGTTTCTTAAAAAAAACTTTTTCCAAACGACCATCTACATTTCGTTGAACCCGGTAAAGTGGCCAAAAACGGCGGTTATGTTTATATTCTTTAGGAAAGAGAATCTTATAAACGAATTTATAGATATTTCTTAAAACTTGATTGAATAAAGAATAAAACATGTAATAGCTCAAATTGGTATATGGGTTTTTGTTAATTTTCTGCGTGCTTAATAAGAGTATTACTGGGAAGTAGTAATATCCTTTAGAGCAGATTAGTCATCTAAAGAAAATCTTTTTTTCTTGAATTTAGACTTAAGTGACTCTAAAGAACGAGTGAACCAACTCGTATTACCAGAACGAGTTACCTTGTTACCGTGATAATTGACTTGTGTTGCCTTTTGAAATGCTCCATAAGGTTCTACAAGATAATTTTCCAGTTTAAAGCCATGACTCAATGCCTCCTGATAATATTGATCAAATAATTCAGTTAAATCTTGTCTAGGATGTGGCATGATTTTACCATCAAACCAATGCTCTTGACCCGCAGCTTCAAGACGTGGTAGCGCATATTTATGACTAAATTGTGTTCCCATATCTGAGTAGTGCAAAATTTTAATTTGTTCAATGGTTAAGCCTTCACCATCAATATTATTGTAGGAATCTTGATAAGGTTGAACGAGTTCAGGCTTTTCTTTGATGAGCTGCATCAGCTTTTTATGCCCTTCAGGATCTGCTTGTAATTCTTTTAATGCAGGTAAATGTTGTTTAGCTTTTTCACAATCCCAAACACATGTACAAAGTCGAGCTGTACTTTTACCGCCTTTGGCGATGACGATTGCCTCATTATTCATCGGATGGGACCATAATTCAGCTATATCACAGAGTACGATGACATCAGCATCCATATAGATTGATCGCCCTTCAAAATTTGATGACTCAGGGATAGCCCAGCGGAAACCTGAGAATGGAGTTGCCCATTTTTCAGTATGCCAACCTTCTTGAGTTTCTTGATTACTGTACCATGGACTTTTAGGGTCATGGCTCAATTGCATCCAAACAATTTCAACAGGGTGTTGGGTGTGTTTTCGAATGCTGTAATCTAAAACCATCATTTGTTCTAAATCACAATTGTTGGGATCACAACCCACAAATACTTTAATTACTTCACTATTCATATCTGGAATACATTTTATCATTTGTAGAATTTAAACTGAATTATAGCAACTTGGTTTGGAGCGATATAGTCTTTACAAAGTGTTTTTATATTAAGTTATTAAAATCAATTGGTTATGTTTTGTTTTTGGGGCGATGTAATGTTGACGCATTGAACCCTAATCTTTTAATATAAGCATTTATTTATATAAGTATTACAGGGCATTTATGCTAACAATTTTTGGTTTCCATACAGACGATAAGCTGTATACAAAACATGCAAATATATTAGCATGTTCTGCAAAAAAATTTGATATTAATGTGCACTTTCATCAAGTATTTAAAGATGATTGGCAAAAAATTATTGCATTTAAGCCAAAATTTATTGCTCAAATGAGAAGGGAGCTAACAGGTAAAATCTTATTTGTTGATGCTGATGCGATTATTTTAAAGGATATTCGTCCATTCTTTGAAGCAATTGAAGAAGATATTGCGGTCCACTATATTAATGATACACGTTTGATTAGCAGTACAATTTTTATTAATGATACCCCTAATGCTCATTTACTTATGGATGAATGGGAACGTAGACAGTTGCAGCAACCAGAAGTGTGGGATCAGATTGTATTACAAGAATTAGTTGATGAATGGGTCGAAAGTAAAAAAGTCACTTTAAACAAGCTTCCACCGAATTATACCTTTATTTATGATACCTCTCGACGTACTTATGGGGATAGTGTTGAGCCGATCATTGAGCAATTACAAGCAAGTCGCGATAAGCGTTGGATTGATAAATATCAAGGTAGAAATACCTTTCATCAGTGGTTAATGCGCATCCCATTTTTATTGAAAAGTACGAGGAAAATTGTAGGTCGCCATAACGTTGTGAATGCGAGGGCGGAAAGTTTAGGTATTAATATTCGCTTAGCAATAGATGACTTAATATAAAATTAAAATGAAGTTTAACGGTAATGGTTATTAGGTCCAAGTCCCCCTCTAAACCGTTTATACCCCCACATGTATTCTGCAGGAAAGCGGTTGATCATCTGTTCAACTGCTTTGTTCAATGCTGTCGTTGCAATCTCGATATCTCGATCATAAAGTTGAGGATCATTTAGATCATCACAATACACCTCAAAACCTTCGCCATCTTCACGACGGAAGCAACTCAACCCAACTAAACGACATTGGGTTTTTTGCGCCATTTTACTGGCAAGGGTACTGGTCAAGCATGGGATACCGAAAAACGGAACCACGACTCCGCCAGAAGGTTGTGGGACATGGTCGGGTAGAATGACACTAAAGCCCCCTTGTTTGAGGTTTTTAAACAGCGCTTTCACACCATTAGCATCAGTAGGGACAAGTGTTGCATTCAGTCTTTGGCGCGCATGGAGAGCAAAGGAATTAAAGCCACTATCTTTCATGGGTTTGTACATAATGGTTGGAATACCGTACTGATGTACCCAAGCATTCATCATTTCCCATGTACCAAGATGCGGTGTGATGATCAATGCACCCTTGGGATTATTGAGTGCATCGGTTAAGACATCTAAATTATGCACAGCACGAATCTGCTGAATACTCCACTCAGGCGGCATAGCCCAACATTTTCCTGATTCGATATAGCTTAGACATTGTTTGACCACACTTTCTCGAGCCAGTTGTTCTTGTTGTTCAGGCGTTAATTCAGGATAGGCTAATCCAAGATTGATTCGCGTTTTCCACAACATACTTTTATTTGGATTTTGATTAATCAAGTATGCTGCCACTTTTGCGATGCTACGCAAAAATGGCAAAGGTAGAAGACGAAGAAGGGTGCTGTAAAAGGACATTTGAATTAGTCTTGTTTATCTGCATTGCCTTTGAGCACCATATAAATCAGTGCGGCAAAAATCAGTAGCGCACCAGCTAGACTGCTGACGCAAAAATATAAAATTCGTTGATAGGTGGTCATATTGAAGAGTTCATTCGACAAGATGTAACGCATAAGAAACCATTGCGCAAGTGAAAACACAATAAGGACAATTGTGTGTCGACGCACATCTGGACGCATGGCCATGGGCTGATACCTTCAATAAAAAACTAGTTTATTATGCCATTAAAGAGAATCAATCTCAATTTACAAAAAAGGCGCTGTAAACAGCGCCTCTTCTTTGCTTAAGGTCTTAAGCTTCTTTCTTTTGTTGTTCGCGTAAACGAATACCCAAATCACGCAATTGATTTGCTTCAACTGGTGCAGGTGCTTGAGTCAATGGACATTCAGCAGTTTTAGTTTTCGGGAATGCAATTACATCACGAATAGAAGAAGCGCCTGTCATTAACATCACTAGACGATCTAAACCAAATGCCAAACCACCATGTGGAGGCGCGCCATAACGTAATGCATTGAGTAAGAAGCTGAATTTTTCTTCTGCTTCTTCATCAGAGATACCTAAAGCTTCAAAGATCGCTTTTTGCATTTCTAAGTTATAAATACGCAATGAACCACCACCGACTTCAGTACCGTTGAGTACCATGTCGTAAGCAACCGAGAGTGCAGCACCTGGGTTATTCTTTACTTCTTCAACACTTGATTTTGGTAATGTGAATGGATGGTGAACCGAGGTCCATTTACCATCATCCGTTTCTTCAAACATTGGGAAGTCTACAACCCAAAGAGGAGCCCACTCACACGTTGCAAGATTCAAATCATGACCGATCTTGACACGAAGAGCACCCATCGCGTCATTGACGACTTTAGCTTTATCCGCACCAAAGAACACGATATCGCCATCTTGAGCGCCGACACGTTCTAACAGTTCAAGTACGATTGGCTCGATGAATTTAACGATTGGAGATTGAAGACCTTCAATACCTTTTGCCAATTCATTGACTTTGATATACGCCAAACCTTTCGCACCGTAAATGCCGACGAATTTGGTATATTCATCAATCGCACTACGTGGTAATGATGCTGCGCCCGGAACACGTAAAGCAACGATACGACCTTTAGGGTCTTTAGCAGGTCCAGCGAACACTTTAAACTCAACTTCTTGCATCAGATCAGCAACATCGATGAGTTTCAACGGAATACGCATATCAGGTTTGTCTGACGCATAATCACGCATTGCATCCGCATAGGTCATACGTTGGAATTTATCGAATTTAACACCAAGAAGTTCATCGAACATCTTCACTGTTAATACTTCCATCAAATCCATGATGTCATCGTCACTCATGAACGATGTTTCAACGTCGATTTGAGTAAATTCAGGCTGACGATCAGCACGCAAGTCTTCATCACGGAAACATTTTGCGATTTGATAGTAACGATCAATACCACCCACCATCAGTAATTGTTTAAACAATTGTGGTGATTGTGGCAGAGCGTAAAAACTACCATTTGAAACACGACTAGGCACGAGATAGTCACGTGCACCTTCTGGAGTTGCACGAGTGAGAATCGGTGTTTCAACGTCCAAGAAACCATTGTCTTCGAAATAGTTACGAATTAAGTTGGTTAATTTAGAACGAAAGCGTAGGCGATCTAACATTTCTGGACGACGAATGTCCAAGAAACGATATTTCAAACGAATTTCTTCAGAAATATTGGTATTTTCATCATTCAAAGGGAAAGGCGGCGTTTCTGAAGCAGCAAGTACCTCAATCTCTTTGCCTAAAACTTCAATTTGACCACTCACCATATTGGCATTTTCAGTGCCTTCATAGCGGCGACGAACGCGACCAGTAATTTTTAAAACAAATTCTGAACGTGCTTTATCCGCAGTTGCGAATGCTTCTGGGGTATCAGGGTCAATGACCACTTGCACGAGACCATCGCGGTCACGCATATCAAGGAAAATCACACCGCCATGGTCACGGCGACGATGAACCCAACCACATAAAGTCACTGTTTGATCGATTTGGGCTTCAGTTAAAGAGCCACAGTAATGAGTGCGCATCATATTGAATTATTTATCCAAACTATATTGGCTGTAGAAGGTGAATGCGTAAACAGCGCAGCACCAATGAAGGGGGAGATTATGCCTTGTTGAGCGGATTGTCTCAAGTCTTAAGCGGGTTTATTGGCACTTCAAAAGTGCGGAGGTGATTTTCGATCTAAAAATAACAATAATAAGCAAGACAGTGTGAAGATTATTAGTGCTGTGTGAGTAAATTCATTGATTGATTTACCCATGAAAAAATAAGGCTCTTTCACCCAAATCTCGGATGCGATATGACGACTATAATCCCAGAGCGATAGCAGTCCACCAATGCTTGAAATGATCAAGCTGCTCCATACAAAAACTTTAAACTCTTTTGGAATAATCGTGTCTTGCTTATATTTTTGGAAATAGCTCAGACACATCCTAAAGATAAATGGGAGTGCAATGATGGATGAGCCAATCTGTAAAACGAAATGTAATGGGTAGTTAAAGCCAAACAATGAGATTTGCTGAGCAAGTATTGTTTCGAATGCAAAAGTACGGAAATCTAAATGGGTAAATCCATCCCAAATCAAATGTGTTGCAGTTCCGATGATGATTGCAAAACAACTCATCAAACTAAAGGCAACAAAACGGTCAAATGAATGGATATGTAAAGGATCTTGGATCGCGAACAGACGGTAGATCACTGGGCGATAAAGTAAATACCACAGGATGCAAAAGAATAATCCAATTGGAAGATTTGGAAATAAAATGCCGCTCCATTGGTGGGTTAGCGCAATATTTCCTTGTGTAAATAAACGATAAAGATCTGGTGTCATGCAGCCGATGGCTAAAGCTGCGATGGGCAAATGACCTTTACTGATTTTTGATAATGGTGGCGCAAGAACTGCATGAGACAGGGTAAAAGGCATATCGTTAGAAAACGAGTTTTTTAAAATCATGGAGCGACAGTGTAGCAAATGTTTTTTTCAGCTATGTTTTTTATTGCAAATTAAGTGAAATGTTATAGTATAACAATCAATATTTGAGCTGATCCGAGACACGGTATGTCATTTTCAAAAAGTATTCTGACTTTATCTATATTAGCTGCTGCATCAGTTTCATCATTTGCCGCAGAAAATGAGCAAGTTAAAACATTAGAAACAATACGAATTAAAGCGCATCCGCTTGAGCAAACTTCACAGGACTTTGCGGTTGCAGATACGGTGGTTGATCAAAAAACTTTAGCGCAAGGTGCGGTTACGATTGGGGATGCCTTAGCCAACGAAGTTGGCATTTATTCTAACCAGTTTGGTGCTGGTTCAAGCCGTCCTGTGATTCGTGGACAAGATGGCGCACGCGTTAAAGTGTTGCAAAACTCCTCTGAAAATATTGATGTCTCAACCCTTTCACCCGACCATGCTGTGACTGTCGATCCAGCATTGGCCTCGCAGGTTGAAGTGATTCGTGGGCCATCAACGTTATTATTTGGCGCTGGCACTGTCGGTGGTTTGGTCAATGTAACGGACAACAAAATCCCAACCCAAATGCCAGAAAAGGGTTATGAAGGCAATGTGGGTCTACGTTACAACACGGGCAGCGATGAAAAACTCGCAAGTGCAGGTGTGACCGTCGGTTTAGGTGACCAAGTTGCCTTGCGCGTTGAAGGGCTCAAGCGCGAAGCAAATGACTATATCGCTCCTAATTACTTTCATGAGGGCGAAAAGGAGCGTCGTGTTGATAACACCTTTGCAGAAGGTCAAACGGTAAATGTCGGTTTGTCTTGGATCTATGATCGTGGTTTTACCGGTATTTCATATAGTAACCGTCAAGATAAATATGGTTTGCCTGGACACAGCCATGAATATGAAAGTTGTGATGCACATCTAACGGGACGACCTCACTTACATTGTGGAGATCATGATCATGGGCATGGCGGACATGATGATCACGGACATGATGACCACGACCACGACCACGAACATGCACATGGCGGACCATGGATTGACCTCAAGTCTGAGCGTTATGACTTCCGTACAGAATTAGATGACCCATTTGCAGGCTTTAAAAAGATGCGTGCGCAAGCAAGCTATACCGATTATCGCCATGATGAACTTGAAGAAGATACCATCACAACCCGATTTAAAAACAAAGGTTATGATGGGCGTTTTGAGCTTGTTCATAATCCGCTCGGTGTATGGGAAGGGGTGATTGGGACTCAATACAGTCAGCAAAAACTCACATTAACAGGCGAAGAAGCGTTCTTGGCACCAAATACCACCAAGAAATGGAGTGTATTTGCTTTAGAACATGCACAATTCAATAATGTTCATGTTGAACTTGCAGCACGTGCGGATAAACAAAAGATTGATATTGATGATTCAAGCAAGAAAGATTTTGATGGCTCAGCCTATTCATTCTCTGGTGCAGCCAACTGGGAATTTGCCCCAGATTACAAGCTGTCTTTTGTTGCCTCTCATCAACAACGTTTGCCAATGGCACAAGAGTTGTACGCAAATGGCAAACACTTTGCGACCAATACCTATGAATTGGGTAATGATCAGTTGAAGAAAGAGAAATCAAACAATGTAGAACTTGGTTTCCATTATGACAATAACACCTTTGATTACCATGTACACGTCTACCATAACTGGTTTGATGACTACATCTTTGCACAAACTTTAGATCGTTATGAAGATTTCCGTTTGGTTGAATACACGCAAGATAAAGCGCGTTTCTACGGCGCTGAGGCAGAAGCAGGTTATCAAATCTCACCAATCTATAAAGTCAGCTTATTCGGTGACTATGTACGTGGCAAGATCGACAATGAAAATGCACCACGTGTACCAGCTGGTCGTGTCGGAACTAAAGTAAAGGCTGATTTTGGTGATGGATACAGCGGTTCGGCTGAGTACTATCATGTATTCCAGCAAAATAAGATTGCAGCATATGAAACAGATACCCAAAGTTATAATATGTTGAATCTTGGTGTGGCATATTCAGGTCAATATAGTAATGCTGGGGATTATCGTGTCTTCCTCAATGCCAATAACGTTTTGGATGAAAAGGTGTATCAACATGCTTCATTCTTGTCGACGATTCCACAAGTTGGGCGTAACTTTACTGTAGGTGTGAACTTTAGCTTCTAAGCTTAAGTGAAATTGATTATAAAACTTTGATTTTATAAACGATCACCAAATTAGCATTGAAAAATCAAAGCATAAGCTCTAGCCTTAATCCATTAGGCTAGGGCTTTTTCTGTTTATATGCGTATCTTCCAACGAATCCATCAAAAATTAAACTGGTCAGGTCGGCGTTACATGGCAGTCATATTGAGTATTTTGGTGATTGGGTATCTTGCTTCTGCAATTTACCACACTGTAAAACCACTTCCGAAAGGTTTGGATTTTACTGGTCAACTACAGCATGCCAATGTGAAGTTCTTAGCCGATCAGACCTATCTAGATGCACAGGGTCAGCAGCAAGTTGATCAGCAGATTTTTAAAGCAGTGTTTCAGTTGATTGAAGATGCGAGAAGCACCATTGTTTTGGATATGTTTCTCTTCAATCAAGAAGTTGGCGCATCCAAAATTAAGCAGATTCCATTGATGCAACAGTTGACTGATACATTGCTGCTCAAACGTCAGCAAAATCCAAACATCCAAATTGTAGTGATTACCGATCCCATTAATTCAGTGTACGGTGGTCTTGCTCCAAAGCATTATGAACAACTCCGTCAAGCAAACATTGAAGTCATTGAAACCGATTTAAAACCATTGCGTGCATCGAATCCGCTGTGGTCGGGGTTTTGGTATATCTGTTGTCAAGATGTCGGCAATAATCCAGAAAAAGGCTGGCTTAAAAATCCATTTGGTGAGCAGAGGATCACACTTCGCAGTTATCTTGCATTGTTTAATTTTAAAGCCAATCATCGTAAAACCTTAGTGGTGGATACTGAGGCTGGTTGGAAAAGTCTAGTGACTTCTGCAAATCCGCACGATGGAAGTTCACATCATAGCAATGTGGCGTTAGTGGTGGATGGTGCTACAGCAATTGATATGCTGCAAACTGAACAGGCTGTTGCGCAAATGTCGCAAGGGGGCAGTCCAATTGTGATCATGGGTGAGCTAACGGAAGATAAAAGCTTGCCACAGGTTCAGGTGCTGACTGAAAAAGCAATTTATGATGCAGTATTGGAAATGATAAACACGGCCAAACAAGATGAACATTTGGATATCGCGATGTTCTATTTGTCTGAACGGAAGATTATTTCAGCATTAAAGCAAGCAAAACAGCGTGGTGTCCGCATCCGTATGGTGCTTGATCCGAATAAAGATGCATTTGGTCGTCAAAAGAATGGTATGCCAAATCGCCAAGTGGCGTCTGAACTCAATGCGGTTGGTATTCCAATTCGCTGGTGTGATACTCATGGTGAGCAATGCCACAGTAAAATGCTGTTGAAATATAATACGCAGCAAGCTGAGTTGATTTTGGGTTCTGCAAACCTAACGGCACGCAATCTGAAAAACTATAATCTTGAGACCAATATGCGTGTGATTGGTTCAGTTCAAGTGCAAGTGTTTAAGGATGCTGGACAGTATTTTGATTCTTCTTGGAACAATGCCAATGGTCGTCAAGTGACGCTTGACTATAAAAAGTATGCTGATGACTCGAAAACCAAGTACTGGGTGTATCGTTTTATGGAATGGTCGGGGCTATCGACTTTTTGAAGAAAAAAGAAAAGAGGCGTAATGCCTCTTTTTAATTATGGGCTTGGTGGAATCAGCTGATCCAAATCTTTATCGCTTAACTTTTCTAATTCATTGAGATCGGTTTTAATCGCCCACTGCTTTTCATCATCAACAGGATTCGGCAAACGACCTTCTAACCAGTCACAAACAACATCAGGCGTAAAGTCCGCATGATTACATTGAATCACCCAAGCTAAAAAGTCTTTGGCTTCACCATTCATATACGGTGGTGGCGATACAGGAAAGAATTGTGTCGGTAAACGTTCATTGGTGGATAAATAATTCAGTACATGCCCTAGCTCTTGAACCGTTTGCCAAGCGAGTGGATGTTGTACATCAATGCTAAATTTAAACCACCACGCATGTTGACCATCTGAGCCATGCGCAACAATACGAGACTCTTGAACGCTAGGAACATTACAAAAAAATTGATAGAGACGATCAAAGTTCATTTCCGACACAGCTATTGACTCAAAACTGAAAAATGGATTCTAGCATATTCTAAAAGTGAGCTAAAAAATGGCCTCCTTATTTCATCCTCAATCTGCGTTAAAAAGTATAGAAAGGTAACAGTCATTGCTGTTTTTTTGTTCTAAAATAAGACAATAGTACTCAATATGGGGAGAGCGCAATGCTGCAATCTAAATATTATCATTATGCTTTGATTGGTGTGTTCAGCTGTTTCCCTACACTGCTGTATGCCGACAATGCTTGGGGTGGTTATAGTGGGGCAGAGCGTCGTTCATACCATCAAACTTCGCCGTCTTATCAAGCGCCTGCGCAAGACCCATTTGCATTTTCAAATCAGCGCTATACCCCTACAGCACCGCCGAAAGGGTATTACTATCAGCCTTACCAAAACAGCCATCCTTATTCTCACTATCCACAGCCGCGAGTACGGATAGAGTATTATCCAGATACTCAAACTGAGTACCGCTATAGTCGAGAGTCTTTCGTAGTTGGCAATGCCTTGCCGAGTGAGTTTCGTAGTGAGCGTTATGTGGTTCGGGATTGGGGATATTATTCATTGCGCGAACCACCAAAAGGACGACACTGGGTAATGGTTGATGGTCGTTACTTTCTGGTCACCAATGATAACTTCACCATTGAGATTATTCGTTGATGAATAGAAGTGCTGAAGATCTGCTCAGGTGATAGGTCTCCACAATTTCTTGGATATCATTACAAAGCTTTGCAATGTCCTTGGTTTTATTCATGGTTTCTCCTTGAGTTTCTTTTAATCTGAATTTAGATCAAAACACTGAGGATCAAAGAATGAAAAAGACATTAGTATTGCTTGTTTCAGCCCTTATGCTAGGCATGTCAGCATCTGCGATGGCGGACTCATCAAATCGTTGGAAAAATGAGCATAAAGATCGTTACGATCAACGCTATGATCACCGCCAAGACCATCGTAACCCGCCTCACTGGTCAAATGCCAACAAGGGGCATCATTATGGTCAACGCATTAGCTTTAAACGCGGAGAGCGTTTACCATCACAGTTCCGTAGTAGCCGTTATGTCGTATCAAACTATCGCCAGCATCGCCTGTATCAACCACCGCGTGGTTATAAGTGGATGCAAGTACAAGGTCGCTATGTGTTAGTCGATTCCAAATACCGTGTGTATCGTGTTGCATAAGTATGGTCAAAAATCCAAGCAGGCATTTGCCTGCTTTTTTTATGCTAGTTCATCATCTTGTGGTTTTGGTGTTTTGTTGGCAGCTAAAGCTTGTTCTTGATCTTTACCGCGAAGCACAGAAGGGTAATGCCATGATGCAAAACGCACTACCAAGATAGCGCCAGCCAAGATTAAAATGGAACCAGTAATGATCACTAAATCCATGGATGCCTTATGATTATGTTGAATATCGGCAATCAATAATCGAGTCAGTGCGGTAATGGCGATATAAATCAGAAAGCGCACAGGCATGTGATTGGTTTTGAAATAGATACCGACCATGGCACCGAGTTCAAGATAAATAAACAGCAGTAGGATATCGTCAATCGTTGCGTATTGTTTATCAGTCAGCATTTCGATGATGGTATGTACCGCGGACCAAGCAATCATACAGCCGATAATAAACAGCGCAGTATAATGAAAAGCCTCTACCGCATAGTGACCTAGACGATCGAATAAGCGGTGATAGCTTGCAAGTTTATCTTTTGAGTTCGGCATAGCAATAACGACTCTCAGCATGATGATAAGAATGTTATGCAAGTTCTGTGCTACTTTTATGAAAAGCGGATATAAAAAAACTGCCTAAACCAAATGATTTAGGCAGTTTTGATTAGCTTAGTAAAAATTAAGCTTGATTGGTGAAGTAATCTTCACTGAAGTTCATCATTAAAGGGTTAAGGGAATAATTTCAGTGGTGTAGGTCGAAGACATTATCTTAGGTTGGGGTATTGTTGTAAGATTTCTTCAAGTGAGACATGACCTAAAAATTTGCCCGAACTCTCAGTGGGATGTTGTTGTTCGATCGCATGTGTAAACTGAATGGCTGCCTGTTCTTGTAGCTGCTGATAAAGACGTTGGCAGTTTGGAAAATGATTAATATCAATCACATTGTGATATTTTAACCATCGGGCAATGCCTGCATAGTAAGCGTCTGCAAAAGACTTTTGTTCACCTAGTAGCCATTCCTGTCCTGTTAACGCATGTTCTAAAGCAGTAAATGCCTTTTCAACTTGTGCGGTTCCATACGCTCGTAATGCTTGTGTTGCATCTTTAGATGATGGATGTTCAAGGCTATACCACAACGGGCTGAATGCATTGAATAAGGTGGTATTCAAGAATGCGAGTTTTTGATTAAACAGATTAAATGCTTCAGTCCCTTGTTGATAATGAAAAGCTGTATTTGCGCTGTTTGCGATAAGATGATTCAAAATCGCCATGCTTTCGGTTAAAACTTTACCACTGTCGTAGAGTAGCGCAGGCGTTTCGCCCAGTGGGTTGATTCGATAGTATGCCTCGGTATTGCTTTGAGCTGGCATTTCTATTCTGCATAGCTGATAGGGTAAGCCAGACCATTCCAGCGCAACAATTGAACCAAATGAACAACCAGAAGGGATACCGTAGAATAAAGTGAAAACTGACATGATGTTTACTCATTCATTGAAGATAGAGTTATCTTAAGACAGCGGAAAAGTTTCGAGTAGTCAGGTATTATGAAACCTATTGTCTACATATATGGACATTAGCTTATGCGACTCAGACAAAATTTAAATGACGTTTTTCTATTTGTAATTGCAGTAGAGCATCAGGGATTTTCTGCTGCAGCAAGACAGCTAAATATTCCTAAATCCACGGTAAGCAAGCGTGTTGCGATATTGGAAGACAAATTAGGTCTAACACTGATTCATCGCAGCTCAAGAAGTTTTTCTCTGACTGAGGCAGGGCAAATTTTTTATCAACATGCTAAAAATGCGGTAGATGAGTTCCGTTACGCTGAAGAAAATTTGCTAATGCGTCAGCAAGAACCCAGTGGTGTAGTACGACTGAGTGCTTCTGTCCCTGTCGCACAGTATATTTTATCTGATTGTTTGCCTGAACTCGCAGAACGCTATCCTAAACTACTTTTACAACTTGAAGTGACTGACCGATATGTTGATGTCATGAGTGAAAACTTTGATATTGTGATACGCAGTCATTTCCATACCTTGGCAGACTCAGGTTTAATTCAGCGAATACTTAGCCATGAAAATATTATTGCAATTGCAGCGCCGTGTTATTTAGCCAAAGTCGGCTCAATACATGAACCTCAAGACCTCGTGAATCATGCTGGGTTGTGGTCAGACATGCAAATGAATCCGTGGCATTTTCAGCATCGCTCAGGAGAGAAGTGTTCTGTTCGTCCGAATATCCGTTTTATGGCGAATGAGACTGAGGTGTTAAAAGGGGCTGCTAAGCGCGGTATCGGGATCGCATTATTGCCAGAAGCCTTTTGTACACCTGAATTGTCTGATGGAGGTTTGGTTAATGTTTTACCTGAGTGGTATGCAGGGAGTGTAACTACCAGTTTATTGATGCCGACAAGACGTGGATTATTACCGAGTGTCACGACTACGGCTGATTTCCTCGTTGAAAAATTAAAAAAATAAAAATGCGTTTCACCGATATGTAAATTTGATTGGAACATAAAAAAAGCGCCTGAGTAATCAGACGCTTTTTAGTTTACTTAGATGATCAAGCTTGATTGGTGAAGTAATCTTCACTGAAGTTCATTAGTAAGTCAGAACCTGCTTCAACTTTCTTAATGCGTGAATCTAACTCAGGCAAGATACGCGTTACAAAGTATTGCGCTAAGGCAAGTTTGTTTTGGTAGAAATCACCAGACTTGTCTTTAGCTGCCGCAGCAATCTTAGCGAACATATAAGCAAAGCTGAGTAAGCCAACCGCATGCAAGTAATCAACTGCAGCAGCATTCGGGAAGTCTACATTTTCAGCCGCTTGTTCAATAATGAACTGGGTAACTGCTTCGATTTCAGTTGCAGCATCTAGTGTTGCATCTTTAATGAAGTTTAAATCAGCATCTAAGGTATTCGCAAAGTCACGGATTTCAGTGATGTATTCTGCAATGAATGCACCGCCACATTTAATGGTTTTACGGCCAATTAAGTCTTGTGATTGAACGCCGTTGGTACCTTCGTAGATTTGAGCAATACGAAGATCACGAATACATTGTTCCATACCCCATTCACGAATATAACCGTGACCACCAAAGACCATTTGTGCATCTAAAGTCGCTTGGAATGCGGTATCCGTAAGGTATGCTTTTGCGATTGGCGTTAACAATGCAACACGGTTGTTGGCTTGCTTTACTGCTTCAGGATCAGTCGAAAACTTAGTGATATCCAGTTGTTGACCGACATAGACTGCAAATGCACGAGAAGCTTCATTGTTAGCACGTACGTTGAGTAGCATACGACGAACATCGCCATGTACTAAGATGCTGTCAGCAGGTTTGTTTGGTGATTGAGCACCGGCAGCGCTACGACCTTGTAAACGATCAGTCGCGTATTGTGCTGCATTTTGATAGGCAAATTCAGAAGCACCAAGACCTTGGATACCCATCGATAAACGTTCGTAGTTCATCATCACGAACATTGCTGCAAGACCTTCATTTTCTTTGCCAACGAGGTAACCTTTTGCGCCGTCAAAGTTCATGACACAAGTTGCAGATGCTTTGATCCCCATTTTGTGTTCGATAGAGCCTGGACCAACTGGGTTACGTTCGCCTAAAGAACCATCTTCATTTACAAGGTACTTCGGTACGATGAATAAAGAAATACCGCGTGAGCCAGCAGGGGCATCAGGGGTTTTCGCAAGCACGAGGTGAATAATGTTTTCTGCTAAATCGTTATCACCACCAGTGATGAAGATTTTAGTACCCGTAATGTTATAAGTACCGTCTTCGTTACGTTCAGCTTTAGTCTTGATAATACCTAAATCAGTACCTGCATGTGGTTCTGTTAAGCACATGGTGCCTGACCATTCGCCAGAATAGATTTTTGGTAAGTAAGTTTCTTTTTGTGCTTGTGATGCATAGCTGTTTAACGCCATACCAGCACCCACAGAAAGCAGTGGGTAAAGCATGAATGATGGGTTGGTCGCAAATAACATCTCATCAGAAAGTACAGTCAGCATTTTTGGCATTGCTTGACCGCCCCATTCTTCCTCAGCACCTAAACCAATCCAACCGCCTTCAGCGTATTGACGGAAAGCTTCTTTAAAGCCTGTAGGTGTGAATACTTCACCATTTTCCCAACGCGCGCCTTCTTCATCACCTGTGCGGTTAAGCGGATGAGTGACGTTTTGAGCAAATTTAGCCATTTCTTCTAAAATTGCTTCAGCGGTTGCAGCATCTACATGAGCAAGTTTCTCATTAGACTGCCAAAATTGTTCTGCTTTAAATACATCATTTAAGATGAATTTCATATCTGCTAAAGGCGCGTTGTAAACTGGCATAATCGTTCCCTTATACGCACAACTTATGTGCAAAGTGATCAAATAAACGAAGAAATAAATCAATGCTATAAATTTAGCACTGATTAAACAAAAAAAGGACGGTCAAAACTGACCAGTCCTTTTTTTGTGATGAACGTTGCATCCCATTCTAATCTATGATTAGAACGCGAAGTGTTCCGCATCGAGTTCAAACAATGGCTCAACACCAGTTGAAAGTACGTCTACGTGAGAACGAACGCGTGGCAAGATCTTCTTGAAGTAGAAGCGAGCTGTCGTGATTTTCGCATTGTAGAAGTCAACTTCGGTTGTACCTTCAGCCAATTTCTCTTGAGCTACAAGCGCCATGCGCGCCCATAAGTATGCAAGTGTTACATAACCAGCGAAGTATAAGTAGTCAACCGCAGCTGCACCAACTTCATCAGGGTTTTGCATCGCACGCATACCAATTTGCATGGTGATGTCGCCCCATTCTTTGTTTGCAGCAGCCAATGGTGCAACGAATTCTTGCATCGCAGCATTGTCTTTGTTTGCTTCAACAAATTTATGGATGATCTTGGTGAAGTCTTTCAACATTGCACCTTGAGTTTGCAATACTTTACGACCTAACAAGTCAAGTGCTTGAATCTCAGTTGTACCTTCGTATAAGCAAGCGATACGTGTATCACGTACGATTTGCTCCATACCGTGTTCAGAAATGAAACCGTGACCACCAAAGACTTGTACACCGTGCTTCGCAGATTCAGAACCAGTTTCAGTTAAGAATGCTTTTGCAATTGGCGTTAATAAAGACAAGATGTTGTCAGCAAACTTACGCTCTTCTTCAGTTTCGCCTTTTTCAACGATATCTGCATATTGAGCCAATAAGTAAACCAATGCACGACCACCTTCAGCAAATGACTTTTGCGTTAAAAGCATGTTGCGAACAGCGGGGTGAACAATAATTGGATCCGCATCTTTTTCAGGTGCTTTCGGACCAGAAAGAGAACGCATTGCTAAACGATCTTTCGCATACGCCAAAGCGCCTTGGAAAGAAGATTCAGATGCAGATAAACCTTGAACTGCTGTACCGATACGTGCAGTGTTCATGAAGGTGAACATGCAGTTCAAACCACGGTTTTCTGGGCCGATCAAGTAACCTGTTGCTTTATCAAAATTGATCACACACGTTGCGTTACCATGAATACCCATTTTGTGTTCAATCGAACCACAACGAACAGCATTGCGCTCGCCTAAAGTACCGTCTGCATTGACGAGGAACTTCGGTACGATGAACAATGAAATCCCTTTAGTACCTTTAGGTGCACCTGGCAAACGAGCAAGTACGATATGGATGATGTTATCCGCCATGTCGTGTTCACCCGCCGAGATAAAGATTTTCTCGCCAGTGATTGCATAGCTACCATCTGCATTTGGTTCTGCTTTAGAACGGATAATACCGAGGTCTGAACCTGCATGAGATTCAGTTAAGCACATTGTACCTGTCCAAACACCTGAAACGAGGTTTGGCATGTAGACTGCTTTTTGTTCGTCAGAACCGTGATGCTCAAGGGTACGAACCGCACCGTGAGAAAGACCTGGGTACATGCCCCAAGACCAGTTCGCTGTACCAACCATCTCAGAGATCGTAATCCCTAAAGAGTTCGGTAATGCTTGACCGCCAAATTCTTCATCTGCAGAAAGGGAAGGGAAGCCAAGTTCGATATATTTTTGATACGCTTCTTTAAAGCCAGTCGGTGTAGTAACAACACCATCATTCCAAGTACAACCTTCGCGGTCGCCAGTTTGGTTAATAGGAGAAAGTTCATTCTCACAGAAATCAGCCGCTGCTTCTAGATATTGATCAACCAATTCACGGCTTACTGTGTCTTGAAATGCAGGAAGTTTCGCGTAATGTGCTTCAGCATTTAATAATTCGTGCAATACGAACTGCATATCACGTAAGGGTGCTTTGTATTGTGGCATAGCGGGTTCCTCAATACTGGTTAAACCAGAGTTATAATCTTAGTCAATGATAAATGTGCCCAATGGCACCATTTTGTACCGCTAATCGTGCAACAAGTTATAGTTCGGTACAAGCTCTTGCAGGTCATTTCTTAGTGACTGCTAAGTCAAAGTTTGTCATGTCACCTGCTCAAACCATTAGATTGTAGCGGTTTTTTTGTTTTTTACTCCAACTGCTTAGTGAAAATCGTAAGCAGCTGTGTATCAGGTATTGCGTCTTCGTTTATTCATGCTAATCAATGGCGCACACCAAAAAGGCGCTTAGTGCGCCTTTAAGGAAATCAAAATTAAGTTGTTTAATTGCTTTGACGTTTATATTGTGATTTTTCAGGGCTAAAGCGCATTTCGCATTTGCCTTGAATAGTACGTTGTTGCCATCGTACGTTAACCGTTTGCCCTGCTTTTTTGCCAACACAGGCTTTTTCAATTAATGCGCGCTGTTGTTGGCGTTCTTGACGGATTTTGCCTTGTTGATGTTGGCGTTGATCACGTTTTGCTTGCCATTCTTTACGTTGTTCTGGTGTAAGTTGCGGGCGTTGTTTATGGTTACGGTATTCACCATCTCGTTGCATTTGATATTTACCATGATGGTGTCTTTCATTTGCATATTTGCTTGGTGGTGTTGATTGGCATGCAGTTAAAGCAAACATGGAACCGAGTAGTGTAGTCATAAAAGCAACTTTTGTTTTGTTCATTGTTTTATCCAGCAAATAGGTTGTGATTTGATGGTTAAAGATTAGATAATAAACATGAAGAAACAATGGAGAGTTTTTTTGGACCATGTTGGTTACAATCCATAAATAGAACACTATTGAGACTTAGCTTTTGAATGTTCGTCGTATTCCGATAGCCTTACGTTTATTTCTGACTGTGCTACTGACCACTTTGTTGATCGCAACGATCAGCTTGGGTGTTTTGCATTGGACCATGCAAAAGAACTTTGCACGTTATGTTGCTGATGTAGAAATGCAGAAGCTCGATCGACTGATTGCCAACTTAGCCAATGTGTATACGATTTATCATGATTGGGGCAATGCGGTTCAGGCACAAATTTTACAGATTGAAGGTACTGCTGCGCCTGACGATTATGATCGTTTATCTCAGTGGTGGTTGCGTCGTCAATATGATATTGCACTGCAACAGCGCTATTTTAATGAGCATACTTTATTAAACCTTTCTCCAGCTTTAACTCAAAACAATACTGAAATAAGAAATCGTCAGATTTTCAATGAAGAAGAACTCAGTGTTTTAAAGCAGAATCTGCCTTCTGAATACCAACCCTTTGAGGGCTTACGCTTTCCGCTCAGCCCTAGTCAATTTCGGCTAAAGAAAGAAGGCTCAGATGCTGCACAGGAAAGTAAATCGAACAATGTGAATGCACAAGGGAAAAAGCGCTTTGTATCTATTCCTGATCGTTTGGGGCTGAGTTCTCGACTATCTTTATATAATGAAAAACAACAATTTATTGTGGGTGAACCAACCACAGATCAAATTTCATATCGTCCGATTATGGTTGAGCAAAAGGTAGTGGGCTATCTCGGCTTAAAGCCTGTGCTAGATCAAGATGATGCATCAAGTATTAACTTTTTTAGCAATCAAAAGCGCTATTTACTTTTAGTATACGCATTAACCGTGTTATCCAGTATGGTGGCTGCTTTACTGATGGCGGCTTATTTTAGAAATCCGATTCGTCGTTTGCTTGATGCCACATTGGAGCTGACGCGAGGTAATTATCAGTACCAAGTTAAGATTAGACGAAATGATGAATTGGGTGATTTGTCTAATCAGTTGAACCATTTGGCTGATATTCTGCATCAACATGAACAATCACGCCGTCAATGGGTCGCCGATACTTCACATGAGCTAAAAACGCCATTGGCTGTATTGCAAGCGCAAATTGAGGCGATGCAAGATGGGATTCGTAAAGCGACACCAGAGCATTTAGATGCAATGATGCGACAAGTCGCCAGTTTAAAGAAGCTGACACAGGATTTGGCAGATTTAGCACAAGCCGAAGCACAACAATTGAAATGTTATTTTGCTGAAGTGAATCCTTGGGATGTTGTGTTACAAGAAGTTGATAATTTTAAGTCAACTTTTGAACAACATCAGTTGGAAGTGTTGCTTGCAGGAGAGGATGCAACTTTATCTTTAGATCGAGATCGTTTTAAACAGATTATCGTGAATTTATTAGGCAATTGTGTCCGCTATACCGAACAGGGTGGAAAAATACAGATTCACACTCAACAAGATGAGCAACAATGGATACTGTATGTGGATGATAGTCCATTTGGGGTCAATGACGAACAATTGGCACGACTAGGAGAGCGTTTCTATCGCGTCGATGACTCACGTACCCGCAGTACAGGTGGAACAGGTTTAGGCTTGGCACTTTCATGTAAATTGGCACAGGCATTGGGTGGTTCGTTGACTTTTGATCATTCACCATTAGGTGGATTGCGTTGTGTGCTGACTTTTCCCAAACAAATGAAATAACGTTGAGATCCTCTTTTGCTTGAGGATAATGAATAGGATGAAGACATGAAACATATTATGTTGGTTGAAGATGAAGTGGAACTGGCGCAGTTGGTTCGTGATTATTTAGAAGCGGCTGGTTTTGAAGTCAGTATGTTTCATGATGGTCAGGAGGCTTATACGCATTTTCAACAGCGTAAACCAAACTTGATGATTTTAGATTTGATGGTGCCACGGATGGATGGTTTGACCATTTGCCGTAAAGTACGTGAACAATCAGATTTGCCCATCATTATGGTGACAGCCCGTACTGAAGAAATTGATCGAGTTTTGGGCTTAAACATGGGGGCAGATGACTATATCTGTAAACCGTTTAGCCCGAAAGAATTGGTCGCACGTGTTCAAGCAGTTTTACGCCGTTTAGAACGTAAAGCCGAGCCTGAGCAAAATGATTTATTCCGTATTGATAAAGCACAGCAACGGATTTGGTATCAACAAAAAGCGTTGACCTTAACCCCGACAGAGTTCCGTTTATTGGAGCTATTTTTAGAGCACTTGGGTCAGGTGTATTCACGGGCGCAGTTATTGGATCACATCAACCCGGATAGTTTTGATGTGGCAGACCGTGTGATTGATAGTCATATTAAGAATCTGCGCCGCAAGATCTCTGATGCTGCCGAAACAGGAAATCGTCATGAATGGATTCAAGCGGTGTATGGCGTGGGCTATCGTTTTGAATATCCTGATGAGTAAATAAAAGTTTATCCTGTGGGTAACCACAAGTTTATCCACAGAAATTGTGGATAGTTTTCTTGATCTTGTGCTGCTTGTATCTTCAGTTAGTCTAGAGTATTCAGAATATTATGGATGAATTTTGATTTTGGTATTGTTATCCACCAATTGCCAGATTTCATCCATATCAATATTGCGTACAGCGATACAACCTAAAGTCCAATCGCCTTGCGGCATATAAGTTGCGCTAGAAGGGATGAATGTTCGATCTTTAGGAACTGTACCGTGAATCATAATATCGCCACCCGCAGATTGACCATGTTGTTGTGCATAGGCCAGGTCAGCGTGGTTGGGATAGGAAATATGCAGTGATTTATAAAAAGCACTTTGTGGATTGCGCCAATCAATTCGGTATTCACCTTCAGGTGTTTTTCCATCGCCCTCAAATTGTTTATGTCCAATTGGATCGAAACCTAAACGCATTGGGTAATCACGTACGATCTCATCATGGTGTTTAAGGTGAAGACGACGTTTTTCTTTAAAGACTTCGATCTCGGTAATTGACTTGCTTTGTTTAAGCTGCTGAATCTCTTCATCCGAAAGTGCTTGGGGCACAGGGGGTTGCTGTGGTGAAATCGAGCTTGGGATATATTGTTTATAATGATAAATCGCAACGCCGATGATGATCATAAGTATAACAACGCATAGCGTCAGCCAAGCTTTCATGAATCCAAACCTCATTTATATAAAATAAATAGCTCACTTGAGCCGCGATAGTGGCGCAAGTGAACCCAAATTGTTCGGAATTAAGATGAACAACTCACTACAACCTCAGACACATCATTTGGCAATGGTGCGATATCTTGGTCGGTTTCTAAATCAGGTTGCTTCTGATAAGGCTGATTGAGCAGTTTAAATAGACGTTCAACTTCGCTAAAATCACCACGTTCAGCCAGTTCGATGGCTTTTTGCGCCATATGATTGCGTAAAACATAATGTGGATTTACTTGTTGCATTGCCTGATCCAATTCAACAGTATCTTGATGCTGACGAATGTTTTGATAACGTGTGAGGAAGTCATCAAACTGCTGCACATGAATACAATCATCTCTTAAAGCTTTGTAGTCGTGTTGCTGTAAACGAATAAAACTTTGGGTGTAATCCAGTTGCTCTGTTTGCAAAATTCCGAGGAAAGCAAAACTACAATCTAAACTGTCTTTATGAAAATTGGGTAGTCCCATTTTTTGACATAAACCCTGACCATAATATTGTAAAAATGTCGGTTCATATTGTTCTAAACATTGCGCCAAATCATGTTTGAATTGTTCCTTATCTTCAGGCTTTGCCAATGGAATCAGTGTATTTAACCATTTCCAAAGATTCCAATGTCCAATACTCGGTTGGTTTTGATAAGTATATCGTCCTTGATAGTCAGAATGGTTGTTGATCCAGTTTGGTCGGAAGCGTTCTAAAAAGCCATAAGGCCCAAAATCTAGCGTTGAACCAGTAATGTTTAGATTATCGGTATTCATGACGCCATGTGCAAAACCGACCAGTTGCCATTGGGCAATCATCAGCGCGGTTCGATCAATCACCGCTTGAGCAAAAGCGAAAATTGGCTGTTCAGCATTTAAACATTCTGGATAATGCCATTCGATACATTTTTGCGTGAATTCTGGCAAAAGTTCAGGTGCGTATTGATTGATCCACTCAAAATGCCCGAAACGAATATGACATTCGGAGGTGCGTAATAACATTGCCCCTAGTTCTAAGGTTTCACGTTGAACCCCTTGGGTCGAGGTAGTAAAACCAACCGCATGACTTGAGGCGATCCCCAAGGCATTGAGTGCATGACCAGCTAAGTACTCACGAATGACTGAACGTAGTACCGCGCGACCATCGCCCATACGAGAGTAGGGGGTCGCACCAGCACCTTTGAGGTGTATGTCTATGGTTTGACCTTGTTGATTTAAAATTTGCCCAATCAACAAACCACGACCATCTCCAAGCTGCCCAGCCCACTGTCCAAATTGATGACCTGCATAGACCATTGCCAATGGGGTGAATTCGGAAAAAGTTTTTTGCCCACTACAAATCTCAACCCAGTTGGCTTTATCTTCTTCACTCCATTGCAATTCGTCAGCTAAGCTTTCATTGAAATGTCCTGCTTTCGCACCACGTAAGGGGGTGGGCTGTTGCTGATGATAAAGCTTGGAATCGAGAGACGCATAACGTGGGTTAAAATGCATAAGATAGAAATCTTGAAAGGGCAGAGCAAAGACTATAGCAAATTTTGATTTGAGTCGCGATTAAAGCCGTGTAAGGGGGGCTGCTTGTACATGCACTTAGGCATAAAAAATGGCCCCATAAAGAGACCATTTTAGAAATTATTTAGTCAGTTATTCAGAAACAGGCGCTTTTTTGATGTTGCGCATTAGGGTTTCTAAACATTCACGATGGTGACTTAAACGATGTTCAAGCAATTGGAAATCGACTTTCAGCTTGTGGTCGATTTGATGGATTCTTTCAGCCATCGCTGCTTTTTTCGCTTGAAGCTCTTGTTCTTTCAATTTTGCCCAATCATTTAAGGTATGGGTAAAGGCTTCATATTCTTGAGCAATACGTTGTTTCATTTGTACGATGTCAGTATTGACGTCATGCCCATAAATCGCCAAATCCTGTTCAGCATATTTAAAGCGCATTGCAAGCTCAGCTTTTTTGATATTAAAGCTTGGAATACGACGTAAATTTTTGGCTAAACCGAGTTTAGAACTGGTCCAAATCAACCATTTTGTTGGGTCATACTGCCACCATTTCACGCCGTTACGATAATCGTATTGGAAAATGTGGTGATAGTTATGATAGCCCTCACCCCAAGTGAAAATAGCCAAGACAAAATTGTCACGTGCAGTATTTTCATCGGTATAAGGACGTTTGCCCCACATGTGGCAAAGTGAGTTGATAAAGAAGGTAACATGATGGCTAATGATGAGACGCAGTAAACCACCAAGTAAAACCACGCCCCAAATATCGCCGACAGCCCAACCAATACCACCTAAGACACCAACATGGACAGCAATCACCAGTGGGACATAGTATTTATGTTGGAACATCACCAATTTATCATTCAATAAATCAGGTGAGTTTTTATAGTCAGGTTCAGATGGTGAGTGATCACGAATCATCCAGCCTAAATGAGCATACCAAAAGCCGCGTTTAATTGAATACGGGTCTTGATCAATATCATCGACATGACGATGATGAGTACGGTGACCTGAAGCCCAAAACAAAATACTGTTCTGAACTGCAAAAGTACCGCCAATCATCAATAAGATTTTGAGTGGTAATGCCGCATCATAAGCACGGTGTGCCCAAAGACGGTGGTAACCTGCTGTAATTCCTAAGCTACTTAAAGCCAAAAGGAAAAACAAACTGACCCAGGCACTTACACTAAAATCATAATAATAAGCATATAAAGGGATTAAAATAGCAGCAAGAATTGGAGTTCCAATTAAGGTAATGCTAGCAGTCCAGTTAATGGGTGCTTTTTTGAGTGGGGCGGAATTCATATCCGTCAGCGCTCCTAATAACCTTGTTCACACAAGATAATAAAACTAAACGAGATAGCAAGACCAATCATGACGATATATTGCTATTTTAGTCCTGATATTAACATGCTCAAATCAATAAGCACTAGTATTATTCTACAGTTGTATCGAAAGAACCGTAACAGAATTCGTTTACCACATCGGCTTATCTATTAAAAGGTGAAACAAATCAATGTCTGAGCAAATTATCGTGAAAAATCCCATTTACGCTTTGAAGGCATATGTTCACAAAACTTTAATACTTTCTGCTGTTTTGATGCTTGCCGCTTGTCAAAGTCAACCAACTCAAATGCAAAACAAGACCTTACAACCCAAACATGGTAACCAACTACCGAGTTTGCAGGTTCGTAAGAGTATAGATGGAATACAAGATGTTGATTGGCAAATTACCATGATCCAGAACAAGCGTGCGTTGTTCTTTAACCAATACCCGAGTTTTTCGCTGAACTCAATTAGTAAGAGTGTTTCTGGGCATACGGGTTGCAATAATATGTATGGGGGCTACACCTTTGATTTTGCTCAGCGTAAACTTGATTTTGATGTGAGAGCAGGTCATTTGAGTTGTAATAAAGCATTGGCACAAGAGGCTGATCTATTAGATGCCATTCAACGTGTTCAGCGTTTTCAATTTGATGGAACTCATTTGTATTTGCTAGATGCGAAAGGGCAGCGTTTGATTCAGGCACAAAAGAAAAAATAGAGGAAAATGGTGGGATTTATTCCACCATTTCTATAAGGATAAATGTTGCAACATGGTGCTTGGAATATCAGTAATTAAGCCATGGATCCCTAACTGCTGTAAATATTTAGCTCGTTCTATATCGTTGACTGTCCAAACACTGACATTTAGATCTGCTTGGTGAGAGAGTTTAATCATCTCATCTGTTGCAAGTTGATCTTTCCAACCTGTTTGATGACACCCATATTGCTGAGCCAATTCAATTGCATGTTCAGCGATTGGAATCTCAACCAATAAACCACGTTTAAAATGACTCTCAAACTGTTGTAATGCAGCTAAAATTTTGACATCAAAACTGGTAATAATTGCCGTTTGCTCAAAGCCTTTAAGGTCTTGGTGTAGCTGGATAATCAGTTTTTCTGCTGCGGCATCATTTGCAACGGCTTTGATTTCAACTTCGATATGTTCAAAGTCGGTTAAGCATGCCATGACTTGCACTAAACTCGGCGTGTATTCTGGTTCAGCCCAAGTTTGCCATAGATGGCGATGGTCGAATTGTTGAGCCTGAGCTAAGCTACAGCTTTCGACATGCTGCGACAGACCTGTGGTACGAATAAAGTTGTCATCGTGAATTACAACCAGTTGCTCATCTTGAAGTTGTCGAACATCAAATTCGACAGCACGAACGCCAAGACCATGCAGATAATGAAACCCACCTAAGGTATTTTCTGGTGCTTCACCACGTGCTCCACGATGACCGATGATTCGCATTTATGTGCTGCCTTTAAAAGGTTATTCTTGATCAATACTGTCATTAATATTTTTCTGCCACAACACTTCACTGCCACCTTCAGCACGTTGTAACGCACGAGAAGCGACAAATAACCAATCTGATAGACGATTAAGTAATTGTAATGCGGTTGCTTGAATATTTTGGTCACGTGCATGCACTGACATTAATGCGCGTTCTGCACGACGACATACTGCACGCGCTTGGTGTGCATAGCTACACGATAAAGTACCTGAGGGTAAAATAAACTCTTTCAACATCGGTAAAGATTCATTCATGTGATCAATTTCTTTTTCTAGAAATTCGATACAAACAGGTTGAAGTAGGTGGTAGTTTGGAATACAAACTTCACCGCCTAAATCAAAGAGCCAATGTTGAATCAAGCTCAGGCTTTGGTCCCATTGATGTTTATCACCGATTTGACTCGCGCTAATTTGTGCGCGAAGCACGCCAATCGTTGCATTGAGCTCATCGACATCCCCCAAAGCGGTGATACGTAAATCATCTTTGGCAACACGTGAACCGTCACCTAAGCCAGTTGTGCCTGAATCACCTGTACGTGTATAGATTTTACTTAAACGATGTCCCATCGGATTTCCTAAAATAAAAAAGAGGCAATGCGGTCAAGACATTACCTCGAAACTGGAGTTAAGAAAATATGTTTATGATGTTATCGTAAGATTAATAACGGAATGTGACACCCGCTGAAGCTAAGCGACCGCCATTGATGTACCAATCTGTTGCAGATCGAGATACTTGGTGGTACTGATTATCCCAAAGGTTTTGAATGTTGGTAAAGATTTTTACATTTGGATTAATATTCCAAAAGGCGTTGAAATCCATCGTCGCATAGCCAGGTACTTTAATAGGATTTGCAGTATTTGATGCATTTGATTTTGAACGAGCAATCGCTGAAATATTGATACCGTAGATAGAGTTCTCTAAACCAGTTGTTAGGGTAACAGTATTTTTTGGTCTGTAAGCTATTTCTAACCCTGTTTCTTTATTTTCAGTTTTTACATAGGCATATTGGGTTGAAATGAAGTAATCATCTTGTTGCCATTTTAAACCTAATTCACCACCTTTAAATGTGGCTTTATCAACGTTTAAGTTTTGATAAACAGGAAAAGTTGTTACCCAATCACCATCACAGGTTGCAATACATTGAGATGAAATTAAATTCTTAACTTCATTTTGATAAAGTGAAATATTTGCAAGTAAATTTTGATTCAATTGATAGTCAGCACCAATTTCATAAGAAGTACTTTCCTCTGGTTTTAAATCAATATTTCCTCCCCATTGTGAGTACATTTCATTGAGTGTTGGTGCACGGAATGCACTTCCAATATTCGCATAGACACTTGCATTCGGTAGGAAATGATAACGAATTGCTGCTTGCCCAACGGTATGATCGCCAAAGCGCTCATTGTCTTCTAAACGTACACCGAATTGCGTATCAAATTGTTCATTTTTAAATTGATGTTGGAGGTAATAGCCTGTGCTATCAACACTCTGATCACCTTTTAAAATTGTATTGGTTTGATAATTGGCATCTGTATATGTTGCACCAACTAAGATATTTTGATTTGGGGTGAATTTCCATTTTAGGTTTAAATCACCTTCATTATTTTCTGTATCATAACGTGAACCATAAGAGGGTACATTTTGCTTATCTTGCGCATTTGAATAACGTGCATTTACGATTAAATCAGGCAAAATATTGTAGGCAAGCTTTGCATTAATGACACGATTCTCAAATTGGCGTTGTGCTGTATTGCTAATATAGTTATTAGTGAAAATACTGGTTCCCTTATTTTCACTAATCGAAGCAGAAGCATCTATTGTATTTTCTTGATAAAAACCGACTTTGGCGTGATAGCCCTTTTGGTCATAACTGGCTTTTTCATTTTTAGCTTGGCTTTCTAGAATGCGTGTGCCATCGCTTTCTAAGCGTTGACCACCGACTTGTGCATAAAAACCTTGATCAGTCACTAAATTGGCATTGGCGATCGTTTTATAAGTATTATTTTCCCCATAAATGCCTGTTAAATCTGCCCCAGTTTTTTCAGGTTTTTTTGAAATTAATTGGACAACACCGCCAATTGCATCACTGCCATATTGTACAGATGCTGGTCCTTTTAAGATTTCAACTTGTTGAACATCAGTTGTATCTAAAAATGCAGGATAGAGTGGACCAAGTTCATTTTGACTGTTTAAGCGAGCGCCATCTTTAAGGACCAATGTATGAACTGATTTGGCACCGCGCAGTGAAATCTCAGAAATTTGTCCTAAACCACCGCTTTGTTTTATATATACCGATGGATCACGTTGAATTACATCAGAGATATTTAATAAAGGATTTTGTTCAATCGTCTTTTGATCAATCACAGTTAGACGTGCAGGAACATTCTTTAACTTTTCTTCAGTACGAGATGCTGTTACAACGATGGTATCAAGTGAGGCTGTTTTTTCACTAGATTGATTTTGAGCAAAGGCAGGAGAGGAAAACCCCATCGCAATAGCGATAGCACCAACTAAACGAGTCGGTTGAAAAGTAGTAGACATGATGTTGCTCCATACATTCACCCTTCGTGAATGTTTGCGTAGAAGATAACAACAAGCAGGTCTCCGGACTTCACTATATCATCACAATAATGATGCTATTAATCATCTTCCCACATCATTCAGATGCAGTGATTTGGCGTAGAGCTGAGATTAATAATACGGTGTTACCGTTGCGAGGGCAGTGTTGGACTTACACCAACTTCCCTATAAGCAAAAGAAATTGCTTTAGACTTGTTGCAAAATTTATCAAAGTATAAAGTGTTAACGTTTTTTAAACAATCGCATTTCGGAATGAACTTTGCCCTATGAAGGTCAAATTGCATTACAATACGATGGTTTAAAAGTATTCATTTAAAATTGGACATGACATGCACCAAATCCAACTGCGAACTCGCGCCAAGATTTGTGGAATTACCCGAGCACAAGATATTCATGCTGTTGTGCAAGCTGGTGCGGATGCGATCGGTTTGGTATTTTTCCCACCGAGTCCACGTCATGTCAGCATTGAACAAGCTCAATCATTAGCAGTGCTCGTTCCGCCGTATGTGCAATTGGTGGGCTTGTTTGTGAATGCAAGCCCCGCAGAAATACAAACGGTGCTTGATTCAGTTCCTTTGGATGTATTACAACTACATGGTGATGAAACACCTGAACAATGCCAACAGATTGCTCAACACTGCAAGCGTCGTTGGTATAAAGCGATTCAGGTAAAACCAGATATCGATGTTGTGACCGAAATTCAACGTTATCAAGCTGCGGGTGCTAGTGCAGTCTTATTAGATGCATGGCATCCTGAGTTAAAGGGTGGAACAGGGCACAGCTTTGATTGGAATCAATTTCCACAACTTGATATTCCACTAATTTTGGCAGGCGGACTAACCCCTGAAAATGTGAGTGAAGCTATTGATACTACAGCTGCTTTTGCTGTGGATGTCAGCGGAGGCGTAGAGTCCGCAAAAGGTATAAAAGACCAACAACTCATTGAAAAATTTATGCAAGGAGTCCAACGTGGATCAGCAAAATCTTAGTCAAAAAAATCAGACAATTGACTATACCCAGTTTCCAGATGCTCGAGGGCATTTTGGTATTCATGGTGGACGTTTTGTGTCAGAGACGCTGATGGCTGCACTTGAAGATTTAGAAAATCTTTATGGTCGTATGAAAAATGATGCACAGTTTTTGGCAGAATTTGACCGTGATCTTGCGTTCTATGTTGGTCGCCCTAGCCCACTTTATCATGCAGAGCGATGGTCGCAGCAGCTCGGCGGTGCGCAGATTTACTTGAAACGTGAAGACTTAAATCACACAGGTTCACACAAGGTCAATAACACCATTGGTCAGGCTTTATTGGCAAAACTATCAGGTAAAAAACGTATCATTGCAGAAACAGGTGCTGGTCAGCATGGCGTTGCGACGGCAACGATTGCAGCGCGTTTAGGTCTCGAATGTGTGGTATTCATGGGTGCGGAAGACGTTAAACGTCAAGCGATGAATGTATACCGCATGCGTTTACTTGGTGCGAAGGTTGTGCCTGTGCAAAGCGGTTCAAAAACATTGAAAGATGCTATGAACGAGGCGATGCGTGACTGGGTCACCAATGTGGATAGCACTTATTACGTGATTGGTACTGTGGCTGGTCCACATCCATATCCGCAGCTAGTTCGTGATTTCCAGTCGATTATTGGTCGTGAAGCGCGCCGTCAAATCCAAGAGCAAGCAGGGCGTTTACCTGATGCTTTGGTGGCTTGTGTTGGTGGCGGTTCAAATGCAATGGGCTTGTTCTATCCATTCTTGAATGATCAAGATGTGAAAATGTACGGTGTTGAAGCTGCAGGTTATGGCATTGAAACAGGCAAGCATTCTGCACCATTGAATGCAGGTCATGTGGGTGTATTACATGGCAACCGTACCTACTTGATGTCGGACGAACAAGGTCAGATTATTGAGACACATAGTATTTCAGCAGGTCTTGATTATCCAGGTGTAGGACCAGAACATAGTTTCTTAAAAGATATGCACCGTGTTGAATATGTGCCGATCAATGATGAAGAAGCGTTACAAGGTTTCCGTGATTTAACCAAGATCGAAGGGATTATTCCTGCGCTTGAAAGCGCTCATGCCATGGCCTATGTCACCAAACTTGCGCCAACGATGTCTAAAGATCAAATCATTATTGCCACTGTTTCAGGTCGCGGTGATAAAGACTTGATGACTGTTGCTCGTATTGATGGTGTGGAAATGGTTGAGATGTAAATCTCAGCGGAATAAAAAAACAGGGAAGTAAATGCTTCCCTGTTTTTTTATTGTCTAAAACCTATTATGGAATCAGCTTGATACGATTTGTCGCAGGTGCACTAAGCGGTGAGTTTTGAGTCACGTATTTCTCTAAAACATCAATATCTTGTCCGCCACCGATTGGGTTCTTCCCTTGTTTTAAAACAGTGAAGTTATCACCACCATCGGCAATAAAACTATTCACAGTAACGCGATAGACTTGAGTATCGACCAAAGCTTGTCCTCCAATCATGATATTGCTGGCGCGAGGAGATACTGTGGCATCTTGTTTATACGAATAGCTGAATTCTTTTGACGGCTGTAATATCCGAGTGGTTGCCGCATTGGCACCAGACCATTGTTGTTCTAATAGCTCACGAATTTGTTTGCCTGTGAGACTCAGCGTGACTAACGAATTACCAAACGGTTGTACGCTGAATACATCACCGAAGGTAATTTGATTACTACTATTAATCAATAAGTCTGCGCGCACACCACCCGCATTCATCAATGTAAAATCCGAACCTTGATTGCTGGTTGCAAGTGCCGCCGCTTGTTGAGCATCCGCAATCAAATTACCCAGCGCGGTTTCGCCACTTTCAGTACGATTACGATCAATAACAGTGCTTGCTGATCCAACTACACGCCCGGAAATTGTCGCAACGGCTGGACGGTATTTATCTAATATCGCTTCGATACTTGGTGTTTTACTAAACTTTTGGTATAGATCCGTTAAGCTGACCGTGGTCGTCCCAGAGGTATAGCTTTCGCTTTGCACGGGAACTTGGGTCGCGTCTTTCTTGATCACATCACCTGTTTTTTCATCTAGTTCGAGTTGGATATTGGTAATGGCTGTGCCGTATTGTCCTGCAGATGTGAGTAAGAACGGTTTTTGTGGATTTTGGGTTGCATAGTCACAGATATAAGATTGATGCGTATGACCCGATACCACAACATCAACCGCAGGATCTAAGCGTTCCAATACATCGATTAATGGGCCACTCAACCCATCACAGGTTTTCTTATTGAATTTGGTACTTGGCGCAACGCCTTCATGCACCACCACCACAATCGCTTCAATCCCTTGTTTCTTTAACTCAGGAATCAATGCATTGACGGTATCTGCTTCATCATGAAAGTTGACATCGGTAATGCCAGCAGCAGAAACGATGCTCGGAGTTGCCTCTAAAGTAAGCCCAACAAACGCAACAGGGATGCCACCATAAGTTTTGACTTTATAGGCAGGAAAAAGCGTCTTATTTGGATCGGCCTTCATGGAAACATTGGCAGCGAGAAAGTTAAACTTTGCCCCAGTGAAGTTTGGATTGATTTGACATGGCTTAGTACTGGTGTATTGCTGACAGCCACCATTTTGTAAACGACGAAGTTCATCGGTTCCACGATCAAACTCATGATTTCCCACCGCATTAAAATCGATTTGAATATCATTCATTACTTCAATGGTCGGTTCATCTAAGAATAACGATGAGATTAATGGGGAAGCACTAATTAAGTCACCAGCCGAGACCACAGCATTATTGGGATATTGTGCCCGTAATTTTTTGATTGCATCGGCAAAGTAGCTGACACCACCAACAGGTATCTGTACCGTTTTACTATGGTCATGTGGATCATCTGCTTCAATAAAGCGTTTAGGTGGTTCTAAATTGCCATGAAAGTCATTAAAGGCAAGAATATTGATACTTTGATTTTTTCTTTCGGTTTTGGGTGCTTGATTATCATCACTATCATTACAGGCGGTTAGCGCCAACAGCATTACACACAATGCATTTACTTTAAAAAGAGTACGCGTCTTCATGATTTTTTGATCAAGTGGTATAAGATTGTTTTTAAAGATAAAACTTATGTATGAATATTTGATGAAATATTGAACTTTAATGTGAATGAAATAAAGATCGAGTGAAGTTGAAATGTGCTCAAAAATTGTGAACGGTTTTGAGTAAATATTATGAATTAGCGGCTATGATAGACAGGATGCTCTCATGCGGTCACGGAATCAAAAATCATGGATTTGATACAAGCCAATGGTCAGCCACGCTATGGGCGTTTTGATCAGGTACCCTCTGGAATTAACCTCGATGACTATATCTATAAAACGCCGTATGGTCAGATACTTAAAGGCTGGCGTAAACAATTAAAATATAAGAAATTCAAGTTTTGCGGTATACAGCATGAGCACTACAGTATCGGCGTTGCAATCGTTGATTTATCGTGGGCTGGACATGCTTTCTTTTATATCTATGATCATCAAGCTGAACAAGTGATTGAATGCAATGCTATTCAACCTTTTGGTTATAAAACCAAGCTGGATGAACAACCGCTATTTAGTCAAAGCTATTTTAAAAAATCAGGCTATTGTTTTAACATGAAACACGCCAATGGTGTGCGTTATATCCAAATCACCAGACATGGTGAAGTTCAGCTTAAAGCGCGTATCTTTTGTGCGGGAACTGATGCACTGAGTTTATGTAGTCCAACTGGGATCAATGGTTGGACGTATACGCAAAAGCAAACCACCTTAGCGGTTGAAGGCTATTTTATAAGTCCAAAACAGCAACAGATAAAATTTAATGCACAAAGTCTTGCATCATTAGATGATACCTGTGGTTTTTTACGCCCTGAAACGGCTTGGTTCTGGTTGTCTTGTCAGTTCCGTGATGAACAAGATCGTCGTATTGGACTTAACCTTGCATCGGGTGTGAATGAAAGCTTTGGCAATGAAAATGCCTTGTGGGTCGATGGTCGTTTATATCCACTCACGGATGTTTTATTTGAACAGCAGAATGAAAAGTGTTGGTCAATTCGCTCTTTGGATGCCCGATTAAACTTGTTGGTGCAAACAGGGTGGTGTCGTTTTGAAAATATCAATTTACGTTTAATCGGAAGTCAGTTTAATCAATGGCAAGCCAAAGTGAGTGGCACGATTGAGCAAGAAAATGGTGAATTACTGGTGTTGAGTGATCAGTATGGTTTATTGGAACAGCATTATGCAAAGTGGTGATTATTTATAAATCTTCCAAACCTCCCTTTAAAAAAAGGGAGGCTCTAATGGGATTTTATATTGCTGCTTGCCAAAAAGCTTCACCAGCTGCAATTGGGTCATTGGTTTTGGCTAAAGTATCAATCCAAACATCGTATTGACGAATAATTGGGTGTTGATTTGGATGGAAGTCTTTTTTAAACCAGTCGCTATATTGTGCTCTTTTTGCCATCAAAATACCGTTGCGCCCAAAGAACCAAGGCAAACCTTTACGCGCCATATCAAAACGTTGTCTTAAATTAAAACCATCACATTTTAGCATCACGTCGGTACGGTAAAGGGTAAATCCAAACATTAACACCGTCGTAATCACTAATGCAGATTTACGGGTAAACTCAGGCACTTCGCCGACTTGTTGCATTACATCAAATGCGACATCACGATGTTCCATTTCTTCAATAGCATGCCAAGCAAACAGGGCACGAACAAAAGGATCTGCATCCGCTAAGGTTTCTTTTTGGCTATAGAAAGTATCCGCCATCAGTGCAGTTAGATGTTCTGCTGCTGCAGTCATAGCAATATTGTATTGTGGGGAACGATTCTTCAATTCAAATTTAAATATTTTCTTTAAACGATGGGTGAATTGATCAACAGGCATACCTTGTTGTTTCATGACTTGGTTCATTTTGTCATGCGCAATCCCATGTTGAGCTTCTTGACGAATGAAGTCCGTGACGCGTTCCTGCAATTCAGGATCATTGATTTTGTCACGAAATAAGCGGACACATTCAATGAAATAGCGCTCACCATCAGGAAATGTGAGGCTCAAGGCGTCAAACATACGGGTACGGAACGGATCGCCTCCAAACCAAAAACGAGGTGCTTCATTTAAGTGGAAGTCTAAGTTCGTTCTTACGATTGGATCAACCTGATAGGATACATGTGCATTCATCGGTGCTCTTCCTTTTCTTTTAATGTACTCAGTATGGGGAAAGTTCGATGAAATGTTTTGACAGTTACAGCCAAGTTTTATACAAATAGCGACAGATTAGGATGAGATTGGCGCATGTCAGTTAAAATAATTATTGGATACTTACGATTATTAAATCGTGTTTTGCAACAAGAACACATTGATTTGTATAAAGTTGTTGCACCTGAGCTTTGGCAGGATTTTGCTGCTTGTTTAGAAAACCCAGATGAACAAGAGTTTGATGTCGAGCGTTATGTCGTACTGTTACGCGCTGCTCAACCTTATTTTACCCGACCAATTACGCTTGTTTTAGCTGAACATGCCAATTTACAAGATCTCGGTTTAATGGGGTATTTGGCTTCAACCAGCTTAGACCTACAGCAAGCGTTACAGTTATTACAGCGTTATTATTCTCTGATTTTTAAACAGACCAACTTAGAACAACTCGATGTACAACAATTTTCAGATTATATTCAAATAGTGTGGAATGCCTCGTATCCTGATTATCGTGAGATGTATGAATTGAACTTGGCGCTGATTTTTAAAATTGCCGAATCAATTGCACAAGATACGCTCATTCCACCACAAATGATTCAATTTGGTTATGCGCCGCATACTGCGTTATATCATTTTGAAAAGTTTTATGGATGTTCAATACAAGTTCATACTGGACAATACGCTATTCGTTTTCCTCATCAGATTTTAAAAGCCAAGAGTATTGCAGCAGATCAACAGCTCAATCAGGTTTTATCGAGTCAAGCACAGCAATCCTTGAATAGCATCAGTTCCGTTGAAATACAGCAACAACAATTTAAACAGAAAATTCAAAGTTATATTGAGCAAGGTTTATTGCAGCAAGAAGAAGTTTTGCAACGTTATGTCGCCAAGCGGTTGCATTGTTCCGAACGGACTTTGCAGCGCCAGCTTAAAGCCTATCAATTGAATTTTCAGGATATTTTAGATCAATATCGGTTGGAGCAAAGTAAGCTTTATTTGCAGCAAGGCAAGTCATTTTCTGAGATTGCAGAACGTTTAAATTATGCGGATCAAAGCGCATTTGGACGGGCGTTTAAGCGTTGGACAGGTTTTACACCAAAGCAGTTTTTAAAGTCTCTTTAGTTTTCAGAACAAAACTAAAGAGACTCATATGAATTTTTAAGATGTTCTTAAGCGTGGATAATTAAATACAATTGCCAGTATCGCAACGATAGCTAAAATCCAGCAATAGTAGATATGTCCAATCAATTCTATAGGCGAAAGTTTGGCTATCGAGCAGGCAAGAAGTAATTGTGCGCCATAGGGGATAATCCCTTGGGTTACACAAGAAAAAATATCAAGTAAAGCGGCACTACGCTTCGGATCAACCCCGTATTCTTTGGCGACCTCACGTGCCATATCCCCCGATAAAATAATCGCAACAGTGTTGTTGGCAACGAATAAATTTGAGAAGACCACAAGGAAACTAATGCCTAATTCACCTGCACGTTGTCTCCCAAATTTAAATAAGCGAGTAATGGCGTAGATTCGTTGGATTAACCATTGTAAACCGCCTTCTTTTTGCATCAACGCTGACAGTCCGCCAAGGAGCATGGAAAGTAATGCCACCTCAAACATGCCCACAAAACCGTTATAAATTGAATTATTCAATTGCAGCAGGTTGAATTCTGGCTTTTCCATAAGCCCCATAACCCCAGATAAAACCACACCAATCATTAAAACAGCAAGTACATGTAAGCGACTAAATGCGAGGAAGAAAACGGCTAGATAGGGCAGAATTAACCATAAATCATACGGCTTTGATTGAATCTCCTCGGCATGCTGGCTCAATGCAACATAAACGATCAAGCTGATCAATGCTGCAGGCAAAGCAATCCAGATATTGACGCTGAATTTATCTCTTAATTCAACATTTTGGCTGCGTGTTGCGGCAATAGTCGTGTCTGAAATCATCGATAAGTTATCGCCAAACATTGCACCACCTACCACGGCACCAATGGCATAAATCGGAGCAATATCGGTTGCTTGAGAAAAGCCAAATGCAATCGGGGCACAGGCTGCAATCGTACCCATTGACGTTCCCATTGCTGTTGCAATAAACGCGGATATGATAAACAGCATGGGTAAAACATACTCTGCTGAAATCAATGAAAGCCCTAGTTGGACCGTAGCATCGACACTACCAATGGTATTGGAAACACTGGCAAATGCGCCCGCCAACATAAACACCATAAACATCAAAATCAGGTTAGGATGACTTGCGCCCTGTAGGAAATCTTCAATAGCAGTATTGAGTTTTTGTTTGTAGAGGAGTAGTGCAAGAATCACTGCTGGAACTGCAGCGACAGGGGCTTTGATTTGATAAAAGGCAAATTCTGTCCCAATCATTGAATGATAAATACCACTCCCTAGAAAGATGATCAAAAATACCAATAGAGGTAGCAACGCAAGCGCATTACTGTGCACTTTTTCCTGAGAGTGGGAAGACATAAAATCAAAAGAACATTCAAAAATTGCGCATAGTATAAAGGAGCTTGGCCAATTTCTAAAATGTAGTGCGATTGGGCTAAAATTAGGAAGCTTTGATCATTGAGAAAAAATCCAAAATATAGATAAATGTATCAGGGCTGTTGTTGGTGGCAATAATCAACACTGCAATCATCTCAAACGCTGTTCAATGTACAAAAAATAGCGTTACAATGCAGTGTTTTTTGTACGACTACAAACAACTCCTCAACATAAATCAAGGAAAGCATAATCCTATGTCACGTCTTGCCACTCGTTTTGAACAGCTTAAATCTCAGCAACGTAAAGCGCTTGTTTCTTATGTGATGGCAGGTGATCCGCATCCACAGGTAACCGTTCCATTACTTCACCAAATGGTTGAAGCGGGCGTTGATGTCATTGAACTGGGTCTACCATTTTCAGATCCAATGGCAGATGGTCCAGTGATTGCCTTAGCCGCTGAGCGTGCTTTGGCTGGTGGAACAAATACCTTAGATGCGTTGAATATGGTCAAAGAATTTCGTCGACAAGACCAAACGACACCTGTTGTTTTAATGGGTTATCTAAACCCTGTTGAAGTGATTGGTTATGAAAAGTTTGCGGCTTATGCGAAAGACTGTGGTGTTGATGGTGTTCTTCTCGTGGATTTGCCACCAGAAGAATCACAGCAGTTGGGAGACATCTTAAAACAAAATGAGATGGATCAAATCTTCTTGCTTGCACCAACTTCGACCGATCAGCGTATTCAACATGTGGTCAATCAAGCCAGTGGCTTTGTTTACTATGTGTCACTCAAAGGTGTGACTGGTGCAGCGACATTAGATACCTCAGAAGCAGCAGCGCGGATTGCAAAAATTAAATCTAAAACTAATGTGCCAGTCGGTGTTGGTTTTGGGATTAGTGATGCAGCGTCTGCAAAAGCCATGGGACAAGTTGCCGACGCTGTGATTGTAGGCAGTGCTTTCGTTAAATCTTTTGCAACATTGCCAGCCGATGAAGCTGTGCAACAGACGGTGAATAAAGTGAAGGAGCTTCGAGCTGCGCTCGATGAGTTAGTATGAGTCAAGACGTAGAAATCATAACAGGGAAAGTATTGCATCCTGCAACCCCTTGGACGGAGCGTGAAGTTCCTGGGATTCAGGTCGCGGATCAACAACAGATATTCAAAGCGACGTTTACTGAGCCGACGATTGAGTGTCCTGAGTGTCATGCACTGGTTACTCGTACTGCGATGTCATTCAATGCTTATGTTTGCCCACAATGCGATGAACACTTACGCATGCGTGCGCGTGATCGTTTGAATTGGTTTTTTGATCAAGTCAACACTGAGTTAGGTCAAGAGTTCAGTGCTAAAGATCCATTGAAGTTTGTAGATACTAAACCTTATCCAGATCGTATGCGTGAAGCACAAGATAAAACGGGTGAGACAGAAGCACTCGTGGTCATGCAAGGTTCTCTTAAAGGTTTAGATTTAATTGCTTGTGCTTTTGAATTTGACTTCATGGGCGGTTCAATGGGTACAGTTGTGGGTGATCGCTTTGTACAAGCGGCTGAACGCGCGATTGAACTGCATCAACCTATGATTTGTTTTGCTGCTTCGGGCGGTGCACGTATGCAAGAAGGGATGTTGTCCCTCATGCAAATGGCACGTACCTCGGCTGTGATTCAAAAAATGAAAGAAGCACGTGTACCTTATGTGGTGGTATTGACGCATCCTGTTTACGGTGGCGTAACTGCATCATTGGCCATGCTGGGTGATGTACATATTGCTGAGCCTAAGGCCATGATTGGTTTTGCGGGTAAACGTGTGATTGAGCAAACGGTGCGTGAAAAACTGGAAGAACCTTTCCAACGCGCAGAATATTTGCTTGATCATGGGGTAATCGATCAGATTGTTCACCGTCATGCGTTACGTGATACTGTATATCGACTTGTTGCAAAGCTGATGAATTTACCTTGAAACCGCACGACCCACATTCAAAAGATACATTAACAACATGGCTCGATTATTGGAGCCATGTTCATGTTACAGGCATTGATTTAGGCCTAGAACGCGTCATTCCTGTCGCTGAAAGATTAGGTGTTATGCAACCTGATGCGAAAGTATTTACGGTCGCGGGTACCAATGGTAAAGGTTCAACCACAACCACTTTAGCCGCTATTTTAAATGCGCAAGGCTATAAAGTCGGTCTCTATCAGTCACCGCATATTTATCGTTTCAACGAGCGCGTGAAGTTGGCTGGCATGGAAGTCGATGATCAAACTTTGATTGATGCTTTTGTTTTGGTCGATCAAGCTCGCCGTGAATGTGGTTTATCACTCTCTTTCTTTGAAGCAACCACTTTGGCTGCTTTCGTTATTTTTAAACAGCAACACTGTGATGTTTGGGTGCTCGAAGTGGGTTTGGGCGGGCGGCTTGATGTGGTCAATGTCATCGATCCAGACATTGCTGTTATTACCAATATTGGCTTAGATCATACTGACTGGCTTGGTGATAGCATCGAAAAGATTGCGTTTGAGAAAGCAGGTATTATTCGCCCAAATATCCCCGTTATTTTTGCAGGACAACAACAACTGCCCCAAGCAGTGCAAGATAAAGTGACTGAGACTCAAGCTCACTTGTCTGTTTTAAATCAAGATTATTTTTATCAACTCAATGATGATGGTCAAACATGGTCATTTGCATCATCAGGAACGACATTGCAGCTCCCAGTCGGGCAGTTAGCGCTTGATAATATTTCTACGGCTGTCGCTGCTGTGCTCCTGAGTGGTATCGAAATATCCCAAACAGCAATAGCACAAGGAATCCAACAAGCAGCTTTGCAGGGACGTTTTGAAATACGTCAGATTCAAGGTAAAACGGTTGTTTTTGATGCAGGCCACAATCCGCATGGCGTTGAATTTTTATTGAAGCAGTTGCGAAAATTCCTAAAATACAATAAACAGTACACAGAAGTTGTTGCGGTATTTTCAATGTTGGCAGATAAAGACATTGCATCGGTCACTGATTTACTAAAAACAACAGTAAAAAATTGGTTTATTGCTAATTTAGATGTGCCTAGAGCCGCACCAGTGCAACAGTTACATGATGCATTGCACGGTCAACAGGTACATGAGTTTGGCAGTATCCAACAAGCTTTTGAAACTGCGCTGAACAAATGTAATAACAATCAGCTGATTTTAGTCTGTGGTTCGTTTCATACCTTAGAAGCGGTCTGGGAGTATTTAGAACAATGTCAATGAATAACAAACAACGCTGGATGGGCGGCGTTGTTTTACTTGGAGGTGGTGTTTTATTGGCAGCATTACTTCTCAAAGGTAATGAAGAAATAGAACAAGACAAGACACAAACTCAGATTGAACACCCAAGTGCTCAAACTGGGTCTAAACCAAAACTTGCACAGCCTGCTCAAGATAGTGAAATGGTGTCATTGCAACCCATGGCTGTTGATATTGAAACTGAAAAACGTTTGCTTGAAGAGCAGCGCCAAGCGCGTGAAAAAGCGGTTGCTGAACAAGAAGCACTTGCCGCTGATTTTTTAAAGATGCAACAAGAAGCAGAAGCTGCTGCTGCACGTAAGGCAGCAGAGGAATATGCTGCAATTAATGCCCATCGAAATGCTGCGCAAGAAAGCTCTGATAATATTCCACCAGAGTTGATTGAAGATGACAAAGTCAAAGCACAACGACTTGCGGAAGAAAAGCGTAAGTTAGAAGAGAAGCGTAAAGCGGAAGCAGAGAAGAAAGCCGCTGAAGATAAACGTAAAGCCGAAGCAGACAAAAAAGCTGCTGAAGAGAAACGTAAAGCCGAAGCAGACAAGAAAGCTGCTGAAGATAAACGTAAAGCTGAAGCAGATAAAAAAGCTGTTGAAGATAAGCGTAAAGCGGAAGCAGATAAGAAAGCTGCCGAAGAAAAACGTAAAGCTGAAGCAGAGAAAAAAGCTGCTGAAGAGAAACGTAAAGCTGAAGAAGCTGCGAAGAAGAAAGCAGATGCTGAAAAGGCACGCGAACTTTTGGAAAATGGCGACAAGAACTGGATGGTACAAGTGGCATTGGCTGCAAACCAAGCCAACGCGGATGCAGTGGTATCCAAGTTAAGAGCGAAAGGCTATAAAGTTACAACTAGCCCTACCTCTAAAGGGATCCGTATCATGGTTGGTCCGTCCAAGGATAGAGAAACAGCTGATGCCGCGCGTAAGAAAATTGCGGCAGATGAAAGTTTAAATATGAAATCAGCTTGGGTGATTGACTGGGTGCCACTCGAACAGCGCTAAATCAAACACTTACTAAGTGCTAAGTTAATGGATTCTTCAGTTGCTGTTGAATCCATTTTACATTTTCAGGACTAAGCAAATGATCAATGTTCTTCCAAATGGCATGGTAGCCGTAGCCCCTTGCTTCATTTCTTGCTTTGCTTCGTCAATTGACCAGTTTTCAAAGACAATACGATACATTGCGATCGTAGCGCCTGTACGGTCAGAACCATGATAGCAATGTACTAAGACTTTTTAATTGTGTTGTTTTGCTGTTTGAATGGCGCGCAAGAGGTCATTACGATTGATTGCTACGAAATACATCTGGGCTAATTTGATAAAAATTATGAGTATTGGAAATAAGCGTTCCCAAGTTATCCTCACTCAGGCTGAGGGGTTAATCGTAAATACGGTTTTATTGCCGTATAGCCTTGAGGAAAACGTTGTTTAATTTCTTCTTCATCTTTAAGTGATGGAATAATGACGACATCTTCGCCTTGTTGCCAATTTGCAGGCGTTGCGACCTTATGTTTGTCCGTCAACTGTAATGAGTCGACCACACGTAACACCTCATTGAAGTTCCGACCTGTAGAGGCAGGATAGGTAATAATCAAACGCACTTTTTTATTTGGGTCAATGATGACCAACGAGCGTACTGTCAGTGTTTCACTGGCATTGGGGTGAATAAACCCATAAAGCTCAGAAACTTTACGATCTTTATCTGCAATAATCGGGAAGTTCACAGTTGTATTTTGGGTTTCATTAATGTCTTGAATCCAGCTTTGATGAGATTCAACATCATCCACAGAAAGCGCAATCGCTTTGACTCCACGTTTTGCAAATTCATCTTTAAGTTTGGCGGTAAAGCCAAGTTCAGTGGTGCAAACGGGGGTGAAATCTGCTGGGTGTGAAAATAAAATCCCCCAACTGTCAGCTAAAAACTCATAAAAATCAACTGTTCCATCGCTTGATTGTTGCTGGAAATTTGGGGCAATATCGCCTAAACGTAGTGTCATTTCAATTCTCCATCCATACTATAGGTGCTCAATGTTTATTTAATATGCAGCATCGATTTTATAAATAAAATGATTGTTTTTTCATATAGTTATGTTTTTTTTGGATATTGAATAAGTAGGGAGTTAAAAATTTGATCAGGAATTCACATTTAAATCGGTGTAACTTAAATGCAAATTTGCTACATTAACGCTCTTTGGTTGTGTGATGTCAGAATCGTAGGGCAGATTTTTTTACCTGTTTGGATGTAAAGCCCTTGTAGTTCTTATTTCTGACTCCATAATAACAGCTAAGAAAAAATTACCTATTTAAACTTAAACAAACAGGATTAGAGAGTTCTTCATGTTGGCAAGTCTGATCGGAGGTATCTTCGGTACTAAAAATGAGCGTGAGCTCAAACGTATGCGTAAAATCGTCGAACGAATTAACGCGCTCGAACCGACGGTATCTGTTCTTAACGATGCAGACCTATCTGCAAAAACTCAAGAATTCAAACAACGTTATAAAGACGGTGAAAGTTTAGATCAATTATTGCCTGAAGCATTTGCGGTCTGCCGTGAAGCTGCAAAGCGTGTCATGGGCATGCGTCATTATGATGTGCAGCTGATTGGTGGTATTACCTTGCACGAAGGTAAAATTGCTGAGATGCGTACAGGTGAAGGTAAAACCCTCATGGGTACTTTGGCATGTTACCTCAATACGTTGAGTGGACAAGGCGTGCATGTGATCACTGTAAATGATTACTTGGCACAACGTGATGCTGAGCTTAACCGCCCATTATTTGAGTTTTTAGGTTTAAGCATTGGCGTGATTTATTCAATGCAAATGCCAGATGAAAAAGCACAAGCCTATATCGCCGATATTACTTACGGAACCAACAACGAATTTGGTTTTGACTATTTGCGTGACAACATGGTTTTTTCCCTACAAGAGAAAAAACAACGTGGTTTAAGCTATGCAATTATCGATGAAGTTGACTCCATCCTGATCGATGAAGCACGTACACCATTGATTATTTCTGGGCAAAGTGAAGATTCATCGCATCTTTACCAACTAATCAATAGTATTCCACCAACATTACGCCCACAGAAAGAAGAAAAAGTGGCTGACGGTGGGCACTTTTGGGTTGATGAAAAACAACGTTCAGTTGAAATGACTGAAATCGGTTATGAAACAGTTGAAGATGAACTGATTCGTATGGGTTTATTGGCTGAAGGCGAGAGTTTATATTCAGCAACCAATTTGAACTTGGTTCATCATGTTACGGCTGCGATTCGTGCGCATTATCTGTATCAAAAGAATGTGCACTATATCATCGGTGTAAATCCACAGACTCAAAAAGAAGAAGTCATTATTGTGGATGAAAGCACAGGTCGTACCATGCCTGGTCGCCGTTGGTCAGAAGGTCTGCATCAAGCGGTTGAAGCCAAAGAAGGTATGGAAATTCAACCTGAGAATCAAACCCTTGCTACAACGACATTCCAGAACTATTTCCGTCTCTATAAAAAACTTTCAGGTATGACCGGTACTGCTGATACAGAAGCAGCAGAAATGAAAGAGATTTATGGTTTGGACGTGATCATTATTCCAACGCATCGTCCGATGGTGCGTAAAGATCATAATGACTTAATTTATTTAAATCGTAATGGCAAATATAGTGCCATTATTGAAGAAATTGCCAATATTCGTCAGCAGGGTGTTGCACCGATTCTGATCGGTACAGCAACGATTGAAGCCAGTGAAATCTTATCTTCTAAGTTATTACAGGCAGGTATCCAGCATGAAGTTTTGAATGCAAAACAACATGAGCGCGAAGCCGATATTATTGCCCAAGCAGGTAGCCCAAATGCAGTCACGATCGCAACTAACATGGCAGGTCGTGGTACTGATATTTTGCTAGGTGGTAACTGGAAAGCAAAACTGGCGAAAATTGAAAATCCAACAGCGGAAGATGAAACACGTTTACAAGCGCAATGGGAAAAAGACCATGAGGATGTTCTAAGTTCTGGTGGTTTGCATATCATTGGTTCTGAGCGTCATGAGTCTCGTCGTATTGATAACCAGTTGCGTGGTCGTGCTGGTCGTCAAGGTGACCCAGGTGTATCTCGTTTCTATTTATCACTTGAAGATGACTTGATGCGTATCTTCGCGGGTGATCGTGTTGTCGCGATGATGCGTGCGATGGGCTTACAAGAAAATGAAGCAATTGAACACAAGATGGTCAGTCGTTCGATCGAAAATGCGCAGCGTAAAGTTGAAGCACGTAACTTTGATATTCGTAAGAATCTATTGAAGTACGATGATGTCAATAATGAGCAACGTAAGATTATTTATGCTCAGCGTGATGAAGTCCTCACTGAAAGCACTTTACAAGACTACATTGAAGAAATGCACCGAGATGTGATTAAGGGTGTGATTGCAAACTTTATTCCACCAGAATCGGTACATGATCAGTGGGATGTTGAAGGCTTAGAAACTGCTTTACGTACCGATTTGGGCGTTGAATTGCCAGTGCAACAGTGGTTAGACCAAGATCGTCGTTTAGATGAAGAAGGTTTGGTTGCGCGTATTTCTGATGAAATTGTGAACCGCTATCTTCAGCGTCGCGAGCAAATGGGTGCAGAGTCAGCAGTTATGCTGGAGCGTCACTTTATGTTGAATTCACTTGATCGCCACTGGAAAGAGCATTTGGCTGCGATGGATTACTTGCGTCAAGGGATTCATTTACGTGGTTATGCGCAAAAAAATCCTGAGCAAGAATATAAAAAAGAAGCATTTAATTTGTTCGTAAATATGTTGGGTGTGATCAAATCTGATGTGGTGACTGATCTATCTCGTGTACATGTTCCGACGGCTGAAGAACTTGCAGAAATGGAAGCACAGCAGCAACGTCAAGCTGAATCGATGCGTCTTTCTTTTGAGCATGATGAGGTCGATGGTTTAACGGGTGAAGTGACTGCTTCTGAAGAAACAGAACAGCAAAATGCAGTATTCCCAGTGCCTGAGAGTCGCAATGCACCTTGTCCTTGTGGTTCTGGTTTAAAATACAAGCAGTGTCACGGTAAAATCTAAGCTTAGGTTTTATTGGGTCATGATAGAAAAGCAGAGCATAGACTCTGCTTTTTTTACGATAAACTACTTGAGTGGAATCAAGCTTTGTAGTTTTATTAGCAGACTTACAGTTCTTCGTTGAATTGATATTAGAAGCGGGAAGACAATGAAAAAAGCATTACAACTTTTAATTTTAGCAAGTGCGGCGACATCAGGTTTTGCGCTTGCGGCAGATGTTCCACAAACTACGACAGTGGATAAAGTGCAGGCTGCAAAAGGAGAGACTTCTGCTCAAGCACAGGTTAAGCATGATGTCACAACGGTGATTAGTCCACGTACGGGCATTCGCTATACTTTAGGCGATACAGGTAATCGTCCAATTGTGTTGCAAACCGCTGCGATTGCACCAGCAAATTCTGCCAATATCAACCGCATCGTGGCATCAAATCCTGCACTCTCTGAAAAGAGCCAAGAAAAAGCCAAGATTGCTTTAATTGGTGAAGCAGCGGTACAAGCTGCAAATGCAGCAGCTACACAAACTGCGAGTGTGCAAGCAGCGCAGACAGCAAGCACTCAAACAGCGAAAACAAATTAATTGATCATTTTTTCAATAAAAAAGAGATGCTAAGGCATCTCTTTTTTATTTTAATACAAGTTTTTATAAAAGGCTTGGTAATAAAATCAAACCAATAATGATTGCAAACATTAACCATTTTAAAGCATAGTACAGTGGGCGATTGCGTTGTTTTAAGCCACGACCATAGTGGTGAACGGCATAACCATATTTGAAAATACGGTTAATAAAACCAGTCTTATCTTGATCATCATTTGGTGAGCTTGCTGCCGACATAATATTACGACCAAACCAGTGATTAAATCTTTGCGCCCAACCCCATTTCATTGGACGTTCAATATCACAGAATAAGATGATCCGAGTTTGATCGGTTTTATTATGTGCCCAATGTACATAGGTTTCATCAAATACAGTGGCTTCGCCATCTCTCCAGCTATAGCGCTCCTGATCGACTTCGATAAAGCAATCATCGCTATTGGGCGTCACTAAACCCAAGTGATAACGAACTGAACCGGCATAAGGATCACGGTGTTTACCCAAATAGCTTCCAGATGGAAGTTCGGTAAACATGGCGGCTTTGACTGATGGGATGCTTTCCAGTAACGCCACAGTTTTTGGGCAGAGTTGTTGTGCTGAAGGGTGGCTATCCCGATACCATTTCAAATAAAAACGCTTCCAGCCACGTTTAAAGAAAGTGTTAAAACCTGCATCATTATTTTTTTCAGATGCTTTGATTTGATTTTGGAGTTGAATCGCTTCTTCCCGAATCACTTGCCAATTATCTTGTAGCGGTTTGAGTTCAGGGAATTGCGCCACATCAAAAAATGGCTGGTTTGGTAGCTTAGAAAACCCTGACATAAACATATTGATAGGAGCTAAGAAAGTCGAATGGTCGAATAATTGTCGAGATGCCTTTAATCGCTCTTTGCCACGATAAAATGTATATAAAAAACTGACTAAAAATACGGCAACGATAATCACTGCGTACATAAGTGCAATCATCTGAAAAATGGGAGGCGGCTATTTTAGCATAAAAAATATTATGTAGAATGTTGCGATAAAATCAATTTTATCTATTGCCGCGCCATGCGCTGAATGGATGCCAATTCGGTAGTTTTTTATATATTTATTTACAACCTCCCTTGTGTAAGGGAGGTGTATTCTCAATGAAAGACGTGATTAAACTTGGTTATTAACATCGTCATTTTTAGTCTCACGCATCAATAAAAATGCGATTAGAGATAAAATTGAAGCTAAGCTGAGATATAAACCAACAGCACCGAGTCCATAACTTTCAGCCAGTTTGGTTGCAATATAAGGTGCAAATGAAGCACCGAAAATGCCAGCCAAGTTAAAGGTCAGTGCTGAGCCAGTGTAGCGGACTGAAGTTGGGAAAAGTTCAGATAAAATCGTACCGATTGGACCGTATGTGAGCCCCATAATCGAAAGACCAATACATAAGAATAAAAATACCAGTATTGGATTACCTGAATCGAGTAGCGGCGCAAAACACAATCCAAATAATGCAGAAAGTATGCAGACTGCGATGGAGGTTTTTCTACGACCAAATTTCTCTGCGAGAATGGCTGCAATCGGAATAAATGCAGCAAAACATAAGGTGGCAACCAGTTGCAGCTGAAGAAAATCTCCACGTGCATAACCTAGTTTGGTGGTTCCCCAGTTCAGCGCGAATACCGTTGTCAGGTAGAACACCACAAAAGTACAAATCGCAGCAACTGTACCGAGTACCAACATTTTGAAGTGTTTGGTCATCACTTCTTTGAAGGGTACATTCACTTCTTTTTGCTTATCTAATACTTTCTGGAAAGCAGGGGTTTCATGTAGTTTTAAACGAATATATAAACCCACCAGTACCAGAACAGCACTCGCGATGAATGGAATACGCCAGCCCCATTGCATAAAAGCCTGTTCCGACATGAATGCATTCAGTAATAGAAATGAACCTGTTGCAAGGATAAAGCCGATCGGTGCACCTAATTGAGGGAACATCCCATACCAAGCACGTTTTCCTTCAGGCGCATTTTCAGTGGCGAGTAAAACCGCACCACTCCACTCACCACCTAAGCCCAAACCTTGTCCTAAACGACATAAGGCGAGCAGTAGTGGTGCTGCAATACCAATTTGTACATAGGTGGGCAGTAAGCCGATGCAGACGGTTGAAATCCCCATGGTGAGCAAGGCAGCAACCAAAGTTGCCTTACGTCCGATTCGATCGCCCAAATGTCCAAAAACTGCAGCACCAATCGGGCGGGCAATAAAGGCAAGTGCGAAAGTTGCAAGCGATTGTAATACGGCTGCGCCATCACTACTTTCAGGGAAAAAGAGATGGGGGAAAACCAGTACTGCGGCTGTAGCGTAGATATAAAAGTCAAAAAACTCAATCGTAGTACCAACCAGACTGGCAAATAATACGCGTACTTTTGAATTGCTTGCCACTTCAGGGGTGGCAGCCGTAGAGTTTGACGACATACAAGACCTTAATTCTCATTATCCAAGACATAGATAGATGTATTGTTTGGATATTCCTTTTTTAATGCGGAGTTTACTCAGGAAACCTGATGTTATGGAGCGCGTATTTATTGGTGCTCATCATAGGACATAACAGTAGATCGCTAAAAAATGTAACCCTGCTCCTAGCAGCACAAAAACATGCCAAATTGCGTGGCTATATCTTACCTTTTTTAAGGCATAAAACAATGTACCGACTGTATAAGCCAGCCCACCTGCGATTAATAGCTGTAGCGCCTCTCGAGAGAGATAGAGTTGCATATCATCCATCAGTAGAACAGCGAGCCAACCCATGACCAAATACGCTGCCAGTGAAAGCTTTTGGAAACGGTGAATGAACACTAATTTAAACAGTGTTCCGATCATTGCGATGACCCAAAGTGCAATGAGTAGGTAATGTGCTTTTGCCGTTGGAATCGCGATACTTAAAAATGGGGTGTATGTCCCTGCGATGAGATAATAAATCGCGGTATGATCTAGTTTTTTATACCAATATCGTTTGTTTTCATCTTGGGCGAAGTGGTAGAGCGTTGAGCTAAGGAGTAATAGCACCAGACTAAAACCATAGATCCATAAACTCATCCATTGAGCTAAAGGAAGATAGTAACCTTTGATAATGAGAAAAATTGAGGCAATTAAAGCGAATATTGCGCCAATAGCATGACTATAAGCGTTTAGTCGTTCTTCTTTTGGATCATAATCCAATAGTGAGTTCATGTTCATGGCAATATGCTTTGCATAAAAATACGACTGTATCGTAATGCAATTTCCCTTTTAAAGTAAGACGCTTTAAAATTTAGTTTCTATTTGTTAGGTTTTCATTATGTTTGCGCCGATTTTTTCTTTTGAACAAGAACAGCAGTTTTTTCTAGAAGTACAGCAAGCTATTGAAAATAGAAGTTTTGATCGCCTGATTCTCAGTCAATATAAAGGTGAATTGGCAGATTTAGAGAAAATGACGTTTCGGATTATTGAGCTACAAGGGCAGGCAGTTTTGTCTTGTTTATATCACCATAAGACGCAAGACATCACCAAGAACTATACAATGGACGAAGGTGTAGAGAGAATTGCAGCATTATTAGCTCATTCTAAGCAGGCGAATTTATTTAGCGCAACACAAGAGATTCAACTCAAGAAAAATAAAAAGAAAGCTATGTTAAATGCACAGAAAAAACAGGCAACAGGTTTAACTGAACAACAGCACAATCGTGAAAAGCAACGTTATATTCAACAGCAAAGTCCGTTCTTAACGCATTTAGGTATTACCGATGCCAATGGTCAAATTATTCCAAGCATGGCGCGTAAATGGAAACAGATTAATAAGTTTATCGAGATCTTTTCCAATGCCTATGAGCACATTGATGCCTCACAACAAGCATTGAAGATCGTTGATTTTGGTTCAGGCAAAGGCTATTTAACGTTTGCCTTGTATGATTATTTACAAGCACAGGGCAAGACACCATTGATCACAGGTGTTGAGTTACGCTCAAATTTAGTTGAGTTTTGTCAGAAAGTGGCTGATGACGTAGGATTTAATTACCTTGATTTCTTCGAGGGGGATGTTCGCAGTTATTCTCCTGACAAATTAGATGTCATGATCGCACTACATGCCTGTGATGTGGCTACGGATTTTGCCATTCATACAGGGATTCGTCTCAATGCTTCGATGATCATGTGCGCACCGTGCTGTCATAAAGAATTAAGACCACAACTCAGGAGTCCAGAAGTGTTGCAACCGATGTTGCAGTTTGGAATACATGCAGGGCAACAGGCGGAAATGCTCACAGATACTTTACGAGCTTTGTTGCTTAAAGCGTATGGTTATGAAACTAAAGTATTTGAGTTTGTGTCTTTAGAACATACCAGTAAAAATAAAATGATTTTGGCGACCAAACGTAAAGATATTCAACAACCTGACCCTAAAATTATGCAACAAATTCAAGCCTTGAAAACCATGTATGGCATTGAAAAGCAAAGTTTGGAATTGTTGTTGCAAGATCAAATGCCAATCGAGAACTTGGGTTGTAAATGTTAATACAAACTGAGAAAGATATGTTTAACGTCGAAAATGGGCAATGGAATCAATTGCAGCTACAGCAAGATGCTAAATTCATTCGAGAATTGGTGTTTATTCAGGAACAGGATATTCCTGAACAAGATGAATGGGATGATCAAGATCCAGTGCCACAACATTTTGTGGTTTATGACCAAGATCGAGCGATTGCGACTGCTCGATTATTGCAGAATCATAGTGTTGGGCGTGTTGCTGTCATTAAAGAGTATCGTGGACAAGGGATTGGCCAGTTGATTATGTTGGACATTATAGATTATGCACAAAAGCAGAATCGTCCATTTCTACAACTCTCCTCACAAGTCCATGCCATTTCATTTTATGAAAAACTGGGTTTTGTGACACAAGGCGATGAATATGACGAATGTGGTATTCCGCATATTGAAATGGTGATGCCAATCATCAAATAAGTTGAGTCATCATATGAACTCATCACTCATTTGATTGCTTGGTTTAGGTTTGAATGGGTATTAAGGATGTTGATGTTGTTCCGCGACTTCTGATGCGGCGGAAGGGGTATGGTTTAGCTCATTTTCTTGTTGAATTTTACGTTGAGCGCCGGGCATATAGTCAGGCTCTTGGGTCATCGCCAAATAGAACAAGCTTAAAAAGATCGTGCTTAATACCCCAACAATGATGACAAACTTCCACCCCAATACCGTTTCATTTGAATCTTTTTGTGGGGATGGTTGATTGCTCATAATAAATTCCAAAAATAAAAAATGCGATTTTGCGCCTTTTTTATATCGGTTGACAAAGGAGTGACTTGCAGAGGTTTATGTTTTGTTGTGCAACACTAAATAGACTTTTTGCACGATTGTTTGTGTTCCTCCCGATAGAAGAAACACAAAGAGGGTGTGATTAATTGTGGAAGCGATCTAATCGTTTCTTTTGTTTAGCTTAAAAAGTCGGAAGATTATCGGGTCTAGAGAGAATGCCAGTCTTCAATGGCTTTTAGACCTGTTTCGATGCCGACGTCATAACTATAGCGAATCTTTGCTTTATTTTTGGAAAGTCGACTTGCCATGTTTTTTAAATCAGGTGGGCAGATTTCTAGGATTTTTTGTTCCGATGAAGAACGTACGAAATTGACTGCATCATTATAACGTTGGGTTCTTGCTAGTAGACTTTGAGCAAAACCACGTTGTTGTTTAAATAAATATTTAGCCAAAAACTGATCGCCTTTACTGCTGGCTTTATAATAATTTTTAGGGCGTGTTCGTAATACCATCAGTTTGGAAACATGATCTTGTTTGGCTGCCCAATGCACAGGCAATGCATCTGCAACACCACCGTCAAAGTAAGGTTCACCAAAGACCTCAACGGCCTGACGTGTCAGCACAGGAATAGAACTAGATGCTCTTAACCCATCAAGAATATTGTCTCTAGAAGCTCTGATATAGGTTGCTTCACCTGAAATGGCATGGGTCAGCACCATATAAAATTCTGGATGATTGGAAAATAGATGGCTTTGATTTAGTGGATGCTCTTTTTCTACTACATCCCACATCCATTTTAAATCGAGTAAGTCACCGCCTTTGAAAAAGCGACCGTAATGAATGAATTCAGAACGAAGGGAATGATCTAAACAAATTTCCAATGTGCGACCGTGTTGGGCTGCAAGATAGTTGGCAACATTGGTTGAGCCTGAGGAAACACCAATACACAGATCGAAAGGATTAAATTGTTGCTGTAAAAATGCATCTAAGACACCGCTGGTAAATGCACCACGCATTCCACCACCTTCAACGACGAGTGCCTGACGATTTTGTTGAAGCATTGAAAATCTCGAATAACATGATAAATCCCTGTTTAACACGGATTTATCATGTTCGACAATAGCACTTTAGTGCTGATGATGCTCTGATTCAGGGGCAACTGTTGCTGCCGCATTTTTTTTAGCCGCTTCTAATGCTTCTGGAGACATTGCAGGTGCTGTTTTCAATGCATGTTGTTGGCTACTGGTTTGTTTGTGACTTGGCATATAGTCAGGTTCGTTGGTAATCGCTAAGTAAAAAATAACCATAAAAACAAAGCTTAGAATGATCGTGATAATCAGCGCTTTCCACCCCCAAGGTGAAGTTTCTGGGCACAATTTCTCAGACATAAGACAAATTTCCAAAGGACAAAAAATAAGGCAGAATTAGGATAATTTATAGCATATTTTGTGATGTATTAGGCAGAAGTTTTGCAGTGATTTTGTCGAGTAGTAAAAAAGCCCATATCTATCATACTGAGCGATATGGGCTTTAACTTATTAGAAAGAAATCAATTATTGGATGATTTCTTTCTTTTGTGCTTTGTCTTTCAACAATTGTGGTGGATTGAAACGTTCACCATATTGAGCAGCTAATTGTTCAGCACGTTGCAATGATTTTTCAATACCATTCTGATTCAAGAATTGAATCGCGCCGCCAGTCCACGGCGCAAAACCAATTCCAAAAATCGAGCCGACATTGGCATCAATCACAGATTCCAAAACGCCTTCTTCATAACAACGCAAAGTATCAAGTGCTTGAACAAACAAGAAGCGATCAATCATTTCTTGTTCAGAAATGTCATTGTCTTTGCTCCAACGGCTGAGTCCATCCCATAGGTGTTTTTTGCCATTTTCAGGATATTCATAGAAACCCGCACCCGCAGCTTTACCTTTACGGTCTAACTCGTGAACCATGCCGTGTACCACATCATCCACAGGTGTTTTTGGTAGATCTTTGCCTTCGGCTTGCAGTGCTTTACGAGTTTCATTGGTAATGTGTTCAGTCAAAGTGAGTGACACTTCATCCTGAATGGCGAGTGGACCAACGGGCATACCTGCTTTCAGTGCCGCCATTTCAATTTTGGCAGGGTGTACACCTTCAGCCAGTAAGCGCATACCTTCTTGAATAAACGTACCAAACACACGACTGGTAAAGAAGCCACGACTATCATTCACTACAATTGGAATTTTGCCAATTTGTTGAACGAAGTCATAGGCTTTCGCTAAAGTCTCAGCAGATGTGTTTTTGCCTTTGATAATTTCAACCAATTGCATTTTGTCGACTGGGCTAAAGAAGTGTAAGCCAATAAATGCTTTGTCATCTTTGCTAGCTTGCGCTAAACCCGTGATAGGTAATGTCGAGGTATTTGATGCAAAAATACCACCTTCTGCCAAATACTGTTCAGCTTCTTGGGTGACTTTGGCTTTGAGTGCTTGATTCTCAAACACTGCTTCAATAATCAAATCACAGCCTTGTAGGTCTGCTGCATCAGCTGTTGCGGTAATCAATGCTAAAACCTGATCACGTTTTTCCGCAGTCATACGACCTTGTGAAACGCGTTTATCCAACAGTTTTTGCGAATAAGCTTTGCCTTTTTCTGCATTTTCGACTGATACGTCTTTGAGTACGACAGGCGTGCCTTTGATCGCGGTTGAATAGGCAATACCTGCACCCATCATACCTGCACCAAGTACACCGACTTTGCTCGCTTTCCATTTTGCGACATCGGCAGGACGACTTGCGCCTGACTTAATCGCATTTAGACCATGCCAAAATGTACCAATCATATTCTTGGCAACATTTCCGATTGTTAATTGAGCAAAATAGCGAGACTCGATGCGTAAAGCGGTATCAACATCGACTTGTGCCCCTTCAACTGCCGCGGCCATGATGGCTTCAGGCGCAGGGTAGCAGCCTTTGGTTTTATCGCGTAGCATGGCTGGCGCAATCGCAAGTACTTGAGCAACAGCTGGAGTCTTTGGATCACCACCAGGAATTTTGTAGCCTTTCACATCAAAGGGTTGTTGAGACTTTGGATTAGCTTTAACCCAAGCAATAGCCTTATCTAACAGCTCTTGTTCATTCTCAGCCGTGTCATGTATTAAACCGAGAGATTTTGCTTTATCTACACCAAACTGTTTCCCTTCCATGAGGAATGGAAAGGCATTTTGTAAGCCAAGCAGGCGTACCATACGGACAATACCACCACCACCCGGAAGTAAGCCTAAGGTCACTTCAGGTAAACCGAACTTGGTTTTCGGATCATTGATGGCAATACGATAGTGACAGCCTAAAGCAATCTCCCAACCACCACCGAGGGCAGTGCCGTTTAAAGCAGCAACGACAGGCACACCTAACGTTTCAATGCTGCGTAAGTCGCCTTTGAGCTTTTCAATCATGTTGAAAAATTCAGTGGCATGTTCAGGTTGAACCTGAATCAGTTCATCAAGATCGCCGCCAGCAAAGAAGGTTTTCTTGGCGGAGCGGAAAATCACACCTTTGAGATCAGTTTCAGCTTTGAGTTTTTGACTCACTTCATTCAATGAATCACGGAACTCTGCATTCATGGTATTGGCAGATTGACCAGATGAATCAAGGGTAAGAATTACAATATTGTCAGCGTTTTTTTCGTATTTAATAGCGCTCATACATCATCGTCCAATATTTTATGAGCTTAATCGTAAGTGACCTGCATAAGTAAATATAAGCATCGCAGCGTCTTGTTAAGCTCTTATCTAATTTTAGGATAAACCTTCAGTTCGACCTACTTTTGTTTCGTCAAAAGTAGGCAAAACCATTGTCATTCGCAAAACCTGTTCAATTCTTTCATTTATACAATTTATCGCAGAAACAATATATTGTAGATACTATGCAGGTTGCGAATGACGTTTCCGAGTCTCATATTTCAGGGAGGTTTTGAGTGATTTACACCAACTCAATAATGGTAGCGATGCCCATACCACCACCAACACATAAAGTTGCCAGACCCCGTTTTTTGCCTTGGCGCTCTAATTCATCAAGTAAAGTGCCTAAGATCATTGCACCAGTTGCACCCAATGGATGTCCCATTGCGATTGCACCACCATTGACGTTGACTTTCTCAGCAGGAACTTTAAGTTCAGTGATAAAACGCATAACCACTGCGGCAAAAGCTTCATTTACTTCAAACAAGTCAATGTCATCAATGGTTAAACCAGCTTTGGCTAATGCTTTACGTGCAGCAGGTGCAGGACCAGTCAGCATAATGGTTGGATCTGTACCCACCAATGCGGTTGCAAGTACTTTGGCACGAGGTTTTAAACCTTGTTCTTTGACTGCTTTTTCAGAAGCAAGCAATACAACTGCTGCACCATCCACGATACCTGATGAGTTACCTGCGTGATGCACATGGTTAATTTTTTGCGCTTCTGGATATTTCTGTAGTGCAACGGCATCGAAACCCATTTGTCCCATCATTTCAAAGCTGGCATTCAGTTTTGCCAAACCTTCAACGGTGGTGTTGCCTCGAATGAACTCGTCTTTGTCTAAAATCATTACGCCTGAATGATCTTTGATAGGGACTACAGATTTATCAAAATATCCATGGGCTTGTGCCGCTGCCGCTTTTTGTTGTGAAGCTACAGCAAAAGCATCAACGTCTTCACGGCTATAACCATCAAGCGTTGCGATTAGGTCAGCGCCAACACCTTGAGGAACAAAAGATGATTTTAAGTTGGTTTCAGGATCAAGTGCCCAAGGACCACCATCTGAACCCATTGGAATGCGTGACATTGACTCAACGCCACCAGCAACCACAATATCTTCCCAACCTGAACGTACTTTTTGTGCTGCCATATTTACAGCTTCTAAACCAGACGCACAGAAACGGTTGATTTGGACACCTGCAACATCATCATTCCAACCTGCTGCAATCGCTGCGGTTTTGGCAATATCACCGCCTTGGTCAGCAACAGGGGTTACACAACCTAAAACGATATCATCGACTTTTGAGGTGTCGAGTTGATGACGTTGTTGTAATTCATTGAGTAATGTTGTGAGTAAAGTAATAGGTTTGACTTCATGCAGTGAGCCGTCTTTTTTTCCTTTTCCGCGTGGTGTGCGAATGGCATCAATAATATAGGCCTCGCTCATAGCTTTTCCTTGTGTCACCTTAAAATTGTTGTGTATTGAGTGTACTCAATTTAAATGTCAGTGCAATGATGATAAACATTGGCAAATCTGATGTTTTTCGCCAATTTACTTGATTGTCTAGCAAGTGAATTGTTCAGTAAAATAGACAGCCATAATTCAACATAATTATCTTGATGAAATTCATTAATATTATTGGTACAACAGGTTCAGGTAAGTCTACGCTTGCTCGGAAACTGGCACAAAAACGACAATTGCAATATATCGAACTTGATAATTTACTTTGGTTAGACGATTGGCAGGAATCGCCAAATGATGCATTTTTTTGCAAGCTTAAATCGAGCATGGACGCAGCATCAACAGGTTGGGTAATTGATAATCTTTATACGCGTAGTATCGATATGATTTGGTCTGAGGTTGATACCGTCATTTGGCTCGACTATTCATTTTCTATAAATTTATATCGATTAACGAAACGAACTTTGTGGCGTGCTCTGAGTCGGAAACCGCTATGGGAAAATTCTAATAATAAAGAAAGTTGGAAAATGATGTTCTCTAAACAATCAATCTTTCTTTGGATGTTTCAGAAATATCCGCAAAATAAACACAGATATTTAGCCATGATGCAAAATCCCAAATATCAGCATATTCGATTTATTCGTTTAACTTCACCTAAGCAGGCGGCAGTATTTTTACAGCAGATTATGGATATGTCGGAATGACATCTTATTTATCCAAAAAGGATAGAGCAGTGGTTAATCGCAGAAGAATAAATAGCCTGAATATTCTCAGGCTATCTATAAAATTGATTAAGAATGATGTCCATGTAACTGGCGATATAAACCCGGCGTGACACCTGTCCATTTCTTAAAGGCACGGTGGAAAGTACTGGTTTCACTAAAGCCGACCTGTTGAGCAACATCTTCAAGGGTGAGATTCGGTGTCAATAATAAGTGAATCGCAGCATCACGACGTAATGCATCTTTCACACCTTGATAGCTCTTACCTTCGGCTGCTAAACGACGACGCAAGGTTTGTGGAGATAAATACAACATTGACGCAACATCATTGAGTGTCGGCATTTCCTCGCCGATTTGGCTTTTTAGCACATCACGAATACGTGATGTCAGCGAGTTGGTGTTTTTGAATTTTACCAATAACTGAGCTGGCGCAGCTTTCAAGAATTCTTCTAAACTTTTGTCATCTTGACGAATCGGTAAATCAAGATAATCTGCGGCAAAAGTAATTTCGGTACGTGGCGCATCAAATTGCATCACAGGCGCAAAAAACAGCGCATCATATTCGTCGGCATGATTTGGACGTTCATAACCAAAATGAACACGTTCTAAGGGTAAACGACGTTCAATCAACCATGAGGCAAGTCCATGCCAAATCATCAGCATACTTTCAGTGATGAAATGATCTGGGTCTAATGCTTTTGGAATATGTGGAACCAAACGCGCTTCATGTTTATCGCGTTCTAAGCTTACTGACCATTCATCCCCAAACAGTTTGTAGAACTGTGATGAAAGTTCAAGTGCTTGTCCAAGTGTCTTCGAGTGAATTATTAATTGGCACATGATGGCAAATGTACCCAAACGACGTGGTTGAACATCGAAACCAACATGCTCGTCTTGGGTGACCATCCATAACATTTTGACAAAGCGAGTGTATTGCTCTGGGGAGATCCGTGCTTTGGGTTGTCGCAGCAGTTCAGCCTCTATACCGACATGTGAAAGTAATGTTTCAACGTCCATGCCTAGGCGTTTTACACCTGTTAAAGCCGCATTCACGAAGTGGATGCTGATCGTATCACGGCTCATATTGAATCCTTCAGTTTCTTTACTATTCACGATAATTGACCTAAATAACCGTCTAAAATATCAAATTGGGCAATTGACAATAAAAATAATTGCCTAATGCGTACATGTTAAATTGCCGAAACTATCAAGGTAAATGGCTGAACATGACATTGTTTTTGTGTTTATCCACACCTAGTATAAAAGAAAATTTGAACAAATTGAGTAAAAATTATTATGCCATCTGCACTAAAGGGATTGAAAGTCCTCGATTTTTCCACATTATTACCGGGTCCATTTGCCAGTATGTATCTAGCAGACATGGGTGCAGAAGTGATCCATGTTGAATCTCCAACGCGTCCAGATCTTGTGAGGATTATGCCACCCTATGCCAATGGTCAAGCCACTGCACACAGTTATCTCAACCGAAATAAGCAGTCGATTGCACTAGATTTGAAAGATGCGGCAAATATTGAACTGATCAAAAATAAAATTTCTGAGTTTGATATTGTGCTTGAGCAGTTCCGTCCTGATGTAATGCGCCGTCTAGGTCTGGATTATGAAACCTTGGCAGAGATAAATCCACGTTTAATTTATTGTTCGATTACGGGCTATGGTCAAACGGGAGGGTATAGGGATCGAGCGGGGCATGATATTAACTATTTAGCTTTGGCTGGGATTTCGGGTCATAGTGGACGTCAAGACAGTGGACCTCCGCCACTGGGGATTCAAATTGCTGATGTTGCAGGTGGTTCTTTACATGCGGTGATTGGAATCTTAGCCGCAGTTGTAGAGCGCCAACGCAGTGGTATGGGACAATATATTGATATTTCCATGACCGATTGTGTGGCGAGTCTAAACAGTATGGCGGCTTCAGCCAGTCTTGCTGGGAAAACACCACAAGCACCTGAAGCAGGAATGTTAAACGGTGCGAGTTTCTATGACTATTATGAAACCAAAGATGGTCGTTATTTCTCAGTTGGTAGTTTAGAACCCCAATTCATGGCTGGTTTAGCTGCTGCTTTAGAGTTGCCATTACTTTTGGCAAAAGGCACATCATTCGATCCAGACGATCGCAACGCGGTTAAACAAGCGTTGCAGCAAAAGTTTAAAACTCAAGACTTCGCAGTTTGGCAGTCACTATTTCAGGCCTTAGATATTTGCGTAGAACCTGTATTGAGTCTTGATGAGGCATTGGTATCGCCAATTGCTCAACAACGCGGCTGGGTGGTAGATGTTCCAGTGGCTGAAAATGCTGAACAGACAGAGCCTCAATTGGGCTGTCCGATTCAATTTTCACGTTCAAAAATGCAGTACGCTTTTATTGGTCAGGGCTTGGGTGAAGGTAAATGGTAGAAAATATGTGCATTTAATCACTGATTGTTAAAATATTGTACAGATTGTTAACATTTTGAATAAATTGTTATTTAAAAATCGGAGTAACCTTTTATAGACAATAACATAAAAGGTTACGTAAACATGACAATCTCTAAATCTTTGATTGTTTCTTGTTTATCCGTTCTATCATTGAGTCTTTTCACACAATCTACTCAAGCAGCCGCAGCATTTGATCCAAATGGCCAGTGGATGTTTGGTGATTGGAACGGTCAACGCACGGCGTTACAAGAACAGGGTTATCAGTTTTCTGCAGATTACACGGGTGAATTCGCGGGAATTTTAGACTCCAAACAGCATTCTAGTCATGGTAGTGAATATACTGGTCAACTTGCCTTAGGTACACATCTTGATCTAAATAAAATTTTAGGTTGGGAAGATACCGAAGCACAACTCACTTTAACTTATCGTGATGGTCAGTCTTTGTCACAAACTGCAGATGGTTTGCAAGGACACTTAAGTTCTGCACAAGAAGTCTGGGGACGTGGTCAAACTTGGCGCTTAACTGAATTGTGGATCAAAAAGAAATTTTTAGATCAAGCGCTGGATATTAAGGTTGGTCGTTTTGGTGAAGGTGCGGATTTCAACAGTTTTGATTGTGATTTCCAAAACTTAGCGCTATGTGGTTCACAAGTCGGTAACTGGGTTGGCGACCAATGGTATAACTGGCCAGTGAGTCAGTGGGCATTGCGTGTGAAATACAATTTACAGCCTGATCTTTATGCGCAAATTGGGGCATATGAATATAACCCTGAAAACTTACAGCGCGGCAAGGGTTTCAACTTAAGTACTGATGGCTCACATGGCGCGATTATTCCCGCAGAACTTGTTTGGACACCAAAGTTAGGTGCGCTTGCTTTAGCAGGTGAGTACCGTTTTGGCTATTACTACAGTACCGCGGATGCAGAAGAAATTGCGAATCCAACGCGAACCTCACATAAGCAGGGTGGTTGGTTTACTGCGAAACAACAGTTAACCCGTCATGATGGCCAATCTGATCGTGGTCTAACAGGTTTCGTCAATGTCACGGTGCATGATTCTAAAACCAACTCTGTCAAAGACATGCAAAATGTCGGTTTGATTTATAAAGGTTTACTTGATCAACGTCCCCAAGATGAACTTGCTCTGGGTGTTGCGCGTATTCATGCAAATGACAAAAACAATAGTTTATTGAATGAAGAATACAACACTGAATTGTATTACGGCATTCATGCGACTAACTGGCTGACCATTCGACCAAATATTCAATATGTACATCATGTGGGTGCATTGAAGAATGGCGATAAAACTTGGGTTGGCGGTATTAAGTTCCAAACTATTTTCTAATTCTACATTCGAAAAATTTTGCAGATTTGATTCATTGATTGGGTGAGATCTGCAAGGTTTTTCGTTGTGATTTGAACTCGACCATTCACAAGATTGATTGTCTTGTTGATGGACCTCAAAATACAAAAGATGCAAGGTGATCGTATGAATCAATCTGCTTCAAAATCGGGGCTTAGAACATTGACGGTAATTATCATTGCCCTCATTGCGTTGTTCTTGCTGGTTGGCGGTATATGGCTCGCAGCAATTGGCGGGTCTTTTTATTATATTATCGCAGGGGCGCTGCTACTCATTGTAGCGGTGCAACTGTATAAGCGCGCATCAGGACCTTTATGGGTGTATGCAGCTTTGATGTTAGGTAGTGTGATATGGGGTGTCTGGGAAGTTGGTACGGACTTTTGGGCACTGGCACCACGTCTAGATATATTAGGTATATTAGGCTTGTGGCTTTTAGTTCCTGCGGTAACGCGAGGAATTGATAACCTCACCTCAAGTAAAGTCGCGTTATCCTCTACTTTGGCGATTGCTATTGTGGTGATGGTGTATTCGATCTTTAATGATCCACAAGAAATCAATGGTGTGATCGAAACGCCTCAACCTGAACAAGCAAAAGCGATTGAAGGGATTGCGCCTGAAGATTGGCCAGCGTATGGTCGTAGTCAAGGTGGTGAGCGTTATTCTCCACTTGCACAGATTAATGATCAAAATGTCAAAGATTTGAAAGTTGCTTGGACTTTCCGCACAGGTGATTTTAGAACCGAAAATGATTCAGGTGAAACCACCAATCAGGTTACACCGATCAAAATTGGTAATAATCTGTTTATGTGTACGCCACATCAGCATTTAATTGCGATTGATCCTGCTACAGGTCAAGAAAAATGGCGCTTTGATCCAAAATTGAGATCGGATAAAACCTTCCAACACTTAACCTGTCGTGGTGTGATGTACTACGATGCGGATAATACCACCAAGTTTGCAACAAGCTTACAGGCTAAAAAATCAAGCTCGACCGAATGTCCGCGTAAAGTCTTTGTTCCTGTGAATGATGGTCGTTTAGTTGCGGTCAATGCAGATACAGGTAAAGCATGTTCTGACTTTGGTGATAATGGTGAAGTCGATTTACAAGCCTTTATGCCTTTTGCCTATCCGGGTGGATATAACCCGACTTCACCGGGAGTTGTATCAGGTACAACTGTCGTGATCGCAGGCTCTGTGACAGATAATCACTCGAATAAGGAACCGTCTGGTGTCATTCGTGGTTATGATGTAAATACAGGCAAATTGCAGTGGGCATTTGATACGGGTGCCGAAAATCCAAATGCCTTGCCAGGTGAGGGTGGAACTTTTGTTCATAACTCTCCGAATGCATGGGCACCACTTGCCTATGATGCAAAACTCGATATCGTTTATGTACCGACAGGTGTGGGTACGCCTGATATTTGGGGCGGAGATCGTACTGAGTTAAAAGAGCGTTATGCCAACTCAATGTTAGCAATTAACGCAACCACAGGTAAGTTGGTCTGGCATTTCCAAACCACACATCATGATTTGTGGGATATGGATGTACCGTCGCAACCTTCACTTGCTGATATTCAAGATAAATCTGGTCAAACCGTGCCTGCGATTTATGTCTTGACTAAAACAGGGAATGCCTTTGTTTTAGACCGTCGTACTGGTGAAGCGATTGTTCCAATTAATGAGAAACCAGTACCGCAAACGGTGAAATGGGGTCCACAAACCAAGGGTGAGTTCTACTCAAAAACTCAGCCATTCTCTGACTTTAATTTAGCACCGAAAGACAAATTAACAGATAAAGACATGTGGGGTGCCACGATGTTTGACCAGTTAATGTGTCGTGTGAAATTTAAACGTCTGAATTACGAAGGTATTTATACGCCGCCTTCTGAAAACGGCACTCTAGTTTTCCCAGGTAACTTGGGTGTATTTGAGTGGGGCGGTATGTCTGTGAATGCAGATCGTCAGGTTGCAGTCATGAATCCAATTGGCTTGCCATTTGTCAGTCGTTTAATACCAGCAGACCCAAATCGTCAAGCAGTTGCACGTGGTGCAGGTACAGAGCATGGTGTGCAACCAATGTATGGCACACCATATGGTGTTGATATTAGCCCGTTCCTCTCACCATTTGGTTTGCCATGTAAGCAACCAGCTTGGGGCTTTGTCGCTGGTGTCGACCTGAAGACCCATGATGTGGTTTGGAAGAAACGTATCGGTACGATTCGTGATAGTTTGCCAACGTTATTCCAATTACCACCTGTAAAAATTGGTGTACCGGGACTAGGCGGTCCAATGTCGACTGCGGGTAATGTGATGTTCGTTGCAGCGACACAAGATAATTACATTCGCGCATTTAATGTCAGTAATGGTGATAAGTTATGGGAAGCGCGTTTACCTGCGGGTGGACAAGCAACACCAATGACTTATGAAATTAATGGCAAACAATACGTGGTGATTATGGCTGGTGGACATGGTTCATTTGGTACAAAAATGGGTGATTACCTCGTTGCGTACGCATTGCCAGAGAAAAAATAACTTCTTTCAGAAATAATGTAGGAAAGCCCAGATTCATCTGGGCTTTTTTTTGAGTCGTGATATAGGCTTATCAATAAAACAGTTATTAAATATGCAAAAAAAGCATTTTGTTGATGAAGGAAAGCTGGTTATGCTAGTCGCCTTTATCATGAATTTACTAGCCGTACGCCATGTATTTATATACTGATTTCGATCAACAATTGATTAATCAACGTGTTGCTCAGTTCCGTGATCAAACAGAACGCTATTTAGCGGGAAAATTGACTGAAGATGAGTACCGTCCATTACGTTTGCAAAATGGTTTATATGTGCAACGCTATGCGCCAATGCTGCGTATCGCTGTGCCGTATGGCTTAATGAATTCTAAACAGTTACGTAAACTTGCAGAAATTGCGACTGAATATGATCGTGGTTATGCTCACGTATCAACACGTCAAAATATCCAGTTGAACTGGCCTGCATTAGAAAATGTGCCTGATATTCTTGCTGAACTTGCAACTGTGCAAATGCATGCTGTTCAAACCTCTGGTAACTGTATCCGTAATACCACAACTGACCAATTTGCAGGTGTGGTTGCAGGTGAGGTAGCTGATCCACGTCCGACCTGTGAATTAATTCGCCAGTGGAGTACTTTCCATCCTGAGTTTGCCTTTTTACCTCGTAAATTCAAGATCGCTGTTTCTGCTTTAGAAGAAAAAGATCGCGCGGCAACTGCATTCCACGATATTGGTATTTATCTGGTACATAATGAAGCTGGCGAAATGGGTTATAAAATCATGGTTGGTGGTGGTTTAGGTCGTACACCAATTATTGGTAATGTCATTCGTGAATTTTTACCACGTGAAGATTTGATTGCTTATTTAGAGGCAACCTTACGTGTCTACAACTTACATGGTCGACGTGATAACAAATACAAAGCGCGTATTAAAATTTTAGTTAAAGCATTAACGCCTGAAGTATTTGCACAAAAAGTTGAAGCTGAATTTGAACACACCCGTGACGCATTAAAGATTCAACCTGAAATCTTGAAAAAGTTAGATCAAGAATTCACGCCATTTGATTATCAAGATTTAGAAGACCAAGATTTTACTGCATTGTTTGCTGAGTATCCAAAATTCAAACAATGGTTTAACGTCAACACCAATGCTCATAAGGTTAAAGGTTATCGTATCGTGACGATTTCTTTGAAACGGGCAGGTGTTGCACCAGGTGATGTGACTTCTGAAGAAATGAACTTAATCGCAGATTTAGCGGATAAGTATACTTTTGGTGAGTTCCGTACCACACACGAACAGAATATTTCACTGGTCGATGTTCCCCAAAAAGATTTATTCCAATTGTGGCAAACACTTGACCAAAACGATATGGCGCGTGCGCATATTGGTTTTATTACGGACATTATTTGCTGTCCGGGTGGTGATTTTTGTTCATTGGCTAATGCCAAATCGATTCCAATTTCAGAAGCAATCACACGCCGTTTTGAAGACCTAGATACTGTCTATAATTTAGGTGAGTTGGATCTGAATATTTCGGGCTGTATGAATGCCTGTGGTCATCACCATGTCGGTAATATCGGAATCCTCGGTGTCGATAAAAAAGGTGCAGAATTCTATCAAATCACTTTAGGTGGGCATGCGGATCATGATGCATCGATTGGTGATATTTTAGGACCATCATTCGCTGCTGACGTTGTACCTGATGTGATTGAAGAGATTTTGAATACTTATCTTGATCTACGTACAGAAGGTGAGCGTTTTATCGATACCTATCGCCGTGTTGGGATTCAACCATTTAAGGAGCGTGCTTATGCTTAATACAATGCTACAAGTGCTTTCTAAAGATGGCACGATTGCCGACAATACTTATCAAGTCATCACTGAAGATGGTGTGATTCCTCAAGGTGATGTGGTTGTAACAACTGCGCAAATCGATCATTTGGAAAATGTGCAAGGTAAAAAAGCACTTTATTTGACCGTGAATGATTCTCCTGAAACGCATCAATTTCCATTAAATGACTTTGATGCCATTTTCATTGAGTTTGCTGGCTTTAACGATGGTCGTGGTTATTCATTTGCTGCGTTATTGCGTCGTCAAGGTTACCAAGGTGAATTACGTGCGGTGGGCGATATCTTTAAGGATGTTTTAAATTATTTAAAACGCTCTGGATTTGATACCTTTGTGGTGAAAGAGGGTAAAGATATTCATGAAGCAGCAGCTGGGCTTCAAGATTTTACCAATCCTTATCAAGCTTCGACGGCTGTACCACAAGCAAGTTATCAGACTGGTGCATAAGTCGTCTGAAAAATAAAAAAGCTGAACTACGGTTCAGCTTTTTTTATGGATGGGGATTTTCCATATAGCAATTATTGATTTGACTGGGTTGAATAGGGGTTATTCAATATTTAAATGTGGTTTTTTATGCAAGCAAGGGTGACAGCGATTTTAGAGTTTGTTATAAAAAATATAACACTTGAATCAGAATGAAAATGTTTAAATTCCTTAAAAAGATATTTGGGTATCCTGAACCTTATCGAGATACAGCAGAAATATTGGCAGAACGCCAAGCATTGGATGAGCAAATATGCATAGCAAGTATGCCTACACCAAAAATTGTAGAAATTCCATTTATAACAAAGAGTTTAGATGAGTTGCTATGGTCATTGCGATCTTATGATGGTTACACACGACAACGTACATTAGAGCATTTAAAGGATTGCTATGACCAAACATTATTTCCTGCTTTACTCTTTCGTTTAAGTGATTATGTGGAAATCAATCGAAACTTAGCGGCACAACATATTCAGCGTTGGAGTCAACATCCTGAATTTTCTCAACTGTGTCTCAGTTATTTTTTAGAGATTGCAGCAGTACAACAACGGGTGCGCACTGTTCCTGACATTGAAAATTTGTTACTTAATGAAGTCGCAAAAAATCAAGAGTATTTACAGCGCATATTAATTTCTGAACAAGGTCAGTTGCCTAGAGTATTGTTGGCTTATATTAAAAGATATCAATGGATTGAATCACAACAGTTACTTGAGTTATGCAAAAATGCCAAAGATCAACTGGTGCGCAAATTTTGGTTAGCTCATATTATTAAAAATGAATCGGAGCAAACGTTAGTTTTTGAATTAAAACACAGCAAATTTAGAGAGGTGAAATATCATTTATTTGATGTTCTATATCAACGACAAATTCTGAATTCTGAAGATGTGATTGAACTATGGCATAGTCGTTTTTTATCCGTGATGGATTATGCTTATTTTGTACTTAGACAACAGAAATTTGATTTTCAAGAATATTTTAATCAGCATCCAATTGAGTTGCTTAACTCGCAACAGGCAAAAATTCGAGCCTATCAATGGATCTTATTTAAAGGGGATCAAGCCCAATTTTTTAAGATCATTTCAAAAATTGAAACTCAACAAATTACCAATGCTTTGGTTTTATATGCAGTCAAACAGAAGTTTATTCAGTTTGATCAATATCTATCCTATTTACAATCAACTCAACAAAAGTTATTGCCCTATCAGTTTTTTAAAGCAAAAATATATAGTGGAACGCAACCCACTTTAGATGATTTAGTACAATATATTCAATTGCTTAAAGAGAATATATCACTTGAGCAAAGGTTAAGTTTGACCCAAAATTATGATTTATGGGATCAGGTTTACTGGTTTGTGACACAAGAACCATATATACAAAGTGAACGAGAACAGCAGAACTTTGATTATGAAGTCAAATGCCGTTTACAGTTTTTGCACTATGAAACCTATCCGCCAAGATGGACAGTGGGACAGAAAGGTGAGATGAAACAACATCTGCCGCTCTTTGTGCAAAAGTACCCTGAAATTTTTGAAGAAATGGGCGTAAAGAAAGTACTAGAGAAATATTTAAGTTGATCAAAGAAAAATGATGCAATATGGGGCATATTGCATCAAAAGTTTGGGAAGCCTTAAATGGTTGAGTCAAGTTGACAGTTCACCATCCATTTCACGCCAAATTGATCGGTAAAAGCACCATACAGTGCGCCCCAAAAGGTCTGTTCTAGCGGCATTTCAATTTGGCCATTGACAGAAAGTGCATCAAATAAACGTTTAGCTTCATCCATTTCATCAGCATCTAAATTGATGGATATATAGTGATTATTCCCTTGCGTAAATACACTGTTTGGGGCACAAAATTGATCATTTGTATCTGAAGCCATAAGTACCGTGAAGTCATTGATCGGTAAAGAGACATGGAGAATGGAGTTTTTTTCTTCTTCGGTGAACGTCACACCTTCTTCCGGTGGTAAGTCACCATAGCGGCTGATCATTGCAAATTCACCACCAAAAACTGATTTGTAAAAGTTAAATGCTTGTTCGGTTTGTCCTTGAAAATTTAAATAATGATTCAGTTGCATGGGATAGCTCCACTGTTGTTTTTTTATACAATGCATAACATAGCGGGAATTTAACGATTGGTTGATTATTATTTTGTAATTCTGAAAATAAAAGATCCTGCATTAAGCAGGATCTTTTTTATTGAATCGCTTAGAGCTTAGATCAATTCGATCGCTACAGCCGTTGCTTCACCACCACCGATACACAGTGCCGCAACACCTTTCTTACCGCCAGTGCGTTTAAGCGCATAGATCAGTGTCAGCATGATACGCGAACCTGTAGAACCTACAGGGTGACCAAGTGCACATGCACCACCATTGATATTTACTTTTTCTGCGTCGAGTTTGAAATCATCGATTGGGCACATGGTGACCATCGCAAACGCTTCATTGATTTCCCAAAGGTCAACTTCTTGTGCATCCCAACCTGCCTTTTTCAAGACTTTTTCGATTGCTCCAACTGGCGCAATGGTAAATTCAGATGGATGTTGAGAGTTTGAAGCCGTTGCTACAATTTTTGCTAAAGGTTGTAAACCACGCTGAGCGGCAACATCACTTGATGTTAATACTAAAGCAGATGCGCCATCAGAAATTGAGCTGGCATTTGCTGCTGTGATCGTTCCATCTTTTGCAAAAGCAGGCTTTAAACTTGGAATTTTATCAATTTTTGCATTTAATGGTTGTTCATCTTGATCAACCACAACATCACCTTTGCGGCTCGATACGGTGACTGCAACGATTTCGTCTTTGAAATAGCCTTCAGTAATGGCTTTTTGTGCACGCTTCAATGAACGGATGGCAAAGTCATCCATTTGCTCACGTGTATAACTGCGTTTGTTTGCCATATCTTGCGCAAATGAACCCATCAAACGACCAGTTTCAGCGTCTTCTAAACCATCTAAGAACATGTGATCTTTAATTTCACCATGTCCCATGCGATAACCCGCACGCGCTTTCGGTAAAACATACGGTGCATTGGTCATTGATTCCATACCACCTGCAACCACGATTTCCGCACTGCCAGCTTTAATCATATCGGCTGCTTGCATAACCGCTTTCATGCCAGAACCACACAGCTTATTAATGGTTACTGCACCTGTAGAGTCTGGCAGACCCGCTTTACGCATTGCTTGGCGAGCAGGACCTTGTTTTAAGCCTGCAGGTAAAACACAGCCCATGATGACTTCTTCTACATCAGTGGGTTGTAGGCCTGAGCGAGCAATCGCTTCTTTAATTGTGATTGCACCTAATTCAGGTGCAGTTGCGCTTGATAATGCACCTTGGAAGCCGCCCATTGCTGTACGAGCGCCGTTGACAATTACGATGTCAGTCATTATGTGTCTCCAGACTTTATAGTTTGTAGCAAATAATTCGTTTGCAGAGAATGTTCAAAACCTATGCAGTATAGTAAAAAAAAGCAATGAAGAAAGTGTTTTACATCGCTTAAGCTAGACTGAACAGTTCTTAGCAAGTGGCTAGAGGTTCAGGGGTAATTTGACCCATTTGGCTTAATTTTATTCGCGTATGATATTTGGGTGAATTTGCACAATAAAAGAAACTGCCATTTGAACCTCTCGGTAACCCACTATCGCCTTGGAAAGTAATCGAATTGATTCTTAGTGTACCTCTCCAGTCTAAGCTTCCATATTTATAGTTGAGCGGTGTGGCATAGAGGAGGGGCTCACTGGGATCACGTTGTCGATTGTTATTTGTATCAATGAAGCTTATAAATCCTTTATTCCAATCCTGATCACAGGTCAATAAATCTTGACTTGCGCACAGCGTCACATTTCTTCGATAGGTTTGTGCATCAGATTTTGATTTTTGTATATGAATTGTGAGTGTTCTTTTGAGTTGAATGGCTTCATTTGACATCATTAAGTCATTAAAATGGGGTAGACTGAGACACACTAAAATTGCAAAAATTGCGATACAGGTAATTAATTCACTGATTGTGAGACCTAAAATTTTAAACATTGTTTGACCCATATAATATTTCTGTAATTTTTTTATTAACAAAGTGTTAAGTAACGGCTGTATTTATTCGGTTAAGTTTAGTATGTTAGACAAACTAATGATTACTTCGTACTGCAAAGACTGCTAAAATTAAAGACAGTGAACAATAAGCTATTCTCGCTATCGCTTTGAATTAAAAATTACTGAACTACAACGGAAATTGTAAGAAAATTTGTCAATAATTTACGAGGTTAAGGTTATCAAGCACTTGGAAAATTCATCAAGTGTTTGTATGATTCAAAGTGAAGTGAATAGCTTAAAAAAAATACTGTAGAACATACCTTGTTCTCAGGGGCCAAAAATCATAGGCTGAGCTTGAACAACAAACAATTGTTATCTCTGGAGGATATCCATGAAATTGAGTCGTATCGCACTTGCTATGCTTGTTGCTGCTCCCTTAGCTGCTGCTAATGCGGGCGTAACAATTACTCCATTATTGCTTGGTTACACATTCCAAGACACTAAACACAACAATGGTGGTGATCATTTAACTACTAGCGGTGAATTACAAGACGATTTATTCGTTGGTGCTGCTATCGGTGTGGAATTAACACCTTGGTTAGGTTTTGAAGTTGAATATAACCAAGTTAAAGGCGACGTAGATAGCGCTGCTGCTAACGCTGAATATAAGCAACAACAAATCAACGGTAACTTCTATGTTACTTCTGATTTGATCACTAAAAACTATGACAGCAAAATCAAACCTTATGTTTTATTAGGTGCTGGTCATTATAAATATTCGTTCACTGACGCTAATGAAGCTGAGATTGGTCGTGTTGGACGTGGTATGAAAGAAGAAGGTACTTTGGGTAATGCTGGTATCGGTGCTTTCTGGCGCTTGAACGATGCTTTATCTCTTCGTACTGAAGCTCGTGGTACTTATAACATCGATGAAGACTTCTGGAACTATACAGCACTTGCTGGTTTGAACGTAGTTCTTGGTGGTCACTTGAAGCCTGCTGCGCCAGTCGTAGAAGTTGCTCCAGTTGAACCAACTCCAGTTGCTCCACAGCCACAAGAGTTGACTGAAGATCTTAACATGGAACTTCGTGTATTCTTTGATACAAACAAATCAGACATCAAGCCACAATACAAGTCTGAAATTGCTAAAGTAGCAGAGAAATTAGCTGAGTACCCGAATGCGACAGCTCGTATTGAAGGTCACACAGATAACACCGGTCCACGTGCATTAAACGAACGTTTATCATTGGCTCGTGCTAACTCTGTTAAATCATCACTTGTAAATGAATACAACGTTGATGCATCTCGTTTGTCTACTCAAGGTTTCGCTTGGGATCAACCGATTGCTGACAACAAAACTAAAGAAGGTCGTGCTATGAACCGTCGCGTATTCGCTGCGATTTCTGGTAGCCGTACTGTTTTAGTTCAACCAGGTCAATAATTTCAAGTCATTGAAATTATAAAAAAGCGACTCATTTGAGTCGCTTTTTTTTATTATCAATACGCTGTAAATATTCATTTTATTTCTCCTCAGTTTTAGTCATTTGATCAAAAAATGTGTCTACCAAACACCTTTATTCAACTGTTGTTTCACTTGTTGACGATCACGACGATGTTGTGCGCGTGGCTTTTCTGTTTCGTGAATCCCTCCTTTTGTAAGTAAAGGGGATAAAGCCACTGGATTGCGAACTTTGATTTTTGGCATCTCTTTTAATTTCATTTGGTTATCCTTTGATACATAGAATTTGTTTAAGTGTATGCACGATTTCGATCAGTGCTGATTGGTTTGCCATCACTTGATCAATATCTTTATATGCGCTTGGGATTTCATCAATCACTCCCGCATCTTTACGGCATTCAATGCCTTGGGTTTGTTGAATAAGGTCCTGTTGGCTAAACAGTAACTTCGCTTTATTGCGACTCATTTTTCGTCCAGCACCATGGGAACATGAACAGAATGATTCAGGATTGGCCTTGCCTTTGACAATATAAGAGCGTGCTCCCATCGAACCAGGGATAATGCCTAATTCATCTAAACCTGCTCGAATTGCACCTTTTCGAGTAATGAATAGATCTTCACCAAAGTGATTTTCCCGACTGACGTAGTTGTGGTGGCAATTAATCGCTTCCTTTGTCATTTGAAAGGGTGGTAGAAGCGGACGAATTGCTTCTAAAATCAATCGCATCATTTCGCGACGATTTTCATAAGCGTATTCTTGCGCCCATTGCACAGCTTCTACATAGTCATCAAAGCTATTGGAACCTTCGGCAAAGTAACTCAAATCTTTGTCTGGAACATGACCAAAACGATGCTGAGCTTCTTTCTTCGCCAGTTCAATAAAGTATGTGCCAATCACATTACCTAAACCTCGGCTTCCAGAATGTAACATTACCCAGACGTCCTGATTTTCATCTAAGCACAGTTCAATAAAGTGATTACCTCCACCTAAAGTACCGAGTTGTTTCTGCCACGTCGCGTCAAACTTTCTTAACATCCGCACCAAGCCTGGATGTTTTTTGATAATAGGCTGTAAGCGTTTTTCTAAGGGAATAATACTAGACGCTTTGGCTTTGATTTGTTTGTGTAACTCAAAACCGACAGGAACTTTTCGTTCAATCGCATGTCGTAAGGGTGCAAGATTGTCTGGAAGTTGGGATGCTTTCAAGTTGAGTCGAATCGCATTCATACCGCAGCCAATATCCACTCCGACTGCCGCAGGAATAATGGCGTGCTTGGTTGGAATTACACTGCCCACAGTCGCGCCTTTACCGACATGTACATCTGGCATGACGGCAATATGTGAATACACAAATTGCAGTTGTGCCATTTTTTTCAGTTGGTCAATGCTTTCACTATCAATGTCGTCAGTGAAGATTTTCACTGGAACGCCATATAGAGCATCAGCATTCAGTATTTTTTGTATGCCCATTTTTTTATCTCGGTCAATTTAAATGTTTGTCCGAATAGGCATAAAAAAACCTAGCGAATGCTAGGTTTAAATAGACATTCGGACAAGTGATCATGAAGATGTGCCACTTGTCCGTGAGGTGACAGTGCCAAATCTTACAATGTGTTTCCTAGTTGTAATGGCATGTGTCGTCCTCCTATATAATTGTGCCGTTGAAAATATGAGCAGAGATTCTACTCATATTTAGATTTTGGTCAAGTATAAATGAATTTTTTATTCACCCGCTTTCACGTTCATGTCTTTATAAGCGATCAACTTGCTCTTGTGTTTCCACTTATAACCGAGCCAGATTGCCAAAAATAGGGGAATACTGATATAGGTGGATAAAATTCCAAGCCAATCAATTTTTCCACCCAGAACAGCTTCATAATTTTGACCGAGGATGATGATTGAGCAAAGAATAAATGCAAACCACGGCGCAAATGGAAAGAACTTGGCGCGATAGGCGAGGTCTTCCAGCTTGTAGCCTTGTAAAATATATCCTTTACGAAAACGATAGTGTGAAATTGCAATCCCTAACCAGACAATAAAGCCACACATACCTGACATATTGAGCAACCAGTTAAAGACTTGCTTTTCGCCCATAAAGGTTGTCAAGAAACAAAGTGCAGCAACAGCAGTTGTCGCATACAGCGCATTCATTGGTACGCCACGACGATCCAGTTTGGAGAAAAGTTTAGGGGCACGACCTTCACATGCCATATTCCATAACATACGGGTCGAAGAATACATGCCTGAGTTACCTGCAGACAAAATCGCACTCAGAATGACCGCATTCATCAAACTGGCTGCAAAAGCAAAGCCTGCTTTTTCATACAGTAAGGTGAAAGGTGATAAGGCAATATCTTCACTTGCGGCAGCTTTTAATAGCATTGGATCATCGTAGCTGACCAGTGTACCAATGATGAAAATACATAGAATATAGAATAACAGGATACGCCAAAAAATCTGTTTGATTGCCAAAGGAATGGTTTTCTTCGGATCTTTTGATTCACCCGCAGCGACCCCGACCATTTCTGTACCTTGGAAAGAGAATCCCGCAATCATTGCTACACCAATCATGGCTTGCAGACCACCGACAAAGGGCGCGTCTTGATAGGTCCAATTGGAGAAAGCGGAAACATTTGGCGTGAGCATTATTTTAACAATCATAGCAATACCAATGATAATAAATACGATGATTGCAATCACTTTGATCATGGAGAACCAGAACTCGCTCTCACCAAAGCCTTTGACGGTTAACGAGTTGATCCCAAAAATAATCGCAAGGAAAATCGCACTCCAGTAAAAACCAGGAAGATCTGGGAACCAAAATTTCATGATGAACTGTACAGCGACGAGTTCGAAAGCAACGGTAATGGCCCAGTTATACCAGTAATTCCAACCTAAGGCGAAACCAAAGCCATGCTCAACATAACGACTACCATAAGTGAAAAATGCACCTGATGTTGGGGTGTGTGTTGCCAATTCGCCTAAACTGGTCATCAAGAAATAAATCATCAGACCAATCAGAGCATAAGCCAGCAATGCACCACCAGGGCCAGCATTTGCAATGGTAGAGCCTGAAGCAAGGAATAAGCCAGTACCAATTGATCCACCAATGGCAATCATATTGAGGTGGCGAGCGCCGAGCTTACGCTGAAGGTGTTGGGGAGCAGATGTCTCGCTCATAAAAATTCCTTAAACTTTATATTTCGCACTGGCATACAGCACCTTGAATCCTTGTTGGTCAGTTTTGATGACACATTGACCAAAGCTTTGTTCAATAAGCGGCTGATAATTCAAAAAACGATTTGCGACGATCCACAATTCACCTGAACGTTTTAGGTGTGATTTTGCAAGCTTGCATAGCGTTTCACTGGCATCGTAATCGGTATGAATTCCCTGATGAAAAGGTGGATTGCTAACAATCGCAGCCAAATCTTTGGGTGCATCACCAAAGCCCGTTACAGGCTGAAGGTGTAACTGATCTAAATTCAGCCCATTTCGCTGAAAAGTCATCTCAGTTGATCGCAATGCAAATGCATCAATATCAAGCGCAAAAATTTGTTGCTGTGGATTTAGTTTGGCCAAATACGCACTAATAATCCCAGCACCGCAGCCAAAGTCGGCAATCTTACCTGATTTTACTTGATCGAGGTAAGGGACTAATACGGCCGTTCCAATATCCAAATGATCTTGGCTAAACACACCAGGCAGCGCGCAAACTTCTAAACGATCTTGATTCACTTGCACGGTATAGGTTTTTAACCAGTGATCTAACGGTTTCAATTGTTCAGTTTTTTCAATTTTCATGTGCCAAAGTTGACAGTGACGGGCACTATCCAATTTCTGTGTTTGGCCATACTGTTGTAATTGTTTTGCTGCACGTTCAACCCCACCTTTTTTCTCACCAACGAGAAAAACGTGCTGACCTTGCTCTAAATGGCTCACCACCACATGCAAAATATAGTTCAACAATTCCTTTGATTTAGGCACAAAAATAATGACTTGTTCAAAGACAGCTTGAGGAAATTCAACTGAGAAATGTGATGAAATTCCAGCATTTAAAAAGCCTTGATGCTCAGCAAAGTTCCAAGTCCATACAGAGGCTTGTGCTTGGCTGGGTAGTTCTTTGGCGAGTTGATCATTCGGGGCATTAATCAATAAGATATGCCCATTTAAATAATCTTGTTGACGTAAGACGACTTCACTACGTGGATCCATATTGATCTCTCATCAAAACAAAACCCAGTCGTGAAACTGGGTATTTGTTGTGGTTGGATGATTATTTATGCGTTTCAGGTAAAACAATATTTAAAATTAACGCGGCAATACCGCCTGTTGCGACACCAGAGCTAAAAATATTTTTAAATAATTCAGGTAAGTGTTCAAGAATCTGTGGAACTTGTGCAACCCCTAGACCCAAGGCTAGAGAAATTGAAATGATCAATAGTGCACGACGATCCAAATGAATCCCTGACAGGATGTTGATGCCAGAAGCCGCCACAGCACCGAACATGACCATCACAGCGCCGCCTAAAACGGCTTGAGGAACTGCTTGGATCACAGCCGAAACAGCAGGGAATAGACCTAAAATCACCAGCAGGGCAGCAATCCAAAGACCGACATAGCGACTGGCTACACCTGTGAGCTGAATTACCCCGTTATTTTGGGCAAAGACTGAACTTGGGAAGGTATTGAAGATACCTGCTAAAAATGAATTTGCACCATTGACCAGTACGCCACCTTTAATTCGTTGCATCCAAATCGGGCCATCAACAGATTGATTTGAAATTTTACTGGTTGCAGTGACATCACCAATCGCTTCAAGTGAAGTGACTAAATAGATAAATGCCATTGGAATAAATAAGCTCCAAGAAAAGCTTAAACCAAAATGCATAGGGGTAGGAACTTGCACAAGCGGTGCATCATTTAAAACAGAAAAATCTAAATGCCCCATAAATCCTGCAAGAATATAACCGATCACCAATGCGATCAAAATTGCTGAACTTTTCACCCAAATAATACGAATACGATTCAGCAAAATAATGATGCCAAGTACGGTACATGACATAATTAAATTATCAGCATTGGCAAAAGTTTGATTCTGCATTGCGGTATAACCACCACCCATGCTAATCAAACCCTCTTTGATCAGAGTCAAACCAATCAGGAGCACCACGATACCTGTGACCAAGGGTGTAATTAGTTTTTTGACCCAAGGTAAAATACGTGAAACGCCCATTTCAATAAATGAACCTGCAATCACAACTCCGAAAATGGCAGCCATCACTTGTTCAACAGGCGTGCCAGCAGCGACCATTGCACTACCAATACCGATAATAGGACCAATAAAATTAAAACTTGTCCCCTGAACAATTAATAATCCCGCACCGAAAGGTCCTACTTTTTTACACTGTAAAAAAGTCGCAATGCCTGAAATGATAAGAGACATTGATAAAATCATATTGGTGTCTTCACGAGAGACACCAAGTGCGAGACAGATCAGTAATCCAGGAGTAATAATCGGGACTAAAATGGCTAAAAGATGTTGCAAGGCGGCTAAAAATGCAACAAAAGGTTTCGGGCGATCATTCAGCCCGTAAACAAGATCGAGCTGTTGCTGAGGTAGGGGTTTCGACATGGGAGCATAAAAAAGCGATAAGCATTAGTGGAATATTCTAATAGAGTTGGACTGTTTTACCAACGATTCGATTGCAATTCGTCAGAAAAAAAGTTGTCTGTCAATAAACTGTCACTACTAAAGCGTAATATTTTTCTGTATAATTTGCCCTCAAATTTAAAGCGTATTGAATTATACATGTCAGATATTAAAACTCTCCGTAACATTGCCATTATTGCGCACGTCGATCATGGTAAAACGACTCTTGTAGACAAACTTTTACAACAATCAGGTGCTCTTGGTGATCGCGCAGGCGAGATTGAACGTGTTATGGATTCTAACGCGCTTGAGTCTGAACGTGGTATTACCATTCTTGCAAAAAATACTGCAATCAAATGGTTAGATGCACGCACAAACACCGAGTACCGCATCAACATCGTTGATACCCCGGGACACGCCGATTTCGGTGGAGAAGTAGAACGTGTTTTGTCGATGGTCGATTGCGTATTACTTTTGGTTGATGCACAAGAAGGTCCAATGCCACAAACTCGTTTTGTGACACAAAAAGCCTTTGCGCGTGGTTTGAAGCCAATCGTGATTATCAACAAAGTTGACAAGCCAAGCGCACGTTGTGACTGGGTTATTGATCAAGTTTTTGATTTATTTGATAACCTTGGTGGTTCTGACGAACAGTTAGACTTCCCAATCGTTTATGCATCAGGTCTTCGTGGTGTTGCTGGTCCTTCACCTGAAGAACTTGCTGACGATATGACGCCATTGTTCCAAACCGTTGTAGATATCGTTGAGCCACCAGCAGTAGATGTTGATGGTCCATTCCAAATGCAGATTTCTTCACTTGACTATAACAGTTTTGTTGGTGTAATCGGTGTTGGTCGTATTCAACGTGGTTCAGTTAAATTGAACACACAAGTAACTGTAATTGATAAAGAAGGTAAGACGCGTAATGGTCGTATCTTAAAAATTATGGGTTACCATGGTTTAGAACGTGTTGATATTACCGAAGCAAACGCTGGTGACATCGTTTGTGTAACTGGTATCGATGCACTTAATATTTCTGACACCATTTGTGATCCGAAAGCTGTTGAAGCTTTACCGCCATTGTCTGTCGATGAACCGACTGTTTCGATGACATTCCAAGTAAACAACTCACCGTTTGCTGGTAAAGAAGGTAAGTTTGTAACATCACGTAACATTCGTGAGCGTCTTGATCGTGAATTGATTCATAACGTTGCACTTCGTGTAGAAGATACTGATAGTCCAGACCGTTTTAAAGTGTCTGGTCGTGGTGAGCTTCATCTTTCAGTATTGATTGAAAATATGCGTCGTGAAGGCTTTGAAATGGGCGTATCACGTCCACAAGTGATCATGAAAGAAATCGATGGTGTGAAACAAGAGCCATTCGAAAACGTGACATTTGACGTTGAAGAACAGCATCAAGGTTTCGTTATGGAACAAATGGGTTTCCGTAAAGGCGAAATGACCAATATGGAAGTTGACGGCAAAGGTCGTATGCGTATTGAGGCAACTGTTCCTTCACGCGGTTTGATTGGTTTCCGTTCAGAATACCTAACAATGACTTCTGGTACGGGTATCATGACGTCAAGCTTCTCGCATTATGGCCCTGCAAAACAAGGTACTGTTGCACAACGTCAAAACGGTGTTCTAGTTTCTATGGTTCAAGGCGTATGCTTGGGCTATGCATTGTTCACATTGCAAGATCGTGGTCGTTTATTCGCTAAACCACAGTTAGAAGTCTATGAAGGTATGATCGTAGGTATTAACTCACGTTCTGACGACATGGCTGTTAACCCGACTAAAGCGAAACAGTTAACCAACGTACGTGCATCTGGTACAGACGAAGCGTTAACGTTAGTTCCTGCAATTGAATTCACGCTTGAACAGGCACTTGAATTCATTGAAGATGATGAATTAGTCGAAGTAACACCTAAATCTATTCGTATTCGTAAACGTTATCTTACTGAAGGTGAACGTAAGCGTAACCGTGGTAAATAATTTTTCTTAATTGAAAAGTGAAAAACCGCTAAATTTATTTTAGCGGTTTTTTTATTGCAAAAAATAAAACAACGATCGTGCTTAAATTCATCTTTTTATTAAAATAAAATATGTTGTTAAAGTGTGAAATGACTTTCATTTTTTTGAAAAAATATTAAATTATCAACTATATGGCTAGTCGCTTCGTCTGTGTAATAAACAATGCAAAAACAGAACGCGACAAAATTCAACTCTGGAGAGTTATAGATGAGTATTATTCAAGAATTTAAAGAATTTGCAGTAAAAGGTAACGTGATGGATCTCGCCATTGGTGTGATCATCGGTGGGGCTTTTGGTAAAATCATTGACTCATTAGTGAAAGATATTTTAATGCCAATCATTAACTTTGTGATTGGTGGCGAAGTCAATTTCAGTAATAAATTTATTGTATTACGTGGTGAATCAGAAAATATTACGACCTTGGTTCAGGCTCAAGAAGCAGGACTCACTGTACTATCTTATGGTAATTTTTTAACGATTCTGATTAATTTCTTAATCTTGGCATGGGTGGTTTTCTTATTAGTGAAGGTAATGAACCGTCTACGCAAACAAGAAGAAGCTGCACCAGCAGAGCCAGCTCCAACACCAGAAGATGTTCAATTGTTACGTGAAATTCGTGATGAGCTAAAAAAACAGGGCTAAATTAGCTTTAAATAAAAAACGGCACTTAAGATGCCGTTTTTTATGGCTAATCGTTTCGGGGAGAGCTGGCGATATAGATTTGATGGTCATTTAAGCATCTAGGAAAATAGCCAACTTCATTCTAAGATGCTATGCAAATATGAGGGAAAAAAGCATCAAAATGAATCGATTATTCGTCTATGGCACACTTTGCCCAAACCGAGAAAATGCGCATATTTTAGGTGGAATTGGGGGAGACTGGCAGAAAGCTTTTGTGCGTGGCACAGTACATATTTTAGACTGGGGACCAGATAAAGGCTTACCAGCAATCGTATTAAACCAAAAAGATGCCTTGGTGGAAGGTTACTTATTTAGCACTGAAAAATTACAAGAAAATTGGCAAATGCTAGATGATTTTGAAGGTTTTCAATACCAACGGGTGCAGACTGAAGTACATTTGGATTCGGGTGAAAAAATACTGGCATGGACCTATGTAATGAAAGAACAAGACTGAAAAGTATTTCAGTCTAAGCACAACGAAAAATTATTTCAGTTTCTGGGCGCTTAAATTTAAGCCCAATTCTGATTACCTCACCCCATCCATACGGAATTTAATTTCGATCAAGTGGAAACCAAACTGACTTTTAATCGGACCATGTAAGACGCGTTCAGCAGCACTGAAAACCAGTTTGTCTATAACAGGAACAAGCTGTCCTTTTTTGACTTCGCCTAACTCGCCACCACGTTTGGCTGAATTACAGGTTGAATATTGCTTCGCAATTTTTGAAAAATCAGCACCAGAATGGATACGTTTTTTCAATTGTTCAGCCATGTCTTTATCTTTGACTAAGATATGTCGAACAATAGCAGTTTTCATGCGTTGTTCTCCTTTAAAAAAACTATGCTTTTTTCAGTTTCAATGGTTGGCATTGTGGGCAAAAAACACTCGCACGCTGTCCCAGTTTTAGGTTCTCTAAGGTCGTCTCACAGTTAACACACATCTCGCCAGCTCGACCATATGCCAAAAGGGTTTGTTGAAAATAACCATTTTCACCCATCGCATTGCTATAGTCACGTAAAGTCGAACCACCTAAATCAATGGCTTGTTGCAAGATTCGTTTGACTTCAATCACCAACTTTTCCACTTGAATTTTGGTTAAGGTTGACGCAGGTTGTGCTGGATGAACGCCGATATTAAATAGGCTTTCAGTCGCATAAATATTGCCTACACCGACCACGATATGATTATCCATTAAAGCAATTTTAATGCCGACATTTTTTTTGCTTAGTTTTTCTAAAAGATATGACGAATTAAAATCATCACTTAACGGCTCGGGGCCGAGTGTATCAATCAGCTTAGTTTGATGATTTTGATCAAGCCAAAGTATACAACCAAAGCGACGTGGGTCATGATAGCGGAGCTGATAATCTTCAAAATCAATCACTAGATGGTCGTGTTTTCTCAATTCATCGCTAGGCTGACACAAACGAAAACTTCCAGACATACCGAGATGCCAAAGCATTTGATCATGTTCAAACTCAGCTAAAATATACTTGGAGCGCCGTGAAAGGTGCGTTAGGCGTTGACCAACAAGCTTATCAATATCATCAGGTATCGCCCAACGTAAACTGGCATTCCAGACTTTCACTGCTTGGACGCGCTGTTCCAATAAAGGTAACAGGCTGGTTTTGGTGGTTTCAACTTCAGGAAGTTCGGGCATAATAAGATCAAGTTGTTTCAACAACAATACAATGAGGGTAAATGTTTAACTTACAATTATGTCGATATTTAATTTTATTTGCCAATATAGATCAGTAATAACTTTGACTGATTTAGCTAAAAATTAATGATTTCAGATAATTATAAAATAAATAGCGGCTTACTTTTAAAAATCATCGTTTCAATTTTTTGAGAAATAAGGAATCTTCATGCCTTTCTGGAAAATTAACCTGTTATACGGTTGTGTCGCAATGAGTATGGGGCTAAACAGTTCCTTACTATGGGCCGCTGAATCGAATGAGCAGCCTATACAACTCCCAACGATTAAAGTTGAAGCGACGCGTACAGATACAAGCTATCTACAGACACCCGCTTCGGTATTTCGCGTTGATGCACCTGAGCAAATACAGTCTGCACAGGTTAATCTAACTGAACTTGTGAAAGGAATTCCAAGCTTACAGCTAAATAACCGTGAGAACTATGCGCAAGATTTACAGCTATCAATGCGTGGATTTGGTGCACGTTCTACTTTTGGCGTGCGAGGAATTCGTCTTTATGTCGATGGTATTCCCGCAACCATGCCAGATGGACAGGGACAAACCTCAAATATTGATTTAAGTAGCTTGGATCACCTTGAAGTTTTGACAGGACCATTTTCCTCCCTTTATGGGAACTCCTCTGGTGGGACGATCTTGACAACGACCAAAGAGGGGCAGGGTAAAGATTCAATAGAAATGAGCTATGTGGGTGGTAGTCACAATAAAAATCGTGCAGGTTTAGTTCTCCAAGGCGGTTCAGAACATGCCAATGAACCAAGTTACGTGATTAGCTCATCGTATTTTGATACCGATGGCTATCGTGAACATAGTGATGCACGTAAGGTGCTCAACAATGCCAAACTAACATGGAATCTTGAAGATGGTTCGAAGATTAATTGGATGACTAATTACGTCAAAATCAATGCAAATGACCCTCAAGGTTTAACGCGTGAACTATGGGATGAAAATCCTAAGCAACAAGTTCCATTTCTTAAGCAATTTGATGTACGTAAAAATATTGAACAAACTCAAACTGGAGTGACATGGTCGAAGCCAATTAATGATCAGCATGAGTTATATATGATGGGGTATTGGGGCAATCGTCAGGTAACACAATATCAGTCTATACCTGCATCAGCTCAAGCCAATCCACGTCATGCCGGTGGGGTGATTGATTTCGATCGTAATTATTATGGTGCTGATTTTCGTTGGACTGGAAAAGAGTTGCTACCAAATACGAGCATCAGTCTTGGAGTTGCACTTGATAGCATGGATGAAGATCGTAAAGGCTATGAAAACTTTGTCTTAATGAGTAATCAACCAAGTTATGGCGTGAAAGGTAATTTACGTCGTAACGAAGACAATAGCTTATGGAATATCGATCCTTATTTACAAGCATCATGGCAGTTTTTACCGACATGGCGAGTAGATACGGGGCTTCGTTATAGTAATGTACATTACAAATCTAAAGACCATTACATTTCAGGTGTAAACGGTGATGATAGTGGCAAACATGATTATTCTAAATTCTTGCCATCTGTGGCGCTGAGCTGGCAAGTTGTTCCCGAACTTTTGGCTTATGTCAGTTATGCCAAAGGTTTTGAAACTCCAACCTTCACTGAAATGGCTTATCGCCCTGATGGTGTAGGCGGTTTTAATTTTGATCTTGATGCATCGAGCAGTGATACCTATGAGCTTGGCTTGAAATCACAAAATCAACTTGGTGATTTTACTTTGGCTGTTTTCCAAACCAAGACCAAAGATGACATTGTCTCTGCAGGCGCAAGCAATGGACGCACGACCTTTCGTAACGCAGATAAAACCTTGCGTGAAGGGGTTGAGTTGACATGGAACAAAGCACTTTGGCGTGATCTAGTCGTGAATGCCAGTTATGGTTATTTAGATGCAACTTTTGATTCAACTGTTCCCGCTATTGGCTCTGTAGCAGAAATTTCCTCAGGTAACCTGATTCCAGGGATCGCAAAACAACGAGCCTATGCCGCAGTAGCATGGAAACCAAACACTGGTTTTTATGGTGGGGTTGATGCTCAATATAATGACAAAATCTACGTGAATGATACCAACACTGAAGCAGCGCCAAGTTATACCACTGTTTCAGCCTACACGGGTTATCTCTGGACAATGGATGACTGGAGCGTGAATGCGTATGCGCGTGTCGACAATATGTTGGATAAAAATTACGTCGGTTCAGTGATTGTAAATGACGGCAATGGACGCTTCTATGAACCTGCGGATGGGCGCAATTGGGGTGCTGGGATTAAAGTCACTAAACAGTTTTAATCTGTTGACCACCACCAAATATCTGCTAGAAAAGTTGATATTTGGTGGTTACGGGTAAAATAAAATACTACGGTTTTGAAGCTTTGGCTTGTTGTTCTTTGGCTTTTATAATCTGTTCTACTTTTGCCAAAGATTCTTTGGCTTGAGGGATATCCTGTCTCGCCAGTTCTGTAAAAATCTTTTTCGCCTCTGGTAAGTTCTGTCGAAGAATATCACCATTCGCCAACATATTACCTAATGCCATCAATGATGGTGCATAGCCTTTTTCTGCAAGGGATTGAATCATTTTGATTGCTTGTTGACGCATCGCAGGATTCTTATTTTTAACGCTTTGTGCTAAATCATACAAAGCCCTAATGTGCATAGCAGGATAGTAGTTTTTTTGAATCAATGGTCTGAGTTGGCGAATCGCAATTTGGTCTGTTTCAGGTTTGCCTTGAGCAAATAATAATGTTGCGATTTCCACGATTGCTTCGTCAGAACCTTGTTTTGATGCTCGATCTAAATACTCTTTGAATTTTGGCGTATTCGGTGTAATACCTAATCCACCATGACGATAAAGTTGCGCTAGGGTAAAACTGGCTTTGCCATAGCCTTTATTTGAGGCATCTTGGTAATATTGCAAAGCTCTTTTTTCGTCTTTAGTTGTCCCTTGTCCATTTTGGGTCATGTAGCCAAGATTGTAGATGGCTTGAGCATTCCCTGACTCTGCGAGACGTTGCATTTCTGCGAATGCAGCAGGGTAGTTTTTTGCTTCATAGAGTTGGGTTGCTTTTGCAAAAACATCTGTTTTGGCTGAAGCTTTGCTGTCTGCTGCTAGTGTGGCGTGGCTTGCAACAATCATTAAACTGGCTATAAGCAACTTTTTCATTTTTCTTTCCCTTCGCATCGATCTGCTTTAATCCGTTGTATAGCAGAATATTTCGTTGATGTGCACATCATAAAAGTTTGGTAAAAAATGTAAATGATGATTTTGTATATATGATGCTGGAATAATGTCTTTAATTTCTGATTGTTTTTAAATAAAGACTCGTTAAAACAATTGGTTATGATTATCTTTTGTGGAATTATTGTGGAGGATTTATGGAGGGAAAGTGAATGCGGAAATAAACGCTAACGTTATGTTATATAACGCTGCATCGTGAGTTGTAGTAATTTAATTAGATCAGAATCCATATATTGATAATTATCAGGGATATCTAAAACAAACACTTTCTTATTCATGAGCTGTTTAGAGAATTTCTCTTTAATTTGTTGCTTATGTCGTATTTCCATCACAAAGATTTGATCAGCCCAAAGTATATCTTTGAGCGAAATTGTATGTTTAGCGTGGCGGCTGGTACCAGCTGATCGGGTATGGAGACCATACCCTTGTGCAAAGATGCGTTCAGCAGTTGGACTACGCCATTGATTACGACTACAGATGAATAAAAAGTTCAGAGTTATAGTGTCCAATAATTAAAACGAGCTTCAATTAAGTTCTTTATTTTAGAAACTCGAGGATATTCGATTCCTAATTTTTTTGAGCGAGCGAGTTTAGCTTGACGGGTACATAAGTACTTCCATTTTTTCTGGGGTTTCCACAAAAGAGAAGTGTGCCGACAGTCTCGACCTCTGAAAAGAAGCTTTTTCTTGCGTCTCCAAGCTCGCGTGCGTTGTTGCGGTAAATCATCCATTATTAAAAAACTCATAAGTTAATCGGGTTCAGCAGCCGCGATAACACATGAGTTTTGAATTTTAACTTACAGTCTAGTTTTTAACAACAGATTAGCTTGGTCTCGCCACATCACCACTTAGTGCTTCTGGCAAGTCCAACACTGTCAAATCAAGCTCTTCTAGAGCAGTTGGTTTTGCTACCACAAGTGCGATATAGCCATCTTCAATGGCGACACTATTGACCACTTCTATATCTTTACTCAGTTGAGTTGTAGGAGAGGGAACTTCACCTTTTCCTTGAATTAAATGTAACCAGTGTTTAGGTTTGGCTTTAAACCAAAGACGTGCCACGATTTCCTGCCCCAAGTAGCAACCCTTATCAAAATGTACGCCGTCACGTTGATGTAGGCGTAATTCTTGTGGTTGAAACACATGTTCTGTTGTCTGAGTAATCCAAGCTTGTCCAGACTGAATGGCCTGTAATTGCCAAGTCTTTACATCGGTTTCTGTCTGAGAGAACTCAGTTTGATGTCCAACAATATTTGGAAAAACTTGACCAATTTCTTCTAATTTCATTTTTGAAAAAGCACCAAACTTTTTGATATGTTTGGAAAACTCTTCTGCTTGATCTTGTGTGGTGACAAGTTCAAAACTTTCTGGATTTAATTTTTTAATCCATAAACCAAAATGAATACGCCCTTTTAAATCACAAATAGCAGTGTATCGACTTTCATTTTCTGGCAAACGCTCAGTGTGAACAGTTACCTGACCTTGTAAAAATTTTTGTGCATCTACACCATTTAAGCTAAAAGCAGTAAAAGCAAGCTGACTCATAGATCGATCCTAAAGCTGCGTTTTGGTCACTAGGGGGCTGTTATTTTGCGCCATTTTTCACAAAAAAGCAGCTTTTGATTGTTGATATTCATGTTGAAATAAAGAGATTGGAAAGATCACAATGATGATTAAATTGTGATGCTCAATCCATAAATAAAAGAATAGTCTCAAGGGAGAATAACAATGCCAGGTACAGTACGATTACATCGCGTATTCAATGCGCCCCCTGAACGTGTTTTTAAAGCCTTCTTAGATCCAGATGCGTTAGTCAAATGGATGTCACCTCATGGGTTTACTGCTAAAGTTCATCATTTAGACTCGCAAGTAGGCGGTACTTATAAAATGTCGTTTACGAATTTTTCTACAGGGAGCACGCACTCATTTAGTGGGAAATATATCGAAATTGTTCCAAATGAACTGCTTCGCTATACGGATCAGTTCGATGATCCTCATCTGACGGGTGAGATCCAAATGACCATCCAACTCAAGCCTGTGCTTGTGGGTACAGAGGTGAATATTACCCAAGAGGGGCTACCAGATGTGATCCCTGTTGAAGCTTGTTATTTAGGGTGGCAAGAGTCACTTTATTTGTTGGGTTTGCTGATTCAAGCTGAAATCCCTGATCAATAAGCGGATTAATTTTGAAAAACGGCTTCTATCGATCATAATAAGGCTTTTGAGATTTTTATGTCTTTTCCAAACTGCCCACAATGCCAATCAGAATATACTTACCAAGATGGCGAACTCCTTATTTGTCCTGAATGTTCACATGAGTGGAAAGAAGGTGATAGTTTAGCTTCAGAAGCACAAGAAATTATTAAAGATGCCAACGGTAATGTTTTAGTTGACGGTGATAGCGTTACGGTAATTAAAGATTTAAAAATCAAAGGTTCTTCATCCGTTGTTAAAGTTGGTACAAAGGTTAAATCAATTCGTTTGGTCGCTGACGCGAGTGATGGTCATAACATTGATTGTAAAATTGATGGTATTGGTCAGATGAAACTCAAATCTGAGTTTGTGAAAAAAGTTTAATTCCAAGCATTTTATTGAGGAGCATGCACATGCTCCTTTTTTATATCTGTAATAAATTCTAAGCTACCAAAAGCGAACAAAAAACAATCTACTTAAACTATTGTGGCTGATTTATATTATTAGAGACACAAAACAATATGAATTCCAATAATAGAGGTATTTTATGGCTGGATGGTACGAGGTGAATCGAGCAAGCGATGGTCAATATCGCTTTGTATTGAAAGCAGGTAATGGGGAAGTCATTTTAAATAGTGAATTATACAAGACCAAGGCATCAGCAATGAATGGGATTGCCTCAGTGCAAAAGAACAGTCCAGATGATGTTCGTTATGAGCGATTAATGTCAAAAAATGATAAAGCATATTTTAATCTAAAGGCTGCAAACCATCAGGTGATTGGCACCAGTCAGCTTTATGCCAGTGTACAGTCTCGTGATAAAGGTATTGAATCCGTACAAAATAATGGTTCATCGGAAACAATTAAAGATCAGACTGTTTAATTTTACAATAAAAAAGCCGTTTCATTGAAACGGCTTTTTTATTGTATGTGCGAATACTAGCGTACAAGCTTCATTAATAATTCATCTTTACTAAGGTTGCTTGCTTCTGCATCACGACGGCCTTTGTACTCGAAAGTACCTGCATCTAAGCCTTTCTCGCCAATCACGATACGATGAGGGATACCCATCAACTCAAGGTCAGAGAATTTAACCCCAGGACGTTCATTACGATCATCAAGGAGTACATCATAACCTTGTGCTTGGAACTCTGCATAAAGTGCTTCAGCAGCTTCTACGGTGCGTGGTGATTTATGTGCATTCATTGGCACAATTGCAATGTCAAAAGGTGCAATCGTTTGAGGCCAAATGATGCCTTTGTCATCGTAATTCTGTTCAATAGCAGCAGCAATAACACGTGTAACCCCTATGCCATAACAACCCATGGTGACGGTAAATGGTTTGCCATCTTCACCAAGTACTTTACAGCCCAAAGCTTCTGAATATTTTGTACCGAGCTGGAAGATATGGCCGACTTCAATACCACGTTTGATTTGCAGCGTCCCTTTACCATCTGGAGACGGATCACCTTCAACCACATTACGTAAGTCAAATACTTCAGTGAATTTCGCGTCACGATCCCAGTTCACGCCAGTGGCATGTTTATCCACTTCATTTGCACCAGCAACAAAGTCAGCCAGTATTGATGCAGCACGATCTACAATCACCGTTAAACCTTTTTCAACTAAGCCTTGAGGACCACAGAAACCTGCGATTAAACCGTGTTGCTGTAGTTGTTCGTCAGTTGCAAATGTCAAAGGTGCAGCAATAAGTGGATGCTTTTCAGCCTTAATATCATTTAGTTCGTGATCGCCACGTAAGAACAAGGCAACAACAGGCGAGTTGCCTTTCTCATCTGCAATCCCTTGTACCAGTAATGCTTTTACTGATTGTTTCGCATCAGCATTTAAAAATGCACACACATCGGCAATGGTTTTTTGATCTGGTGTATCGACCAATGCAAAAGCTTGCGTAGCAGGTGCGCGTTCGCCAACTAAAACAGCTTCGGCCATTTCTACGTTTGCTGCATAGTCTGACTCAGTTGAGAATGCAATATCGTCCTCACCGCTGGCTGCAAGTACATGGAATTCATGAGATGCTGAGCCACCAATCGAACCAGTATCCGCTTGTACTGGACGGAAGTCCAAACCAAGACGAGTGAAGATGCGACTATAGGTGTCATACATCACGTCATACGTTTCTTGTAAAGATGCTTGATTCGCATGGAAAGAATAAGCATCTTTCATGATGAATTCACGTGAACGCATCACACCGAAACGTGGACGAATTTCATCACGGAATTTGGTTTGAATTTGATAAAAATTCAGCGGCAATTGCTTATAACTTTTTAATTCATTTCGCGCTAAGTCGGTGATGACTTCTTCATGTGTAGGACCTAAAACAAAATCATTGTTATGGCGATCTTTGAAACGTAATAATTCTGGGCCGTATTGTTCAAAGCGACCTGATTCTTCCCAAAGTGCGGCAGGTTGCGTCACAGGCATATAAACTTCTAATGCGCCTGAGCGATTCATTTCTTCACGAACAATCGCATCGACTTTCTTTAGTACACGCGTTCCCATGGGCAACCAAGAGTATAAACCAGAAGCTAATTTACGAATCATCCCCGCACGTAACATGAGCTGGTGTGAAATGACTTCAGCATCATTTGGGGTTTCTCTTAACGTTGCAAATAAAAAGCGGCTTGCGCGCATGGAAACTGTCCTAAAGTTAAGTGTTATAAAAAAGCCAATAAGAATGGATGAAATAATACACCCACTTTTCAGCCGTTTGGCATTATGACATGAATCATTCAATTTGGCGCAGTATAACCTATTGTAGAAGGCTTAAATATTGAAGAAATATAAAAGTTAGCCTGCAGTTTTATCGAGATGTAGTGCTGCTTAAATAATTTTTTACATTGATTTTATTCAAGTTTTTTTAAGCGTTGGATGATGTCTGTATATTCGGCTTCGGTTTTTTGATAAGCGTTGCGTAGACTTTCAACCGTTCTTTTGACGTTATCAATATTTTGGGTATTGTTTGCAAGATTGCTTTTGAGCTGTGCTGGAATCGCTTGTCCTTTGCGATGATATTCCATTTCTTGGCGTTTAAATCTGATTTTATCCGTTTGTAATTGTTGTAATTGTTCCTGTTGATAGCTGAGTTGTTTTTTTAGGTTTGCTAAAATTTGATCCCTTTTTACGGTTGCAATCTGAACACTGCCATAAGCGCGTTTCAAGCGCAAATCTTGTTCACGTTGACGTGCGAGTGATTCTCGTTGGGAAGATTGTTGTGCATCTGCTAGAGCGTTGAAAGGTCGATTCCGTTTAATGACTTGCATATTTCGATCAAGCGCTTCATAACCGTAACGGATATGGTCAGGAGACACAGAGGTACTGACGTTGGCAATCCCATTTTTATCATAGTAGCGATACCAAACCGCCTTTGCTTGTTCGGCTGCTGCGAAAGATGAAGCGTAAGGGGATAACAATAAAAAAAATGAGCAAATGTAAATGCGTGCAATCGTCTTAAAGTGTCTAACGCGGAAACCGCACTTTAACGAATCAGTCATTACATCTCCCGTAAAAAGTCAACTAAATCACTTATTTTTAAATAATAATCAATTGTATATTAGTGGTTATTTATACAATTAAAAATAGTCGGCATGCAAAAAAAATATGAATTTAATTAAAAGTGTGAGCTAATAGCGGTTGTTTTGAAAAACTGATAGATCGGTTCAAAAAACTTCATTGATAATGCAAGTAAAGATATGTTAAAAATATCAAACTGTATAAAATAAATTAAACCAACCATATAGTGTGTATTGATTGAATGGGGCGGAACAATTAAATGGAAGATAAATTTCAAAACTTAAAGGTGATGGTGATTGACGATTCAAAAACAATTCGTCGTACAGCAGAGACCTTATTGCAACGGGAAGGTTGTGAGGTAATTACTGCGGTTGACGGTTTTGAGGCATTATCAAAAATTGCTGAAGCCAATCCAGATATCGTTTTTGTTGACATTATGATGCCACGTTTAGACGGTTATCAAACCTGTGCATTGATCAAGAATTCATTAAACTATCAAAATATTCCTGTGATTATGCTTTCAAGCAAAGATGGTTTGTTTGATCAGGCGAAAGGGCGTGTCGTGGGGTCTGACGAATATTTGACTAAGCCGTTTAGTAAGGATGAGCTGTTAAGTGCGATCCGTAACCATGTTAGCGCATAAAATTTAAAAATTGAGGACAAAATGGCTCGTATACTTATTGTAGATGATTCACCTACTGAAACATTTCGCTTTAGAGAAATTTTAACGAAGCACGGTTATGATGTATTAGAAGCAACCAATGGTGCGGATGGGGTTACGATGGCACAAGCAGAATTGCCTGACTTGGTGCTTATGGACGTTGTTATGCCAGGGATGAATGGCTTTCAAGCAACACGCCAGATTAGCAAAGCGAAAGAAACACAGCATATTCCTGTTGTGATTGTCAGCACCAAAGATCAAGCAACAGATCGAGTGTGGGGAAAGCGTCAAGGTGCAAGCGATTATTTGACGAAGCCAGTTGATGAACAACAACTTATAGACGTAATCAAAGAATTATTAAGTTAATTGATTGTTGTTCAATATGGTCTTCGCATTACTCCGCTTTTCATGACTCAATATGGGATAGAGTATGGCAGCAAATGGATTTATCGAGTTGCTTCGCTTATCCAAGCGAGGCAATAAACAATATACTTCAAGTCAAAATGAAGTCAGCCGTTGGTCTGGTATCGCATTTGAAATGTTCGGGCAATATTTTGTTGCACCATTGGGGGAAATTTCTGAGGTGATTTATCCTCCGAAATATACGCCGGTACCAAATACTCAAGCATGGGTGCGTGGCCTAGCAAATATCCGCGGACGCTTGCTTTCAGTTTCTGATTTAACTCATTTTATTTCGGGTCAACGAAGTCAATTCTCTCCAATGCAAAAAGTGATTTGTATTAGTCATCAAGACCATTATGTGGGGTTGGTCGTAGATCAGGTCTTGGGAATTCAGCACTTCAATAAAAAGAGTTTTTTCTCTCAAACGGATGAGCTAGACAATAAATTAAAAGACTATTGTCAGGGGTATTTTCACCAACATAATCAGCAATGGCATGTGTTCTTACTGAGTCGATTATTAAAAAATCCGCAGTACATGAATGCATCAATAAAGTTTATAAACTAATTTAATACGCTGTGGAAAATTAACAGGTATTTCGGGGAGAAGCTGGTATGGGCTTTAAACTTAAAAAGAAGAATGGTAGTGATAGTGCGGGATTGAAAAGGGGCGGAACTTTTGTAGAAAAAATTCGGACTCAAGTGGATCAGTTTTCTCGTTTATTTGGTGAGACTGAGAAATCAAAACCAATTATCTATCGTTCCTTAATTGCTCTGGTCCTTGCAGTTATCCTCTTAATCTATTTATTCGTGAGTCTGCCGCGTTCTAATCAGTTGACTCGAAGTTTAGGTGAGTTGCGTTTGTTGTCGCAGATGATTTCGCGTCAAGCAACTGAGGCAACCGCATCAGGCACATCAGAATCAATGAAAAGTCTGGTTGAGTCTGAAAAGCGATTTGCTGAAAATCTTGAAATTGTGGGTAATCGCTATAACACCAATTCGGATGAATATCAAAAAGTTGACCAGCTTTGGGGGAATGTCGCAAAACATATTGATTTGATTGTGTCTCAAGAAGACGTTATTAATCAACTCTATGAAACCAACATTTCCATCAGTGAAACAATTCCTGAGATTCAGGCTGAATATAACCTGATGGTTGATCAAATGGTTCGTGAAAACATGCCAAGTAGTCAGGTAATTATCACTAAAAACCAAGTATTCATTGCGGAACGTATTTTACGTTCAATTAACTCCGTGTTAGTGGGTACAGACAACTCAAATGCTTCTGCTAATGACTTTGGTGCAGATATTGATACCTTTGGTATTTATTTAAATGCGCAATTAAATGGTAGTTCTGAGCTTGGTGTGGATCGTATTAGTTCTTCTGATTTACGTGAGTCAGTTGATAGCATCAAATCAGACTATGATTCAGTTTTAAGATTAGCTGCAGATACAGTCTTGAAAAATGCCAATCAGATTGTGCATGTACGTCAAGCATCTTCTGAAATTTTCACTCAATCTGACTCACTTCTTTCATCCCTAAATACTTTATCGGATAAAGCTGAAAGTGGTTGGGGCAATGTACTTGCAGGTATTGCTTTAATTTTGGCTTTAGGTGTCTTGGTTTTCTCTGCATTACAGCTACTTGCTTTACGTAGTAATACCGATAAAGAACGTGTGACACGCTTACAAGATGAGTATGACCGTAACCAAAATGCGATTTTGCGTTTACTCGATGAAATTGCTGATTTGGCGGACGGTGACTTACGCTCTTATGCGACGGTATCTGAAGACTTTACAGGGGCAATTGCGGACTCGATTAACTTTGCGATCGATCAGTTACGCGACCTTGTATCTCGAATTACAGACACCTCGCAAGAAGTAGCACGATATACGCAGAATACGCAGAATATTACCAATCAATTGGCAGAAGCGTCTGAACATCAAGCACAAGAAATCGCAGGTGCTTCAGCGGCGATGAACGAAATGGCATTGTCGATCGACCAAGTATCAGCCAATGCATCCGAATCAGCTGAGGTTGCACACCGTTCTGTGAAAATTGCGACCAATGGTGCACATGTTGTAAACCGTTCGATTCAAGGTATGGATCATATCCGTGAGCAGATTCAGGAAACCTCAAAACGTATTAAACGGTTGGGTGAATCATCTCAGGAGATTGGTAACATCGTCTCGTTGATTAATGATATTGCCGATCAAACCAACATTTTGGCATTGAATGCTGCGATTCAAGCATCAATGGCAGGAGAAGCAGGTCGTGGTTTCGCCGTTGTAGCAGATGAGGTACAGCGTCTTGCAGAACGTTCTGCATCAGCGACCAAGCAGATTGAAAGCTTAGTAAAAACCATTCAAACAGATACCAATGAAGCCGTGATTTCAATGGAACAAACAACTTCTGAGGTTGTGCGTGGTGCGAACTTGGCCAAAGATGCGGGGATTGCACTGGATGAGATTCAGACCGTATCTGGTGATTTGGCGAAACTGATTGCGAGCATTTCTGATGCTGCGAAGCTTCAGTCTGCTTCAGCAAGCCATATTGCGACGACGATGAATGTTGTACAGGAAATTACGTCACAAACAACAACAGCAACGTTTGATACAGCGCGTTCAGTTTCTGAATTGGCAAACATGGCTGAATCTTTACGTGAATCGGTAACTGACTTTAAGTTGCCGGATTAAGCCGGATTGGAAAGACAGATGGGGGTGTCTGTCTTTCCATTTTTTTAGAGATGTAGGATATCTCAACAAGGTGATGGCAAAATGGAACGACATCTTGTGTGATAGATACACGTATTTTTTAGCCACAACTGGTGGATAAAAACGAAAGAAGCCGCTATGAAACAAATATTAAAAACGTTAGTTGAAACGATGACGCTTCCTGAAGACAGTTATCTTGAACAAGATGCAGAAATTCTTGAGATTTTTATTGAAGAATTAGATGAGATCTTTGTTGAGTTAGAGCCATTATTAGTTCAATGGATTGAACAGTCGAGTCAACAGAATGTGCTCACGGATATTCGTCGACATTTCCATACCCTTAAAGGTTCTGGAAGAATGGTCGGGGCAAAATCTTCTGGGGAGTTAGGTTGGACGGTTGAAGACCTTCTTAATCGTGTCTTAGCTGGAACGATTCCGTTCGATACGGAAATCCAACGTTATGTACAGGCCATTTTTAATGTTTATCGCTTTAAGCTTATTCATGACTTTAAAGCGGTGAAAGCGCATATTATCGATTTAAGACCACTGGTTTTACTCGGTCAACAATTGCAACAACAGAAAAAACCTGACCCTGTATTGACTGAGTTATTGAATCTTGCCAATCAATTAAAGCATGATGATGATCTTACAGGCCTAGAATTGCTTGATGATCCAGTGAGTGATAATGTACTGGCATTAGAACAGCGAGAATCAGATGCTGAGCTGGTATTCACCAAAGCTGAAACGGAATCAGCCGAAGATGAGATGCTAGCCAAAGAGACATTAGCAATTTTCTTGGAAGAAGCGGAAGAGCATCTGGCGACTATTGATCACTTTTTGCAGGATGATCGCCAAACCAATGAGCAATACAATACTTTGATTCGAGCTTTACATACGCTTCGTGGTAGCTCTGCGATGGCGCATGTGGATCACATTTTTGAAGCAAGCTCGAAAGTTGAAAATCTATTTAAAACATTATTACAAGATGAGCTAGATTCAAGTTCAAATGAAACTGCTTTACTAACGCATTATGCTCAATTCGTTCGTGATTATTTGCATAGTTTAAGACAACAAGATACACAGCAGAAATCTGATGAAATCTATGCCACATTCAATGCGGCATGGGATAGCTATGACTTCCAATTAGAAGAACAACACAATGGATCGGTACGACCACAAGGTCTGGTTTCTCAGTTGTTGGAACTCAATATCCATGATTTACTTGATGTGGAATCTGATTTTGAGAAACGAGCACGTGCAGAATTTCCTCAATATCTACAGTTGCTTAGTCAACAAGCTGAAATATTATTGCAACATACCCATCATCACGCAACGATTGGGATGTATCAATATACAAGTTTGTTGCGTTCAAGCTATCAAGATTTAATTTTTAAGCCAAACTTACTTCATTTAGATTATGCATTTGAGTTATATCACCAAGTCCATCAACAGTTTACTCAATTGTTTGATACCTTGGCGGCGGGGCAACGTGTCACTTTAACCAAAGTGCATGAACGTGTTTTAAATGAGCTTAGTTCGTTTACCCAACAGAATGTTGAGTCGCTAGATCAGCCTGTTTTAGACATATCTGAAGACTCACCACTCGCGCTAACTAATGATGATAAAGACAATTTACCTACGCAGGTGGCTACAACAGATTTAACGGCTCAATTTGCTTTAGATAAACAGCAATTACAATCTGCTGAAGCAAATCGCGACTTTGATCCTGATCTCTTGGATATTTTCTTAGAAGAAGCGGATGAGTTATTGGCTGGGATCGATACAGATCTCAATACTTGGGCAGCAGATGGTCAAAATCTCAATGCTTTAAAAAATCTGATGCGTTATTTGCACACCTTGAAAGGTGGCGCAAATATGATTCAAGCCCCTCATATTGGGCTGATTGCGCATGAGCTAGAAACAATTTATGAAAAGCTTATTAATCAGCAACTCCAAGCAACATCAACCTTAGTCGCGATTGTTCGTTCAGTCCAAGATGATCTTTCAGATCGTATTCAAACGATTCGAGATCAGCAAATAGATTATCCTTCGACCCATGTCGTAGGTGCTTTAGTACAGTTAACAGCATCGACAGCGATGACTGATGCTGAAAGCAAAGTAGCCACAATCGTTAGCGAACCGAGTGCCGATGAAGAAACAACAGTGCCTGCTACAGATGTTGCTGTTCAGACAGTAGCTACTCATGATGCTGTCGATGTAACCGATCTCGCTGCTCAACTGGTACTGGATAAACAACAATTACAATCCGCAGCATCCAATCGAAACTTTGATCCAGATTTACTAGATATCTTCTTAGAAGAAGCGGATGAGTTATTGGTGGGGATCGATGCTGATCTAAATACATGGACAGTTGATCATCAAAATCTAAACGCACTGAAAAATTTGATGCGCTATTTGCACACCTTAAAAGGGGGGGCAAATATGATTCAAGCCCCTTATATTGGTTTGATTGCGCATGAATTAGAAACGATTTATGAAAAACTCATCAACCAACAACTACTAGCAACACCTCAACTGATTGCATTGATTCGTTTGGTACAAGATGATATTTCAGATCGTATTCAGACGATTCGAGATCAACAGGTTGACTACCCATCAACGCATGTTGTGCAGTTACTCCAGCAAGCAGAGCAATCTGCTGGCGACCTAAGTCATGCGCCAAGCGTTGACACGGCTGAATCTGTAGTTCAAGTTGAAGACAGTGGAGTCGAAATGCTGTCTGATACACATGAGACCATTGAACAGCAGTCTGTGACAGACGACATTGAGCGAACAACTGAAGAATTAAGTTCAGTTGAGACAGAAGTTGCTGTTGAAGCGGAGTTGCCTGATCAAATCGTAGCGTTGGTTGATGAAGAAACTGCCGAGGATGATGTTCGTTCACTGGTGGAACAGACCTTCCTTGAAGAAGCAGAAGAGTTGTTAGAACAGGCTCAACAGTTATTAAAACAATGGTTCGAGCAACGTAGTAATCGTAGTGTGTTATTACAGCTACAACGTAATGCCCATAGTTTAAAGGGCGGCGCGCGGATGGCCGAGTTGGATGCAGTTGCCGTCATTGCCTATCATTTAGAAAATGCGTTTGAACAATTTGGTGTGCATCATTTTAATTCAAATGTATACGACAACTTACTCAATACAGCGCTTGCATGGCTCAATGATGCTGTCTTTAAACGTCAATATGCGAATTTTGATGGTTTAAAACATAATTTAGAAAAAATGGACTTTGTTGACGTTTCAGCACAATTACCACAAAAGCTGTCTGCACGGGATATTTTTACACCTGAATACACCATGGAGTTTGTTCAGGGTGATGGCACTGAGCCACCATCTATGCAAGGTGAGTGGGAGTCAACTGAGCGCGTAGAACAGAACAATGAAATGATTCGTGTTTCTGCTGAGGTCATCGAGAAGATGATTGATTTGTCAGGAGAAAATGCGATTAACCGTTCACGTATCGAGATGGACTTAGGTCAGTTGGGCGGTACGTTGACGGAAATGGAACTTGCAATCAAGCGTTTGGCAGACCAATTACGTCGAATGGAAGGTGAGTTAGAGAGTCAAATTATTGCACGACATGGTGGCGAAGATGCACGTTATGCTGATTTTGACCCATTAGAGATGGATCAATACTCATCTTTAAATCAGTTGTCAAAATCTCTCGCAGAATCGGCCTCTGACTTGGTTGACTTTAAAACGACTCTTTCAGAGAAGATTCGTGATACAGAAGGTCTATTGTTACAACAGTCACGTATCCAAGCAGAAATTCAAGAAAGTTTGATGCGTACCCGTTTGGTTCCATTTTCACGGCTGTTGCCACGTTTACAACGTATTGTTCGCCAAACGGCATCTACTTTGAACCGACCAACGGAACTGGTTGTGAACAATACCGAAGGTGAATTAGACCGTAGTATTTTGGAGCGTCTAGTCTCACCATTTGAGCATATGTTGCGAAATGCGATTGATCATGGTATCGAAGACCGTGAGCAACGCTTACAAGCGAAAAAGCCTGAAACAGGACATATTGTTTTAAATATCGGTCGTCAAGGTACAGATGTTGTTGTTAGCTTTAGTGATGATGGTAAAGGGATTGATGTAAATCGTATTAAAGATAAGGCGATTCAAACGGGGTTAATGACCAAAGAACAAAAACTTGATCAAGATGAGATTTTACAGTTTATCTTCCATCCTGGTTTTAGTACCGCGGCGCAAGTGACTCAGATTTCTGGGCGTGGTGTTGGTCTAGACGTTGTACAAAGTGATATTAAAGCTCTGGGTGGTCATGTCAGTGTCAGTTCTATTTTTGGTAAAGGCACAACCTTTACCATTCGAGTACCGACGACAGTGGCTGTCAGCGATGCACTTATGGTGAAAGCGGGCGACCAACAATTTGCTTTCCCACTGGCACAAATTGATCGTATCGTACGTATTTCCCCGATGGCGTTAGAGCAATACTTTGATAGCCAAGAAGACTACTTCGATATTGATCAAGAGCGCTATCGTTTGCGTTATTTATCCGAGTTTGTGGCAGGGCAGCCGATTCCACGCTTAAGCGGTATCGTACATTCTTTACCTGTATTGTTGATTAAAGGGGCGCAAGGTCAGACAACCGCATTGCTGATCGACCAGCTCATTGGTTCACGTGGTCAAATTGTTGTAAAACCAGTTGGGCAACAATTCTCCAGTATTGGCGTGATTGCAGGGGCAACCATTCTCGGTGATGGTCAGGTCTGCTTGATTTTAGATGGTCAAAATATTGCTCGCCAAGCTCAGTCAACGCCACGTGCGAAACAAGCAGATGAAACATACACCAAGCAGCGTTATGACGAACGTCGTTTGATTATGATTGTGGATGACTCAATCACCGTACGTAAGGTCACGTCACGCCTGCTAGAACGTCAGGGCTATGATGTGGTGACTGCGAAAGACGGTGTAGATGCGATAGAGCAACTGGAAACCATTAAACCTGATTTAATGTTGCTGGATATCGAAATGCCGCGAATGGATGGTTTCGAAGTCACAAATCTTGTTCGACATCATGAAATCCATCGAAATCTACCGATCATAATGATTACCTCGCGGACAGGTGAGAAGCACCGTGAACGTGCCCTATCATTAGGTGTAAACCAATACATGGGTAAACCATTCCAAGAAGAAACACTTTTGGAAAATATAGATAGCTTACTTGTTGTGCGCTGAGGAGTGAATAATAATGGTGAAGAAAGGCGCAAGCTCTGTATTAGGTCAAATTGATCAGCAAGAGTTGCAGCATTTAATTACGGTTTCGACAGGATTTATTGACGCATACATTATCGAATGTCATCAAAAAGTTCCAATGCTGTTACCGCAAAATATCGTGCTATCTGCGATGGATACACAGACGCAGGTTGATCATATTGAATGGCATGATCTAAAACTACCGATTTATGCGGTAAATGATCCAACTCAGAAACAGGGCGTTGCATTGGTGGTTGAGGGGGATGATGTTTCAGAACGCTTTGCCTTGATCTGTAATGAAATGCCTTCATCGATTCGTTTACGTATCTCAGAGATCGTTGATGATGAAGGTGAAATTGATGATGCCAATGTTTTTAAGTATGTGAAAATTGGGGGCAATACATTTTATGTTCCCAATTTGCAGAATATACAGACCCAATTGGGTTTATAAAGAACAAAAAAAGGAGGAACTCAGTCGATGATTGAGTTCCTCCTTTTTTGTCTATGTCGTTATCACTTTGCTAGCAGTTGTTCTAGAATCTGTTCGTAGATCTCTGCCAAAGGCTCAAGATCCGCAACGTTTACATGCTCATTAATTTGATGAATCGTCGCATTTAACACACCGAGCTCTAATACTTGAGCGCCAGTCGGGGCAATAAAGCGTCCGTCAGATGTTCCGCCACTGGTTGAAAGTTTGGTTTCTACACCCGTTACATTTTTAATGGCGACTTTTGCGGCATTGACCAATTCCCCGACTGGGGTTAGGAATGGTAAGCCTGAAAAGGTCCAATCAATGCTGTAATTTAGTTGATGCTTATCCAATATGTCGAGAACACGTTGTTGAAGGATTTCAGCAGTAACTTCTGTGGAATAACGGAAGTTAAATGTCACTTTCAATGAACCAGGGATGACATTGGTCGCGCCTGTACCTGCTTGGATATTTGAAATTTGAAAAGAAGTCGCAGGGAAGTATTCATTGCCATTGTCCCAAACTGTTTCGCATAACTCATTGAGCGCTTTAGATGAGGAGTGAATTGGGTTTTCTGCAAGATGAGGGTAGGCAACATGCCCTTGCTTCCCATGAACGGTTAAAACAGCATTTAATGAACCACGACGTCCATTTTTTACAATATCACCCAGTTGATGGGTACTCGAAGGTTCGCCAACCAAACACCATGTCATTTTCTCTTGACGTGCTTCTAGGGTTTCCACAACTTTAACTGTACCGTTAATCGATGGACCTTCTTCATCAGAGGTAATCAAAAAGGCAATAGAACCTTTATGATTAGGATGTTTTGCAACAAAACGTTCAGAGGCAACTACCATTGCGGCTAAAGCTGTTTTCATATCCGCAGTACCACGACCATATAACTTACCGTCGCGGATCGATGGTAAAAATGGATCTGAATTCCATGCATCTAATTGTCCAGTAGGAACAACATCTGTATGTCCTGCAAAACAAAAAACGGGACTTTCCGTGCCACGACGAGCCCACAAGTTATCGACATCTTCAAAACGTAAGTTTTCGATATTAAAACCAATCTTTGCCAATCGCTCAGCCATGATATTTTGGCAATCATGGTCAACAGGGGTAACAGACGGTTGGCGGAGGAGTTGTAAACTAAGTTCAAGCGTATCGGAATGGTTCATGCGAGATGTAGATAAATCTGGTGAAATTTGAACCGATATAATAGGGGAATATTGCCAAGAAAGGTATGTTAAAAAAAACCTTATCTTTTCAAAGATAAGGTTTTATGGTCTATTTTTTACAAATTACATTTTATCTTGGGTTTTTTCAGCAGACTGCGTTACTTTTTCTCCAGCTTTAGATACATCTTTACCGAAACCTTTGAAGGTATTACAGCCAGTTAAAACAAAAGTGGCCATGATAGACGCAACTAAGATTTTTTTCATGCTTGTCTCCGACTCAATTTAATTATGGTGTATGTAAGAGGCTAAAGAAATAAGATGAAAATGAACATAATTGTTTGACGGTAGAAGTGTTATAAAGTGTTACTTACTGAAATTTAATGAAATCAGTATCGCTTAAATAACAAAGAAGGCTGGCGAAACATATAAAAGGAGGGTTCGGCTGTAGTATTGTAGTACAGGCCATCGGTCCACCAATCCGCTGCTGATGAAGATGCAAGTTGGTTTGGGCAAAGCCATTCTTGGCGCAGTAAACGGTAATAAGCCAATTCGGGAATATGAGTTCCCCATTGTCCTAAACGACGAGAAGCATTCACCCATGTTGGGAGTGTTAATTCATCTTGTGAGCTAGGCAAAAAAAGCTGCCCTTTCATCACTGCAAATTTACGCTGGATTTGAATATTATTCGCTTCTGAAAACTGAAATTGACGCTCGGTAAAATGCTTTAATTTTCGATGTAAGGTATCTTCTCGATTCAGTCCGAACCATTGTGACAAACTTAATTCGCTCTCACCAAGATAATATTTGAGAGCAACTTCCCAATGTTCAACTTCCTGCGTTTGTTGATTGAGCACAAGAAAATCGATTTCGCCTAAAGTGATTGCCCCTGAAATTTTTTGGATACTATGTCCAAGCAATTGATAAGGGTGGTAAGAATCATCCAACAGCCAAAACCACAATAAATTTTCAAAACGTAAGCCTAAACGAGTGCTTTTAAGGCGTGCGAGAAAATCAAGTAGAGGTTGTGGTTGTTGATCAAGTTGTTTCAAGCGTGGTTCATATTGCTGGTACAACGTCTGCCAAGTCTGGTCATCGTGAATGGTGAACTCATTTTTCAGGTTTAGTTCATTTGGGATTTGAGCCAAAATATTGGGACTGGCAATGGAAAAAGCCAACTGTCGTACAATAGGATGCTTAAACTGTAACCACGGTTCAAATAAAGCGGGGCGGGTCATTATTTTAAGCATGAAGCAAACTCAATCATGGAAATAATACGCTAAGTTTAAGAAACGACAATGAAAACACTTTATACTAGCACGGTTGTTTTGACGCGTTGGTTAAATACGAAATGAAAATATTGTTTTGGCGTAGTTTAGTCATCATTTTTATTACCTTAGGGATAATTGGTGCGATTCTACCGGGTATGCCAACGACGGTATTTTTGATTATCGCGGCGTGGGCAGCATCGAAAGGATGGCCGCAAATGGATGCATGGTTACTCAATCATCCTAAATATGGCCCAACATTGCGTAACTGGCGTGAAAATGGCACGGTTCCGCGTAAGGCAAAATGGCTTGCCAGTATCATGATGTTGATTAGCGGTATCATCATGCTCTTTACCAATGCGCCATTTTTAGTCAAAGTTTTTACCAATGTCACCATGTTTACGGTCGCTGTTTGGCTGTGGCTCCGCCCTGAACCTGAGCGAGGATAAGCAAAGCAACGCTTTGCCCGAGCGCAAGACGAGAGCTACGCTCGAGTGGTGAGTTAATAAAAGCGAAGTTCTTGCGGAATATATTCCTCATGCGCAAGACCTTGCGGAACATTGTTCCTCATACACTCGAGTGGCGAGTTAAGCAAACTTAAAGCACCGCTTTAAGGCTTTGCCCGAGCGCAAGACCTTACGGAACATTGTTCCTCATACGCTCGAGTGACGAGTTAATAAAAGCAACGCTTTACCCTGAGAAGCGTTTAAAGCTTCGTAAGAAGAGCAATTAAAGTAATAAAGTAACTCGATGAATAGATCATGGTAAGCCCTCGAAAAATTGATAAGCCACTTCTAATACAAATCAAAACTACAGAAATCTCAGCTTTTTTATGTTGAAATACAATTGTTCTATCATTGCTCGAGATAAAAAATGCCCTATACACTTGAACAGGCTGATATTTTAATTGATTTGGCACAACAAACTTTACGACTGCCAAAACATAACAAGTTTTATGTCATTTCTTCAGGCAAGAATGGTATCGGTGAACAAGAAAATAGTGGCAAAACGCCAAGAGGGTGGCATCAAGTCGCGCAAAAGATTGGTGCTGATGCAGAAAGAAATACGGTATTTATTGGTAGACAGCCGACAGGTGAAGTCTATGATCAACAACTTGCACAACAATTCCCACAACGAGATTGGATTTTATCGCGAATCTTATGGCTGGATGGTTTAGAAGCTGGATTTAATCAGGGGGAGGGTTGCGATACGTTTAAGCGTTATATTTATATTCATGGCACACCTGAGACAGAACCGATGGGCATTCCGATGTCGCATGGTTGTATCCGAATGAAGAATGATGAAATTATCGAGCTTTTTGAACTAATTTCAGAACAAGCTTTGGTTTATATTTCAGAACAGGCTTTGAAAGATTCATACTGAAAATGTGAATAAGTGTTTAAATAAAATACGAAAATACCGCATTTATCAAAGAATTACTTATTTTTTAATCACTCACACGGTTTTTTCGGAAAAGTGTGTCAAAAGCGTTTGACACTCTGTAAAGATTCTCTATAATGCACCTCACAAACGATTAAAGACGTTAAGGGCGCTTAGCTCAGTTGGTAGAGCGTCTGCCTTACAAGCAGAATGTCGGCGGTTCGATCCCGTCAGCGCCCACCAAGCCTTTACGTTAAAACTTCAAGTGCAGCGGTAGTTCAGTTGGTTAGAATATCGGCCTGTCACGCCGAGGGTCGCGGGTTCGAGCCCCGTCCGCTGCGCCACTTAAGTTTTAACATCGTTTTACCCATAATTGCGAAATTATAGTGCAGCGGTAGTTCAGTTGGTTAGAATATCGGCCTGTCACGCCGAGGGTCGCGGGTTCGAGTCCCGTCCGCTGCGCCACTTTAATTTTGTGAGATTGGGAACACCTTTGGATACAAGACTACGCACTTTGTTTGTCTTGCGTCATAAAATTGATTTTCAATCAATTTTATTCCTCAGGGCGCTTAGCTCAGTTGGTAGAGCGTCTGCCTTACAAGCAGAATGTCGGCGGTTCGATCCCGTCAGCGCCCACCATAGTTTGTGATACTTACTTCGTAAAGAAGTATACCGATGCAGCGGTAGTTCAGTTGGTTAGAATATCGGCCTGTCACGCCGAGGGTCGCGGGTTCGAGCCCCGTCCGCTGCGCCATTCTCTTGATATCGTTTTGAGAAAATGACTGTTTTGACAAGTATCTTTATACTTGATCTCTGAAACGAGAGTTAACTAGAAAAATCAAAGATTTTTCTCTTACACTCGGACAAAGCTTCGCTTTGTTTATCCTCGTTCAGGGCGCTTAGCTCAGTTGGTAGAGCGTCTGCCTTACAAGCAGAATGTCGGCGGTTCGATCCCGTCAGCGCCCACCATATCTCCTTTCTAGATACTCAAATCATTGTAATCAATATCAAATTATTTTATGATTAGCCTCAATAATGATTCTAATATTGAAGCAATTTATGAGAAATCCTTATCAACGTAAGGCCGCGTCGAAATCTCAAACAACAACATCTAACTCTTCATCCAAAGACGCTTATCGCCAATTTATTCAAAATATTATTTTGCAACGTGAAGTGGTTGCGCTATATCACGATGGTTGGGCTTTGTGTTCTACACCTTCAGGCCAGCATGCGCTGTCGGTTTGGCAGAATAAAGGTCTAGCAAAATTATTAATTAAAGACAATTGGGCGCAATATAATATTCAAGAAGTGTCGTTAAAAGATTTTATTGAAAAGATGATTCCATTTCTAAAAGAAAATAATACGATTTTATCTTTAGATTTAACCCCTGAGGGAAATAATCTGTTGGTGACGCCAGATACATTATTATTAGATATCAAGAACTTTTTATATCAAATCTATTTGCAACGTCCTGATATTTTTGAAGAGCTAAAGTTGCCATTACCGCGTGATATTCGAATCCATCAATAAGTAGGGTCTAGTGACATTTCATAGACCCTGTCTTATGTGATATTGACTGAGTTAACTTTAATTAATACTCATTGAGTAGCCAACCACTGACATAAGCAAAATATTCTCTTAACCATGCGTTATATCGCGTGGCTAATGGTGTTGTTGAGCCGACCATCGTAAAATTTGTGTAGCCTTGTTTTTTCGCAATTGCTGCTGCACGTAGTGTATGGAAATCACTTGTGACAATAATAATTGGCTGTTGGATCATAATACCCTGTGCTTTTAACAGCGGTTGGCTATTTTTAAGATTCAGTTCAGTACTGGTGCTCTGATCTTCCAATATAATTTGTGTGGCGGGAATTTGATAGGTCTGTTGCAAATAACGTGACATGACCACGGCTTCACTTTCAGTTTCACCAAAATCCACTCCACCAGAAACAATTAATTTCGCATTGGGTTGAGCTAAAGCAACTGGCGCTGCACGATCTAAGCGTTTGGCGAGTGTGGCAGACGGTTGTCCATTCTCAACACCACTACCTAAAACAATGATTGCGGCGACAGGCGATGTATCTTGTATGCTCGTAGTGTTGTTTGCAAGATAATGGAAAAAATAGCCTAAGCTGATTAACCAGACCCAAAAACATAACCAGCCGAATCGCCAGATTGAATGTAAGCGGAAATGATAAAAAAAGAAGCGTTCAATATGGTAATAGAAGATTGAATAGAAACAGAAAAAAAGACCAAGTAACAGTGGAAGCACTGTTCCAATATGAATTTTTTTAAGCGCGATCAGTATTGCACCATCTAAAAAGAGTACAAGACCAATAACGGCAAAAAAAATACGGAGCCATAAACTGAGTTGCATAATTTGAATCGAAGTCGATTTGAATCTGCTCAGTGTATGTAAAATGAATTGAAAGGCAAACTTTTTTAATCATTGTAAAAAAACGAGTGATTTCTCACTCGTTTCTGGGTGTCTTACATGGGATTAGTAAACATCCCGACGATAACGTCCAGTTTGACGTAATTCATCCACTTGAGCTTCACCCAATATGTCGATGAGGGCTTGATCTACACCTGCTGCCATACCATTAATGCTACCGCAGACGTAAATCACGGCCCCTTGCTTGATCCAGTTGATTAACTCGTCAGCATTGTCGCGCAAGATATCTTGTACATAGATCCTTTGTTCTTGATCTCTAGAAAAGGCGAGGTCAAGGCGTTGTAGTGTGCCCATGTTTTTCCAGGCTTGAATGGTTTCTTGGTAAAAGAAATCATGGTCGCGCTGACGTTCGCCAAAAATAAGCCAATTCGCTGAATAATCTTGACGATTGCGCTGCTGTAATAAGCTCATTAAACCTGCGATACCCGTACCGTTGCCGATACAAATAATCGGGCGGTTGTCATCAATGAGATGGAACGATTCGTTGGTACGGATGCGCAAAGCAATATCTTGTTTAAGCTGTGCAAATGTCGTTAACCAACCCGAGCCTAGACCTAACTGACCCTGTTCATCTAACTGCTGACGCACCACAAGTCTTAATACTTGTTGCGATGGAATACTGGCAATTGAGTATTCACGAGTCGGTAGGGTGGGTAATTGTTCTAACAATTGTTCGAGATCACTAAAAGGCTGAATTTCAACCCGCAAGTTTTTATCCCAAAGTGCGTGCTCGATATTTTGATTACGTGATTTTATGACTGCTTGTGCTGGAATTTGATGTTTGACTAGAAATGCTTGAATCTCATCTAAGCTATTTGCGGGTTGAATCTCTGCAATATCACCTGCATGCCAAGTCATATCATGTGTTGCAGTGAGCTCTATATTGTAAGCAGTTTGTCCTAAGCTATTTGGGTTGAGGGCTTGGCGATGGTTTAGGGTCCATCGATCAAAGGTTTTTTCGATATTCATTGCATGTAGTTCATGCTTGGCCACAACCGATAAAGCTTGATTCCAGCGTTGAATATCATGGGGATTTGCATTATCCACTTCGATCAATTCAAACAATGGTTGTGCTTTGCATTGTTTTAACCAAGTATCTACTGCGTGACCAAAGCTGCAATAGCTGTCCGCATATTCTTTAGAGCCAAGTGCGAGAACTGCATACTGCATATGATTGAGATCAAAGAGTTGTTGCATCAGCTTCTTGTTAAAGCCTGACGCTAAATCTGGTGCGTCACCCGTACCGTAGGTACTCACAACAAATAAAACCTGTTGAGCTTGTTGCAGATCTTGTTCTGTCAGTTGCTGAATGGGTTTAACAGTTGTTGGTTGTCGTGCTTCTTGTAAGCTAGTTGCAGTGCGCCAAGCCAGTTGTTCAGCCACGCCCGTTTGTGAGGCATAGGTGATCAGCCAAGGTATTGCATTTGGATCAATCTGTTGGCCGATCAGAGATTGGCGAGCTGCGAGTGTTAATCTCTTTTGTTTACGACGTTTAAGATATAGCATCCATCCGGTCACAAAGAATAATGGCATTGCAAGTGAAGCAAGCAGTGCAATGAATTGATAGGTTGAACCAAAGAAACTGCCACGATGTACAGGCAGCATACTGCTCATGATCTTTTCATTGAGCTTCTTATCTTCGTATAATTCAAACTTTTCGAATTTGTTCTCTTGGTAGTTGTATACCGCTTGGTTACGTGCGCGTTCATGTTGTGCAATCACATCAACAAATGTTAACTCGACTTTTTGATCATCCTGTTTCGGTATATTTAGCGTCAAACTCGAGTATTCGCGTCCGATGTTGGCGTTCACTCCAGTCCAAGTTTGGGCCAGAATCATGCCGACTTGTTGGTTGGATAAATCTAGTCCTTTATTTTTGCTTTTTTCATCGTTGTGTTGATTACGTTGCGGTTGTTCGACGCCCATCACTTTGAACATCCCAGCACGCCACCAGTCATAAGACCAGTACAAACCAGTACATGCAAACAAGAGGTAAAACACAATCACCCATGTACCCACGACGGCATGTAAGTCCCAAATAAAATTACGACCTTTCAACTTGGGTTTGATCAAGAACCATTGCTTGAAGGTATGTTTCTTTGGAAAGCGTAGATAAATACCGCTCAATACAAAGAAAATGAGCATCAGTGTTGATGCACCCGTGATTTGTGCCCCATATTCGCCAGCCGTTAAATTACGATGTAATCGCTGGATAAACTGAAAAAACTCACGGCCCTTTACTTCAGGTAGTACTTCTGCTGTATAGGGATTCACCATCATGTTATAGCCACGACGTGCGCCTTCTTTTTTTATATTGACGGTTGAAGATGCAGATGGGTCTGAAGCAATGGTAATGCTATTAATTTCAATCTCAGGTTGCTGTTGATTGAAATATAAATAGAGCTGAGCAGGCGTTAATTTAGGTGTAGCCGCAACTTCTACCACATAGCTATCGTGGTTGATCCATTTCAGGATTTGTTGATCATAAGAGTAGATCGCACCTGTAACTCCCATCAGTGAGAGAATTAAGCCTGCGGTAATCCCTAAAAACCAATGGATTTGAAAGAAAACTTTTTTAAACATAGTTTTGACTTGATGCAGATGGGAGAGCAAATATCGGCGAATTATAGCGGAAGACATTTGTTTTGATAAGAATAATATTGATTTTTATTCTCATTTGTATTGTTGCGGACGTAAAAAACCTCTCATAAAGAGAGGTTGGTTACATCGATATTCATATTAAATAGGTTTTGCCGCACCAACAGTTTCATTCAAGTGTTTACGGATTGTCTTGAATGCGAAGTTCTTAGAGTCCATACGTTTTGGCAGGATATAAGCACCTTGTTGTTGTTCACCTTTTGGTGTTTTCACTTTGAAATTTACAAGGATAAAGTCTGGTGAGTTATACCACTCGTAAATATCTTTCCAACCAATCGTAGCAGTACCTTCTTGCAGGCCTACTTTTTGACGCATCACGATACCGTGAGGCTGTACACCTAAACGGATTCCTTTAATATCTTGGACAGGGAACTCTTTCATTTTACGTTTTACGTACCATTCAAGACCGAATCTTTTAATGATGTAGAAAAGCGCAACCCCGATAATCACAACCCAACAAATTACTGTTGAGTATGTAGAATAATATTTGATGAGTCCTGCAGAAACTAAAGAAAGTACCACAAGTGCGATCATGATGATCCATGCTTTGCGGCTGAACTTGTTGGTACTGCGCCAAATCATAAGTTGAGCTTGACGTTGTTCAACTTCAGAAACTTCGTAAGGAACAGGTTGTAGCGTATAAGCGTATAAATTTTTGGCGGTCATAGTTTAAAAATTGAGTCTAGAACTGGATTAAGTTTAGCATTAATTAGAGCGTGTTGGCACGACATAAACGCTCTCAATCAAAGATATATGGACGTAATAGGCGATTAGTATTACCCCACACTTTGTTACAGTGAAGCAAACTCAGTGCCGTCTTCATTAGGCTCGTGCCGTAGACTTTGTTTAAGCATGCTTAAACGCGTCAATATACTGAACATGAGCGAGAGTTGTTGCAAAATAATTAATGATTTTGGATCATTCTCTTCATCACGACTTAAGCGTTGTCGGATGTTTTGCAGCATATTTTGTGCTGATAAATCAGGCACTTCATCTCTGAGTAGCGCACCTTGAATATCATCAAGAGCTTGATCAAGCAGCGTTAAAATCTCTTGATCCTGAATTTGTTCGCGGTGTGCGCCCAACGCGGCGATATAGCTCAAAAAGGTATGGCTCAGGCATAAAAACTCAAATGCTTGATTTTTGTGTGTGCTATCAATATTTGGTTCTGTGGCGAGCGTAGAAATCAATGAGGCGACTTCTGCATCGGTATTGTGTGCAGTACGTCGAACCACACGATAGTTCAATGCGTTATTGCGACCTTGATGATATTGTTGAACCACTTCGGCTAAATATTTACATTGTGCTTGTAAAGAACGTTGAATTGAGCGGGGTAATCTACGAAACTTCCAATCTGGCCAAATGAAGCTGACCCCAAACCATGCTAAGGCACAACCAATAATGGTATCAATCAAGCGTGGTAGTCCTGCGGCAAATGCAGAGCCATCTAAGTTAAAGTTGATTAACGCCAGAATCGTAATGAATGCGGTAGCTTGGGCATACTGTTTACTTCGCAGCTCGAAAAATAAGATCCCGCTGAGTATGAGCATGACCAACTGACCTTCGATTGAAGGAATAAAATAGATGATTGCTAGACCAACAATAATCCCCACCAATGTTCCCACAATCCGCAAATATAACCGTCGTTTAGTGGCATTAAAGTTGGGTTGGCAGACAAATAGGGCGGTCATCAGAATCCAATAACCATATTCAATGTTGGTGAGTTGAATAAATAGATAACCAATAAAGAGCACAATCGATAAGCGTACAGCATGCCGGAACAAAACAGATTCAGGACTTAGATGCTGTTTTACACGCACGACCATGTCATTTATCCCTTTAAGGTCATCATCTTTGAGTTGGTTTTCGAGTTGTTGGGTATTGTCTAATTGAAGATTTCGTTCTGTCTCTAGATTTTGTAATTGTGCATCAATCGATTTAAGATTTTGATAAAGCGCAAATAAGGCATTAATCCGTACCTGATCATAAATGCCATCTTCACGCATTTTTTCTAAGGATAGTCTCAAGTTTTCAAAGCTATGTTTAAAGCGTTTGTTATGTACATAACGTGTGCGGCTTAAAATAGATTGTGCCAAGTCCTGACAAGCCTTACCTTGGATCGACAAAATCCGTTGGAAGCGGAACAAGATATCGCTGTGTTGGAAAACTTTTGCCAGTTTTTGATAGTCAATGTGGGCGGAGTCTGCACGTTCGTGAATATCTTGAACCACAAAATAATACTGTAGACTGCGCCGCGTATCTTTTTGCCCTCGGTCACCTTTGAGCCGAGTCAGTAATGCCACGCGTAAATTATTAAAAATCGCAATCAGTTTGCTATTTTCCATCGACAAATCAATCATGCTTTGCTGATAACTCGAAGGTGTCATATCGACATCAAACAAATTTGATTTGGCATATAAGAAACTCCCTAATGCGCTATATGAGGCTGAGAGCTGATCTTGTAATTGTCGAACGGGAAATAACAGAAAACTAATTGTTGAAATGAGACCATACCAAGCCGCGCCAGCCACTAATAAAGCGGGCTGTAGATACCATTGCTCAAATAGATGCACTCCTAACATGGTGTATACGGAAATAACCAAACATCCGTAAGCAATCGTGGCATAACGACGACCGAGCGAACCCAACAGAATCCAGCCAATGCATGAGGCAATGAGCCCAATGGCAAAAACCATTGGATAGGGGAATAACAATTGAACCGAGGCAGCGGTGATAAAGAAACCGATATAGGTATATATCAGATTCATGATGCGGACGGAAAAGCGATCATCAATGTCACTAATTCCCGCCGCAACCACACCTAAAGTCAATGGAATCGTGGCGAGTTGGTAACCCATCAAATAAGGAACAAATGCTGTTCCCGTAAAAGCGATTAACATACGCACGTTATACATAAACGTGGTGTTATAGGTTGCTTGTTTTAAACGTTTGAACCAAGGATTCAAGAGCTGTCCTTTTTGTATTGTGCCGTCGATTTTATTCTTCATATTATGCACAAATTAAGGTGAGGATGCTAAGCTTACAATCTCAATAAACTTGAAAAGTACAGCATTATGCAGGCGGAGCAATCTCAAAAGCGTCAGTATTCCACAGCATGGATTGTGTTACTTGCCCTTTTAACGGCATTGGGCCCGCTTTCGATCGACATGTATTTACCTGCATTGCCGCAAATGGCAGACGAGTTCGGGGTCAGCACGCAAATGGTGGCCAACAGTTTGCCAGCATATTTCTTGGGGCTTGCCATCGGTCAACTTTTTTATGGACCGATCAGTGATCGTATCGGGCGTAAGACACCGCTATATTTTGGGCTGGCTTTATATGCGATTGCCAGTTTAGCTTGCGTTTTTGTCACCAATGAATGGACCTTAATAGCCGCACGTATTTTTCAAGCTTTAGGTGGTTGCGTGGGGGTGGTGATTGCTAGAGCAGCGATTCGAGATCGTTTGGATGTCACAGGTTCTGCACAGGCTTTTTCTAGCATGATGATCGTAATGGGGCTGGCACCGATTTTGTCACCGATCTTTGGTGCTTGGATTTTAATTTTCTTTCCTTGGCAGGTTATTTTTGTCTGCTTAGCCATCATTGGTGTGATCTGTTGGTTGTGCGTACACTTTTTCTTTACAGAATCGTTGCCTGTGGAGCGTCGTTTAAAACTATCGTTTTATCAAGTCACCACGCTCTATGCTGCGATTTTAAAAGATGAAAGTTTTAGAGTGCCGATGTTGGCAGGTTGTCTAACAGGCGCTGCATTATTTTGTTATATCAGCTCAGCTTCTGCTGTTTTTATGGGCCAATATGGACTGTCTCAGCAGCAATTTTCTTACGCATTTGCACTGAATGCGGCGGGCATTATGTTAATGTCGTCATTGAATAAGCATTTGAATACGCGAATGGGTATTTTTTCGCGCTTACGTTTAGGTGGTTCTATTCAATGCTTTGGTGCTTTGATTGTGGTGAGTGCAGGCTTGATGGCAAATGCACCTTTGTGGTTTTTAATGATTGGCTTGTTCTTAGTGGTATCAGGTATTGGTTTAACAGGTCCAAATGCGATGGCACTGGCAATGTCTCAGCAAGGTGCGCGAGCGGGAACTGCGAGCGCAATCATGGGCAGTACCCAGTTTGCATTTGGTTTACTCGGTGGCGTGATTCTCAATTTCTTGATTTGGAAAGCATCGCTTAATATGGGCTTGATGATGTTGATGTTTACCAGTGTTGGATTGTTGATGATTTTTAAAGTTGGTAAACAGCAAAACAGTATCTCCGTTTAGAGATACTGTTGAAATTTTGGATTATTCATCTACGAATACAGTGAAGTTTTCTACGGGTTCACGCGGTGTAATAAAAGTATTCACGATATGGTCTGGGTCGGCATAGCCCAATGCGACGGCACAGACCAAATCTTCATCTTCAGGTGCGCCAAGCACTTCTAAAACGATGGGGTGAAAATGGTTCCAAGCCGCTTGTGGACATGTATCTAATCCACGTGCTTTTGCTGCAATCATGACATTTTGGATCATCATGGAAATATCCATTTTTGCACCGATGCCCATGATTTTATTTACAGTAAAGTATAAAGCGACGGGCGCATCAAATAATTGAAAGTTCCGTAATTGTTGTGCAGCCATTCGGTCTTTTTCACCTTTTTGAATGCCAAGTAAGCCATACAGTCCCCAGCCATTTTCACGGCGACGATCAATAAAAGGGGAAATCCATGTTTCAGGATAGTAAGCAAAAGTCTCTTGATAGTGTTGTGCCAGCTCTGGTTTTTGAAAAAGCTCAACTTGCGCCGTACAAACACGGTCAATCATTTCCGCTCGTTTTTTTCCTGTGACCACATAGACTTTCCATGGTTGTGTGTTTGTGCCAGAGGGGGCACGACTGGCTACAGAGAGAATGTCTTTAATGGTTTGGGTATCAACAGGGGTGTCCAAAAATGCACGTACTGAATGACGTGACGTAATGGCGTCATCAACGTAGCGGACTTGATCCATGTTCATAAAATTTCCTCATGTTTCTTTGATCTTTCTCATATGATGAGACTATAAAGCAATCATGACCTTTTGCGGATGATTTTTAAACCACCAATCAGGATTTGTTTGAAAAATAATCGACTGTGTTTGGGTTGGTGAAAATAGAATCAGTTTTTTTCTATTTGATTTCTTTTTGTGAAAAAGAAATTTATTTATAACACAATGAAATAGAAATAATATTTAGAGAGGTATGTTCAAAGTATTCTTGTTCTTCCCATAAAAAAATACACACAATATTCTAAATTTATGCATAATACGCCCTTTTTAAAAATTGATTAGGCTTTCCTTGCTGATAAAGGTGAGGGGGATTTTCCAGGTTAAGTGTATTAAATTTACCCAATTTTATGCTTATGGAAAATGTTGAAATATACACCAGACAAAGGAGCTTCTTATGAGTTTAACTCTCATCCGCAAGCCGTTCGCAATGCAAGGTTTGGCAATGATCATTGCAGCTTTGATGATGAACAATGCACACGCAAGCAGCGAGCAAGAACAGATTCAACAGCTTCGCGCTGAAATAACTGAGTTAAGGGCTTTATTAGAACAATACCTGCCCCAAATAAAACAACAAAATGATGCCCCCAAAGCTATAGAAATGTCGTCGGCTACAGTGGTAGCAAATAATGATAATGCCAATACCGTAACAACAGAGGCGAACCAGAAACCTCCCTTAAGCTTCAACACCGCTTCCGGAGCTCAAGTTCAACTTTATGGTTTCTTACGTGGTGATGCTACCTATCAAGTAAAAGGTGGCGATGGCATATTCAACCGTATTAACAAAGTTGATTTGGAAGGCCAAGAAAAAAATAGCGATCGTTTTTATAGCACAGCTACCGTGACTCGACTGGGTCTTGATTTCAAAGCACCCGTTGAAGATGCCGAGGTCGCTGCTAAGTTAGAAGTCGATTTTCGTGGTGGTAGTAGTAATGATACGATACGGATTCGGCATGCTTATTTGACTTATAACGACTGGTTATTTGGTCAAACCACTTCAACGTTTTTGGCAACTGATGTACAGCCAGAAATGTTAGATTTTAACTCACCATTGGGTATAGGAACCTTCCGTACCCCGATGGTACGCTACAGCGGTAAATTGGATTCAGATATAAGTTATGCCATTGCTTTGGAAAAAGGTAATGATGATAATCGAGTACCCGCATTCACTTCTAAACTGAAATATGATTTTGCAGAAGGTAAAGGTACCAGCTCAGCACGTGTTTTATTGACTGAAGTACGCAGCAAGGCCGCTTTTGACAAAGATCATAAACAAATCAGTGCCAATGATTCAGACTTGGGTTGGGGTGTTGCTGTTGGTGCAAAATACAAACTTACTGATGCTTTACAGGCAATGATTGACTTTTCACATGTCAAAGGTGACAGCAAGTTTTTGCTGTACAGTAACAATGCCTTTAATGTAAATCCAAATAATTTGGATATATATCTCAATGAGTTTGATGCATTTACAGCGGGTGCTAGCTATCAAATTACGCCGAAACTGCGTAGTACTTTAGCTTATGGCGCAATGTTTGCAGATGATAGCAATGACTTTGCTAAACAGGCTGTGACAGATGCAACACAAAACAAAACTTTGCAACAAGGTTGGTGGAACGTCATGTATTCACCAGTAACACCAATTACGTTTGGCCTAGAGTATATCTATGGTGAACGTAAGACCTTTGATGGACAAAAAGGTAAGGATAGCCGTGTAGGAGCGATGGCGCGCTATAACTTCTAACCTATCCTGCGGTGTAATCATCCGTGAAAATGAGTTGATTTGATAGGCGTAGGGTTCTTACAAAGAACTGTATGTTTTTTATTAAGTTGGTTGAGTTTTCACTCATTTTGAGAGTTACTATTTCATTGTTTTATTAGATGGAAAAACGTCGAAAAAACGAATGAAATAAACGGAAGAAGATATGGAATTTACTTTTAATGGTTTTTATACCTTAATTTCGGCGGTTATCGTTTTGTTATTAGGGCGTCTGCTCGTTAATAAAATTGATTTTTTAAGACGTTATAATATTCCAGAGCCAGTCGCTGGTGGTTTGGTTGCAGCAGTATTGTCATTACTGGTTCATACTTTTTTAGGATACAGTATTATTTTTAGTAGCCAATTACAGACCAGCTTTATGTTGATCTTCTTTGCTTCGATTGGTTTAAGTGCCAACTTTATGAAGTTAAAAGAAGGCGGTATTGGACTGGTGTTGTTCTTAGGCTGTATCGCTGCTTATATCGTCGTTCAAAATGCCGTGGGTATGAGCTTGGCTTCATTGCTCGGTGTTGATCCTTTGATTGGCTTAATTGCAGGTTCCGTGACCTTGACAGGCGGGCATGGTACTGCAGGTGCTTGGGGTGAAATCCTAGAAACTCAATATGGTATTCAAGGCGCATTGACCTTAGGTATGGCAAGTGCGACTTTCGGTTTGATTATCGGTGGGGTCATCGGTGGTCCGTTAGCCAAGCTATTGATCAACCGTCATAGTTTGGCACGTGCTAAAACACCAGCTCAAATCCAAGATCGTGATACCCATCCAGATCCGCACCCTGATGACTTAGCGCCATTTGAAAATCCACATCAAGTTCGTTTGATTACTGCAGACAACGCGATTACGACGTTGGGTATGTTTGCGGCTTGTCTTGCATTTGCAGAATTTATGACAGGGTATAGCAAAGGCACATGGTTTGAGTTGCCAACGTTCGTATGGGCGCTTGGCGGCGGTGTGATCTTACGTAATATCTTAGAAAGTGTGTTGAAGGTCGATATCTTTGATCGTGCAATCGATGTATTTGGTAATGCATCGCTTTCGTTATATTTAGCAATGGCACTGTTATCACTGAAACTGTGGCAATTGGCAGATTTGGCTGGTCCATTGGTTATCATTTTAACCGCGCAAACATTGGTTATGGCATTGTATGCTGCATTTATCACCTTCCGCGTCATGGGTAAAAGCTATGATGCTGCGGTATTGGCAGCGGGTCATTGTGGCTTCGGTATGGGGGCAACACCAACTGCTGTTGCAAACATGCAGGCCATTACCAATATGTATGGACCGTCACATAAAGCATTCTTAATTGTTCCTTTGTGTGGTGCGTTCTTTGTTGATTTAATTAACGCAACAGTGATTCAAGTTATCTTGAAATTCTTTGCCTAAGTCGAATTAAAAAGCCCCTTGTGGGGCTTTTTTGATTTATCCATTGTTAATCGGCTATGTCCATTGATACATAGCATCTGCAAAAGCGAATAAGTGATGAATGAAAAATTAAATGCCACGCTGATGTCGTGGGTACAATTCTTGAATGATCCACTTTGGAATTTCTTGGTTATTTTACTAGTTGCTGTTGGACTGTTTTACACCCTGATTACAGGGGCAGTTCAGTTACGGTTATTCTTGCAAAGTATCCGCGTGATGAAAGGAAGCCGTAAAGAGTGCATAGATGATCATGGAATTACCCCTTTTCAGGCTTTTGTAACTGGACTCGCCAGTCGTGTTGGTGTGGGTAATATTGCGGGTGTTGCGATTGCGATTGCGATTGGTGGGCCAGGTGCCGTTTTTTGGATGTGGTTGACTGCCTTCTTGGGGATGAGTTCAGCATTTGTTGAGTCATCTTTGGCCCAGCTGTTCAAAGTCAGAGATCATCAAAACAAGCAATTCCGTGGTGGCCCCGCTTACTATATTACTCAGGGTTTAAAGCAAAAATGGCTCGGGGTGGTGTTTGCGCTTTCACTTATTCTCGCTTATGGCTTTGTCTTTAATGCTGTTCAAGCAAATGCAATTATTGGTGCGACTTCCCACGCTTGGGGATGGGATAAAGCCAATGTTATCTTGGGTTTAGGTGGTCTTGATTTAGAGGTTTCTTGGCTCGGGATCGTGCTGGTTATCATGACTGCGCTGGTGATTTTTGGTGGTATTAAGCGTATTGCGAAGGTTGCAGAAAAGATTGTGCCTTTCATGGCACTTTTATACATCGGGGTTGCTTTGTACATCGCAATGATTAATTTCCCAATGCTACCTGAAATTTTTAAATTGATTTTCACCAAAGCATTCGAGTTTGAAGCAGCGGCAGGTGGTTTCTTTGGTGCCATGATCTCTATGGCGATGATGTTGGGAATTAAACGAGGTTTGTTCTCAAACGAAGCAGGTATGGGGTCTGCACCAAATGCAGCAGCTGCATCTGATGTGAAACACCCTGTAAACCAAGGCTTGGTGCAAATGCTCGGTGTATTTGTTGATACCTTTGTGGTCTGCTCATGTACAGCGATTATTATTATGGTTTCAGGCTTGTATCATGAAGCTGGTTTTGAAGGCGTGACCTTAACTCAAAAAGCCCTAGAAAGTCAGATCGGTAATTGGGGTGGTGGTTTCCTTGCAGTTTTACTTTTCTTGTTTGCCTTCTCATCAATCATTGGTAACTATGCTTATGCAGAAAGTAACGTCAGATTTATTAATAATAATGCAAAACTGATGTTTATTTTCCGTGTCATGGTCTTAATGATGGTCTATTTTGGCGCAATCACCAGTGTACCGTTAGTTTGGTCAATGGCAGATTTGTCGATGGGCTTGATGGCTACCATTAACTTAATTGCGATTCTATTATTAACGCCAATCTTATTGATCTTATTGAAAGATTATACTGCTCAACTTAAAAAAGGTGTTAAAGAGCCTGAGTTTAAGATTGATAATTATCCTGAGTTGAAGAAAAAAGTTGATTCAGATATTTGGTAATTTTCTAAGCACAAATGGCCCCCTTACGAGGGGCTTTTTTATAAAGTTTTGCTGAAAAAATACAAAAAAATGCTACATCTTTTTTTAAATGCAGTCGTTAGAATCCGAGCAGAAATTAAATAAATATGGCAAATGTCGCGTATGAAACAGCTTGTGTTATGGATACTTGGACTTTCAGTCATGGTTTTAATGGGCTGTCAAACCACCAAACATCTATCTCCAATTGTTGAAGATGCTCAGGCGCATGTGGTCAGTCAACCCTTCGCTCAGATCAAAAAGCAAAAACGGCCCGTTATTGCACTGGTGCTGGGGAGTGGTGGCGCACGTGGCTATGCGCATATTGGTGTGATTGAAGTTCTAGAACAGCAGGGTATTCGTCCCGATTTTATCGTGGGCACAAGTGCTGGGAGTATTGTTGGTTCAATCTATGCCAGTGGAAAAAGTGCAGCTGAATTGCGTGATATTGCTTTAAAGTTGAAAGCCAATGATGTACGCGATGTCAGTGTCAGCCTAAAGGGTTTTTTTGATGGGAAAAAGGTCGAAGATTATGTCAATGAGCAAGTGCATAATACCCCGCTTCAAAAACTTAAGATTCCAATGTATGTGGTTGCAACAGAATTAAAAGAAGGCGGTAAGACGGTCTTTAATTATGGCAATACAGGTCAAGCAGTACGAGCGTCAGCTTCGATTCCAAGTATGTTTGTCCCGATCAAAATTGGTCAAAGTGAATACGTCGATGGGGGACTAGTCAGTCCAGTGCCTGTACAGGTTGCACGTGATTTGGGTGCCGATGTGGTGATTGCCGTTGATATTTTGGCGCAACCTGTTCATACCGAAACCACCAATGTTTGGGGTTTATTCAATCAAAACATTAATATTATGCAAGGACGTTTGGCGGAAGAAGAACTAAAATATGCGGATATCGTAATCCAGCCTGATCTCCGTGAAAAGATGCATATCTTTGATGTCAAAGGTCGTGAAATGACCATGCAGGCAGGCGCGGATGCGGCCAAAGAAAAGCTCTCAGATATTCAGCTAGCGATTCAAACCAAGATGCGTCCTGGTTCTAAAACTCAGCAAAACCTCACTTTAAAGTTGAATGACTTAGCGCCATAACTTTGATTGTTTTTTAGCAAAGGATTGCTTTTATATAAACAAATTAAAAATGTCTTACAAAATGCTATGAAAATTTTGAAAAAACAGGTAAATAACTACATTAGCAATCCATCAGACTAATTTAAGTTTGAGGTTATAGCATACAACCATCCGTCTATTGCAGTACCACAAGGATCGTTCAGTACGATGTTTAAATCTTTTTTTCCAAACCCACGCCTATTTTTTATCTCAGTGATCATTTGGATCACCATGAATACCTTGGCTTGGTTTTTAGGTGGGAATACTTGGGGTGAATATTTAGGTTTTCCTCAAGGGTACGCAGAGGCTACATTACCCGTTGGTGTTAGTCGTTTTTGGCAAGCATCATCACTTTGGTTTTATATTTGGTTTGTGATTGCGACAGCTCTGTTTGCTGGGTTTTGGCGATTCTTTTCGGATAATAAATGGCAGCGTTGGTCGATCTGGGGCTCAGCTTTTATTTTGTTTAATATCTGGTTTGGTGTGCAAGTCAGTGTTGCCATAAATGCTTGGTATGTTCCTTTTTGGGATCTCATTCAGAAAATGCTCACCAATGGCGGTGGCGATGTTACTGAGTTATATCGAGAGACACTTGTATTTCTATATATCGCGATGGTTTATGTAACCTTGGCGATCTTAAATATTTTCTTTACCAGTCATTACGTCTTCCGTTGGCGTACGGCGATGAATGAATACTATGTAGAGCATTGGGAAAAACTACGAAATGTTGAAGGTGCTTCGCAACGTGTTCAAGAAGACACCATGCGTTTTGCTTCGATTGTTGAAGATTTAGGTGTGGAATTTGTCAAAGCGATCATGACACTTATTGCATTTTTACCGCTATTATTCCAACTGTCGAAACATGTGCCTGTCATTCCTATTATTGGGGAAATTGAACATTCCTTAGTTTGGGCGGCGGTCAGTTGGTCCATATTTGGAACTGTATTATTGGTGGTTGTTGGGATTAAATTGCCGGGTCTACAATTTAACAATCAAAAAGTTGAAGCGGCTTATCGTAAAGAATTGGTTTATGGTGAAGATCATGCAGATCGGGCCGAACCTTTAACTTTAAAAGAGCTGTTTGGTCAGGTTCGAAAAAACTACTTCCGACTATATTTCCACTATGCTTATTTTAATATGACTGCAACTTGGTATGGACAGCTTGATATTTTATACAATTTCGTGGTGCTATTTCCCGCCATTGCAGCAGGAAAATTAACATTAGGTTTATTACAACAAATTTTGGGTGTGTTTAATCGAGTGCGTGATTCTTTTCAATATTTAATTACGTCATGGAAAACCATCATCGAGCTGTTGTCGATTCATAAACGTCTTAAAGCCTTTGAGTCGATTTTAGATAAATAGATAATTCTAGAAAAACCTGCATTGATAAATCATGCAGGTTTTTTTATGCGCTTATACTTATAAAAAACAGATGCCTAACCCAGCCCCAAAAGTCATAACCCATAATGGATGTATTTTCTTAAATAAGCCCAGTATTGCGGTCAAAATTACAATCAAAACCAGCAGTATATTTTGAGCAGAAGCATCGGCGATTAGCCACGCACTGACCAAAACCAAGCCGACTGTGATGGGTTTAAGTGCTTTTTCAAAACGTGCACGTAAAGGGTGATGTTTGAATCGTTGCCAAAACTTGAGTGCATAAATGGTAATAATAGATGATGGTCCAAACTTAGCGATGGATGTCACGATAAGTCCTGCTGGCCCTGCAATATGCCACCCGACTAATGGAACGACCATCATATTTGGTCCGGGAGCCGCCTGTGCCATCGCAAACAATGAACTAAACTGTTCGGCTGTCATCCATTGATGTACCGTGACAACTTGATGCTGCATTTCAGGCAAGATCGCATTCCCTCCACCAAAAGCAACCAGCGATAGTTGTGTGAATACGATCGCAAGCGTGAGCAATATCATGATTTTTTCACTCCCAATATCAACATATTTATCGCCAGTAAAATAACCAAGATCAGCAGCAACGGCAGCTTGAACCACAACATAAAGATAAAGGTCAGCAAAATCGTGACAATGGTTAAACGTTTTTTAAAAATAGGTTTCAACATTTTTATGCCTGTTGCAAAAAGTAAGCCTGCAGCGGCGGCAGCTAAACCTTGGATCAGATGTTTAACGCTCGACAAATGTTGAAAATGCACGTAGGTCTGATAGATCAGTAACACAATGATGGTTGGGGCAGAGATCAAGCCAAGTACAGAACTGACTGCTCCTTTAATACCTTGAAATTCCATGCCGATCGCCACGGCCATATTGATAATATTGCCACCGGGTAGTACCTGACAAATCCCCAGCAGATCTGTGAATTTAGCCTCATCTAACCATTTTTGTTCTTCTACGATGACGCGATATGCCAATGGCAGAACCCCACCAAAGCCGATCAATCCCAACTTCATAAATCCCATAAACAGCGCCTTGCTATCTGGCGTTGTAGATGATGATTCATTCGCGATTGAAAGGGCTTGAGCTTTCATTGGGACGGTTTCCTGATTGACTTTACTGGTAATAGGATGGTGGAATAGTGGTATATTTACAAATGCTTTATTTTTCATTATCTATACTTTTAAGGTATGTATGATCGACATCCATAAACTCAAAGCCTTTATTGCAGTTGTTGAGGAAAGCAATATTTCCAAGGCAGCCGTTCGCTTGCATATACAACAACCGCCACTGACGCGTCTGATTAAAAGTCTAGAGAAAGATTTAGATACCGTGCTGTTAAAACGATTGCCGCGTGGTGTAGAAGTGACAGAGGCAGGCAAGGCCTTATACCAAGAGGCGCTGACGATTTTGGATCATGCGGAGTCCATTCCTCGAAGAGTGCGTAATATTGCGCAAGGAAAGGAAGGTCAGATTAATATTGGATTTACCCACTCTATTGGTTTACACCCTTTTTTACCTGCTTTATTGCGTCAATATCGAGAGCAATTTTCTGCTGTTGCCATTCACTTAGAAGAGGATAGTAGTAGTGCTTTGGTGGATGCTGTGATCAATGAAAAATTAGATATTGCCTTCCTGCGAAAACCAGCACCGATACATGCGGATTTGCACAGTTTGTATGTCTTAGATGAACCTTTAATGGTGGCTTTGCCGAGCAACCATCCTTTGGTCGAGCAGCAAGGAGCAATTCATTTACCTGATTTAGAAGCGTATGAGTTCGTGTTATATCGCCGTCTAGGCGGACAAGACTTATTTGATAATATTTTGGCAAATTGCTATCAGGCAGGATTTAGTCCAAATATTGTCCAAGAGGCGCCACGTTTAACCTCAAGTCTTAATTTGATTGCGGCAGGGATTGGACTCTCGATCGTACCAGCCTCTATTCAAGAGTTTTGGAATAAGCAGATTGTCTATCGTCCCTTAGAAGCGGATCAACCATGTATTGCACCCATTTATGCAATTTACCGAACGAAAGAAAAGAGCGTGCGAGTTAATCATTTTCTGAGGTTATTAAATACGAGTAGGTTAAGTGCTTAGGCATCTTCTGCTTAGATTGTAATTAGAAAAAGCGTTAAACTGCTGTTGAGATGAATAATAAATAAACCAAATAGAGAAAAGCCATGAAAAATTTGCTGTCAGGTTGTTGTTTAGTTGCGATGAGCTCCGTTGCTGTTGCTCAAGAGATAAAAGGAATTGCTTTTTTCCATCAAAACTGGGAAATGTATTGCAGCAATACAGGTACTTGTCGTGCGGCTGGCTATCAAGCGGATGCTGGAGGGGATAATCCAGCTTCATTACTTTTGACACGCCAAGCAGGTGCGAAGCAAGCGGTGACAGCCAAGTTTGCTTTAACGCTATATGATGAACAAAGCATTCCAGCCAATAAACTGAAAAATATTCGATTCTATCTCAATGGAAAAGACTTAGGACAGGTTAAGGTGGATGGCAATGAATCTCCCTTAATGGGAAAACTCTCTGTATCGCAAGTCACGGCTTTATTGCAACAGGCGCAACAAAAATCAGAAATTGTATTTAAAAATGCGTTTTTCCAATGGCAAATCTCGGACGCTGGTATGACGGCGACTTTATTGAAAATGGATGATTTTCAGAAGCGTGTCGGAACAGTAGGCGCACTGGTGAAAAAAGGCAAGGGCGATGAATCTAAGGTCTTAAAGGCTCAGCCTAAACGAGTGATCAAGCGGGTCAATACCGCAACTGAGCCTTATTTGACCTTGCAACCGAGTAACAAGCAGTACCCATCTATTTATCAGCGTTTAATGGCAGCACAACCGACTCCAAAAGAGGAGGGTTTCTGTGAAGGGACTTATGATTATGCTCGTGATGGTGCGCAATCTCAGCCGATCCAACTTTATAAGTTAAGTAATCATAAAGTATTGGCAATGAGCTTATGCTGGCGTGCTGCTTATAACGAAGGTTATGGTGCGTGGGTGATGGATGAGTCATTAAAGGGTAAAGCCACTTTTGTGACGGAACATGCTTCTGATTTTGGTGCTGGCGTGATTGGTAGTGCGCAAAAAGGTCGAGGTGTTGGGGATTGTTGGTCAAGTTCGGAGTGGGTTTGGGATGGTCAAAAGTTTGTCCAAAGTAGAGATATGTGGACGGGAATGTGTAAAGGTTTAGCTGCTGGTGGTGTGTGGGAATTAGATTTGATCGAAGCGGCTGTGAAATGATACCTGTAGTTACACAGTCTCACAGATGATTGTATTGGCTCTATGGTACAAAGAGACAGATTGCAATTTGGAACTGTGCTTATGTCTCGTGTTTATATTTCTCCCCGTCGTAAATTTTCTCATTTGAGTCGTTCTGTATTGATGGCTGCGGCTGTGTTAGGCACAACTCAAGTGGCAATGGCAGGACCTACAGTTGATCAACTCAGTGATTGTTTAGTTAAAGCGACCACGGCAGCCGATAAAACCACGGTATTGCAATGGACCTATAGTGCTTTAGCGGCACATCCTGATTTAAAAACGTTTAGTAATGTCACGCCTGAGCAAAAAACTCAGCTTGATCAAAAGTTGGCACAAGTTTTACAGCGTGTAATTGTGGAGCAGTGTTCAACTCAGACCAAAGCAGTGATTCAGGCAGAGGGCATTCAAGCGGTTGGGGAGGCTTTTCAGCAGTTAGGTCAGAGTGCGGGTGAGGATATTGTCAAAGACCCAGCGGTCAGACAGCAGTTGCAAGGAACGTTGCGTTATATTGATTTAAATAAATTAGTCACGACTTTTTTAACACCTGATATATGGAATAAGTTGGGTGTGTTAAGAGGGGAGTGATAAGTACTTGTGAGAGATTTTTAAAACTTCCTGAAAGTAATTATTCTATAGAATGAATGCGACATAAATCTTCGTGCCGATGGAGACATAAGAGGTTATAGAAGATACTTTTGAGTTATGATATTTCAAAGAGTGACTAACTATTGAAATATTTGGAGGGAGTAGATGGAAATCGAAACAAGTAGTGCCATTAGATTGTTTTTCCACAATTCCTCATTACAATTAGTTTACTTTGAAGCACTGGCTAATGCTTTTGATGCTGACGCAACTGAAATCCACGTTGAAGTGGATATACCATTATTCAAATCAGCTGAAAGATTGAGTATAAGAATTATAGATAATGGAGCAGGATTTAATGAAGAAAATTTTATTAGATTTAAAACTCTATTGAAACCTCGTGATGAACTACATAAGGGCTTAGGTCGTTTAGTTTTTTTGAAATACTTCAACAAAGTAGAAATTGTTAGTACATGGGATAAATTTCAAAGAGAATTTATTTTTAAAGATGGTTTTGATGGTGCATCAATTTTAACAACTTCAAATGTTGATCAAAAAAATAAAACAACATTATTTTTTACTGGTTTTTCGAATAAAAAAATCAAATCTTATGATGACTTAATACCTTCAGTATTAAAGTCTGAAATAATAAATCATTTTTTACCTACTTTGATTTCGTTCAAAGGCCAAAAAAGAGATTTTAGAATTACTGTAAAATTAAATACACAAGATAAAAATTTTGATAGAGGGTTTTTCTCTCAGGAAGAGATAATAACTGCAGATGATTTACCTCGAATGAGTGAGGTTATTGTTGAGGATCATGGATTGGATCTTCACTCAGATATTAAAATTTACTACCATGTAAACTTAGATGCTAAAGCTAAAGGTACTTCATTGGTAGCATTCAGTATTGATGGACGAACAATTCCTATCAACAATTTAATCCCTCCCTCTTCGTTTCCTTCTGATCATCATTGTATATTTCTATTCGAGTCAGAATTATTTAATTCACATTCAGATAGTGCTCGTCAAAAAATAATTTTTCCTGATCATATTGATGACACCAAGCTATATCAAATTCTTAGAGGTGAAATAGGTAAAATTTTATCTGAAAAAATTCCTCAGATTAATGAACTTAATAAGAAGACTCAAAAAGAGTTTGAAGCTAAGTTTCCCCATCTTTTAGGTTTTTTTGAGACGGATACAATAGGTCTTATAGATAAAGATTCTGCTCTTAATACGGCGCAACAAAAGTTTTTTCAAAAACAGAAAGAAGTTTTACAAAGTGATCATTTGAGTGATAGAAATTATCAAAAAGCTTTAGAGTTATCATCAAGAACTTTAACGGAGTACATTTTATATCGTGAAAAAATAATTGATAAAATGGCAGAATTTTCTGAAGAAAATAAAGAATCTGAAATTCATGATCTTATTGTGCCAAAATTTAGTGAGTATTGTGGGGATGAAGTTTGTTCAAATGTCTATCAAAATAATGCTTGGCTTTTAGATGATAAGTTCATGGTGTTTAGAACTATTCTTAGCGAAAAAAGAATGGAAAAGGTCATAAATGCTATTCGCTTAGATGACGAAAAAGTAGATGACAATGGACGTCCAGATATAACAATGATCTTTTCAGCCGATCCATTAGACGTAGAAGTGGTAGATGTGGTGGTCGTTGAAATCAAGAAGAAAACTGATGATGAAAAAGAAAATCAATATGCTGTTAATCAATTAATGAAACGTGCTAGGAAACTAGTGGAATATTGTCCGAAAATCCAAAGAGTTTGGTTCTATGCTGTAATTCAAGTGAATGATGAGATGGCAATTGGATTACGTCAGCAAAATTGGTCTCCATTATATTCTAAAGGTAAAGTTTTCTATCAAGAGTTTAAAACAGAAAAACCAAATGGTCACTTAGTACCAACACCAACGTTTATTATGTCTTTTGATGCAATCGTAAATGATGCAAAAAATCGCAATCATATATTTTTAGAAATTTTAAGAGATAGTATGAAAAAATTCTCTTAAAAAACCCACTCTAAAGCGGGTTCTGTTAGAAATTAGATCAGTTTAACTAATCAATTGATTGATTGGCTCATTGAACTGAGAGAGTCTGATTTATTTATCTTAACTCACAAGCCTTACCTTCATATTCATAACGATTAACTTCGTAGGCTTGACCATCCCAACGATAAACTGCAAAGCAGAAACCAGGACCACCATTTTCAATATCTGGCCAGCCATCTTTTCCTTTGGTTTTCAAAAAGGTGGGGATGCCCGGATTACTAAATAACTGCTTCCATTTACCATTTTTTTGCTGTGAAACAATATAGTAACCGACACCAGTTCTGCCATAACACATGCTGCTATTATCTTGAATAACGGCATCTTTACGACCGTCACCATTTAAATCTTTATAAATGATAATTTCACCAGTATCACAATTACCTTCCCAGCCATATTTGGTTCTTTTGAAATCTGCAGCTTTAAAAATAGCTTGAGCATCTGCTTTAGGGACTTTAGGCTGTTGTGCAAAATTAGGTGTGCTGATTAGAAATAAAGAGGCGCTAAGTAATAATTTATTTTTCATAAGTTTTACGATCATGTTGGTTGAATTTAAAATTTATTGTTTGGATGTTTTATCGTATTAAAATTATAAAACCCCACATTAAGTGAGGTTTTATATCATGAAATAAATTGACTAGCCAACTAATCAACCAATCAATTTTTTCATTAATTCATTGACTTGAGCAGGGTTGGCTTTACCCTTAGACGCTTTCATCACTTGACCGACAAGACCGTTAAAGGCTTTTTCCTTACCAGACTTGTATTCCTCAACCATTTTTTCATTGGCTGCAAGTACTTCTTTGATGATCGCTTCAATCGCACCCGTATCAGTTTCTTGCTTCAAGCCTTTCTCAGCAATGATGTAATCTGCAGATTTACCTTCTGCTTCCCACATAAAGCCAAACACTTGCTTCGCAATCTTACCGCTGATGGTGTTATCCACAATACGTGCCACCATACCGCCCAATTGCTCCGCAGAAACAGGAGAATCCGCCAATTCTAGGCCCGCTTTGTTTAAAGCACCTGAAAATTCACCCATTACCCAGTTAGCCGCAATTTTACCTTGTTTCGCACCACCCGCAGCAACCACAACAACCTCATAGAAGTCTGCGATTTCGCGTGACAGCGTCAACACATGTGCATCGTATTCAGTCACACCAAAGTCAGCGATGAAACGTGCACGACGCGCTTTAGGTAATTCTGGAAGGGCAGCACGTGCCGTTTCGATCTGCTCATCAGCAATGATGACAGGAAGCAGGTCAGGGTCAGGGAAGTAGCGATAGTCGTTCGCTTCTTCTTTCGAACGCATCGAACGAGTTTCCATTTTCACTGGATCGAACAAACGTGTTTCTTGGTCGATCTTGCCGCCGTATTCCAAGATTTCCATTTGGCGTTCAATTTCAACATTGATCGCTTGCTCAATGAAACGGAATGAATTGAGGTTTTTCAACTCACAGCGTGTACCAAATGGCTGATCAGGACGACGTAAAGACACGTTACAGTCACAACGGAATGAACCTTCCGCCATGTTGCCATCAGAAATACCTAACCAACGCACTAAAGTGTGAATCGATTTGATATAAGCAACTGCTTCTTCAACCGAACGCATATCTGGTTCAGATACGATCTCAAGTAACGGAGTACCTGCACGGTTTAAATCGATTCCTGACATGCCTTCAAACTGGTCATGGATAGATTTACCTGCATCTTCTTCAAGATGCGCGCGAGTAACGCCTATGCGCTTGATCGTGCCATCTTCAAGTTGGATATCAATATGACCCAAGCCAACGATTGGATTGTCCATTTGGCTGATCTGATAGCCTTTTGGAGAGTCAGGGTAGAAATAGTTCTTACGTGCAAACACAGATGCTTGGTCGATATAAGCATCAATCCCTAAACCAAAGCGAATCGCAAGATCAACCACTTCTGCATTCAATACAGGCAATACACCCGGCATCGCCAAATCAACGAGGCTAGCTTGTGTATTTGGGTCTTGACCAAATTCAGTCGATGAACCTGAGAAGATTTTTGATTTAGTTGCAAGCTGCGTGTGAATCTCGATCCCGATAACAACTTCCCAACCGTCAATCAGATTTGATTTTGGTTTAGCCAACTTTTGAGCTTCAGTCATTATGCAGTCTCCTCAGCAACGCTAGCACGCTTGGTATGCCAGTCTGTGTTTTGTTGATATTGATGCACAATCGAAAGTAATTGTGATTCTGACCAGTAGTTACCAATTAACTGTAAGCCGACAGGCAAGCTTTCTTGATCAAAACCAACAGGGGCGTTAATGGCTGGAAGACCTGCCAAGTTCACCGCGAGGGTATAAATATCGCCTAAATACATTTCAGTTGGGCTGAGGTTCGCACCGATCTTATACGCTGTGGTTGGTGCAGATGGCGCAGCGATTACATCGACATTTTCAAATGCTTTTAAGAAATCTTGTTGGATCAGACGACGTACTTTTTGTGCTTTGACATAGTATGCATCGTAATAACCAGCAGAAAGGGCATAAGTACCAATCAAGATACGACGTTGTACTTCTGCACCAAAACCTTCTGAACGTGAACGCTTGTACAAATCCATCAAGTCCACAGGATTTTCACAGCGGTAGCCATACCGTACGCCATCAAAACGAGACAGGTTCGATGAAGCTTCCGCAGGAGCGATCAGGTAATAAGTTGGAACATAGGCTTCGGTCATGTTGAGATCAATCTCAACTAAGCTTGCGCCCATTTCCTCAAGTTTTTTCAATGATTCTTCGACACGGGCTTTGACCTCAGCATCTAAACCAGAGACGTTGAAGTATTGCTTTGGAATACCAATACGTAAGCCTTTGACCGATGTACCGTTCAAGTTTGCAACGTAGTCATCAACTTCTTTATTGATAGAGGTTGAGTCTTTGGCATCATGGCCTGCGATTACATTCATCAAGTAAGCACAGTCTTCGGCAGTACGTGCCATTGGACCGCCCTGATCCAGTGATGAGGCATAGGCGATCATACCGAAGCGAGAAACACGACCATACGTCGGTTTTAAGCCTGTTAAACCGCAGAATGAGGCAGGTTGACGGATTGAACCGCCAGTATCCGTACCTGTAGCAATCGGTGCGAGATCAGCCGCTACAGCAGCAGCAGAACCACCTGATGAACCACCCGGTACATGATCAAGTGCCCAAGGGTTGCCTGTTGCACCAAAGTAAGAGCTTTCCGAGGTTGAACCCATGGCGAATTCATCCATATTCACCTTACCTAAGGTCACAAGACCCGCAGCTTTGGCTTTGGCCACCACAGTTGCATCATAAGGGGAGATGAAGTTATCCAGCATTTTTGAACCAGCAGTGGTTTTAATGCCTTTGGTACAAAAAATATCTTTATGCGCCAGTGGAATACCTGCAAGTACAGATGCATTGCCAGCTTTTAATGCAGCATCAGCGGCATCCGCTTCAGCCAAAGCTTGTTCTGCTGTAACCGTCACATAACTCTTTACTTTTGTGTCAATTTTGGCGATACGTTTTAAATAATGTTCAGTCAATTCACGTGATGAAAATTGGGCTTGTTGTAAGCCTTCAGAGAGTTCACGAATTGTTAAGCGATGTAAATCTGTCATATGAAAAATTTCTTTACATTCTAAATATAAAATATTGACTAATCGAATAAAAATTATTCAATTACACGAGGAACTAGGTACAAACCTGCTTCTGTCGCAGGAGCGACCGCTTGGTATTCATCACGGTGATTAGTTTCACTCACAACGTCAGTACGTAAGGGTTGTGGGTGATCAAATGGGCTTTTTAAAGGTTCAACATCATCGGTGTTAATGCCTTTTAATGTTTCCATCATACCTAAGATTTTATTCAAACTTTGAGCATATTCAGCAGATTGCGTGTCATTTAGGGATAAGCGAGCCAAATTTGCGATTTGCGATACAGTTTGCGCATTTAGATCCGCTGTCTGTGACGCATCAGATGATGTAGACATAACTTTACCTAATTCAGTATCAAAAAAATTCAAAATATAGTGCGTTATAATAAGCGATTGACTTGTTCAAATCATCACATTTAGTTAAAGTTGCCACCTTGTATTCACACAAAGTTTAATTGAGAACGCCCCCGTGATTCTAAAAAGACTACTTGGCTTGTTTTCGCCGGATTTAGCCATAGATTTAGGTACTGCAAATACACTTATTTATGCACCAGGCCGTGGCATTATATTAAATGAACCGACAGTTGTGGCGATTCGTCACAGTGGTTCACAAAAAATAGTTGCTGCTGTTGGTCTTGATGCTAAACAAATGTTAGGCCGTACCCCAGCGAATATTTCAGCCATTCGTCCCATGAAAGATGGTGTGATTGCTGATTTTGAAGTTACTGAAACGATGCTGCATCAGTTTATCAGTAAAGTACATGAAAAACGCTTGTTCCCCAATCATCCAAAAGTTGTGGTCTGCGTACCATGCAAATCAACTTTGGTTGAACGTCGCGCGATTCGTGAAGCCGTATTTAATGCAGGTGCGCGTGAAGTTCGTCTGATCGAAGAGCCAATGGCTGCTGCGATTGGCGCAGGTATGCCAGTTGAGCAAGCATGTGGTTCGATGGTGGTTGATGTTGGTGGTGGTACCACTGAAATTGCTATTATTTCATTACAAGGTTGTGTTTACGCGGACTCTCTACGTATCGGTGGTGATGTTTTTGATGAGCAAATTATCAATTATGTGCGTAAAGCGCATGGTTGCGTGATTGGTGAAACAACTGCTGAAGTCATTAAAAAAGAAGTCGGTATGGCGATTGCAGATGCAGATGGCAAAACGCTTGAGATTGAAGTGCGTGGTCGTAACTTGGCTGAAGGTGTTCCTCGTGCCATTACCGTAACTTCTGATGAAATTACCCAAGCGATTACTGATCCATTACAAAGTATTGTAAGTGCGGTGAAATCAGCACTTGAACAAACACCGCCTGAACTCTCATCTGATATTGCAGAGCGTGGGATCGTACTGACTGGTGGTGGTGCATTACTCCGTAATCTCGATAAATTGATCGCGCAAGAAACAGGCTTACCTGTCGTTGTGGCAGAAGAACCGCTGACCTGTGTTACGCGTGGTGCAGGTAAAGTATTAGAGTTCTTTGACAATCCAAACCATGACATGCTGTTTGTTGGTTAATTCATAAGGAATAGGCGGTGCAACCGAATCTTTTTTCAAGAAAACCGCCCTCTTTTCGTTCGTTTGTTATTGCGGTCATCACATGTTTGGTCGTGCTTTTCTTTGATTGGCGCATGCCACATGTGGTTCAACCTGCCAGAGAAGTATTGTACGCTGCGTATAATCCAATTTATGCGCTGGCAAGTTATCCAGTACTGTCGCGTGAATGGCTGAATCAACAAACCAAGTCTGAAGCTCAGTTGCGCCGTGAAAATACCGCGATGCAAGCTGAGTTATTGCAAGCACAGGTTCGCTTGCAAAAACTTTCAGAACTTTCTGCTGAAAATAATCGATTGCGTGGTCTACTTGATACCCCATTGATTATCGATGGTCGTATGCAAATCGCCGAAGTAATCGGTACAGATGCAGATCCACTACGTCATATTATTATTATCAATCGTGGTGCGCTCGATCATCTTAAAATCGGTCAGACCGTTTTAGATGACAAAGGGATCATGGGGCAAATTATCGATGTCTATCCGCATAGTGCCCGAATCATGTTGCTTTCAGATAAAGAACATTCCTTATCGGTACGTTTAGAGCGTACGGGAATGCGAGCGATTGTGTCTGGTACTGGTGATTTGGGACAGCTAAAAATGCAATATGTGCCAACCAGTGCAAATATTAAAGTGGGCGACAAAGTTTTTAGTTCTGGTTTAGGTGAACATTTTCCAGCAGGTTACTTAGTCGGAACAGTGTCTAAGGTCAGCCGTCATAACTCGGGTGAGTTTGCTGAAATTGATGTCATGCCGACTGCACAGTTGGCCAGTGGTCATCATGTCGTGGTTCTGTTCTCAGAATCTTTGGCAAAGGAGCAGCCTTATGCCGATCGCTAAATTAAATTATGCCAGAACCAATAAAGACCCACTTTGGATGATTATTCTCTCCATTGTGATTGGGTCGGTACTGATGGTCTATCCATTGGCTTATGATACATCTGGATGGCGACCGTCGGTAATGTTGATGATCACGTTATTTTGGATTCTCTATCAGCCCGTTTGGTGTGGTATTTGGTTCGCATTTGCGATGGGGGTCTTTGTCGATTTATTGTTAGATGCACCGCTTGGCTTAAATGCACTGAGCTTTGTTCTGATTTGTTTTTCGACACGCTATTTTATCCGTGAACGTCGAATTTTGACCTTTGCTAATTCATGGGTGATTGCGATTATTGCGATTACTGCACATATTACCTTTTTGTGGGTGGCTCAGACGATTGCAGGTACACATTTCTCAATTGCACGACATTGGCAACCGCTCATTACGGGTATACTTGCATGGCCTGTCATTTATTATTGTTTACATAAATGGCGAATATAATTTTAGCATCCAGCTCTCCTCGTCGACAGGAGCTGTTACAGCAACTCGGTTTGGACTTTCAGGTTTTTAGTCCAGAGGTGGATGAAACAGTATTGGCGGGTGAAACAGTCGAACACTATGTTGAACGTTTGGCGAAAGACAAAGCCAAAGTTGTTTTAACACGTTATCCTGAAGCAGTTGTGATTGCTGCAGATACCAATTTGAGTTTTGCTGGAAAGATTATAGGTAAACCCGAGTCAAAGCAGCACGCCTTTGAAATTTGGTCGGCGCTTTCAGGACACTGGCATGACGTGTTGTCTGGACTATGTGTCGCTCAATCCTCTAAGATGCTTAGTACAGTAGTAAAAACTCAGGTTGAGTTACAAGTATTGAGCCATGCAGAAATGGAAAAATACTGGGCAACGGGTGAGCCGATCGGAAAGGCAGGGGCATATGCGATACAAGGAATTGCTGCACAATATATTCCTCAGATTCGTGGCAGTTATAGCAATGTTGTTGGTTTACCTTTGCATGAAACAGCACAGTTATTAGAAAGCATAAAGGCATTTCGCTGATACTTTCGGATATAAGAATTTTTATAAAGTTTTGAGTTGGTTATGGCTGAAGAGTTGCTAATTAACGTCACACCGATGGAATGTCGTGTGGCATTAATCGAAAATGGTACGGTCAATGAGCTATTTGTTGAACGTACAGTAAAACGTGGGTTGGTCGGTAATATTTACAAAGGCAAAGTTGTACGGGTATTGCCCGGTATGCAGGCGGCTTTTGTGGATATCGGTTTATCGAGAACTGCCTTTTTACATATCAATGATATGGTCTGGCCGCGTTCACAGCCAACCCCAAATGTTTTTGAACTTTTGCATCCGGGGCAAATGCTTACGGTTCAAGTCATGAAAGACATGTTGGGGACCAAAGGTGCACGTTTAAGCACTGATCTTTCTATTCCATCGCGTTATCTCGTGCTTATGCCTTATGGCAATCATATTGGGGTATCCCAGCGTATCGAATCTGAGGAAGAACGAGATCGACTGCGTGGCATCATTGAGCACATTCAGGAAGAACACCTTCTTCCCGGTAGTGTGATTGTACGTACGGCAGCAGAGGGTGTGGACGAAGCTGCAATCGCCCAAGATATGAATTATCTAAGTAAACTTTGGGAGTATATTCAACGCAAACAAAAAGAAGTTGCGACCCCTGAAATCATTTTCGAAGAATTGCCACTTCCACAGCGAATTGTTCGTGATCTTGCAAGTGGTGAAACCGCTAAAATCTATGTCGATTCACGTGAAATCCATGCCAAACTTAGTGAGTTTGTCGATGAATTTGTACCGATGATCAAAAACCGCCTGATTCACTATCCGGGGGAAAAGCCATTATTTGACTTGTATAACGTCGAAGAAGACATCCAAAAAGCATTGCAAACGCGCGTCGCACTTAAATCTGGTGGTTATCTGATGATCGACCAGACTGAGGCAATGACCACGATCGATGTCAATACAGGTTCTTATGTTGGTGGTCGAAGCTTAGAAGATACGGTTTTTAAAACCAATATGGAAGCCACGCAAGTGATTAGTAGGCAACTCCGCTTGCGTAATTTGGGTGGCATTCTGATCATTGATTTTATTGATATGCAAGAAGCTGGGCATCGTGAAGAGGTGATGCGTCAGTTTGAGAAAATGCTCGAACGTGATCATGCGAAGACCAAAATTACTCAAGTTTCTGAGCTTGGTTTAGTTGAAATGACACGTAAACGTACGCGTGAATCTTTGGAACATTTGCTTTGTGAATCTTGCCCAACCTGTCAGGGACGAGGATATGTGAAAACAGCAGAGACAGTATGTTACGAAATATTTCGAGAGGTCATGCGATATGCCCGTGCATTTGACTCCAAGGGTGGCTTTACTGTCGTTGCGCATCCAGCGGTGATTGATCGGCTCTTAACAGCAGAAGCCCCAGCCGTGGCGGATTTAGAGCATTTTGTGAACCGCGTCATAAAATTCCAAGTTGAAAATCTATATACGCAAGAGCAATACGATATCATTTTAAGCTAAAGTTGTAACAAGATTTCGCTTAATCCTTGTTACAACTGAAATTTTACTTTCTATCATGAATTTTAAATACTAGAACCATAAGATTAGCCATAGGCATTTTTCAGTGCCTTAGCAAATATAATGAGGTATATAATATGAATGTTAGTAAAAGATTAGTGAGTCACGGTTTTAAGCATGTTTTGGACAGCACCCCTGTAAATACATGTTACATGGTCGATAGCCAAGGTAAAGAAGTTCCGATTACCACAGCTATGATCCGCTCTGCTTGCCATCAACTGCTACAACGGTGTCGCGCAATTAAAAACTAAGGGGCTATGAAAGCCCCTTAGTTTTTTCTGAAAGTTAATTCGCAATTTTTTGCTTTTCGAACTCTTGAATCTTTTGTTCAAAACGTTGAATTTCTTCTTCTAAATGAGTCAGTAGATTTTGCATTTTAGGTAATGCATTGCGACATGCAATCAGTCCAACCTCAAGTTTATCGAGATAACTGGTCAAAGTGATATTCAGCGCTTGACCATCCATAACGATTGAAGCAGGGTACAAAGCATCTAGTCTTGCCCCATTCCAATATAAAGGCTCACGTGGACCGGGTACATTCGAAATCACAAGGTTAAATGCTTGGCGTTTAGGCAGCATGCCTGAAACGATATTTAGACCTGCTGGTCCATACACAACAGCACTATAGTTCAAAATCTCATTTGCAGTCATACGGCTAAAACGTTGTTTAGAGTTTTGTACGCTACGACGAATAATTTCTAAACGTTCAATCGGATTTTCAATGTGCGTCGCAAGATTTGCCAAAATCATGGTGATACGGTTACTGACGTCTGAATCATCTGTGCGTAATGAGGCAGGAACCATCGCAATGAGCGGTTTTTTCGGCAGACTATTTTGGCTAATTAAATATTCACGCAATGCACCTGAGCACACGGTAAGTACTACATCATTGATGGTCACACCCAAGACTTTAGCAATATAGCGCAAGCGATTCAGCTCAAAAGATTGTGCTGCGAAACGACGAGAAGAACTGACACGCTGGTTTAAAATTGAAGGCGGTGCTTGAAAGGTTGAAACGTAGTCTGGGTTTTTCCCCATTTCTTTAAATATGGTTTGAGACAACTCTTGCATGACTTTAGGGGTGACTTCAAGCTGAGATTTAATCCCATCTATAAACCCTTTGATTTTGCTGACTGTTGGTGGTTTTGGTACTTTTAAACGTTTACCGCGCGTTCCTTCAACACACCATAAAGGCACAACGTGTTTTTCGTTTGGATCTTTAGATAGTGATTTTTCAATCAAGCGCATACCCGCAACGCCATCAACCATCGCATGGTGGATTTTGAAGTACATGGCAAAGCGATTGCCTTCAATGCCTTCAATAATGTCACAGGTCCATAGTGGCTTGGCACGATCAATTAGTGAACTATGCTGCTGTGAAATATAGACCAGCAATTCGCGAATACGTCCGGGATTCGGTAGTGCAATATGACTGAAATGATGATCTAGGTCGAATTCATTGTCTTCACCCCAAAATAAACCATTAAGTTGGTTATTAAATGGAGGGACTGGAATGCTTTTTGATTGGCGAATTTCTTCCACTAAGTCATGCACGAAAGTCGGCGAAGCATTCTTAGGAAGTTCGAATAAAAACAAGCCACCTACATGCATAGGTTGTTGTCTTTTTTCTAATGAAAGAAAAATGAAGTCGATTGGGTGTAATGGGCGCATAGCAGATTAGCCTCTCGTCGCATTTTTTATAAGATACTCGTAGGGTTTGCTGATATTTCAACCATGAAGTGTCAACAGACCCTATAACTCTTATTAGAATTATTGAACCGTTCTGTCGAGTATATACGGTTTGTTCTGGTTAAAATATGACTTTGTACACGGCAGTCATAAAAAATAAAACCACTGATTAATCAGTGGTTTTAATATACCAAATCTGTAATTGATTATTTTTTGAGATTGCCAGCATGCAAGCCGCATTCTTTGTGTGTGGCTTCTTCCCACCACCAGCGTCCTTCTCGCTCATGCTGATTTGGAAGTACGGCACGCGTACATGGCTCACAACCAATCGAAATAAAACCACGCTCATGCAATGGATTGTATGGGATTTCCATCATACGGATATAACTCCATACATCCGCACTGCTCCAGTTCGCAAGTGGATTGTATTTAATCAATTGCTTACCTTCACCTGAAAAACCAACATCGGCTTGAACCACTGGAACGTCACTTCGCGTTGGGCTTTGATCCTTACGCTGACCTGTAATCCAGCCGTCTAAAGTTGCTAACTTTTTACGTAAAGGCTGTACTTTACGGACGCCACAACACTCCTGATGACCATCTTCAAAAAAGCTAAATAAGCCTTTTTCATCTACAAGTTGCTGAACTGCTGCTGATTCAGGAAAGCAAATTTCGATATTGATCTTGTAATGTTTACGCACAGTTTCGATGAACTGATACGTCTCGGCATGCAAGCGCCCGGTATCTAAACTAAATACACGGAAGGGTTTGCCAATACGAGATGCGATATCAATCAATACAACATCTTCAGCGCCTGAAAAAGAAATAGCGATTTCACCTGATTGGCTTAAAGCAAGTTCTAAAATTTCTCGTGGTGATTTATCTGCATAGTCAGCAGCGAGAGCATCTACAAGGTCAATAGTCGGAATAACAGTCATGAATGTTCCTGGCGATAGGCTTGGGCATAATTGTAAATCATTCTAAGCAAAGCGGAGGGCTTGCCGTCAACTTTAATCTTGCAGAATAAAGTCGTTTTATTCAACAACAGCGCAAAAAATTGAAAATGTTAATGGTATGATACAGCAATTTTTAACCAACATTGGACGCATTCATGGAAATCGTATGCCTAGATCTTGAAGGGGTTTTAGTTCCAGAAATCTGGATTAATTTTGCAAAAAAAACAGGGATTAAAGAACTCGAAGCGACCACGCGTGATATTCCAGACTATGATGTGCTGATGACGCAACGTCTAAATATCTTAAAACAACATGGTCTGGGTTTAAACGATATTCAGGCTGTGATTGCTGATATGGGGCCTTTTGAAGGAGCAAAGGAGTTTGTTGATTGGGTGAGTACTCATTTTCAACTGATTATTTTGTCTGATACTTTCTATGAGTTTGCACATCCGTTGATGAAGCAACTCGGTTGGCCAACTATTTTCTGTCATAAGTTAGAGACAGATGAAAATGGTATGATTACCGCGTATAAACTGCGTCAACCTGATCAAAAGCGTCAAGCAGTCAAAGCATTACATGGTTTGAATTTTCGTGTAATCGCAGCGGGCGACTCTTATAATGATACAACGATGCTTGGTGAAGCAGATCATGGTTTCTTATTTGATGCGCCAGATAATGTCATTGCTGAGTTTCCACAATTTCCACCACTTCATGGCTATGAAGCATTGAAGCAAGCGATTCGCTCTGTATCGCAACGTAATATTCCAGAATAATATGTGTTTTTTCACCATCGTGTGAAAAATGTATAAAATAAAAGGCGCATAAAGCGCCTTTTATTTTATCAAATGCAATTAGAACTTATAACCAATTTTCATACCGTAAGCGATCGCATCGTTATTGTTAAACTCGGCGATATAATTAGGCGTATCAAACTGAGAACCAGATTGTGCTTTGGCATCACCTAACCAGAAATATTTCACACCGCCAGCAATGAAGTAATTTGGAGCAGGGCTGTATTGAACCCCGACACCAACATTCCAGTATCCTTCTGTTGGTCCAAGTGTGGTGACTGGATTACCTGCACCAGAGTCCCAACCGACAGATAGATTACCTGCCCATTGATCATTCAGTTTACGTCCTACACCCGCAGTAACCGAATATTGATCATCGGTATAAGCGACGAGATCGAAACCTTCTTTTTTGCCAGTGCTACTCACAACAGGAGCGAGTACGGATGCAGCACCAAACTTATAAGGACGAATAGCAAAGTCTTTCCAGTTGACCCAACGTATGTTAGCAAAGGCAACGGTATTTTCCATGATCCCTGTTTGTAAATCGAGATTGATCGACTGTGGGGTGGTAATCTCAGTTGTACCTTCTGAATGATTAATTTGATTTAAAATAGCATCAAAACCAGCATTGCCAGTCATACCTGCTACGCCATGTTTTTCATAAGCATTCATTTCGTGCTTGATCTTGGCACGGTAGGTTAGGGATGCTTTAAGGGCGATTTCAGGAATTTGATAAGCGACACCCGCTAACCAGCCCACTGCTGCATCTTTACCTGTTTTAAAGTCATAGCCATTGTATGCGCTATAGCTAGTGCCACGTAATAACACAGTACTGTCTAAGGTTTGATAAACCGCACCTGCATAAACGTTCCAGTTTTGATTTGGCTGATAACCAAAGATTAAATTTAAATTTTCGGTGCTTACCGTAACTGATGTTCTGCCGTTAAAAGGTACTGGTCGATTTTCGACAAAATTGTTTTGACCGTGATATTCAGCATCAGCACCATAAGGATGATCATAGAGTAGACCAATAGAAAAATGCTCAGTTGCTTGAATTTTTAATGCGGCACTTGGTGAGTAATACTGGTTTGCCATGTCCCCTGTATTATTTTGTGAAGTATCTTTTCCTGAAACATCTGCGCTCAGAAAGGTAATACCCGCTTCAAAATAGTTGTCTGGCTGTAAAAATGCAGCGATTGACTGACCCGAACGATCTAATGCAGCAGCAAAGGCTGAGGTCGTTGGTAGTAAACTGAGTAATACAGCTTTTTGAATGGCATGCAGCTTCATTGATATTTTTCTCTCATATCACGGTGTAACAAGAATGCCGCGGAAAGTAACATAATTTTGGTAAGCCTAAATATTTTACAAATGTCAATAAATGAACTGCTAAAGTCATGGAAAGGTGTTGAGTTATATGGGCTTATAGATTATTCACTCTAATTTTTTTATTTAACGGTAAATTATGAGTAAAAAAAGACCGTCGTATGACGGTCTTTTTATCTTGATATAGATTAGAAGCGGTAACCGATTTTTAAGCCGTAAGCTAGAGCGTTATTGTCTTCAAACTTCGCAACGTATTCATTAGTACCTGCTTGAGCGCCAGTTTGAGCTTTAGCATCGCCTAACCAGAAGTACTTCACACCACCTGCAATAAAGGTCGCTGGAGTAGGGCTATATTGAACACCTAAACCCACATTCCAGTAGCCTTCTGTAGGACCTAAAGTCGTAATTGGGTTGCCTGCGCCTGAGTCCCAACCTACAGAAACATTACCAGCCCATTGTTCGCTGAGTTTACGACCAACACCTGCGTTGACTGACCATTGGTCATCAGCATATTCAACAAGATTGAAACCGTCTGGACGTCCAATGATTGGACCAACGAGTTTTGATAACTTACCAAATTTATCAGGTTGAATTGAAAAGTCTTTCCAGTTCACCCAACGTACATTAGCAAATGCGACAGTGTTCGCCATGATCCCAGTTTGGAAATCAAGGTTAACTGATTGTGGTGTAGTAATTTTAGTTTTGTTGTCAGCGCTTAAAGCAGCGAGTTGTGAAGCATCAAGCCCTAAACCAGCAAGGATGCCACCTAATGCAGGGAAACCTAATAATGCCATATCTTCTTTGATTTTTACATCATGGTCGATTTCTGATCGGTAGGTGATCGATGCTTTTAACGCAATTTCAGGAATTTGATATGCAGCACCCGCTAACCAACCCACACCAGTGGTTTCTTTGATATTTGCATCATAGCCGTTATAAACACTATATGCTTCACCACGCAGATTGACATGACCTTTAACGGTTTGTAGCACAGGGCCTGCATAAAAATTAAAGCTTTGATTTGGTTGGAAGCCAAAGACCATGGATAGGTTTTGAGTATCAACTTTTACTTCGGTATTATTACTGTCTGTGCTGGAACCAAGATAGCCTTTAGCTGCATTCAAAGCACCTGCAAGTTGTTGAAATTCAGGACTGCTTTGTACTTGGGCTTTTGCCTGAGCAATTGATTGTTCATTTACTGGTATACCTTGTGCTTCTAAAGCATCAATTGCTCTTTTTGTAACAATACCATCAATAGATTTTGCTGATAATACGCCATCATTTGGATTGGATACAAATACATTATCCCCAGTGTATTTTGCATCTGCGCCGAATGGTTGATCGTAGAGTAAACCAAATGAAAATTTGTCAGTGAGTTGAAGTTTTAGGGCAGCGCTTGGGAAAAAATAATCTCCCGCCATGTCATCGATTTTTCGTGTTGTTGCAGTTCCACCAGCTTCTTGTCCTTCTACTGTTGGGTCCAAAACTGAAATTCCAGCTTCAAAGTAGTTGCCTGGCTGTAAAAAAGCAGACATAGACTGACCTGAACGGTCTAACGCCGCTGCAAAAACTCCAGTTGCAGGTAACGTTGCTAAGATCATTGCAGTGCTAAGGTGTTTTAATTTCATTTTAAATCTTTCCTTGAACTTTTAAGATTCTTAAGTGTTGAGAAGCTATGAATTAACAACAAAACAGTTGTCTATTGTGATTGGCTATAACTTCATGTAACAAAAATACCATAATTAAAATAAGAGTAAATGTTCTAAATGAACTATTCAGTACGATTTTTTACATGAAAATGAACGGAAAATAATCTATATATATTTTATACATCTGTGTTTTTATTGATAAAATCATGAAAAATATAAATTATTTTTTTTGGAGGAGTGCATTTTTTTTTGCATTTTTAAGAAAAATATTTTTTTTAAGGTCAAAGATTTTTTGTAATAAATAGGAAATTTTTTCAATACTGTTATTTTAATTGCGCTATCAGGCGGTTTAGGTGTGCAGTAAATAAGTTTACGCAAAATTTACGCATCAGTCTTTTTTCAATATAGAGAATTTACGCACTCAATTTCCATACTTATGCCGAACTATTTTTTTATGGCATTACCTATGTGGGAATTTATTTCCGTATTTATGTTTGCATTGCTTCTAGCGTATCCCTTAGGACGCTATCTCGCCGATGTGATGCAAGCAAAACCGATGCGAAGCGACCGATTTTTTAAATGGATAGAGCAGCCCATTTATACTGTTCTCAATGTAAAACAAGTTGGAATGAATTGGCGCCAATATTTGGCAGCCTTTGTTCTGAGTAATATTTTATTGTTGGTGACCAGTGTCACTATTTTAATGACACAAGCTTGGTTACCACTGAATCCTGATCATATTCCAAATATGAATTGGGATTTGGCGTTACATACTGCGATTTCGTTCCTGACCAATACCAATCAGCAGCATTATTCTGGACAATCACAGCTTTCTTATTTATCACAAATGACAGTGATCGTGGGGCTGCAATACTTGTCACCTTTAATGGGATTGGCACTATTAGTGGCAATGTTAAGAGCATTATTCTTACAGCCGAGTCAAACAGAAAACTCAGAGAAAAAGACATGGAAAAATATTAATCTGGGTAATTTTTGGATGGATATTATTCGTCCATTATTTCGGTTTTTTATTCCTTTAGCATTTATTTTCTCTTTATTGCTCACGTTTCAAGGTGTTCCAGCAACGCTTTCTGCTGGCCCGACTGTACAAGTTTTGGATCAATCAGCAGAAGTACAAACTCAACGTATCCCTCTTGGCCCAGTGGCACCGATGGTTGCGATTAAGCAATTAGGGAGTAATGGTGGGGGGTGGTATGGTCCAAACAGCAGTGTGCCTTTAGAAAACCCGACTCCACTTTCAAATGTTCTTGCAATGATTGCCATCCTATTGATTCCATTATCTGTGGTGTTTATGGTCGGGCGTTTTGTCCAACGTCGGAAATTGATGTGGATGATTTTCGGAACGATGTTATTGATGTCAGTTGCTTCTGCCTCGTTGACATTGTGGACTGAAAAATCATCTTTGCTTGCAAACTCAGCATTGATGGAAGGGAAAGAAGTCCGTTTTGGCGCTGATACATCCGCATTGTGGGGCAGCTTGACCACACAAGTAAATAATGGCTCTGTCAATATGATGCATGATTCTGCTTCCCCTCTGACGGGTTTGCTAGAGCTATGCAATATGTTGATTAATGCGATTTGGGGTGGGATCGGTTGTGGTCTATTACAGTTCTTTATTTATTTGTTCTTAGCCGTTTTTATTGCAGGCTTAATGACAGGGCGCTCTCCAGAGTTATTTGGGCGAAAAATTGAAGTCACTGAAATTAAACTTTTAGCATTCGTGATCCTATTACAGCCTGTTGTGATTCTTGGGTTAACTGCAATTGCAATCGCATTTCCTTCGTTGACAGGCAATTCAAACCCTGCATTCCACGGGATCAGCCAAGTGTTTTACGAGTATGTCTCTGCTTATGCCAACAATGGTTCTGGTTTTGAGGGATTGGGCGATGACAGCTTGTGGTGGAATCTCAGTGCGAGTGTCGCATTGTTAGCAGGGCGCTATAGCGTATTGATCATCCCTGTTTTAATCGCCGTGAGCTTGGCAACCAAACCGCAAGCTGGAGAAAGCAAAGGTTCTTTACAGATTGAGTCGCCTACATTTGCGCTGACGTTGATCGCAATTGTATTGATCCTCACGTTATTGCAATTTATGCCAGTGTTGGTGATTGGACCAATTGCTGATTATTTATCTGTAAACATCTAGTGGAGCAAGCTCAATGAATCATTCAAATGCGACACAAATGGATATTTTGAATAAAGCAATTATTCAGCAAACCTTTTATAAACTGCTGCCGCAACATGCATTTAAAAACCCTGTGATGGCGTGTGTATGGGTGGGGACTGTTTTAACCATTATTGCAACTTTAATGGGAAGTACCAGTTTAGGCTTTGGTCTATTGCTGACTTTGATTTTATTGGTGACGGTGTTATTTGCCAATTATGCAGAAGCTGTTGCAGAGGCCAAAGGACGGGGGCAAGCCGCTTCATTGCGTCAAGCCCGTGAGAATTTAACTGCAAATCGAATCGCAGACCTCAATGCGACCCCACATGTCATATCTGCAAATTTACTTAAAAAAGATGATTTAGTCGTGGTCAAGGCCGGTGAAATTGTGCCTGCTGATGGAGAAATTATCCAAGGTTTCGCCACCATTAATGAATCAGCCGTAACTGGTGAATCTGCGCCTGTACTCCGTGAAGCTGATACTGATCGTTCAGGGGTGATCGGAGGAACGAAGGTATTGTCTGATCAAATTATTATTCGAGTCAGTAATGAAGCTGGTCATAGCTTTCTAGATCGAATGATTGCTTTGGTAGAAGGTGCCAACCGTCAGAAAACACCGAATGAAATAGCACTGAGTATCTTGCTCAACATTATGACCATAACTTTTGTGGTGGTGGTTGCAACGTTACCGTTCATAGGTTCAATGGTGGGAATCAAGATTAGTCTTGTGTTGTTGATTGCTTTGTTGGTGTGTTTGATTCCGACGACGATTGGTGGATTATTGCCTGCAATTGGGATTGCAGGGATGAACCGCGCATTAAAAGCCAATGTATTGGCAAAGTCAGGAAAAGCAGTTGAGGTGGCAGGCGATATTGATGTGTTACTGTTAGATAAAACTGGCACGATTACCTATGGCGACCGTCAAGCAACCGCATTTTATCCACTCAAGGGTGTTGCGATTCAAAACTTACGTCAAGCCGCAGTCTTATCATCTTTAGCTGATCCAACGCCTGAAGGTAAGTCGATTGTTAAATTGGCTCAAGAACAAGGTGAACAGGTTCATTCTTCTGAGATTGAAATGCAGTTTATTCCCTTTAGTGCTCAGACGCGTATTTCAGGTGTGGACTTGGCAGAAAATCGCCAGATTCGTAAGGGATCTTATGATGCAATTATTCAATTACCTTATCAAAATCAAACGATTCAAGCTGAATTAAAGCAAGTAGTCGAAACAGTTGCTCGTAAAGGTGCAACACCTTTGGTGGTGATTGATCGTGAAATGATCCTCGGTGTGATTGAGCTGTCTGATGTGATCAAGCCTGGGATTAAAGAGCGTTTTGCTTTGCTACGTGAGATGGGCATTAAAACCATTATGGTGACAGGGGATAATCCTTTAACTGCCGCCGCAATTGCTGCTGAAGCTGGGGTTGACGACTATATTGCCGAAGCTAAACCAGAAGATAAGCTGAACTGTATTCGTAAAGAGCAAGCTGCTGGTAAGTTAGTGGCCATGGTGGGGGATGGTACCAATGATGCACCTGCTTTGGCGCAAGCCGATATTGGTTTAGCAATGAATTCAGGTACGCAAGCCGCTAAAGAAGCTGGCAATATGGTGGACTTGGATTCTGATCCGACCAAACTGTTAGATGTGGTCGAAATTGGTAAGCAACAATTGATCACGCGTGGTGCGTTAACCACCTTCTCTTTGGCAAATGATGTATCTAAATACTTCGTTATCTTGCCTGCATTGTTCGCCGTGGCAATCCCTCAACTTGAAGTGCTCAACATTTTACAATTGAGTAGTCCAAGCAGTGCTGTTATTTCTGCTTTGATCTTTAATGCACTCATTATTCCAATGTTGATTCCACTTGCACTCAAAGGGGTGCAATTCAAGCCAGCGAGTGCTTTGCAATTACTCCGCCGTAATATGCTGATTTATGGTGTCGGTGGGGTGGTATTTCCATTCATTGCAATCAAGCTGATTGATCTTGTTGTTTCGTTGTGGATTTAGGAGTGTGAAATGAATACATTAGAAAAACTTCCATCAATGATTGAGTCTCAGTCGTTACTCCGTCCTAGCCTTGGTTTGATTATGGTTGGGTTCCTGATTGCTGGTGTGCTGTATTGCAGTGCGAGTGTCTCGATTGCACAGCTCATATTTCCAACGCAGGCGAATGGTAGTTTAATTACTACGAATGGTAAAATTGTAGGGTCAAGCTTGGTTGGACAGTCCTTTGTGAGTGATCGCTATTTTCACGCTCGTCCTAGTGCTATTGACTATGATGCGTTTGCGGTTGGGGGAAGTAATCTGGCTGTTTCAAATCCGGAATTACATCAGCAAATAAAAGAAAGAACAGCACAGTTTGCGCAACACAATCATACGACGACAGAGCAAGTGCCGAATGAGATGATCACTGCTTCGGGAAGTGGGATTGATCCTGATATCTCACCTGAGAGTGCGTTATTACAGGTCAAACGTGTGGCTGAACAACACTATTTAGCTGAGCAAGAGGTTACTAATCTGGTCAAACAACATATTCAACCTGCTCAATGGGGGATATATGGGCAAGCACGAGTGAATGTACTTCAGCTAAACTTGGCATTAGATCAATTATCTTCTACACCACGTTGATAGAGCAAACTTTATGCAGATCGACCGTAACAATAAAGCTGATGCATGGTTGGCACATAGTCAGCGTGAACAATCTGGACGTTTAACCATTTTCTTGGGGGCAGCGCCAGGTGTGGGTAAAACCTATGCCATGCTGACCCGAGCACATGAGTTGATGCAACAAGGTCATCATGTGGTTGTGGGCGTGGTGGAAACACATGGTCGATCTGATACGGAACGCTTGATTCAGGGGCTCAATGTTATACCAAGCAAGAATGTTGAATATCAGGATCGAACTTTGGATGAGATGGATCTCGATCACATACTGAGTTTAAAACCTGAAATTGTGTTGGTTGATGAATTGGCACATCGTAATGTACCCAATAGTCGCCATGAATATCGTTGGCAAGATGTCAATGAATTACTTGATGCTGGGATTGATGTATATAGCACTTTAAATATCCAGCATCTCGAAAGTTTGAATGATGTGGTCTATCAAATCACAGGGATTCGAGTCAGTGAAACAGTTCCCGATGCGTTATTGAAACGTCTGAAAGATATTCGCTTGGTTGATTTGCCCGTTCCAGAATTGTTGGAACGGATGAATCACGGCAAAATTTATAGAGCGGATGTTGCACCGCATGCTTTGCAAGGTTTTTTTAAGCCAGCACATTTGACTGCGTTACGTGATTTAGCAATTCAAACTGTCGCTGGACAAGTGGAAATTGATTATCGAGAAAAGTTTGTTGCTCAAGGGCAAATTATTCCGATCCAAAATCATGTCATGCTGGCGATTGATGGTTCAGAGTTTTCAGAGGATTTGGTCAGACGAGCACATCGAATCGCAGAAAGACGGAATGCAACGTGGAGCGTGATGTCGATTCAAAAGAGTCGATATCAAGACAGGCAAACCTTTGCAGTTACTAAAGCTTTTAATTTGGCACGTAAGTTAGGTGCAGATACTTATTTGCTATATAGCAATCATATCGCCTCAAGTATTTTACAAGCGGCTTATGATTATGGCGCATCGAATATTTTACTCGGTAAAAGTCCCAAAAAATCAGTGTGGCAGCGGCTGTTTTCAGATCATATTGCCGATCAACTCTTAGAAAAACAGCATCCTTTTGAGATCACTTTTGTTCAGCCGTTGAAGGATAGGCAGAATGATCATCAACAGCAAGGGGATGCTTCAAGTAAATCATTTTTCGAGCAAGGTTTCGCTTTTAATCAACGTGAAGTGATTGAAAGTATTTTTATCATTCTCCTTGGATTTTTTGCTGCGGTCGTGAGTGACCGATTTATTGGTTATAGTGATTTAGCTTTAATTTTTATTGTTACCGTACTTTTGGTCGCTATGCGAGCACGGATGGTGATTACCCTCGCAACGGTATTTATTTGTTTTTTACTTTATAACTACTTTTTTATTGACCCTCGCTATACGTTTAGAATCAGTGCCGAACGTGGTGTGATTACGATTGTGACATTTATCGTCACGGCATTATTGGTTGGACGTTTGGCAAATCAGTTACGTGCTCAAGTATTGAGTTTACGTGCTGCAAATTCAGTTTCCTTACAACTCCAAGAACTGGAAAGGAAACTCTCAAGTTGTGTTGATATTGAGCAAGTATTAAATGTGGCGAAACAACATTTAGAAAGCGCTTTAAATGCAGCAGTTTGGTTGAGAATAGGGACTCAAGAGTTAGGTGAGACAGCTTCTTTATTGAATAAAAAAGATCAAATCGCAGCAGACTGGACGCAAAAAAATGCTAAACCTTGCGGACGTTTTACCAATACATTGACTCAGTCGGAATGGTGGTTCAATCCAGTTCATTTAGTTGATGGATATGGTGTTATTGCGATTCAATTTAACCAACATCCCCAAACCATCAGCTTTGAACAACAACGTTTGGCTGAGTTGATGATTGATGATATTGCTCAAACCGTGTCTCGGGTACAGTTGTCATTACAGTTGGAAAACTCTCGGGTCGTGGCTGAAACTGAAAAGTTACGTTCAGCCTTATTGTCATCTGTTTCGCATGATTTACGCTCACCATTGGCTGCGATGATTGGTTCTGCGGACAGTTTAAAATATTATAGTGAGCAGATGTCGGTGTCTGACCGCCACGATTTATTGGATACGATTCATATCGAGGGGGAACGTTTAGATCGTTATATTCAAAACTTACTCGATATGACGCGATTGGGTCATCAAGGTTTGACGCTTAGTCGAGCTTGGATTGGGGTGGATGAGTTGATCGGTTCTGCAACCCAACGACTCAAACGTTATCAGCCGAATATTAATATTGAAGTGTCTTTTCACGAGGATTTGCCGCAACTCTATGTGCATCCTGCTTTGATTGAACAGGCGATTTTCAATGTTTTGGAAAATGCTGCCAAGTTCTCACCCGATGACATTCCGATTGAAGTAAAGATCCAGCAGAATGAAACTGAACTTCAAATAGATATCGTAGATCAAGGTGTTGGGATTCCTGAAGATGAGAGAGAGCAAATCTTTGATATGTTCTATACCATGCAACGTGGTGATCGTGGTAAAACTGGAACAGGTTTAGGTCTTGCCATCGTCAAAGCGATTATTGGTGCCCATATGGGCAGCATTACAGCCCATGCTGGAGCATATGGTCAAGGTACCTTAATTCGAATACGATTACCGTTACATCAGGATTAAAATCATTTGTATGCCACAAACATTTAATCAACAAGCGTCGGTTCTTATTATTGATGACGAACCGCAAATCAGAAAATTTCTAGATATCGCCTTACGTGCTCAAGGTTATCAAGTGCATGTTGCTGAAACTGGTATGAAAGGGTTGGAAACATTAGCAACTCGCGGTGCAGATTTATTGATTTTGGATTTAGGTCTGCCTGATATGGAAGGGCAAGCTGTTTTAACTGAAATGAGGCAATGGTCCGATATTCCAGTCATTGTTCTTTCAGCACGACCCGATGAAAATCAAAAAATTAAGCTACTGGATGCGGGTGCGAATGACTATGTGACCAAACCATTTAGTATTCAGGAGTTATGCGCTCGAATCCGTGTATTGTTTCGTAATAAATCACAGCAATCAGAACACAATATCATTTTTAATGATGGACAATTATTTGTCGATGTCGCTGAGCATGTCGTGAAACTTGCTGGTGAGGAAATTATTTTAACCAAAAAAGAATTTCAGCTTTTTGCATTGTTGATCCGCCACCAAGGCAAAATAGTGACGCAAAAACAAATTATGAATGAGTTGTGGGGCATCACCCATGAAGAAGATACGCACTATCTCAGAATTTTGCTGAAAAAGCTTAGAACTAAAATTGGTGATTCTGCCGCAACGCCACATTATATTTTTACGATTGCAGGAGTTGGTTTGCGATTTTGCGAATAGTCTCGATTAAGTCGATCTAATTGCTTGGATTATAAAATGATTTGTTCTGATTTAAATGGATGCTTGAATTGTAAAGTGTTAGGTGCTTAATCGTTTTTAAGCTATAATTTTACGGTTTTTTTATCTTTATTTTGATTGAGCAACAATGAAAAAATTATTAGCGATTACGGCATTTAGTTCTTTAGGCTTAATGGCCTGTTCAACCACAGAAACATCAAAATCAATTCAAAGCCCACAAGTGACGGCAGCGGTACAACAAATTAAATATAACGGAGCGAAAGTACCTGTTTCGATTGGTAAGTTTGATAATCGTTCAAGTTATATGAGAGGAATATTCTCGGACAATGTCGATCGTCTTGGTGGACAGGCGAAAACCATTTTAGAAACTCACCTACAGCAAACTGGTTATTTCTCGGTTTTAAACCGCGATAACTTGTCTGAACTCAAGCAAGAAGTAGGCTATAGCAATACCACTCAAGCGATCAAAGGCGCGCGTTATGTGCTCACAGGTGATGTATCTGAGTTCGGCCGCAAAGAAGTTGGTGATCAGCAATTATTTGGGATTTTGGGACGAGGTAAACAACAAATTGCTTATGCCAAAGTGAACTTGAATATTGTGGATGTGAAAACATCAGAGATCGTGCATTCAGTGCAAGGTGCGGGCGAATATGCATTGAGCGCGCGCGAAGTACTTGGTTTTGGTTCTACAGCTTCTTATGACTCAACCTTGAACGGTAAGGTACTTGATTTAGCGGTACGTGAAGCAGTCAACAATTTGGTTACCGATATTCAGAATAACCGTTGGACTGCACAATAAGACAGGGTCGCTGTAAAAATGAAAAAAATTCTTTTCACCAGTCTGATGAGTATTGGATTGGTTGGCTGTGCTGCTGGACCTCAACCTTTATACAGTTGGGGGTCTTATACGCAACAGACTTATTTGATGTATAACGCGCCAGAAAAAGCCACACCCAATGCACAAATCATCAAGTTAGAAGCGGAAATAGAAAAAGCAAAAGCGAAAAATTTGGCTGTTCCACCGGGACTCTATGCGCATTTAGGGTTGTTATTTTTACAACAGAACAATGCACAAAAAGCAGTTGAATATTTCCAATTGGAACGACAAGTTTATCCAGAATCAACCGTGTTGATGGATCGTTTGTTGCAGAAAATGAATGCCAATGTAGGATCGACACAGCCATGATCAAGACGTTTTTAGTTGCGAGTCTTTTGCTCACAGGTTTGGTGTTTACGGGCTGTGCATCCTCTCCTGCGGTGAATAAAGATATGACTGTGTATAAGCAGCATATGCCAAAATCAATTTTGGTATTACCGCCTGTCAATGATTCCCCAGATGTGAAGGCAACCTATAGCTATTGGCCAACTGTGATTATACCTATTGCTGAAGCAGGTTATTACGTCTTTCCAATTTCTGTGGTTGATTCGATGTTTAAAGAGAATGGCGTGACCAATGGTCATGATGCTCAAAGTATTCCGACTCAGAAATTACACGAAATTTTTGGTGCTGATGCTGCACTTTATATTCGAATTAAAGAGTATGGCTCTAAATATCAAGTCATCCAAAGTGTTGCGACGGTGAGTGTAGAGGCAAAGCTAGTTGATTTAAAAACCAATGAGACGCTTTGGACTGGTGAGAAAAAGGCGGTTCAATCCAGTAATAATGGCAACAATGATTTACTCACTGCACTTGTTGGGGCATTGGTTGAACAAATTGCGGGTAGTTTAAATGATCGTGCTTATCCTTTAGCAACAATTGTAAATACGCAATTATTTACACCGACGCAGCATAATCCTGGTTTGGGCTTGCTCTATGGACCACGATCCCCTCGATATCAACAAGATGGTGTTGTGAAATAATCCATTGTTCATACACATAATAAAAAGCCTCTGAATGAGGCTTTTTATTATTGAAGGTTATTTAATATTTGGATCGCCTTTTTTCAAAAAGAAATGCAAAGCGAGTTTTTGTACCCATGTACCATAAGGTGGATAAAATAATTGGGTTGGGAAGAATCGATGTCGAATAAAGACTGTTTTTGCATGTGAAAGTTCTCGGAAACCTTCTACACCATGATATGTACCCATACCTGAGTTGCCGATCCCACCGAATGGTGCATCATGATTGACGACATGCCAACCCCAGTCATTGATGGTGACACCGCCAGAGTGAGTCTGTTTTAAAATGTGATCACGTTCTGTGGCATCATGAGTAAAACAATATAAGGCTAAAGGTCGATCACCCACTTTAATATAATCAATCGCATCATCTAAGGTGTCGTAAGCAACAACAGGTAGCACAGGTCCAAACAACTCTTCTTTTAAAATATGCATTTCTGCTGTGCAGTTTAGTACGATATGCACAGGCATACGACGCGCATCTTGTTCATGATCGTAATCACCACAAACAATGATTTGAGCACCTTTAGTTCTTGCGTCTTCTAATATTTCTTGAATACGTTTTAAATGGCGGTCATTTACAATAGAAGTGTAATTGTCATTATTGTGAATATTGTTGCCATACATCGCCGTAAAATTGGTTTTACATTCCTGCACGAACTGCTCAACTTTTTCTTTAGGCACTAGCGCATAGTCAGGGGAAACGCAGATCTGACCACAATTGGTAGCTTTACCATGCAAAATACGTTTTGCTGCATCGGCTAATGGATAATTACGGCTAATCAGTGCAGGGGATTTACCACCTAATTCAAGTGTTACAGGTGTTAAGTTTTCTGCGGCTGCGCGCATCACAACACGTCCAATCGCAGGTGAACCCGTAAAGACGATGTGGTTAAACGGTAGCGATGTGAATAGTGATGGATCAGTGATTTCCTCACCAAACACACAGACCTCATCTTCACTAAAAACTTCAGCCAACATTCTTTTGAGCATGGCATTGGTGGCTGGGGTAATCTCAGGAAGTTTGATCATGACGCGATTGCCTGCTGCAATCGCTGCAACGAGAGGACCGAGCGCCAAATAAACAGGGAAATTCCACGGCACGACAACGCCAACAACTCCTTTGGGTTGGTATTGCACACGTAATCGATTGGATAGGAAAAGTAATTCAGTACTGCGTTTGCTTGGTCGCATCCACTTACGTAAGTGACGAATCGCATGCTCTGCTTCTAATACTGAACCCAGTAAATCCAATAGTTTGGACTCATCGAGTGAGCGTGAACTAAAGTCAGTATTGATTGCTGTTGCGATCGCATCTTGGTAACGAATGATCTGTTTTTTAAGGTTAAATAATTTACTGCGTCGTGTGTCTAGGTCAGGATAGGGTTGAGCATTGAAAGCCGTGCATTGTCGAGTAAAAACAGATTGCATATATTTATCGGCGGATTGACTAGATTCGAGTGAGTGTGGGGAATTCATTATTGCTCCTTTTATACTTCATTATCTCGATTGTTTAAATATTCTAAATATTTCATCTCAACGGCTTGGATTTAGCAAACCGAATACATCATTCGTTCATCTGGCTGTTGTACAATTGTTGGAACTTATTCATTGATCAAAAATAGACTTGAGATGATTTTTGAAAACTTAAACCTTCATTTATTTCATTGTATAAATTCTTTTGCTTTGAAATATCCGATTTTAGACAAAATAGCGATATTCTTGGCTGATGATTTAAACACAGTCTTTATCAGTTTTCTTGTGTTTTTACTGGTTGTACAGTTCAAAACTTATAGTTTAATTTTTTCAAAAACATTGTTTATTGTACTTATATCATTGTTATTGTGTGATTTAGTGGATGCTTTCTATCATCATCCTCGCCCATTTCAATACGGGGTGGGACACAAACTGATTGGTCATGGTGCGAGTTCATCATTTCCAAGTCAGCATACTTTGACGATGGTGATTATTGCATGTTCGTATTTGATGGCTGGATTTAAGCTGATTGGTGGTATTGGCTTGGTGCTGAGTTTAGTGGTTGGGTTATCTCGAATTTATGTCGGAGTGCATTTCCCATTTGATATCGTGGGGGCTTTCCTGATTGGCTTTATGTTGGTGGTAGCTGTCAACTATGGCTTAAAAGAATTGGCAATAAGATTGCGTAAAGCAACGTCAATACAAGCGATTGATTAGATTGAGTCTAGGATGAAAACGGAGCATTTGCTCCGTTTTTTATGGTTTATTTTTATGGTTGAATATCAAAATATGCTTGAAAAGCATGGCTTTCAAGGTTCGATGAGTAATCGTGGCGACTGTTATGATAATGCGCCAATCGAAAGTTTTTGGAGGATATTAAAGAACGAGATTGTGCGTCATCGTAGCTATCAAACCAGAGAAGAAGCTCGAGCAGATATTATAAAATACATAGAGCTATTTGATAATCAGCGAAAAATTCAGAAAGGATTCGGTTTAAGACACCAAATCAAATTGTAGAGGACTTTTATAGGTTCGTTGCATACAATCAAAGTGGAAAGCTTCTGTAATTTAAGCACACATCAGGTGATATGTACTTTTGATTGAATACAAAAATGTTGATTAGCCTATGTTTTAGAGCAAAAAAAGACATATTTTTTCTTTAGGGAGTAATTCCTATGAGGTCACAAAATGTCTTTATAGGACGAATTATGGTAATACTCTAAAAACAAATTGACAGTATGTATAGTAAGTTATAATTTAATTATTAGTTCTAATTTGGAACTTTACTGAGGTCTCGAGAGCCATTTATATCGTTGAAGTGATTTCTTCATGGCTCATTTTTGGGGATTATACTTTTTTCTTAAAAAACTCCGTGAAGGTGATAGTGTGATTGCTTGCTAAAGCTTTATGGATGAGGGAAGCAATGATGTCAAAAGATATAAATACAATTACTGTTCGTCAAACGCAATTCAAAGCGGAGAAAATTAAAAAGCATTATACTGAATCGACTTTGATGTCACATTTTCTCACAGCATTATCCATGAGTTTTCCACAGGGCGAACGATTTTTTGTAGAAACTGTCCGAAATGTTCGTGATCAAATTAGTGATGAACAACTACAAAAAGATATTTCAGGTTTTATTGGTCAAGAGGCGCATCATGCTCGTGCTCATGAACAGTTCAATCAATTGGTTCAAAGCAGCGAATATCATTTGAAAAAATTTGAAAAGGCTTACGAGCAGGAAATGATTCGCTTAAGGACTTTAAGTCAGCGTCGTCAATTGGCAGCAACGGTTGCACTTGAGCATTTTACAGCGATGATGGCGGGTTATATGCTTGAGTATCCAAACATTGTTTTCAAGGGTTTATCCGAAAATATGAGAAATCTTTGGCTTTGGCATGCTGTTGAAGAAATTGAACATAAACATGTTGCATTTGATGTATATCAGCAGATCTTTTCCAATCTGCCTCAGCGCCGTAGAAGTATGCGAACAATTACAGTTGGGTTTATCAGCAGCACCATAGTGATGACAAGTCATCTTGTATGGCAAGACCGTAAAAATACTTTATATTCGCCTGAGCAACTCTTAAAAAATGCACAAACACTTTTAGTTCTAGTACAAATGATGTGGCGTTTATTGCCTGACTATTTAGCTTTTTACAAAGAAAATTTTCATCCCTCCGATATTGATCAGCAGGATTTATTGATAAATGCTAGAGAATTACTAGCCAGCTAATTTATTGATACTATATCAAAAATGTCTATTCGTCTTGCTGCTTGATCAAAATGGTACGCTCAGCGGGACTCGAACCCACGTCGGTCGCTTAGGAGGCAACTGCTCTATCCAGTTAAGCTATGAGCGCATAATTTTATGATTGTAAATCAAAATTATAAACAAAAAAGTGATTGCCTAAGCAATCACTTTTTGATTAAACCGATCAAGTGTTAGGTCTTGGGTTTGCTATTTAGAATTTTAAATAGAACAAACATCAACACAATCCAGATTGGGATCATCAACACAGACTCTTTAAAGCCTTGCTGCCACATGATGTACAGAACCACAGCAATAAATGCTAAAACCAGATAGTTACTAAAAGGTGACCAAAGCGCAGGGAAGCTAGTTTTTAGGTCTTTTTGTTTCACCATCGCTTTAAACTTCAAGTGCGTTAAGCTAATCATTGCCCAGTTTAGAACCAAAGCACCGACAACCACATACATCAAATGACCAAGTGCTTCTTCTGGCACAAAGTAGTTTAAGAGTACGCAGCCAAAGATCAATAACGCTGAGAGTAACACAGCAGGGATAGGTACGCCTTGTTTGTTGGTTTTGGCAAAAACTTTTGGTGCATTACCTTGTTGAGCTAAACCAAACAACATACGGCTATTGGCATACATACCACTGTTATAAACCGAGAGTGCTGCAGTCAAAATAATAAAATTCAATAAATGAGCAGCCCAGCCGATCCCCATCTGACTAAAAATCATTACGAATGGACTTTTATCCAAACCACCTAAGTCAAGCTGATTCCACGGCACAAGCGAGAGTAAAATCGTTAATGAACCGACATAGAAAATCAAAATACGGAATACAACTTGGTTAATGGCTTTCGGAATCGTTTTCTTTGGATCTTTCGCTTCAGCCGCCGCCATCCCGATCAGTTCAATACCACCGAAAGCAAACATCAAGAAAGCCAACATGAAGAACAAACCTTCGAAACCATTGGGAAAGAAGCCACCATGAGTCCAAAGATTACTAAATGAAGCGGTTGAATTTGCGTCAGCAGTTGCAATCAAGAACAGACCAAAAAGAATCATCGCAATCACTGCGGTGACTTTGATGATTGCTAACCAGAATTCTGACTCACCGTAGAATTTGACATTGGTTAAGTTGACTGCGGTGATGACCACAAAGAAGAATAAAACTGAAGACCAAGCAGGAATATGAGGCCACCAATAACTAATATATTTTGCTACTGCGGTGAGTTCCGCCATGGCAACTAAAATATAAAGCACCCAATAGTTCCAACCAGACAAAAAGCCTGGAAATTTACCCCAATATTGATATGCAAAATGACTAAATGAACCTGCAACAGGTTCTTCAACGATCATTTCACCGAGTTGGCGCATGATTAAAAAGGCAATCAAACCGCCAATCGCATAACCCAAAATAATAGATGGTCCAGCAGACTGGATCACTTGTGCAGAACCTAAAAATAACCCCGTACCAATTGCCCCACCCATCGCGATGAGTTGGATATGACGGTTTTTTAGTCCACGCTGAAGTTGAGAGGAATCGTTGTTCAAAGGACTGAGCTCGACGAGGAATAAGTGGATTATTCTAATAGATTCAACGATTTTCGACTAGTAAAAGTACAGTCTGGGTATGACTGGAAAGTTGTTTAAAAAAATCATTTAAAATCTTATATTTGAGTGAATAGTAAATTTAAGTCTAATAGAAGTGTAGACTGTAAAATGTCATCTTTGTTGTTTAAACCGGGTTTGTTGGCTTTGATGCCATTGTTTAATTATCTTGATATATGGAAGATATAGCTTAGTTTCTACTGACAGTGATCGCCAAAAAATAATAAGGTATATGGCATTTTAAATCGTTGTGCAGTAACTTTAGACGCAATATTTTGTACCATGAACATGATAAAAGGATGAAATTAACATGAGTTCAGTTCCACAAATTAAAGTCCCTGCAACCTATATGCGTGGTGGTACAAGTAAGGGTGTATTTTTTAAATTGGACGACTTACCTGAAGCAGCACAAGTTGCTGGTAAAGCGCGTGATCTGTTGCTTTTACGTGTGATAGGGAGCCCAGATCCTTATGCAAAACAAATTGATGGGATGGGCGGGGCAACTTCAAGCACAAGTAAGACCGTAATTTTGGCAAAAAGTTCTGAGCCAGACCATGATGTTGATTATTTATTTGGACAAGTTTCGATTGATCAACCTTTTGTAGATTGGAGTGGTAACTGCGGCAATCTCACTGCTGCCGTGGGGTCATTTGCGATTTCAAATGGTTTGGTCGATGCAGCGCGTATTCCTGAAAATGGTATATGTACGGTACGTATTTGGCAGAAAAATATCCAAAAAACCATTATTGCGCATGTACCTATCACCAATGGCCAAGTGCAGGAAACAGGTGATTTTGAGCTGGATGGTGTGACTTTTCCCGCAGCGGAAGTTCAAATTGAATTTTTAGACCCTGCTGATGATGGTGAAGAAGGTGGCGATATGTTCCCTACAGGAAATGTCGTTGATCAACTCGTTGTTCCTGACGTTGGGACTTTCCAAGCAACTTTTATTAATGCCGGTATTCCAACGATTTTCCTCAATGCAGAAGATATTGGTTACCAAGGTACAGAGTTACAAGATCATATCAATGGAGATGCTGCTGCATTGGCTCGTTTTGAAAAGATTCGTGCTTATGGTGCAGTTCAAATGGGACTGTTTAAAGATATCTCTGAAGCTGCATCACGTCAGCACACCCCGAAGATTGCTTTTGTATCTAAGCCAAAAACATATCCATCTTCAAGTGGTAAAACTGTTGAAGCAGCTGACGTTGATTTATTGGTTCGTGCGCTTTCTATGGGTAAATTACATCATGCTATGATGGGAACTGCTGCGGTGGCGATTGGTACTGCAGCTGCGATTCCCGGTACATTAGTCAATTTAGCTGCTGGTGGTGGCGCGCGTGAAGCGGTTCGTTTCGGACATCCATCAGGCACGCTTCGTGTTGGTGCTCAAGCTGAGTGGATTAATGATAAATGGGCTGTTAAAAAAGCCATTATGAGTCGTAGTGCGCGTGTGTTGATGGAAGGTTGGGTACGTGTGCCTGGTGATACATTTTAAACTGTCACTATCGCATTGCTATAAAACCTCCATATTTGGAGGTTTTATTATTTAAAAGGGGCAAGATACAAACCCGCCTATCCAAATAAATAATGTTATGATATTGCCATTCTGACGGGCTGAAGTGTCTTGTCATTTTATTCTTCCACTCAGATTTCCCGAGGCAATTGTGTCATCTATTTCTCAAGTTAATGCGGATGTTTTAAAGCAAGCTCAACAACGTATTCAACAAGATTTATTGACCGCATTGGCTGCGTTTTCAATTGCAGAACCTTTAAAAGCAGCAGTTCACCACACCGTGATGTTGGGGGGGAAACGTGTTCGTCCTGCTTTGTGCTATGCAACTGCTTCATTGCAACCTAACCCTAATTTTGCCGCTGCTCGACGTGCGGCTGTTGCCGTGGAGCTGATTCATTGTTATTCCTTAGCGCACGATGATTTGCCATGTATGGACAATGATTTATTGCGCCGTGGACAACCAACTTGTCATGTCGCTTTTGGTGAAGATACTGCTTTATTGGCAGGGGATATTTTGCAGTCGATGGCATTTGAAATTTTGGGTAGTCGTTTGTTCGATGAACAAGGGCAGGGAACAGATGCCGCGATTGTGCTTAAACAAGTTCAGATTTTAGCAACAGCCAGCTCAAAAATGGTTTGCGGACAGGTTTTAGATATCCAAGCTGAAGGCAAGATGGTTGATCAGGTTGAATTGGAAAATATTCATCGTAATAAAACAGGTGCGCTGATTCAGGCTGCAATCATGATGGGTGCGGTGACGATTTTTACGGGAACGGATCAGGCGATTCCAAAATTACGTCAGTTCGGGCAGGCGATAGGTTTGGCTTTCCAAGTGCAAGACGATATTTTGGATATTACCGCAAGTACAGAAACTTTAGGCAAAACTGCGGGTAAAGATGAGCAGGTTCAAAAATCGACTTATCCTGCGCTTATGGGATTAGAGCAAGCCCAAGCTTATGCTCAAACTTTGCATGATCAAGCTTTTGAGGCCTTAGCACATTTTGGTGATCAAGCTCGGGAGTTGCTGGATATTTCACATTTTCTGCTAGCACGAAAAAGCTAAAAGTTTCATTTTAATGGTCTTGCTGATTGAGATAAATTCATAGCGGAGCATCTCATGGATGGAGAAAAGTTACATCAAGAGGCACTAGCGATTGCAGCACAATTGCCTTTTGCTCAGCATACCCAGCCTTTTGGACCTGATTATGAAGTCTTTAAAATTCTAGGTAAAATCTTCATGCTCACGGCTGAGGTGAATGGTGTCAAAATGGTCAATGTAAAATGTGATCCTTATAAAGGGCAAGAATACCAAGAGTTATATCGCTTTATTAAACCCGCTTATCACATGAATAAAAAACACTGGATTTCGATTGTCGAAAACGACTTACTTACCAGTGACTTACTGACAGACTTAATTCAAGACTCTTATACCCTCGTCGTAAAAAAGCTTCCACTCAAAGATCAAAAGCGTTTAAACGCCCAATAAAAAACAGCCCGTAGGCTGTTTTTATTAGGTATAGATAGAAAGCTTAGTGTTTACCCATCAATCCACGAATCGTATTTAAGACATCAGCAGGCAATACCACGGTTTTGGCATTGTTTGATTTTGATAACTCTTGCATTGCTTTCACATATTGTTCACCTAGCAAATAAGCAACAGGTGTTTCTTTGTCGCCAACAGCACTGGTGACCATTTCAATGGCGCGTTGTGATGCTTCAGCTAGAACCACTTGTGCCTCTGCGTCACGGCGAGAAGCTTCTAAACGACCATCCGCTTCTAAGATCGCCGCTTGTTTCTCACCATCAGCCTTGGTTACGGTTGCACGACGTTGACGTTCAGCCGCCGCTTGAGCTTCCATCGCAGATTGCATGGTATGTGATGGTTGAATATCTTGGATCTCAACAGTTTTAAGGGTAATGCCCCAATCTGCAATATCATCAGAAATCGCCATCTTCAGTTTTGCTTTGATTTGATCTCGAGAAGACAATGCATCATCTAATGCCATTTCACCTGCGATTGAACGCAGTGAAGTCTGAACCATATTTTGAATTGCCCAGTTATAGTTCTCAATACCATAGACGGCTTTTTCTGGCGTTGTAATGTTGATATATGCGACCGCATTCATCACGAGTACAGCATTATCACTGGTAATCACTTCTTGAGACGGAATATCTAAAACAATATCTTTGGTCGTGATTTTATACGCGACTTCGTCAATATAAGGAATAACGAAATTTAGACCAGGACCTAAAGTGGTATGGTATTTACCCAAGCGTTGTACAATCCATTTGTAGCCTTGAGGAACGAGACGTACCCCTTTGAAAATGGTGATCGCAACGAATGCTAAAAATGCTAAAACAACTATAGTACCGACAGCCATTTGAAACCCTCTTTTTTTGTTTATGAAGTGAAATGTGGTTGGACAACTAAATCATTGCCTAAAATATCAACTACGCGAACGCGATCACCCACATTGACTGGTGCTGTACAACGACAATACCATTCATCAGAGCCTAACACGGGGAGTGAAAAGCGAACTACAATTTGTTCGTGCTCAAGCCCAGTTTGGATGACCATACCGACTTGTCCAATAGTGGCTTCGCGCGATAGCCCTGCTTTGGTTTTGTCGATTGAAAGTGGCTTGATAAATTTGAACCAAAGAAGCGTACATAAAATAGATAGAACGCCCCAAGTAATGACCTGTGTTGGAAATCCCATCATCGGGAAAAGCCATAATAAAATGCAGACCATGACTGCTGCGATGCCGAACCATAACGCGGCGAATGCAGGTATGATCAACTCTGAAAGAATCAGTAAGATCCCTAATACAAACCAGTGCCAAGGTTCAACTACAAATTCCATAGATTTGCTCGCATTATTAAAGTATTGGAGGTGAATATTTACTCACCTCCAATACTCTAGCAGATCATTATCTTTATGAATATGAAAAGATTGTTTTTTAGAATTTTGGTGCTGGTGCTGGCTTGAATGCGGCAGGTGACTTCTTAAATGTAGAGATCGCTTTTTGAATCGCGACGATCTTTGCTTGAGCCGCTTTCTCACCCTCTAATATGGCTTGATTACTTGATTTGAGGTCAAGCACACCTAAATGTCCTACTTTTGGTTGGATCACTACAGTCGCTTGTCTGAGTTCTTCGTTAATACCGTGTTGCCCCATAATATTAATGGTTTGATCGAGTAATCCCCACATGCTTAAGGGTTTATCACCTGTTGGGCGAGCGGAAATATCCACGGCGATGACAATATCCGCACCCATATCTTTTGCTGTTTTTACTGGAATCGGGCTGACTAAACCACCATCAACATATTTCGTATTCCCGATGAGTGCAGGTACAAATACGTTTGGAATACTACAAGAGGCACGAACAGCCTGACCTGCATTGCCTTTGATAAACTCGGCTTTTTTACCATTATCTAAGCGCGTCGCAACAGCAGCAAAGCGGATTGGAAACTTCTCTATCGGTTTATTGCCAATTTGTGTGTTGACGTAATTTTGTAGTTTTTGACCCAGAACGAATCCTTGACTATTAAGGGTTAAGTCACGAATATCAGACTCTTGCAGTTTGAGTGCAAGATTTTGTAGTTGATAAGGCGTTTGTCCACTGGCATAAATACTCCCAACAAAACTACCTGCACTGGTTCCAGTCACAATTTTGGGTTTAATCCCATGAGACTCTAAGACTTTAATCACTCCTATATGGGCAAAGCCTTTCGCACCACCACCGCCCAAGGCAATCGCAATGACAGGTTCACGCGTTTGAATTGTTGGGGTAGGGACAGTTTTTTTTGCAGTGGGATCACAGCCAAATAATGTGAAGCTAACAAGTGCCAAACAAGACAGTCGAGCAATATTCATATCGAGTGTAGATAAATTAACCAATGAGAAGGGCACATCAGATCAGATTTGCCCTTATTTTTCTAGTTTTTTTTCACAAGTTTTTGTAATGGTTTAGCAAGCCAAGCTGGATTCTGTGGAGAGAAGTGACCAACATAGTGTTGCATGATCTGTTCAAGGTCTTGTTGATAATGTCCTGTTGGTGTAAAAGCACCTAAGCTATAGATGGTCTTGTGATCATAGTCAAAGGCAAACATGACGATCGGAATACCGGCTGCATGTGCAATATGGTAAAAGCCACTTTTCAATTTCTCTGCTTTTTTTCGTGTACCTTCAGGTGCCATCCCGACCCATATTTGGTCGTACTGTTGAATGGTTGCAACGACTTGTTCAGTTAGACCATGGGCAGTGTCACGATGTACAGGCACCAGTCCAGCCCATTTGAGAAAAGCTTTAAAGGGTGGTTTAAATAACGTATCTTTGCCTAAAACAGTGATTTTTAAACCTAGACCACCGATTGCCAGAAAGCCGTACCATCCATCAATATTCGAGGTATGGGGGGAGATAATCGCAACGGCTTTGGGTAGGTTGGGGATTTCGCCTACGATCTTCCAGCCTTGACCAAGAAAAAGTTTTTTACATAATGCACGACTATATGCAGTTCCACGTTGTGGAACGAGCGGTGGTAAATCAGGAAAATGTTGTGGCATAAATGAAGATATATAATGACAACTTCTATTATGTTAAACCCTGATTAAATTGGCTGCATTGGCAAAAAATAAGATTTTGTTGTCTCTGTGCTGGAAGAATTAGATACTTAAGCACGCTGATCGATCTCTAAAGGAATGCAAATAATGCCGAATATGCGGCAGGTTTATGTCCTGTTATTTTCTTTGTATTGGGCACAGGGATTACCTGTTGGCTTTATGACGCATGCGTTGCCAGTGATTTTAAGGGCACAAGGCGTGTCATTAGCGCATATTGGTGGTTTTGGTCTGCTGATGTTGCCATGGGCGATTAAGATTTTTTGGGCACCTTTTGTTGATCGAATCGCATTGTCACGCTTAGGGCAGTACCGCAGTTGGATCATTCCAACGCAATTATGCAGTGTAATTATCCTAATTATTCTTTCATTTTTCCCTATCCAAAGCTTGGATCAGCCGAGTTATTTACTCATTTTCTTTGCATTACTCTTTTTAATGAATCTCACGGGTGCAACCCAAGATATTGCAACAGATGCATTGGCTGTAAATTTACTTAAACGTGAACAACAACACTGGGGCAACACGTTTCAAGTGATCGGTTCCCGACTCGGGTTTATTGTGGGTGGTGGTGGAGTGCTTTGGGGCTTGGACTGGCTACACTGGCAGGCGACCTTTCTTACATTGGCGGGATTGGTTTTCTTGAATACACTGCCTGTTTTGCTTTTTCAAGAACCAATACATTCCAGCAAACAAAATAACCCTGAAGCAGTTGCCACTCCCGTTATTCAAGCCATTAAAAACTATTTGAATTATTTTAAATCTTCCGCTGAGCTAAAAGCGTGGTTGATTATTTTAGTGAGTTTTAAAGTTGCAGATGGTTTGTCTGGGCCATTATTAAAACCTTTAATGGTAGATATGGGTTTGAGTTTCTCGCAGATTGGGGTTTACATCACCATGTTTGGTGCTGTCGCAGCACTCATCGGAGCGGGACTTGCAGGTGTACTACTTCGATCTGTTTCTAGACCTGCATCGTTGATTTTTTTCTCAGTTTTAAAAATTAGCAGTTTAATCGGTTATGTGTTTTTAGCATTTGCCTATGAACGTCAATATCAGCTTAGCCCTGTGTGGTTATATGCAGTCAATGCATTTGAAGATGCCTGTTCTGCGATGTTGCTGGTGGTGATGCTGACTTTGATTATGCAATACAGTCGTAAACCATTTGCAGGGACAGATTTTACTTTTCAGGTGTCAATTATGGCGACCGTAAGTGGCTTACTGTACATGGTCAGCGGCGTGATGGGGGATTTATTTGGTTATTATCATTATTTGATTATTATTGTGATTATTGGGGTATTTGCATTGATGCCGATTTACTTGTGGAAACAAATAGTTTTACATAAAAATAATAATAAATATTTGAAATAAAAGGTTTAAGTTTTAAATTTAACTCATTTTATATCTTGGATATGCTTTTTAAACATGTTGTGAAGTGTATGTTTTAGCCATTTGAATACAAGTTTAATTATACTAATTTATGTGAATTGGGAATAAAAAAACAAAAGGAGTTGCATAGCCATAATCAGCAAAATCATGTGAATAGCCCAGTAAATTTACAAGACCTACTCACACTTGGATATTAGCCTAAAGTCTAATTAAGAATAATGAAATATTTTTTTAATCGTTCTGTAAGATAAAGGTGATGTGTAGGATTCGTTACTAAATATAAATAGTAAAGAGAGTAACTTTGTAAACTGGAAGCATGGTTTCACCTGATCGCAATTCAAGTTTCAAGTTCGACTTTATTTTATATATAAATCATTTTTTGGATGTAGTAACCGAACCCATGCAACTCAATACATTTTAAGACGGTTGATTTCTTTAGTTCTTAGGAATAGTACGAATCAACTGAGCATGGATAGGCAATATAAAATATAGATTAGGAGTTTTTGATGGAACTATTTCTTAATGGTAAATCATTTGTAATTAAAGGTTTAGCGCTTACAGTCACAGCTTTAATGATGAGTGGGGCAAATGCGGCGGTCTCAGATAAAGAAGAAATTCAAAAGCTTCGTCAAGAGGTTGAAGCATTAAAAGCGTTAGTTCAAGAACAACGACAAGTACAACAGCAGCAGCAACAAGTACAGCAACAACAACAAGTACAGTTAGCTGAAGTTAAAACACAACCGCAAGCAGCTGCACCCGTTTCCCCTTTAGCTTCATTAAAATCCAAAACAGGTGCTGATGTGAGCCTGTATGGTTTCGTTCGAGGAGATGCGAACTACATTATTGAAGGTGCAGACGATGATTTTAACGCTGTAAGTAAGTCAACTGGCGAAACAAAAGATAAATTACGCGCAACAGCGAAAACGACGCGCCTTGGTTTAGATTTCACAACCCCGCTTGGTGACGAAAAAGTAGGTGGTAAAGTCGAGGTTGACTTTGCTGGTACGAATGAGGGATTACGTATCCGCCATGCTTACTTAACTTACAATAACTGGTTATTTGGTCAAACAACCTCAAACTTCTTGTCAAATCACGCGCCAGAAATGATCGACTTCTCGACTAACATTGGTGGTGGTACCAAGCGTCTTCCACAAGTGCGTTATAACTACAAATTAAGTCCTACAACACAATTATTTGTTTCTGCTGAAGAGGGCGATAGCTCTGCAACAGGCGATACACTCAAGTATAGATTACCTGTGCTGACAGCTAAACTGACGCAAGCTTATGCGGAAGGCAAAGGCTCTGCCTCAGCTCGCGCTTTAGTCGAAAACTATAAGTCCGAAAAGGCGGGTGACGATAAAACTGGTTGGGGAGTTGCTGTAGGTACAGATTTTAAAGTCGCTGATCCGTTGAAGCTTTTTGCTGATGCTTCTTATGTTGTAGGTAACAGTAGTTATTTATATGGTAGTAACACTGCCTATACGGTGGTCAATGATGCTATTGAACAGAATGAATTAATCGCAGTGCAGGTGGGTGGAACCTATAAGATTTTACCGAATCTACGTTCGACGTTAGCGTATGGTGCTCACTTCGCTGATGATGGCACTGACTATGCCAAAGCGAATGTCACAGCCAATGAGAAAGTTCAACAAGCTTGGATCAACTTTATCTATACGCCAGTAAAACCAATTGATTTGGGCGTTGAATATATCAATGGTAAGCGCGAAACATTCGAAGGTAAGTCTTTCAAAGATAATCGCGTCGGCTTAATGGCTAAATACAACTTCTAAAATTTGTTAAAACTCAAATTTTAAAAAATCGAGGTTTAAACCTCGATTTTTTTGTTTATATAACTTTTGAAAGATTCAGGAGCTTTGAGACATTCTGTCTTTAAGTCATTTTTAAGTTTCTAAAACTATATTTAAGTAGCTCAGCAATCGGTTTTTAGAATGTGATGTCACTACAGAAAATCAAGACCCAGACCATCTCCCTATTTGCATTCAATCTGCTCCTTGCAATTTGGTTAGGTGTTTTTCTGAATATTGTATTCTATGAGAAAATACAAGCGCTCACGCCCTATACTGGGGTCAAGTCAGGACTGTTCATCGCTGCATCAGTCATTGTGGTTGCAGCCGCATATTACTTTGTATTGCAGATTTTAAGCTGGACATGGACGGCCAAACCACTTGCAATTGCGCTGGTGGTGATTGGTGGTTTTTCTTCCTATGCCGTGACGAGCTTGGGGGTGTTGATCACGCCAGACCAAATTCAAAACCTGATGCAAACAGATATTGTTGAAGCACGTGATATATGGTCTTGGGACTTGGTGATATGGGGTTTAGGGATGGTTGTGTTGCCTATCATTGTGATTTTATCAGTCACTTTGAGGCCAGAACCCATATGGCAAAAGATTTGGAAAAAAGCACTCGGTTTAGCGCTTTCCCTTGTGCTAGTTAGTGGTTTGTTATTTGTTTTTTATGTTGATTTTGCAGAGATTTTTCGTGAAAATCGTGATCTAAAAGAAATGATTTCACCACAAAATATGATCGAATCGGTTGCGTCTTATTATAAGCATAAAGCACCCAAACAGAATTTAGCTTTGCTGAGCTATGGTGATGACGCTAATATGCAGGCAAAGAGTGCATCAATATTGCCGAAATTGATGGTATTAGTCGTTGGTGAGACGGCCCGCGCAGAAAGCTTTTCGTTAAATGGCTATGCAAAGGAGACCAATCCAAAACTCTCCAAGCAAGATATTTTAAACTTCTCTCAAGTCAGTTCATGCGGTACAGCCACCGCCGTTTCGGTTCCATGTATGTTTTCAGGGATGCCGAGAGAAGATTATGATGAACAGCTTGCAAGTCATCGTGAGGGTTTATTGGATATTGCAAAACGCGCGGGTTATCAAGTCACTTGGATTGATAATAACTCGGGGTGTAAAGGGGTATGTGACCGCGTTGAACAGTTTAAAATCCCTGAATCTCTGCAACAGAAGTGGTGTAATGAGGGGGAATGTTTTGATGGTATTTTGATTGATAGCCTAAAAGCATATTTAGCTGCACTTGATCAAAAGGATAGGCGACCGCGATTAATCGTTCTGCATCAAATCGGCAGTCATGGACCAGCTTATTATCGGCGTGTCCCTCCACCATTCAAAGTGTTTAACCCCACTTGTGAAACCAATGCTATTCAAGGCTGTACACGAGAACAGTTAATGAACAGTTATGACAATAGTTTACTTTATACCGATCATGTTTTAGATGCTTTAATTAAAACACTAAAAAATACAACGCAATATCAAACAGCTTTATGGTATTTATCAGATCATGGCGAGTCCACCGGTGAAAGCGGTATGTATCTACATGGTGCGCCTTATGCGATTGCTCCCACCCAACAAACCCATATCCCAATGTTGATGTGGTTTTCTGACACATGGAAACAATACGCAAAAAAACAAGTACAGTGCCTCGCTCAGCAAGCTAAAGATGAGCTTAGCCAAGATAATTTATTTCCAACCATGCTGAGCTTGTTGGATATTAAAAGTAAGATAATTAACCCTAAAAATGACATGTTACAGACATGTTTGAATCCATAAGGTGAGATGAAATCATGACCAAAATCTTGATGATAGAAGATGATTTTATGATTGCAGAGTCAACATTGACACTATTGCAATATCATCAGTTTGATGTGGAGTGGGTCAACAATGGCGTGGATGGCTTAGCCTTGTTGAACAAACATGCTTTTGATTTGGTGTTATTGGACTTAGGTTTGCCTTTGATGGATGGGATGCAGATTCTTAAACAACTTCGTCAGCGTACCTCGATTCCTGTATTAATTATTTCGGCGCGTGATCAGCTACAAAACCGTGTGGATGGTTTAAATCAAGGTGCAGATGATTACTTGGTCAAACCTTATGAGTTTGATGAGCTACTGGCAAGGATTCATGCATTATTGCGGAGAGGGCATTCGGATACGGCTCAGCTAAAAAATCAATCTCAGTTACTTAAATGTGGTGAGTTGGTGCTTGATGTGGAACAGCATTTAGCAACTTTTAAGGGACAGCAAGTCGAGCTATCTAACCGTGAATGGGCAATTTTAATTCCAATGGTCACGCATCCGAATAAAATTTTCTCAAAGGTTAATCTTGAAGATAAGTTATATGATTTTGATAGCGAAGTGACCAGTAATACTATTGAAGTCTATGTACATCATTTACGTGCCAAGCTGGGCAAAGATTTTATTCGCACCATCCGTGGCTTGGGTTATCGTTTGGGACAATCATAAAAACTGATGAAAACGGTTAAGCATTATTCGCTCAAGAAAAGGCTGATTTGGGGAACGTCTATTTTTAGCCTGTTATTGGGCTGTTTATTGATTTTGGCCGCCTATAAGATTTCATTGCATGAAGTCGATAAGATTTTAGATACGCAAATGCAATATATGGCAGAACAGTCCGCGACTCGTCCAGTGCCAAGTATAGCGAGTCGTATCGAATCACATGAAACCTATTATTATCACAAAGAGGCGCTTCTGATTGATATTTGGGCATATCAAGATCACAACCATTTATCTGATCCAAGTCAGTTATTACTTCCGCCAGTCAAACAAGCTGGTTTTTATAGTCAGCAGACCAATCAAGGGAACTGGCGCGTTTATGTGATTCCACTTAAACACTATCAGATTCAAGTCAGTCAACGCGAAAGTGTGCGCCAAACCTTTGCGTGGGAGTTGGCTGGCAGCATGTTTATGCCATATTTGCTGTTATTGCCGATTGCAATCTTGGTCTTGGCTTTTATTATTAGTTTGAACTTAAAGCCTTTGGATGATTTTAAGACAGAACTGACTCAGCGTGATTCGGATGGACTAGCACCGATCAACAGTGATCATTATCCTCAAGAACTCATGCCGACGATTGAAGAAATGAATCGTTTATTTGAGCGGATTCAACATGCGCAAACGGAACAGAAACAATTTATTGCGGATGCTGCACATGAGCTGAGAACCCCGGTCACTGCACTGAATTTACAAACGCGAATTTTGATTAAGCAGTTTCCTGAACATGATGCCTTACAAAATTTAAGTAAAGGTTTAGCGCGAATCCAACATTTGGTCACACAGCTTTTAGCACTGGCGAAACAAGATGTAGCATTGAGTTTGATTGAGCCTAATACACAATTTCGCTTAAATGATGTGGCATTAAATTGCGTTGAGCAATTGGTCAATTTAGCGATGCAAAAAGAAATCGATTTAGGTTTTGTACGCAACGAATTGATTGAGATGCAGAGTCTTGAATCCACGGTACACTCGATTATTTTTAATTTGATCGACAATGCGATTAAGTACACTCCCAATCAAGGCATTATTAATATTTCGGTTTTTAGTGATCGCGATGGCTTTGCTTATATCCAAATCGAAGATAGTGGCGCGGGGATTGAGCCAGAAAAATACGATGAAGTATTGAAACGCTTTTATCGCATTCACCATCATTTAGAAGTGGGGAGTGGTCTTGGGCTTTCGATAGTCGATAAGGCGACTCAACGTTTAGGTGGTGTTTTGACGTTATCGAGAAGTCTTGATTTGGGTGGTTTATCAGTATTAGTTAAATTACCAAAGAAACTAGAATTGTATGAAATAAGCACAAAACTTGATGCTAGAAAATAAAAAGTCTTTTTTTAGCTCGTTGTGGATTCAGCTTGATCTCTTAAATAGCGTAAAAATAACACACATTTTTGAATGCGTTGTCCATCATGACCTACTTTATTGATATGAAGATGCAATACCCAATTTAAGCGTTTGCCGACCTTACAGATATCTTTATAGACTTGTGGTTCAGTTTGCAAAGCAGTATGAAAAATTTGGCTTGCTTCAGTTAATTGTTCAAACTCAAAATGATATGCAGTTGAGAAAATAAATAGCAACCAGTCTCGAACAAAACAATCATGTAGGCTGAGTACATCAAGAGGGTCTGTTTCAAAATCAATAAAACTAAACTGATTTTGTTTATCCACTAGAATATTACGAGCAAAGGCTTCACTTAAATATCCATCTTTGAAATGTAGATTTTGGATGGCTTGGATGGCTTGAGTGAACAATAAAAACTGTGCTTCAGGCTTGGTTTTACGAGTTGCCAAGGCTTGATCCAGTTGTTTCACTTTACTTTTATGTTGTGTGCTGAGATCTTCTAATAAAATGCCTTTTTCGGATAGTGCTAAAACATTAGGGGTAGAAATCCCGAGTGTTTTGAGTTGTTGGATACGTTTATATTCACATTGAATCGCAGCAGCACCGCCTTGATTGGGTACAGGGATCATGGCAGCAAGATTAAATATTTTGGCTAACCATTTTAAAGGGGTATATAACCACAACCCATGACGTTCAGATGCTTTCTTTAACCAGACTTTACCCGTGCTTAATTCATATGCTTGGATCGAATCTTGTTGAGTGGTAACAGTGGTTTCTAAGAATTTTTGAAAGTCATCCATTAGCAGCAATCTATTCCTAAGTCATCATATCCATTTCAATCAGCAGCCACTTTACCATATTGTGGTTCATTTACGGAATTGAAAATACATCTAGTGATGTGATTAATCAGAAGATAAATCATTTGATCTTATTTCAGCATAAAGCAGCCCAAAGGGGCTGCTTTATTAGTGTTTGGTATTTTAAAAATATTAGTGCAGAATTTTATCAAGAAACTGTTGAGCACGTTCGCCACGTGGGGTGCCAAAGAATTCATCTTTGGAACAGTCTTCCACAATTTTTCCTTGATCCATGAAAATAATGCGATTGGCAACCTGACGGGCAAAGCCCATTTCATGAGTGACACACATCATGGTCATGCCTTCTTTTGCAAGTCCCACCATCACATCAAGCACTTCATTGATCATTTCGGGGTCAAGTGCAGATGTTGGCTCATCAAATAACATTGCAATGGGGTCCATGCATAGGGCACGGGCAATCGCGACACGTTGTTGCTGACCACCTGAAAGTTGGGCTGGATATTTGGCGGCTTGTTCACTTAAGCCAACTCGATCTAGATAGGCTAGTCCTTTCTTATTCGCCTCTGCTTCTGAGCGCCCAAGCACCTTAATTTGTGCAATGGTTAGGTTCTCAGTAATGCTCAAGTGTGGAAATAATTCAAAGTGCTGAAATACCATGCCTACACGACTGCGTAATTTGGTCATATCTGTTTTGGGATCATGAATGGGGATGCCATCCACAATAATTTTACCTTGCTGAAAAGGCTCAAGACCATTCACGGTTTTAATCAGTGTTGATTTTCCAGAACCAGATGGACCACAAACGACAACCACTTCACCTTGACGGATTTGAGTAGAACAGTCGGTCAGTACCTGAAATTTTTCATACCACTTACTGACATTTTGGAGGTCTATCATTACTTTATTTTCGCTCATACACGTAACCTCCTTTGTAAACGTTTAACTGCGAATGTCGCAATGGCACTGACGGTAAAGTACACCAACCCTGCAAATAAAATATATTGGGTCAGCAAGGCCATTAAGTCTCCACGAACATAGTTTGTTCTGAAAAAGTCCAGCAAACCAATGGCATATACCATGGTGGAATCCTGAAATAGAATAATGGTTTGTTGAAGCAGCAACGGGGTCATTTTCCGAAAAGCTTGAGGAAGAATAATCAGCCGCATAGATTGACCATAACTCATGCCCAATGCTGCCGCTGCTGCGGCCTGACCTTTGGGAATCGACTGAATACCTGCACGTACAATTTCAGAAAAATAGGCGGCTTCAAACAGCATAAACGCCACAATACTGGAAACAAGGGCGGTATCAATGGTCAGATACTTGCCTGTGATTGCGGTATAGATAAACGGAACGGCAAAATAAAACCACATCAGCACCAACAGCAAGGGAATGGAACGGAATAGGTTCACATAGGCCTGAGCAATCAGATTTAGGATTTTGATTGAAGATAGACGCATCAATGCGAGCAGCGTACCAATGATAATACCGCCAATGGTGGCAATGACCACCACTTTTAAGGTGATGCTGAAACCGTGCCAGAGTGCAGGTCCAGATTGCTGCAAATCATTTAGAAAAGAAGTAAGCCATTCCATACTACTTCCCTCCTGAAATTAAACCAGGAATACGCAGACGTTTTTCCAGTAGACTCATAGCAGAAATCAGACAGACATTAATGACAATGAAAATCAGGGTGACAAAGGTATAAATTTCGATGGTGTTTTGGGTGTATTCGCTGATGGTTTTCATCTGCGAAATAATTTCAGCAACCCCAACAAGCGAAGCCACAGAAGTGTTTTTTACGCAGTTGGTCAGCTCTGAGCTGAGCGGGGGTAAAATGGTACGAAATGACTGCGGCAGAATCACATAGCGATACAATTGCACCGTCGAAAAACCCATGGCATAACCTGCATTGATCTGACCTTGGGGTAAGGCTTCAATGCCTGTCCGAACTTGTTCGCAGACACGTGCTGCGGTAAACAACCCTAGTCCGATACTGGCAGAAATCAATGCTGTGGTATTGGCACCAAGATCACTCATCCACCAGCTTTTAATTGGCGCAGGCAGAAAGTTGGGAACCACATAAAACCAAATAAATAATTGAACGAGTAAAGGAACATTCCTAAACAGAGTGACATAGGCCGTACCTATGGCTCTGGCTGTTTTATTCGGGAGCGTACGCATGATACCAAGGATGCTGCCAAGAAGCATGGCAATGGTCCATGCCACCACAGCAATAACCACCAGCCATCCCAGACCCGTTATAATCCAGTTCAGGTAAGTGGTATCTCCCACACCTGTAGACTGCCACAAAACTCCCCAGTTCCAGCTATAATTCATAATAACTCCTGAGAAGAAGCGGGAGAACATCCATTGTTCCCCGGTTCCGCAATAATATTTTAGTTATCGAAGATAAATGATTCGATCTCTTTCATAAGTTTTACTCTTCTTTGTATTTCTCTCATCGGGAGAAATAAAAGGGATTTATGCAAGAAGTCTACTGATCTCGATCATGCGGATTGCTGATTAACGCTTTTAGTTGATCAGACATCTCAAAATTCAGGTTAATGTTTTTAGGTGGAATCGGTTGCTGGAACCATTTTTCATACATTTGATTGATTTCGCCTGAAGCATAAGTCGCTTTGATTGCGTCATCGACCACCTGTTTAAAGCCTGTATCGCCTTTGCGCAGCATACAGCCATAAATTTCTTGAATAGGTGCAGTTCCAACGATATCCCATTTATTTGGGTCTTTGGCTTTAGATTTTTCACCAGCAAGCAAAATATCATCCATCATAAACGCGACAGCACGACCATTTTGTAACATCAGGAATGACTCAGCATGGTCTTTGGCTGAAATGATTTCACCAATCCCTAATTCTTGCTGATGCTGACGGATATAGCGCTCAGATGTGGTGCCTGCAGTCGTAACCAGTTTTTTGCCTTTTAAATCAGCAAAATCCTTAATTCCTGAATCCTTCGCCGTTAATAGTCTCGAACCGACCTCAAAGAAACCAACCGAGAAATCGACTTGTTGCTGTCGCTCTTTGTTATTGGTGGTAGAGCCACATTCCAAATCCACAGTACCGTTCGACACCAACGGGATACGATTTTGACTGGTGACGAGGTTATAGCGGATTTTCAGATCAGGCATGTTGAGTTTTTGCTTAACTGCCTCTACAACTTTAAGTTGTAAATCATGTGCATAACCGACAGGTTGGTTCGGGCTTGCTGCAATGTAGGAAAATGGAATGGACGAGTCTCGATAACCCAGCACGATGGTGCCAGAGCTTTTAATTTTGTTTAAAGTACCTGATGTGGATGTGTCACCTTCAGTGGCTTTATCACCAGCAGCGGGTGCTTTGTTGTCACTACAAGCACTTAAGCCGAACATTAAAGCGCTTGCGCAAAGCAGAGAGGTCATGGTGCGTTTATGTGTCATGTACAAAACTCCTTTTGTATCGTTATGGACGCATTCGTCATTGTTACTATTGAGCGGTCAGTTTTTATGAAAATTAATATCTTTTTATATGTATAAAAATACATTCGTTTTCATATTAATAGACTTCAATACGGTTGCTCAAGCGATATTCTTTACGGTTTTGTTACCAGTAACTATTGATGAATTAAGCAATTTTTAAATCGGTGAATTACAGTAAAAATTGCAGGAAATAGAAAGCATAATGTGTGCCATGATTTGTATTTTTTAGACAAGGCAAGAGATAAGATAAAATTTCAGTGCGTATCGAATGATGATGAGGATCTAGCATAGATGTGCCGCTTTCACTAAGACAGCGGAGAGGAGAATAAGCGAATCAGAAGATTTCTTTAAGACACAAAAAAAGCGGCATTAAGCCGCTTTAAGATATTGAAAAATTAGAACATTGATTCGTCAGAATTTGCTGAAACCTTATGAATCGAAAGGTCAGCACCACGATATTCATCTTCTGCTGATAAGCGGATGCCAATCGTCAGTTTTAATAAACCATAGACGATAAAACCACCAATCAACGCAACGCTAATCCCTAAACCCGTGCCGATCAATTGAGAAATAAAAGAAACACCACCTAAACCACCAAGTGCTTGTTGACCAAATATTCCTGCTGCAACGGCACCAAAAGCACCACAGACACCATGTAAAGGCCATACCCCGAGTACATCATCGACTTTAAGTTTGTTTTGCGTGTAAGTGAAGAAGTAAACAAAGATTGCACCTGCACATGCGCCAATCATCAATGCCCCAATTGGATGCACAATATCTGACCCAGCACAGATTGCTACAAGACCTGCCAGCGGACCATTGTGTAAGAAACCAGGGTCATTTCTACCCATAAAGTTGGCTGCCAACGTACCACCAGCCATCGCCATAAGTGAGTTAATGGCTACCAGTCCAGAGATGGCTTCGACACGTTGCGCACTCATCACGTTAAAGCCGAACCAACCAACAATCAAAATCCATGAACCTAAAGCAAGGAATGGAATTGATGACGGTGGATGAGCACTAACACGACCATCTTTTTTGTAGCGACCATTTCGAGCACCTAACAACAGCACCGCCGCTAGCGCAATCCAACCGCCCATGGCATGAACAACCACTGAGCCGGCAAAGTCATGGAAGGGTGCACCAAATTGGTTTTCTAACCACGTTTGCACACCATAGTTACCATTCCAGATCATACCTTCAAAGAATGGATAGATCAGGGCGACCAGCAGTAAAGTCGCTAATGCTTGCGAACGCATCTTTGCACGTTCTGCAATACCACCAGAAACAATCGCTGGAATGGCGGCTGCAAAGGTGAGTAAGAAGAAGCAACGCATTAGGTCATAGCCATGATTGGCTGATAACAGCTCACCTGTTACAAGGAAGTTTTGACCATAGGCAATCCAATAACCAACGAAGAAGTAGGCGATGGCTGAGATACAGAAGTCTGTCAGGATTTTGCTGAGAGCATTGACTTGGTTTTTGTGACGTACTGTGCCTAACTCGAGGAATGCAAATCCTGCGTGCATTGCAAGCACCAATACGGCACCAAGTAATAGAAAAAAGATGTCTACATTTTGCATAACATGCTCGATATAAGTGCTAAATCTAATTCTGATGCAAAATAAATGATCATTTTTTGCACCAAAATGGATTTATCGAATCTAAAGAACTTGAGCCATCTTAAGGAAGCTCATTTTGATGCACTAAGCTATGCAAAAAACGCACCAATTTAGAAAGTGTATTTTATTTTTGGTGAAAAGTGGTGCACCTATAAATATATATCAAATAGATCGCGCTATTTTTAATGAGCCGTGCAACATTGCAACGCTTGAATGAGAATTAGAAGTACGATGTTCTAGGTTTCAAAAATCATGTTGGGTTTATGGGGAGGAAAAACTGGTTTTAATATGTGTATAAATCATCTTTAATAAATGGCGTGTTGGGTTCATTGCAAAAACGCCAATGAACAGTAGAAATAAAAGCTGAGTAAAGTAATGAATAATATTGTTCTGGCCCTGTTTCCTTTGGTTGCATTCATTGCATCAGGATATATTTTTAAAAAATACCATTTCCTGAGTAAAGAGTTTTGGGCTGGGGCAGAGAAGTTAAATTACTATATTTTATTTCCAGCTTTATTATTCAATACTTTAGCGACCACAAAAATTGATTTGCACAGTCTGAGTAGCGCTGTTATCGCGATGTTGATCGTGGTGCTGACGGTCACGGCTGTCATGTATGTATTACGAATGTTTTGGGATATTCAGCCCGCGCGTTTTGGTGTGCATGTCCAGAGTATGGTCCGTTTCAATACTTATATTGGTTTAGCGTTGGTCGCCTCTCTCTTTCAAAAAGAAGGGATGGCGATTTTGGTGATTTTACTGGCGCTTTGCATTCCATTGGTCAATGTGATTTCAGTGCTGGCTTTAACCACCAAAGAGCAGATGGCGATCAAGCCTGTTTTGATTGCATTGCTGAAAAATCCGTTGATTGTTTCTTGTATTGTGGGTGGGTTGGTCAATGTATTAAACATTCCGATTTGGGATGGCCTTTCTAGTTTGATCAAGCTTTTTTCAGCATCGAGTTTGCCACTAGGTTTGTTATGTGTTGGCGCGGCTTTACAGTTTATGCAGATGAAAAAAGATATTGTAGTGTTATTAGCTGATACTTTTGCCCGACTCTTGGCTGTACCTGCATTGGCTTTTCTCGTATGTACATGGTTGGGCTTGCCAAGTTTACAAACTCAAATTTTAGTGGTGTTCTTTGCTCTGCCAACGGCTTCTGCGGCTTATATTTTAACAAAGGTGTTGGGTGGAGATAGTCAACTGATGGCCGCCGTAATTAGCTTTCAGACCTTATGTGCCGCCGTGACCTTGCCATTGGTGATTTGGTGGATATCTTAAGCGATGAATACCTGAGCTAGCCACTTTGGGTTCTTTTAAAAATACCATGCTGTTTCATACACAAAGGAAGGTTTACTACCTTCATCGTTTGATTGTTGCTACACTTTTTCCTTTTCAGGTGGATGAGCATGTCCTTTGGTCTCAAAGTCAGCTTACAGCAAGGAGCTGAGCCGTCTGCACAGCAGAAAAAGCTGAATCGCCTGATTGATAAAATAGAACAGCAAAAAATCAGTCTTTCCACATGGAAAAATGCCCAAGCCGAAATTCAACAGCACACGCGGCAAAAACTGATGCCTGTGTATCATGAACTACATGAGGTGTTATTTCAGCAGTTAGAGCAACTGTGGAATCTGTTGCACAGCCATGAGTTTTCCAAAGTTGATGTGCAACAACTAGATGAGAAAATTGCCCAACTTGCGCACATGTTGAAACGCTCTCAGATGTTGACTGATGAACAGTTAAAGCTGGTGCAGCAAATCGATAGCTTTTATCAGCAACATGCACAACAATCGATTAAAAAGTCTAAGAAGGTGCAGTCAGCCAAGTTTGAACAAAATGAGAGTTTTGAGCAAAGTGCAGAATTAGAAGAAGATAATTTTGAGCAGTATGCTGCGGAACAACAACAAGCTCGTGAACAAGCCAAACAACTTAGACAACAACAGAAACGTGAACAAGCTGAGCAAATGGCAGCACAGTCGCTAAAAACAGTGTATTTAAAAATTGCTGCCATGATTCATCCTGACCGTGAACAAGATGAGACCAAGAAAGAAGAAAAAACTGAGTTGTTTCAGCAGGCAAGTCAGGCCTATGAACAGCAGGATTTGTTTTATTTGTTGAAACTCCAGTTACAGCTTGAACAGAATAAAGGTATAGGGGTGAAAGAGTTATCAGCAGAGCAGGTGAAGTTTTATAAACTGGCTTTGGATGCGCAAAGTCAGCAGCTTGAAAGTCAAATTAGTGAGATTTTAGATTCTTTTCAGTTGGCGAAGAAGGTGAAAGCGGAGCATGTGCATATTAGTGATGTGTATAAAACTATAGATGCAGATTGTGCTGAGTTAAAGCAGCAGTTGAAGTGGGAAAAAGAACGTTTAAAGCATATGAAAAAGGTGAGTGGGGTAGAGATGTTGTTGGGGTATGGGGTGCTTTAATTCATTCTCCATCTGTAGAAAGGAGATAGTATTGTTATTATGTATCAAACAAGAGGTAAATATTTAAAAGATACTTTCCTTTTTATTGAGAAAAAACATTTAAATGAATTGAGAAATTTATGAAAATAGGCTTGATAAAAGGAAGATATTTAAATCATAAAAAATGTATAATTGATTGTATTTAAATAATTATAAATTTATAGGGGAGAAACGTGTCAAACGATTTAAAAGTAAGTGACTTAGTACCTTTTTTCAAAGAAGGGAAGCACCAAATAATTTTTGAATTTTTCTACTTGTTAATAAGTCTTTTTATATGCTTAGGATTTATTTTTTCACTTCTAACAACAAATTGGACAATTTTTGAACTATTTGATGAGGGGAAAAAGACTTTAATGCTTAGCTTTTTAGCTGGTTATTTGGGTGGTTGGGCTTTTGTTGCAAAATGGTTCTATCGAGTTACTGCTCGTGGTCGGAATGATCAATATCAGTGTATATGGCAATCTAGTAAATTTTATTGGCGCATATTATCACCTTTAATATCAGCTTTAATTGCATTTACTACTTATTTGCTTGTCATTTCAGATTTTTTCCCCCTAGAGTTAAAAAATGGGCTTAATAATAAGACGGCATTTGCGTTCAGTTTTTTACTAGGATATTTTTCGGACATTATTTTAACAAAATTATCTAAATGGATTGAAAATGTCGTCCCAGATCGAAATTCAAATGAATGAATGCAATTTATGTGCAGAATTAAAAAACGAACATCTTTTAAATGGTTTTAATTTAAAGAATCTATTTGAAGATCAGTTTATTTTGTATTCGGACAATTTTTTTTCAATAGTACCAAGTATAGGTGCTTTAAATGATAGCCATATACTGCTTGTACCCAATAGGCATGTAAAGAATTTTTCAGTACTTTCAGATAGTGAAAGGCAGCATCTGTTAGAGGTTATATGTAAAATTGAAAATTATTATTTAGAAAAATTTCAATCTCAAGTTCTCTTTTTTGAACATGGTACAGGCTTTTCAAATAGGAAAAATTGTATAGAACACGCCCATATTCATTGTGTTTTGGACCATAAAGCAGTTTTGCCATTTTTTTTAGAGAATTTATCTGTTACGAAAATTTCGCAGTCATTTTTTTTAGATAATACAGAATTAAAATCAATTAAAAGTAGTGGCTATATTTGGTTTAAAAATAATTGTGGTGAGTGGGTTGGAACTGATGAAAATGTGAAATCACAATATCTTAGGTATCTTTATAAAACAGCAATAGGTGAAACTGATTGGGATTGGAGAATAGAAAGAAATATATCTTCAATTAAAAAAGTTATTTTAAACTTTGAAAATTTTATATAAAAAATCCCCTCATTCGAGGGGATTTTTTGAATCGAACTAGTGCCTAAAGCGCAGCAATCTGCTCCATATTCGCTTTAATCTTCACTAACTGATCAGCAAACTCAGCCAATTTCACTTTTTCACCTTCAACCACAGCCGCAGGTGCTTTCGCGACAAAACCTTCATTGCCCAATTTAGTTGCAATTTGGTCATGCTGCTTTTGCACTTTGTCTAAGTCTTTTTGTAGGCGACCGAGTTCAGCTTTAGGATCAATTAAGCCTTTCATTGGTACAAATACTGATACATGACCCACAACAGAAGAAGAAGACAATGGTGGTTGCTCAGCATCAGCCAAGAACGTAATACTTTCTACTTTTGCCAAAGCTTTAAACAACGCTTCAATACGTGTGATCTGTGCTTTTTCAGCTTCAGTGGTGTTTTGAAGCAACACTGGCAGTAAACGTGCATTACCTAAGCCCATTTCACCACGGATGTTACGCACCGCACCAATCAAGCCTTGTAACCACAACATATCAGCTTCGGCTTGTTCGTTTACACGCTCAGGATTCGCAACAGGATATTGCGCAAGCATAATACTTTCGCCTGAGATACCAAGTTTCGGTGCAAGTGTTTGCCAAATTTCTTCAGTCAAATACGGCATCAACGGATGTGCAAGACGCAAAGATGCTTCCATTACTGCAAGGAGTACACGACGCACTTCAGCTTTACGTTCAACCGATACATTTTCATCATTCAGAACTGGCTTAGTCAGTTCAACATACCAGTCACAGTATTCATTCCAAATGAATTCGTAAATCGCTTGCGCAGCCAAATCTAAACGGTAAGTCGCAAAGGCTTGTTGTACCGCAGCTTCTGCTTTTTGCAGACGACTTACGATCCACTGTTCAGGCAGTTCCCAAAGATCTTGACGGATTTCAGAACTAATTTCTTGGTTTTCACAGTTCATCATGACGAAACGCGTTGCGTTCCAGATCTTGTTGGCAAAGTTACGATAGCCTTCAACACGCTTCATATCGAACTTAATGTCACGACCTGTGTTGGCTAGGGCGCAGAATGTGAAGCGAACTGCATCCGTACCGTAAGCTTGAATACCTTCTGGGAATTCTTTGCGCGTTGATTTTTCAATCTTCGCTGCTTGTTTCGGATTCATCAAACCCGTGGTACGTTTTTGTACGAGGTCTTCAAGGTCGACACCGTCGATCAAATCGAGTGGGTCTAGTACGTTACCCTTAGACTTCGACATTTTCTGACCTTCGCCATCACGGACTAAGCCATGAACGTAAACCGTTTTAAACGGTACTTGTGGCGTACCATCTTCATTCTTCATGAAATGCATCGTAAACATAATCATACGAGCAACCCAGAAGAAGATGATGTCAAAACCAGTGACTAAAACATCTGTTGGGTGGAAAGTCTTGAGGAAATAGTTTTCTGCATCTTTCTTGGCATCACCGGTCCAACCTAAAGTTGAGAACGTCCAAAGCGCAGATGAGAACCATGTATCGAGTACATCTTCATCTTGGTTTAATGCAACATCAGCAGGGATGTTGTTTTTAGTACGCACTTCAGCTTCGTCACGACCAACATAGATATTGCCTTCAGCATCGTACCAAGCTGGGATACGGTGACCCCACCAAAGCTGACGTGAAATACACCAGTCTTGGATATTATTCATCCACGCCATGTACATGTTGCTGTACTGTTCAGGTACAAATTTAATGTCACCATCTTTCACCGCTTTAATCGCAGGTTCAGCCAATGGCGCAATTTTTACATACCATTGATCCGTTAATAATGGCTCAACGATCACGCCCGAACGGTCACCGCGAGGTGGTTTCAACGTATAAGGTTGAATTTGGTCTAACCAACCTTCAGCTTCTGCTTGTTCAACCAGTTTCTTACGTGCTACAAAACGCTCTAAACCAATATAGTCCGCAGGAGCAGGGGTGGTTTTAGAAATTTGCTCACCTGCTTTCGCGATGTATTCAAACTCAGCCAATACTTCTGCATTTTTATTGAAGATATTGATGATTGGCAATTCGCAACGTTTACCGACTTCATAGTCATTGAAGTCATGTGCGGGGGTGATTTTTACACAGCCTGTACCGAATTCTTTATCGACATATTCATCTTTAACGATTGGAACTGCACGACCTGTGATTGGTAGGATAATGTTTTGACCCACAAGGTGCGAATAGCGTTCATCATCAAGCGCTACGGCAACTGCGGTATCACCCAATAATGTTTCAGGACGCGTTGTTGCAACCACGATGTGGTCTTTACCATCATGCGTACGCAGTGATTTGTCTTCAAAGAAATATTTGAAGTGCCACAGTGAACCTGCTTCTTCTTTATCAGATTCTACTTCTAGGTCAGAAAGGGCGGTTTGTAACTTCGGATCCCAGTTAACCAGACGTTTACCACGATAAATCAAACCATCTTCATGTAGTTTTACAAAGACTTCTTTCACTGCATTCGATAAACCTTCATCCATGGTGAAGCGTTCACGTGACCAATCTACCGAAGAACCTAGACGACGGATTTGACGTGTAATCGTACCGCCTGATTGTTCTTTCCATTCCCAAACTTTTTCGATGAATTTTTCACGACCTAAGTCATGACGGCTAACACCCTGAGCACCCAATTGACGTTCAACCACCATTTGCGTTGCGATACCTGCATGGTCTGTACCTGGTTGCCACAAGGTGTTTTTACCTGACATACGGTTATAACGGGTCAGTGCATCCATGATGGCATTGTTAAAACCATGCCCCATATGCAAGCTACCAGTGACGTTCGGCGGTGGAATCATGATACAGAATGATTCACCTTGACCTGACGGTTTGAAATAACCTTTTTGTTCCCAAGTTTGGTACCATTTTTTCTCGATCTTAGTTGGATCGTAAGTGGTTGCGATATTTTGAGCAGATTGAGCGTCAGTCATAGTACAGAAGATCAAAATAGAATAAAAAATTGTGTCTATTGTAGCAAAAATCTGTCGAATCTGTTGTCATTTCACTGATGCCTAAGCTTATCTCATTAAATAACTTCACAAAGTTGCAACAAGCCGACGAAATGCGTTGGTTTTTTACGAATAAAACGTTAAGTTTATGTATATTGGATCACATAACTAAATAATGATGATGCATAAAACAACAAAATAACAATGCTAAAAACTTAAATAAAGGGATGGTTCATATGAGTTATTCAATTCTTTTGAAAATTAACGACGTTACACATGGGCAGTTTGAGTCGATCCGGCAACAATTAAATGCGGGCAGTAATGAAAGCCAATCCCGCGTTTTGGGGGAGGTGCTTTCCGAGATTGCATGTGACATCGTTGAGCAAGTATTCTCGGTCTTACTGATTCAAAACCGTAAACCCTCCCATTTGACCCAACAAAATTCAGCAGAATCAGAAAAAGTCATTCAGCAAATCACGGGCGCAGTACGCAAATATATGCCGTGGTCGATTGCTCTGTTTAGCAATGATCGTTTATGTCCTTTTGTCAATTATTTTTCAGATATGATCAAATATCATGATGAACAGGTCTATGTTTCTTATCCGATAGACCAGCACTTGGTACAACAAGTACATACCTTGGTGGAACAATTAAAACAAAATGAAATCAAGGACATGATGGATGTTTTTCAAACATTGATTCACATCGTAGATTTAGGTGTAACCAATTTGATTCGTGAGCCGAAGAAATGTCTGAACTTTAATCGGGTGGTGGATAAAACATTAAGTGGCGTTATTAATGTGACCGCACAATTAAGTTATAAGCGCTTAGAGAAAATGGGAACACAGGTCGACACTGGAGCAGCTACCGCATGTGTGAATCATTTTTTGGCACTTATGCATACAGAACCGAATTAGGTTGTGCTAAAGTCGGTAGGGAAAGCCAAAACGATATAAAAGATCATTTAATTTGATGAAAGGCTTGTTTTGACAAGTCTTTTTTTATGGAACTCAAAAAATTAAGGTTGTGAGGATGAAGACCGCCGTTTATTTAAATATTCATGCAGATACTTACGCAAGATTTGCCCATATTCGGACACAATTATTGCAAGCGAGCAAAGAAAGTCAGGCAAATGCATTGGGGAGTGTTCTGTCTGAAATGGCTTGTGAAGTGATTGAACAAGTCTTCATGGTGCTATTACACGAAAATCAAGACTATTCTAAAACAGGTGAATCAGAAAAAGTCATTCAGCAAATATTAGAAGCTGTTCGGAAATATATGCCATGGTCTATTTCATTTTTTAGCAATGAACGTTTAGTCCCTTTGGTGGAATATTTATCGAAAACGCTTTTAATCGAAGATGACATGATTTACATGACTTATCCTGTAGAGCAAAAGCTTGCTGAGCAGGTGATGACTTCAGCCCAAAAACTTGCTGAAGGCGATAGTCGTGAAATTGCAAATGCTCTGAAACGATTGACAGAAGTGATTGATGCAGGGGTTACCCACTTAATTCGTGAACCTAAAAAATGTTTAAAGTTCAATTTTGTGGTCGATAAAACTTTAAATGGTGTGATCAATATGACCACACATCTCGGTTATAAGCGTCTAGAAAAGTTAGCGACGCAACTTGATCAGCAAGTGGCAGTAACTTATGTTGATTATTTCCTAAAATTTATGCGTCACCCAACTGACAGAGGATAGAGATATGGCAAAGCTTAAAACTCTTGAAAATAAAGTGGTATGGATTACTGGAGCATCTTCTGGTTTAGGTAAAGCCTTGGCACGTGAATGTGCTTTGCAAGGTGCGCAGGTGGTGTTGACCTCACGCCGTTACGACGAGTTAGAAGCCGTTCGCATCGGTCTACTCAAGCCTGAGCAACATATTTCAATTGCCGCTGATATTACCGATGAAGCACAAGTTCGTCATGCTTATGAGCAAGTCTTGGCATGTAAAGGACGTATTGATTGGCTTATCAATAATGCTGGACTGAGCCAACGCGCTTTGATTCAAGACACCACTATGCAAGCTGAACGTACTATTATGGAAGTGGATTATTTCTCGCAAGTGTTCTTGACCAAAACGATATTGCCGACTTTTTTAAAGCAAAAATCAGGTCGTGTGATCTTTGTTTCGAGTGTCGCTGGTTTGTTGGGTACGCAATACCGTGCGAGTTACTCTGCTGCCAAAGCCGCAATTCACATGTGGGCAAATAGCTTGCGTGCCGAAGTGGCTAAAGATGGGGTTGACGTGTCCGTGGTGTTCCCTGGTTTTGTCAAAACCAATGTTTCCTTTAATGCCTTAAATGGTGAAGGAAAGCCACAAGGTCATCAAGATGAAGCGATTGAAAATGGCTTAGATGCTGATATTTTTGCGGAACGTGTGGTTGCATCGCTAATGGCTGGTGAAGAGTATATTGTGGTCGGCGGTAAAAAAGAGCAACTAGGTGTGTTGGTATCGCGCTTGTCACCAAGTTTGTTGTACAAAATGATTCGTAAAAGCAAAGTGAAATAAGTGTGAGTAGTCGTAAAAAAGCAGTCTTTAATTGGAGTGGCGGAAAAGATTCAGCTTTAGCGCTTTATACTGTATTGCAGCAAAATGAGTTCGAAGTTGTTGCATTATTAACAACGGTCAATGAAGAAACTGAATTGTCTTCGATGCATGCCATTCCACATGCGCTGCTTGAAAAGCAAGCTGAAAGTATTGGGATTCCGTTGTACCCAGTGCTGTTGCCCAAAGATATAAATATCTATGAACAACGAATGCAGGACGCGGCAAATCATTTTAAATCACAGGGTGTTCAACATTTTATCTTTGGGGATATTTACCTCAGTGATGTACGCAAATATCGAGAAGATCGTTTACATCCTTTAGGGATCGAAGTGGTTGAACCGATATGGAATCTCAATTCAACTGAGGTGATGCAGGATTTTCTAGCTTCTGGGATTCGCACCAAAATTATTGTGACCGATGCGACCAAGCTAGATGACAGTTTTATTGGGCAAGATATTGATGCAGCCTTAATCGAGCGAATGCCCGCAGAGGTTGATGTATGTGGTGAAAATGGTGAATACCACACTTTCGCTTATGCAGGGGCGATATTCAAGCATCCTGTAGATTTTGAAATTATTGAAACTCGCAAGATGTCTTATGAGTTTAAATTGGAGGATGGTGAGGAAAAAATCTATCACTATTGGCAAGCGATTTTTGCAGCGTAAGGTGGATGTCCTGTCCAATTGAAATTGCACAGGACATTTTTTTAATGCGGTGTGATGATCACTGTGCCATAGGCAAACACTTCAACCATTCCACCTTGCATTCCCATTTCAGTGGTGCTGAGGCGCACGCCTAAAATCTGATTGCCTCCCATGGATCTAGCTTGTTGTTTTAAACGGACAATCGCTTCGCGACGAGCGCGTTCGACGACACTTTCATAACTGATTAAGCGGCCACCTAAGATATTTTTAATCGATGCAAGTATGAATTTAAAATAATCATGTGAAATGACCACATTGCTGCTAATTAAATGCCCAGCATGCTCGCTGCTTGCAAATCGACGGCTATCCAATTGAATATCGGCCAACAAGCGCTCTTTTTCATCTAGCTCTCTCAAATGTTTTTGTTCGTTATAACGACCAAAGCCCCAACCTACAGAAAAGAGAATCAGGAAAATGACAATTTGAAAAATTAAGCCATCCATTGCATTTTCCTATGAACTAAATGGATCTGGGAGTTTTGGAACAATCGGTTGTACCACCACAGCAGTGCCATAAACAAAAAGCTCTGAAGCGCCTTGTGCAATATTCGATGTGGAAAAACGAATCCCGACGACAGCATTGGCACCCAAGCCTTTTGCTTTCTCAATCATACGTTGCATCGCTTCTTGGCGAGACTCTTCTAACAATTCGGTATAGGCTGTTAATTCTCCCCCGACAATATTTTTTAGACCAGCAAGAAAGTCTCGACCGACATGTTTACTGCGAACTGTACTGCCATAAACAACATCAATTTGACGTAAAATCTCGTGACTGGGAACAGATTCTAAATTGCTCAATAACATCGTATTTTTTATACCATTAAACATTGACCTTGAAGATAAGAAATATTGAGCATGCTTGCAATAAAAAAGCCCACCGAAGTGAGCTTTTCTTGAAAAAAACACAAAGATTATGGTGTGTAGTGCTTTTCAGAACTCGAAAGCTGAGGTGCTACAGTTTCATTCGTTGTGGCTTTTAGACCACCACCCAATGTTTTATACAGCTCAACCTGATTATTTTGTTCAGCTTGTTGTAACAACAATAGACCTTGTTCTGCTGAGTACGCAGAACGCTGAGCATCCAATACGGTTAAGTAGCTATCAATACCTGCACGGAAGCGAGCATTAGATAGTTTATAGGTGGTATTGGTTGCTTCAACTAAACGGCGTTGAGCCGTTAGGCGTTCGCCAATATTGGCGCGTGTTGCCAGTGCATCATTCACTTCACGGAACGCAGACTGTACAGACTTTTCATAGTTAGACAGTGCAATTTTCTGATCAGTTTCAGAGATTTTGATATTGGCTTTACGAGTGCCCCAGTCAAAAATTGGTAAATCGAGACTTGGTCCGATTGACCATGATGCATTGCCTGATTTGAAAAGATCACTCAAATCGGTTGATGCATAACCTGCTGTACCTGTCAGACTAATGGTCGGGAATAATCTCGCTTTTGCAGCACCAATATTTGCGCCTGCAGCACTTAAATTATATTCCGCAGCTTTAACATCAGGACGGTTATTGAGTAAATCACTCGGTAAACCAGCAGACGATACATTTTGCTGCGTAACACGTTGCACAGGTTGCTTAGGCAATAGGTTTTGCGGTACAGGTTGACCTACCAATAGGTTCAACAAGTTGCTTGCCTGAGCAATTTGAGTTTTATAATTTGCAACATCATTACGCGCAGTTTCAACTGAAATCTGAGCCTGACGTAAAGGCACTTCACTGTCGATACCGACATCAAAACGCTTTTTGTTCAGGTTATAAGAGTCTTGTTGTGCTTTAAATGTCTGTTCTGCAAGTTTCAAATTTGCAGTCGCAAATGAATAACTCAGCCACGCTTGTGTCACTTCACTAATCAAACTGATTTGTGTTGAGTCACGCGCACTTTGAGTCGAAAGATAACTGTCGAGTGCAGCGTCTTTTAGGCTACGAACTCGGCCCCAGAAATCTAACTCATAAGCGGTCACACCCAAACCAACTTGATAAGTTGAATATGGGTTATTTGGATCACGGGTAGGGGTAACTTGACGAATTGCACTACCACTTGCCCCAATTGTTGGGAGTTGGTTGTTTTGTGTAATTCGATACTGTTGTTGCGCACGTTCAATATTTAAAGTTGCTGTACGCAAGTCACGGTTGTTACTCAAAGCTAAATCAATCACTTCAAGCAGGCGAGGGTCAGCAAAGAATTGCTTATAACCCTGTTCAGCAATAGAAGTACCAGAAGCGCTGTTATATGCATAGCTTTCTGGAATATCGGTTTTCACGACCGGTTCTGGGCCGCGCATGCTTTGACATGCAGTCAAAGCAAGCGCAAGTGCAGATACCGCAATGCTACGACCTGAAATAGACCATACTGTTTGCATCACGATTTATGCTCCTGAATGTTTGTAGTTTTTGGTTGGTACTTAAAGATACTACGAATCCACACGAAGAAGACAGGGATAAAGAAGATACCTAAAAGTGTTGAAGAAAGGACGCCACCCAATACACCGAAACCAACAGAATGTTGACTAGCTGCACCAGCACCGCTTGAAAGCGCTAATGGTAAAACACCTAAGCCAAATGCAAGTGTGGTCATAATGATTGGACGTAAACGCATTTTTGCAGCATGTAATGTTGCTTCAAAAAGCTCTTCCCCTTGTTCTTGCAATTCTTTGGCGAACTCAACGATCAGGATCGCATTTTTTGCAGAAAGACCAATCACGGCAACAATTGCGACTTGGAAGTAAATGTTAAAGGATAAATTTGGATCTCCTTTAATTGTCATGCCTAACCACGTCAAAGTAAATGCGCCAATAATACCGAGTGGGACCACCAGCAAGACAGCTACGGGTACAGACCAGCTTTCATATAATGCAGCAAGACACAAGAATACGATCAGTAATGAGAAGACCAATAATGGACCCGTCTGGCTACCAGAATCACGTTCATCTAAAGATAAACCTGTCCATTCATAGTCGAAACCTGTTAAGCCCATTGAAGGTAGTTTGGCAATAATCTCTTCCATTGCTAACATTGCGTCACCAGAGCTGACACCTGGTGCAGGTGTACCTTGAATATTTACAGATGATACGCCGTTATAACGTTCCAGACGCGGAGAACCATAAGTCCATTCACCTTTAGCAAATCCAGAGAAAGGAACCATTTCAGCTTTGTTATTACGCACATACCATTTGTTCAAATCTTCAGGCATCATGCGGCTATCAGCGTTACCTTGAACATAAACTTTCTTCACACGACCACGATCAACGAAATCATTGATATAAGAGCCGCCCCAAGCCATGCTCATGGTACTGTTGATGTCTGCAATGCTGACACCCATCGCACTTGCTTGCGCTTGGTCGATTATGATTTGATATTGAGGTGTATCTTCTTGACCATTTGGACGAACACCTGCAAGACGTTTGTCTTGTGATGCCATACCTAAAATTGCATTACGTGCAGCAATCAGTTTTTCATGACCTTGTCCGGCTGAATCTTTCAACTGGAAATCAAAGCCTGAAGCGACACCGAGTTCTGGCATTGCAGGTAATTGTAATGGCATGATGTATGATGCATCTTTGACGATCATATTGAGTGCCATACCACGCTGAATGATGGCTCCGATTTTTGATTCAGGTGTCTTACGCTCACTCCAATCTTTTAACTTAATAAAGCCAATACCTGCATTTTGTCCCACACCTGTAAACGAGAAACCAGAAACTGCAAAGATTGACTCTACATGCTCTTTTTCCTTATCAAGGAAATGATCAGTTACCGTGTCAATGACTTTATTTGTTCGTTCAAGGCTTGCACTTGGTGGTAATTGAACTAAAGTCATGACCACGCCTTGGTCTTCATCGGGTAAGAATGAAGTTGGTAGCATTTTATATAAGCCAAAAATACCAACGAAAGTAAGAAGGTAGACGATCAGAGAAAACATCGAATGGTGAGTCATACGATTCACACCATTTTTGTATTTTTCTGAGAGCTTTTCAAAGCTACGGTTGAACCATCTAAAGAAGCGAGCAAAAATATTATTGCTTTCTTTTTTGTTTGGATCATGTTGTTTTAACAAGGTCGCACATAGGGCAGGGGTAAAGGTTAAAGCAATGATTAATGATAAGATCATTGCAGTAACGAGCGTAATCGAGAACTGGCGGAAAATAACCCCAGTTGTTCCGCTGATGAATGCCATTGGTACGAATACGGCTGTTAAAACACTGGTAATACCAACCAAGGCACCAGAAATCTGTTTCATAGACTTTTCAGTCGCCGCAACAGGTTCTAAGTGTTCCTCGTGCATCACACGTTCAACGTTTTCTACCACAACGATGGCATCATCGACCAGTAGACCGATTGCCAGTACCATCGCAAACATGGTTAATGTATTGATCGAGAAACCAAAAATATTGATGACGGCAAAGGTACCCAATACTACTACTGGGATTGCCAATGTTGGAATAATGGTGGCACGCCAGTTCTGTAAGAACAGGAACATGACGATAAAGACCAAGATCACCGCTTCAATTAAGGTATGAACAACACTCTCAATCGATAGCTTAACAAATGGTGTGGTGTCATACGCAAGCTTATCTTCTAAACCACTTGGATAGTTATGGCGTAATTCAGATAAGCGTTCTTCAATAGCTTCTGCGGTATCTAATGCATTGGCACCTGTTGCAAGTTTAATCGCAACACCACCTGCAGGTTTACCATTAAATTTAGAATCAAACTGATAATTGTCCGAGCCTAATTCAACGCGTGCGACATCGCTTAAACGAACTTGTGCGCCGCCTGCCGTATTTTTTAGGAAAATATTTTTAAATTGTTCTGGTGTTTGCAACATGCTTTGTGCATTCACCGTTGCATTGAGCACTTGGCCTGCAGTTGATGGCGCACCACCTAACTGACCGACTGCTACTTGCGAGTTTTGAGCACGAATTGCTACCGCTACATCAGCAGGTGTCAAATTAAAACTGGTTAGCTTTGCTGGATCTAACCAGATACGCATCGCGTATGATCCACCGAAGACTTGTATTTCACCGACACCAGCAACACGACTGAGCGGTTCAGAAATATTTGAGTTTACATAGTCTTTAATATCTGCGTCTGACAAACTATTGTCTGGCGAATAAAATGCGATGACCTGCATGAAGCTTGCGCCAGACTTGGTCACTTTTACGCCTTGGCGTTGTACGTCTTCAGGCAAAAGCGCCGTTGCTGATTGTAGTTTATTTTGAACTTGGACCTGAGCAATATCTGGATCGATACCTTGTTCAAAGTTCAAGTTAATAGATGCTTGACCATTCCCAGCACTGTTAGACGAAATATAACGCAAACCATCTAAGCCATTCATCTGTTGTTCGATGATCTGGGTGACCGTGTTTTCAACAGTTTGAGCTGAAGCACCTGGATAGATTGCAGAAATCGTAACAGTTGGTGGGGCAATCGTTGGATATTGTGCAACTGGCATTTTTGTGAGCGTAATGATACCCGCCAACATAATGACTAGTGCAATCACCCATGCAAAGATTGGGCGATGGATAAAAAATTGAGCCATTCAATCTGCCCCTTATGCTTTCACAGTTGCTTTTTGTTCTGCTTGAGCTGGTTTCGTTGCATTTTGTGGATTTGCTGGTTGAGCTTGATAAGGTTTTGCTGAAACTTCCTGACCATCTTTCACTTTAGCAACACCATCAACAATCACTTTGTCTCCAGCTTTAAGCCCGTTGGTAATGACCCAGTTTTGGCCTTGTACATTTGCAGTCTCGACTGGGCGTGTTTCAACCGTACCTTTGGCATTGACCAGCATGACCGTCGCCTGACCTGTTGGTAAGCGTGTCACTGCAGCTTGTGGAATCAAATAAGCATTCGGAACCACACCCTGAACAATTTGCGCCGTCGTATACATGCCTGGAAGTAACAAATGGTTTGGGTTCGAGAACACCGCACGTAAGGTTACTGTTCCAGTATCTTGGTTAACCGAAGCATCAGAAAAAGTGAGTTGCCCTTCTATTGGATAGGTTGAACCATCTTCAAGTTTTAACTTCACTTTGGTGTTGTTGCTGTTGCTTAAACTGCCTTTGCTGAGTTGTTGGCGTAAACGCAATAACTCGGCGCTAGACTGGTTAATATCAACATAAATTGGATTAAGTTGTTGAATCGTCACCAAAGGCGCAGCTTGGTTCGCTGTAACCAACGCACCTGCTGTTACAGATGAACGGCTTGATTGACCTGAAATAGGCGAGCGAATCGTTGAATAACCAAAATCAACTTCAGCATTATTAACTTGAGCCTTAGCCGCTGAAACTTGTGCTTCAGCGACATTCACTTGGCCAAGTAAGTCATCATACTCTTGCTTCGATACAGCGTTGCTAGAAACAAGCTGTTGGTAACGGTTTAGCTTAGTCCGAAGAGACGCTAAATTTGCTTGTTGTTGCAAGAGCGAAGCTTTGGCCGTGTCTAATGACGCACGGTTAGCACGAGAATCAAGCTCATAGAGTGCTTGACCTTCAGAGACATAACTGCCTTCAGTAAACAGACGTTTTAAAATAACACCACTGGTTTGTGGGCGAACTTCTGAAATTTGATAAGCAGATGTTCGGCCTGAAAGTTCAACGTTTTGTTCAATACTCTGCGGTTGTGCAACAATAACACCGACTTCAGTAGGTGGCATTTTTTGTGCAGCAGCAGCTTGCTGTGCATCTTCTGGATCTTTGCTACAACCAACAAGTGCAATGCTTGTTGCTAATGCGCAAGCAGTGAGGGCGGGTGCCCAAAGCTTAGCCGACATCATTGTTCCACCTCAATTTAGATTTTGGATCTAAAAAAATTATTGTTAAAATTGCTTTGATACAGCCATAACCAAAGCAACGAAGTCCAAATTAACCCAATTCCCCAACCAGCGAGTACATCTGTCGGGTAGTGAACCCCTGCATAAATTCGCGATATCCCCATCATAATAAACCACAAAGTAGATACTAAAATGACAGGAGTACGGTATCTGTGCTGTTGCAGCAGCAACATAACTAAACTCGCAAGGGTCGCAGCATAAAGACTATGGCCACTTGGGAACGATGCGCCATAAGTTTGGACCAAGTGGTAAACCTCTAAAGGTCTTGCTCGATCAATGCTCCATTTCAGAAGCCAACCAATCGTAATACTTCCACTTACACTCAATGTGATAAAAATTAAACTTTTATAGTTTTGAATCCAAGTTTGATATGCACACAAAAAAGCAGTGAAAAATAATGAAAATGGCATTCCACCGAATAGCGAAAGCAAAATAGCGACATGGTTCAATGCCGTTGAACGATGTTCAAATAATGCTTGAATACTCAATGGATCTAAAGTTGATGTGGTTGGATAAAACAATCCAACCCCACTCAAAACTAAAAAAAAGCAACCAATACAAAGTAGTAGGTACGGCATGCGGAACTCGTTATTTGTATAACCATTTTTTCAGGCTATAGAAAGTTTAAAAGTGTACTCTTGAGTACACTTTAGGTCAAGTCTTGAGCTTTTATAATAATTTATTTCGACGTGTTTTTAAGGTTTAGTAAAAAAACATAACAAAATTTGATGGGTGTCTCACTTTTTATCTGTTGTACTTTTTTCTTCCACGGCAACGGGTTGCTTAGGTGGCCAGAAAAAATCACTTGTTCGAGTGAGGAAATGCGTCATGACCAAATTCGCCAAAGGTTTCCATTGTGCAAAACGAACACGACGGGCACGTAAAGCCACGATAATGGTCAGGGTGAAGCTCACAAATAAGTTAGTTAAACCAATCAGCAGTACACCTAAGAATGACACAACAATTAAACCAATGTCAGGTGATCCAATGGTCATCAAACCTTGAATGAAATTGGCAGAAGCAAAGGCGATGTGACGGATATCTAAAGGAAGACCTAAAATAAAGCCAATGGTTCCCATACTGCCTAACATGATCCCAAACAGGAAATTACCAGCCAAAGCCCCTAAGTTTGTTTCAATATAATTGGCAAACTTGTCGAGACGTTGTTGCCCCATCCAGCGTTTCAAACGGCGATGCTGTCTTAATCGAGGACCGACGTTGCGGTAAACAGCTAAATTATCGAAATAACCCGCAATTAAACCTGAAAAGAATAAACACACGCCCGCGATTGCTGCATGAGGAACTGCAAGTGATGTAAAAGGATTTAAGCTATGTAGTAAGGCTGCTGATTTGGCGTGATTGAGTAAAGGTTCATCCAAATAAAACTGCCATGAAAAAGTGATCAGAGCTGCAACAGGGATCGCAATCGAGATATTGCCGAGGATCGCAATAAACTGAGTACGGATAATATTAATAATCAGCGCTGCTAACTCAGCTATTTGTGCGGTTTTACTGCCTTTTTGCTGTTGAACGGTCGAGGCCAGTGCAGCGGCGGTCATTGCAGGTTGTTTGGTCGCAACAGTGAAATGCAACACATGGATCAACATAAAACCCAAAGAATAATTCATGCTATACAAGAATGCGTGGGCAAAAGGTGCAAGTACCAAGCGAGCGGTTAATATCTTCAAGGTTGCCATCATGGCAATAATCGCACCTGCACCAGCCGCCGCTTTGTACATGCCAAAGAAACCTGCTTTGTCTGTGCTTACATAATGCTCGCCTGTTTTACTTGCATTTTCAGTCACTTGCAACGCAATCAGTTCACTGGTTGAAGAGAGCAAGTGGCGGACACTTTTTTCATCATAATGGGCTTTGGTTAAGTCGATCAGAAGTTCGCCCAATGACTTATATCGGATTTCATCTTTACTGGCCAATAAGCTCAGTAACAGTTCGATGCGGTCTATGGCTTGTTCTAATAACGAAAGCAAATAAGTCAAACTAATGCTGACACCAATTCGCCTCGTGGCGCGACGAATCTTGAGTACAACATCACGACATTGATCTAGCATTACAAAGGCTTGCGAAGCATCTGGCGGTGGAAGCACCACAACTGCATCTTGGTCGTCGATTTGTTTTTTATACTTCTCAATGAAATCAACAATGTCTCGGTTTTGTGCCAAAAACGGAGATTCATATTCGGTAATATCAGGCTGAGCATTAATAAATTCAGGGTATAGACCAATACCGCTAATCCGATAAGACAAAACCGTAATGGCTTTAATCAGTTCATTTTTAGAAATTTGTTTTTCGAGTGTATTACTTTGACCTTCGCCAATTAAATTAAATAGCGTAATCCAGTCTTGGTTTTCAATCAGATCCAACCACTCATGATCATTTTCTTGATGAAAAACTTTTCCAATCAGTGTTCTGAGTTGATTGCCTTGTTCGACTAAGGGAAGAAAGTGCGCACCTAGGCGTTGACTTAACTGATTCCAAAAACCATCTAAAGATAAAATTCCACTATCAGCATATAAGCTAATCTGTTTGTATTGACTCATCAATCTGACGATGAAGTCTTGTAATAAAGTTGCGGAAGTGGGGGTAAGTAACAATATTCTGACGAAGGCTTGAAGACGTTGTTTAACCTCTTCAGCGTCATTGGGGTTTTTTGGACGTAAACGATTGACCAATTCAATAATCAGGTTTTCGTCAAGAACAGCTTGTGGTTGATCAAGCTGTTCCTGCATTTTTAAAAATAAATCAGATAAATTTAAATGCATGGACACTCAGAAAGTTATTGTAGTCGATGTAATGCCATTAAAGTCAAATTGATCAATGCTTGGCGATATTCATTATCTGGTAGAGCTTTTAAGGCTTCTAAAGCGGCATCCGTTTCCTGTTGAGCACGTTTTTGACAATAGTCTAAACCGCCCGAGTTGTGCACTATTTCAATGACTTTATCCAAATGTTCAACACCACCAGTAGCGATGCTACGACGAATAATCGCATGATCTTCACCAGTAGAGTGAGCCAATGCAGAAATTAACGGTAAAGTAGGTTTACCTTCCATCAAATCATCGCCAATATTTTTACCTAATGTTTCTGCATCAGAGGTGTAGTCTAAAATATCATCAATAATCTGGAATGCATTGCCAAAATGACCTGCAAATCGACGTAAAGGCTCACGATATTCCTCTGTACCCGCCAAAATTGCAGCACCTTCGGTTGCGAGCTCAAATAAACGAGATGTTTTTCCGTGAATAATTCTTAAATAGGTTTCTTCAGTGGTGTCTGGTTGATGTTGTGATTGAAGCTGTAAGACTTCACCTTCAGCAATTTCACAAGTACCTGTCGAAAAATCTTTTAATAAGGTCATGTTATTTAAATCGACCAAAAGATCGAACGCACGTGAAATCAAGAAATCGCCGACTAAAACAGCAGTCTGATTGTTCCATGTTGCATTGGCCGTTGGTCGTCCACGACGCAAGTTAGACTCATCGACAACATCATCATGAACTAAGGTTGCAGTGTGTAGCATTTCAATCACAGCCGCCAAATGTTGTGCTTGTTGCATGTTGGCTAAACCACAGGCACGAGCAGCGAGTAGGCACATAATTGGGCGCATACGTTTACCGCCAGCTTCAACCACATGTTTACTAACCGACATAACCAAGCCAACTTTAGAGCTGATCCCTTCATTGATGAGTTGATCCATCGCAGCAAAATCTGTCGCAACAGGGGAGAGAATGTCTTGCTTGAAATCGACGACCATATGAAGAAGAGCCTCGTATAGATGGGTGAATGGTGTAAGTGTACCAAGTAATCTGTTGCTAAACAGTGATAGCAACTGTGTAATTTGTCATTTAAAACATGACGATGTATTTTCTGATCTTAATTTAGCCACAAACAGCGCGCTTCTCAGATAATGCAGAGACGGCACTGAGTGAGGCCTTCTATAAACACAGTTCATTTTGGTCATATTTACTTTTTGAAAATGTATTGCAAATCACAGAAAGAATCAATCAAAACAATGTGTCATCAATCTATTTGATTTTATTATAAAAAATAAATAATGCGTGTATATGTGTGCATTTATGCAAAATAACTTGTTGTTTGATCAAATTTCACTTAAAATTTGTGCCCTTGTATAATCCCAGTGGCGTACGTCTTAAGATCGATATATCCCTTTATCGGCACGGCGACACGGGCATGTTGGAGTACGTATGTACGCAGTAATCCAAAGCGGTGGTAAACAGCACCGTGTAATCGAGGGTGAAACCCTTAAAGTTGAATTATTGAAAGCTGAAACTGGTGCAACTATTACGTTTGATGACGTATTAATGCTTGTAAACGGTGACAACATTCAAATCGGTGCTCCAGTTGTAGCTGGCGCTAAAGTAACTGCAGAAGTAGTTGGCCATGGTCGTCACGACAAAATTCGCATCATCAAAATGCGTCGTCGTAAACACTACCGTAAGCAACAAGGTCACCGTCAATGGTTTACCGAGTTGAAAATTACTGCTATCGCAGGCTAACACGAGGAGTAAATAGACATGGCAACTAAAAAAGCCGGTGGATCGACGAAGAACGGTCGTGATTCGAATCCTAAGATGTTGGGTGTTAAAATTTACGGTGGTCAAACTGTGACTGCTGGCAACATCATCGTTCGTCAACGTGGTACTGAATTCCACGCTGGTGCAAATGTTGGTATGGGCCGTGACCATACTTTATTTGCTACTGCTGACGGCGTAGTAAAATTTGAAGTGAAAGGTCAATTTGGCCGTCGCTATGTAACTGTTGAAGCTTAAACTTTAATTGTTCAGAAAAACCCGCATTTTGCGGGTTTTTTTATGACTGCTTTTTGGACTTATGTGTTTTCGTTTGAATATTTCCCAAACTTTCCTGTTTTTAAGTCTTCGTAAGCTTGTAAAATTTCATCATAGTTATTCATCACAAAAAAACCATGCCCATTTAGCGGTTCATGTAGCGGCTGGGCTGATAAGAATAAAAAATCGCAATTTTCTAAAGCGGTGATTTCAACATCTGTGTCAAAGCTAGACATCATCGCCATCGCTTGTTCTTCCAAAATATCTTCGTCTACGCTGAACTGAATTTTTCCTCTACGCAAATAAATCAGCGTGGTATCACCATGACTCGCAGGAAGTATAGTTCGATGACCTTTTTTAAGGTGTACATCCAATACGTTCATTGGAGTAAAGGTTTGGGCAATGCCTTGAGTCTTTTGGTATTGACCGGCAATGATACGGACATAGCCAGTATCATTTTCAAATAAGATTTTGGGAATATTTTGATTTAATAAACTTTGGTAACGTGGCGCAGACATTTTATCTTTCGCGGGTAAGTTGACCCATAACTGTAGCATTTCGAAATAGCCACCTGTCTCACGAAATTTAGGGCTAAATTCTTCAATATGTTGTATACCTGATGCAGCGGTCATCCATTGCACATCACCTTGTTGAATAATCCCATGATTACCCGTCGAATCAATGTGCTGTAATTCACCTGAGAAAACAAAGGTGACTGTTTCGAAACCACGATGTGGATGTTCACTTACACCCTTTTTATTACTTTTAGGCTCTAAACGACCGGGTCCGAGATGATCCAGTAACAGAAAAGGCGATGTGGTATTGCCAAGTTCATGGTGAGAAAATACAGAAAGTGCAGGGTAGAAGTCCCCGATGGCAAATCGAGTGTCATTGCGATGGATAAAGGCCAGGCTTTTCATTATTTATACTTTTCCAGTGAGTCGTCTTTAGACTAAAAAATCCCGCATTGCGTTTAGTTTATTCTTTATCCAACACTTCTACTATCTTAAAAGAATGGGAAAAGTTGCAGGGCTATTTTAGGGCCTGTTGATATTTCACCTTACGAGCTATAGCTCTCATTGCGACAGTGGATGTTTTTTAGATGGTACAAGGCATGTTTTGCGAAATCTAGTCATTCTAAATGATGAGAAACACTGTTTCGCAAGATAACGCAGTACGAGGAACAACGTTCCGCAAGTAAAATATCCCTGTCCCGTAGGGTTATGGCTAAAACCTCCCTAAACTTCGTTATGAAATTTGACAAGGGGATCGCCATTGTCTGCATTTCACGCCTTGTTTATGTCGTTTTTGCCTATAACGCAATGCATAGCTGAAATGTCAACAGACCCTAGTCATTCAAAATCAAATTTTTGCTATTACAATATCTACATAAAGCCTGCAACTTCATACATAATGCAGAACTTTGCGACACGAACTACACAAAACCGATGCTTTTCTTCATTCTTTTCATGATTGAAAACAGTAAGATGTCGTCATTACAGTAGAAATTTGATAGAAGGTTCACTTTATGAATTTCGTAAAAAAAATAGCTTATGCTGCAACGCTTAGTGCAATGACACTGGCTCCTGTTGTAACGACTCAGTTATATGCTGCACCTGTCGCTGCATCGGCTCAGCAAGCAACCACAAGTTTAGTTCAGCAGTTATCCAGCTTACAACGATTCACTGCGGATTTTGAACAAACCACTAAAGTGACCAATAATAAAGCAGTACAAAGAAAAGGACTAACTGCTCAACACATGAATCAAACCTTTAAAGGGGTGATGAAGGTTGAGCGTCCAGGGAAATTCTTCTGGGAAATCACCAGTCCTTCTAAACAAACGATTGTGACTTCTGGAAAAACTGTTTGGATTTATGATCCAGATTTGCAGCAGGCAATTCGTCAAAATTTAGATGATCAAGTTGCCAATACTCCAGCATTGTTGTTATCGGGTAATACTAATCAGATCATGCAGTCCTATCGAGTGACTCAACCTGATCGCTCTAAGCTGTATTACACATTGTTCCCTAAACAGGAAGATAGTACATTTCAGAGTTTAACCATTAGCTTTGGTGCAAATAAAGCGCCAAACTTGATGATTTTACAAGATTCATTGGGTCAAACCACGTATGTACGTTTTAGTAATGTAAAAGTCAATCAAGCCATTCCTGCTTCGGTCTTTAATTTTGAGCCACCGAAAGGCACAGATATTATTGATCAGTGATCATTTTGATCAACTCAGCAAAAAAGCCGCATTTATTGCGGCTTTTTGCTAGATACATTTCTTAATTTCAACTCTGAACAAAGCTTTGTATAGTGGGCTAAAAGATCTGAGACTTGTATGACAATGAATCCGTTAAAATTATCAAAAATTATTCCAGCACTTTCTATTGTTACGGTGATTGTATTTACAGGGTGCCAACCGAAGCAAGATCCGCAAAATAATAGTGCGACAGACGCGACAAACAAAGTAGATATTCCATTGATTCAGGCACAAGTGGTGGCTGTTAAACTGCCTAAACAGCAAGTATGTTTGGAAGATGGTTGTACCAATTATGATCTTCAAACCGTAAAAACCAATCAGCAGTGGATTGATGATTATTTTATCAATCGTATGAAGAAAGCAGAGCCGAATGCATTTGCTGATTTATCAGATCAACAAGTAAAAGTACCAGAAGGCGAGCCATCTTTAAGTGAGAGTAGTACTTATGTGCGCTTTGTCGGACAGAACTACAATCTGGCGACATTTTCCATTCATAGTTATGCTTATCCCGCTGGTGCAGCACATGGTATGTACCATCAAGAATTTGTAAATTTTGATTTAGCGACTAAAAAAAATATTAGTGTGAGTGAATTGATCAAAGACGGTGTGGAACAAGAATTGCGAGATGAGCTGTATGTTGCAAATCAAAATTGGTTAGATGAGCACAATATTAAAAAAGATCAATTACAGGTCAGCGATAATTATTACTATGGTGTAAATGGCATTGTCTTTGTTTACCCACTGTATGAGCTGGCTTCCTATGCAGAAGGGATGAGTGAGTTGAACTTGCCATATTATGCTGCAAAAGAATTTATCAAAGCAGAATACTTACCAAGCTTGCCTAAAGTCCCGAACTAATCTAAATACAGCATCTGCAATTGCGAGGTAGATGCTGTATTTTTTTAGGTTAAAGCCTTACACTATAGCCAGTTTTTTCTCTATTTATGATTGATTATGATCGACCCAAAATTACTTAGAAATAATATCGAAGTGGTAAATGCTGCTTTGGCAAAACGTGGTATTCAGCTCAATGTACAAGAGTGGGCTGATTTAGAAGTACGCCGTAAAGATTTGCAATCCAAAGCTGAAAACTTACAAGCAGAGCGTAATGCTGGTGCAAAGCAAGTGGGTCAGATCAAGAAGTCGGGTGGAGATGCTTCAGAAATCATGGCGCGTATGGCTGCGATTGGTGATGAAATCAAAGCGGCTGAAGTGGCTTTAGCCGAGTTGCAAGCTGAACTTGAACAAAAGTCGCTTGCGCTTCCAAATTTGCCAGATGAGTCTGTACCCGCAGGTAAAGATGAAAGTGACAATGTAGAAATTTTGAAGTGGGGCACACCGCGTCAATTTGACTTTGACATTAAAGACCACACTGATCTTGGTGAATGGATGGGCGGTCTTGAGTTTGAAACTGCAACCAAACTCACGGGTTCACGCTTTAGTGTATTGAAAGGACCTTTGGCTCGCTTACAACGTGCTTTAACCCAGTTCATGCTCGATACGCATACCCTTAAAAATGGTTATACCGAAGCTTATGTTCCGTACTTGGTCAATGCTGATACTTTGCGTGGTACAGGGCAACTCCCTAAATTTGAAGAAGATTTATTTAAGCTTCAAGGCGAAAAAGAATACTATTTAATCCCAACGGCTGAAGTGCCCATCACAAATTTCGTTCGTGATGAAATCATTGACGCAGATCGCTTACCGCTTAAATACACTGCACATACCCCATGTTTCCGCAGTGAAGCAGGTTCTTATGGCCGTGATACACGTGGTTTGATTCGTCAACATCAGTTCGACAAGGTCGAAATGGTGCAAATCGTGAAACCAGAGCACTCAATGCAGGCACTTGAAGACTTAACTGCACACGCAGAGGGCATTTTGCAGGCATTAGGCCTACCATATCGCAAAATTTTGCTCTGTGGTGGTGATATGGGCTTTGGTGCAATCAAGACTTATGACTTAGAAGTGTGGGTACCAAGCCAAGAAACTTACCGCGAGATTTCTAGTTGTTCGAATATGGGCGATTTTCAAGCACGTCGTATGAAAGCACGCTACCGTGTGGATCAGAAGAAGATCGAATTGGTGCATACTTTGAATGGTTCAGGTTTAGCGGTTGGGCGTACTCTACTTGCTGTGATGGAAAACTACCAGCGTGCTGATGGTTCTATCGAAATTCCTGAAGTTTTACGTCCATATATGGGTGGTATTTCGTATATCGACTAAAATGCATCGAATTTGTGCATAGTTTTTGCTTTAACTCAATCAGATCTAAAAATATAGAGGCATAGCGTGGATATTTTCCCAATCTCTTTAAAGTTGCAACAGCAACGTTGTCTGATTGTGGGTGGTGGGCATATTGCCTACCGCAAAGCAAATCTGCTAGTCAAAGCTGGTGCAATTGTTGATGTTATTGCACCAGATATTGAGCCTGAACTGCGTTTATTGTTAGAAAAATCATCAGGGCAATATATTCAAACGGCTTTTTCTGAAAATGTTTTGGCAACGCCATATCGCTTAGTTATTGCGGCAACAGATCAAGCCGAAGTGAATAAAACGGTATTTGAGCAATGCGAACAGCGTAATATTTTAGTGAATAGTGTGGATGATATTCCACACTGTCGTTTTATGGTACCTGCGATTATTGATCGTTCACCTTTGGTCATTTCAGTTGCTTCAAATGGCGCTTCGCCAGTGTTATCTAGACAGTTGCGTACTCAGATTGAAACGATTGTGCCGCATGGCATGGGTAAGCTTGCAGAGTTTTCTGGACAATGGCGCAAACAAGTCAAAGCAAAAATTTCCAATCCTGATGAACGTCGTATCTTTTGGGAAAATTTGTATGCCAGTCCATTAAAAGAGCAGGTCTTTAATGACAACGTGGATGTGGCAAATGATCTGATTCAGCAAGCACTCACTGAATGGACTGCACCCAAGGGTGAGGTCTATTTGGTCGGTGCTGGGCCGGGTGATCCTGAGTTATTGACATTAAAAGCATTACGTCTCATGCAACAAGCCGACGTAGTGATTTACGATCGTTTGGTTTCAGCACCGATTATGGAACTTTGTCGCCGCGATGCCACTAAGATTTATGTGGGTAAGGCACGTTCCAATCACTCTGTGCCACAAGATGGCATCAATGCCTTGCTGGTTGAGTATGCGCAACAAGGTAAACGTGTTTGTCGTCTAAAAGGCGGCGATCCGTTTATCTTTGGTCGTGGTGGTGAAGAGATTCAAGAACTTGTTGAGGCAAATGTCACTTTCCAAGTCGTGCCTGGTATTACTGCTGCTTCTGGCTGTTCTGCCTATGCAGGTATTCCGTTGACACATCGTGATTATGCCCAAAGTGTACGGTTCCTCACGGGGCATTTAAAGGAGGGTTCACCTGAACTGCCTTGGAATGAACTGGTTTATGAAAATCAAACTTTAGTTTTATATATGGGCTTGGTTGGTTTGGAACGCATTTGCCAACAACTCATTGCTCATGGTCAGCGCCCAACCATGCCTGTTGCCTTAATTTCTAAAGGCACAACCCCTGAGCAAAAAGTTGTGGTGGGAACATTGGCGGATATCGCCACCAAAGTATCTGAACATCAAATCGTAGCGCCGACTTTAACCATTATTGGTGAAGTCGTCAGTCTACGTGAACAGTTAAAATGGCATGAGTGAGGGGAAGCAGAACAACGTTCTACCCTGAGGAATTAAGTTCCGCAAGAAGGCGAAGGTTATGCCTGAGAGACGCTCATGATTATATTCCCTACTAAATTAGGGTCCTGTGCCAAGCTAGCCAATATATGTATAAGTGAGTAATTAAGTGATTCATGTCGTCCTATACGAACCTGAAATTCCAGCGAATACAGGTAATATCATCCGTTTATGTGCCAATACGGGTGCACAACTACATTTAGTCAAACCATTAGGTTTTGAACTAGATGATAAAAAGTTAAAACGTGCAGGACTGGATTATCACGAATGGGCAAGAATGCAAATTTGGGACAATATTGAGTTATGTCTTGCTGATTTAAAAGCCAAAGGTGTGGAGCATGTCTTTCCGCTCACTACCAAAGGAACTGCTACACCACATACAGTTGATTTGAATCGTCCTATAGCTTTGCTGATGGGGCCTGAAACGCGAGGTTTACCTGAACAGGTGCGCATGATGTTTCCGGCAGAGCAGTGGATACGTCTGCCAATGGTTGAAAATTCAAGAAGTTTGAATTTATCCAATGCCACGGCTGTGATTGTGTATGAGGCGTGGAGGCAACAAGGCTTTAAAGAGTTGATCTGATTTGATCAACTCTTTAAATATCACCATACGTGCTAGCTACAACTAATGTATATCCATTTGGATCTTTAAACCAAACCTCTCGATATTATTCAGTTTGTTCTGCTTGTATTTCATCAAAACGTTGTTGAGCCAGTATGATTTCTTCAATATTTTGCTCAGCCCAATCTTTGAGTTGATACGCCATTTTTGCGATCTCTAAACCTAATAAAGTTAACGAATAATCAACGCGAATGGGGGAGGTATTTTGTACTTTTCGCTCAATAAAACCATCTCGCTCAAGCATTTTCAATTTCTGAGAAAGCACCTTAGGTGAAATGCCTTGAATGCTTTTTTTCAATAAATTAAAGTGCTGTGTTTCCTGCTCAAGTTTGTTCAATATCAATAAAACCCATTTATCAGCAATTTTTTCAAAAAATAATCGAGCAGGGCAATGTTGTTGATAAATATTATATTTTAAGCTTTTGATCATACTGATTACCTTTGATTTTTCGATTGAATATACCCAGTTACCAAATGGTAACTAATTGACATCTAGTTTCTAAAATATATCATTAAATCGAACTTTTTAAAAATTCTAGGTGATCTCATGACAAAAATTGTGGTTGTTTATTACTCAGGCTATGGTCATACCAAAGTTATTGCAGAAACGTTTGCTCACGCTATACAAGCTTCTTTGATTGAAATTGATCAAAATGGAGATATTACAGAACAAGATTGGCAAACACTAAATGATGCACAAGGCATTGTCTTCGGTGCGCCTACCTATATGGGTACTGCACCGTGGCAATTTAAAAAGTTTGCTGATGCATCTTCGAAAGTCTGGTTTACACGCGGCTGGCAAGATAAGGTGTTTGCTGGTTTTACTAACAGTGCAAGCTTAAATGGTGATAAGCAGGTCACGTTAATTCAACTACAAACCCTCGCTTCACAACACGGTGGTATTTGGGTGAGTCTAGGCTTACTTCCTGCCAATACTAAGGCAGCAAAACGTGAAGATATCAATAACTTGGGTGGATCGGTTGGCTTATTGGTCCAGTCGCCATCAGATGCGAGTGTTGACGAAATTCCTACAGGGGATTTAGAGACAGCAAAACACTATGCCCAACGTGTAAAAACAATCGTAGATCGTCTTTCTAAGGCGTAAAAAGAAAGGTGCAGTTCTATGAACTGCACCTTTCTTTATGAGTCAGATAGCGACTAAATTAGTGTTTATCGTCAAACTCATTATATTGTGGTGCATTGTACTTAAAGCCCTTGGTTTTATAACCGAGGTAAAGCACACCAAACATCGCCCACCATAAGCCATATTTCAATGCTGTTTCTTCAATCTCGAGCCATAAGGCAAAGATACTGATAAAACCACATAATGGAACGACCACATAGTAGATGATGTCCTTTATATTCTTGGTTCGACCATCACGTAGTGCATAACGTGAGATTACCGACAAGTTTACAAAGGTAAAGGCTGTTAAAGCACCAAAACTGATTAATGAAATCACTGTATCGAGTTTCATAAAGCCTGCAGACAACGCCACGATACCTACGATCACGATGTTGTATGAAGGTGTAAAACTTTTTGGACTGATGTGACCAAAAATCTTTTTGTTAATGATGCCATCACGACCCATCACATACATCAAGCGAGAGACGCCTGCATGGGCAGAAATTCCTGAAGCCATGACCGTTACAATTGCAAAGGCCAATACATACGATTGGAATAATGAACCACCCACCAACAGTAAAATCTCAGGTTGGGTTTCAGCAATATCTTTAAAGTAACTGCTTGGGTTACCCGGGAAATAAAGCTGAATGAAGTATGTGCTGATAATGAAGATTACGCCTGCAAATAAAGCAGTTAAGAAAATTGCTTTAGGCAGAGTCTTCTCAGTATCTTTGGTTTCTTCAGCAAGTGAACTCAATGAGTCAAAGCCGGTAAATGAGAAGCAGAGCAGGGTTGCACCAGTTACTAATGCACCAACTGAGGTGAGCTCATTCCAGAATGGTTCTAAACTCCAGAGTTGGTATTGGGTTTCGGCAGTGATCGGACCATCCGCGTTTACACCCATCTGCAATTTGCTGTAAACCAAGTAGGTAAATGTACCGATAACAATTAACTGTACCAATACGATCCAACTATTAAAGTTTGCAACGAAACGCACACCGCGTAAGTTAACGCCCGTCATAAAGGCCGTCAATAGAATCACCCAAACCCAATGATTAACACTTGGGAATAGTGCAGTAAGATAAATTCCTGCAAGGATGATATTGACCATTGGTGACAATAGATAGTCTAACCACGATGACCAACCCACCATAAAGCCGACATTCGGATGAATTGATTTTTGAGCATAGGTATAGGCTGAACCAGACGATGGATAACGTCTAATCATATGTCCATAGCTAATCGATGTCAGCAAAATGGCAACCAGTGCGAAGATATAAGAGGTTGGGACGTGGTGATTACTTGCTTCCGATACTAGACCGAAAGTATCAAATAACGTCATTGGTTGAATATATGCCAAACCAATAATGATGACGTGCCACAGACCTAATGTTTTTTGCAGTTTAGCTGCTGATTGAGTCCCAGAGATGTTTGTCAACGGCGTTACCCTCGTTATCGTTGATCAAGGATCAGCTATGGTTTAAGGATCATTTGAGACGGAAATGATCCCCCCTACAGAAAAAAAAGCGAAGTGCGCCAATCTATCCTAAATTGGCATAAATTGTCAGCCCTTTTATGCTTTTTTAGCAATTTTTTTGCCAATTGGGGAGAAAAGTAGATGAATTATGGGTTCATTTGAAATAAAAAAACCCTGAGTACCATTCTTGCGGAGTCATGTTCCTTGTGCTTGGGTTGCACGGCAAGGCTAGGGTATCAGGGTTTTGAGTAATAATTATTTATTTAAATAAATGAATTACCAAGCTTTTTGTAAAATCTCACGAAGTTCTTTGATGTTGGCTTCTTTTGGATTGTAAATGATAGAACCATCATTTAAAGCCTTTTCAGCCACTTCATCGAGTTGCACTTCAGTAATTTTACCTGTTTCTCGTAAAGTGCGCGGAAGTTTGGTCAGGCTATATAAACGATCACGCATGGTCAAAATTGTCGCAATTGCTTTATCTGCACGTTGGTTTGCTGGCGTTTGCGAATAAATGTCTGCACCTGCAAGTGGCAATAATAACTCACCAATTTTTTGACCATTGACTTCTTTGTTGTATTCCAACACATATGGCAGGAATAAACTCATGCATAAACCATGAGGTAGGTGAGCAACTGCACCCAAAGCATGACCGAGTGAATGCACTAAACCAACCATTGAGTTAGAGAATGCAATCCCTGCCATAGTTGACGCTTGTGCTAGTTCTAAACGACCTTGGGCATCACTTGGATTGTCTAAAACTTTAAATAGATTTTCACTAATCTTTTTAATACCCGCACTTGCATAAGCATCACTTAATGGATTTGCAGCTAAACAGGTATAGGCTTCAACACAGTGAGTAAGTGCATCCATACCTGTCATCGCTGTAAGATGAGGAGGTAGCGTCATGGTCATGCGTGGATCAAGAATCGCAGCATGTGGCATCAGGTAATATGATGCGAAAGCCAATTTTACATTACGTTGCGTATCCGAAACTACAGCCACCATGGTTGCTTCTGAACCCGTACCTGATGTAGTCGGAATAACAAAGAATGGTTTTAATGGTTTTGGTAGATTATGTGCACCTGAGTACTGGAGTAGGTCATCGCCGCCCTCAGATACTAAGATGTTAGTTGCTTTAGAGGTATCAATGACAGAACCACCGCCAATCGCAATAATCGCATCACAGTTTTGTTTGCGGTAAAGTTCAGCCGCTAAACGTACTACCTCTAAGCTTGAATCTGGTGGAACATCATCAAAGATTGCACCGATGACCGCATCCGTAGTGCTGAACGCAGCTTCGATTGGGCTAAGTAGACCGTTTGCGCGCACGCCTTTATCTGTAATGATGAGCGGGCGTTTAGAGCCTAAAGTCGCAAGTTCAAATGGGATATGCTCTAACGCAGCGTTACCAGCAATGACTTTTACAGGACAGAAAAATTCGTAATAAGGCTTAGCCATGTTAAGCGCTCCGTTTGAAATATGATTTAGCGACTTTGAGATAAATGTTTTTTGCACCTGTGAATTTTTCTTTTAATGTCAATTCAGTTGGGTAGCGTTTTACTGCAAGTGAAGCGACCAATTTAGGCAAGATCAACGCTTCCATTTTATTTAAGCAACGTACTAGACGAATTGCACTGGATACATCGCCATCAGCAATCATGCGATCATTGGCAAAGGCTTGAGCTGTACTTTCCTGAAAAGAGAAAACCAAGAAAGCATGGGTCAAATGTTTAAAGGTAATGGTTAAATCAGGCTTGCCTTTGTAATTAGATAAAAGCTCTAATGTTTTATCTTCTGTCACTCGTGCAACAAATGCAGGTCCATTTGGAAACACATTCATTGAAAGTATAAAATGAACAGGAAACTTTGACACTTCCTCGTGTACTTCATCATCCACTTGACTTGCCATGACTAAACCGCGACCCACGACATCCATCATGAGTTTGACGTAGGCAAGTTGCAAAGTGGGCTTCACTGCTTTGGTTGAAATCACTTGCGTATCCCTTGTTAAAATTGTGCAAAAGCAAATTTAGAGTATTTACTCTAATTTATTTTTTTGAAATTGAAAAGTAGTTTATTCAGATTTGACTGAGAGGTCACGAAAGAAATCTGTATTCTGTAAATAACAAATAAAATCCTGACTGACTTGCTCAAAGCTTGGGTAATTCTTTAGCAAGTCTTGTAAGCGTACCATTTCTAAACCTGCGTATCCACAAGGATTAATGGTCTGAAAACCCGCAAGGTTACAATCAATATTGAGCGCTAAACCATGATAACTCCGACCACGGCGAATTTTAAAACCGAGCGAACCGATTTTACGGTCATCGACGTAAACGCCAGGAGCATCGGACTTGGCATAGGCTTTAATTTGGTATTGTTGAAGTATATCGATCATGGCTTGTTCAGTGAAACTAACTAAGCTGCGCACATTCCACTTCAAGCGATTTAAATCAAAGAGGAAATAAGCCACGAGTTGTCCTTGGCCATGCCATGTGATTTGTCCACCACGATCAGTCTGAACGATCGCGAGATCACTTTGCATCAGGATATGTTCGGCTTTGCCTGCTTGTCCCTGAGTCAGTACATCTTGATGTTGTAATAACCAGACCTCATCAGGTGTATGTTCATCCCGAGTCTCGGTAAAGATTTTCATGGCTTCAAAGCGATCTGTGTAGTCTTGTAGATCATTGAAGCAACGAATGATTAAAGAGGGCTTATGATCAACGCTCATTACAACCTTATTTCCTTTGGTTTTTTCAACTTTATGTAGGGGCTGTTGACATTTCACAGATGCTTGCGACAGTGGAAATTTTTTAGATGGTACAAGGCATGTTTTTCGAAATTTAGTCATTCTAAATGAGAAAGACATAACGTAGTAACAGCAAAAAATGTCCCTGTCCCATAGGGTTATGGCTAAAACTTCCCCAAACTTCGTTATGAAACTTGACAAGGGGATCGCCATTGCCTGCGTTTCATGCCTTGTTTGAGTCATTTTTGCCTATAACGCAATGCATGGTTGAAATGCTAACAGACACTAATTATTTGAATGATATAAACAGAGAACCGTTAAAACGCTGTGTCATGATCTAAGTTTTTGCGTATCTTTTCCCGTTTAAAAGAAAAATCCAAAACACTTTCGTATTTTGGATTTCTTCATTAAAGCGCTGTCTTAATTAAAGGACAAGCCGCAAGATCTGCGTATAAGGCATGAACTTGTTCCAATTCTTCAAAACGCAATTGCGCTGTTAAAGAATGGTATTTGCCTGTACGTGAAGGCTGAACTTTTACTGTTTCGCCATCAAACTCAGGGAAGTGCTTCTGCAAAATATCAACAACAGCCACTCGAAGTTCATCCCCTGCATTACCAATCAATTTGATCGGATAGTCCATCGGGAAAACCCAAAGATGTTCTTGCAATTCACGAGAAGGAGTGCGGTCTAACATGAGCAACCTCTTTTAATTTGAAACGCCTGCATCAGCGCAGGCGTTTTTGATCTAATAGATAAATGGGGATGAAGTGTTTAACTTCAAGTCCTGCACGATCACCTTGTAGCGTATACTTCTCAAGCTTTGATCGTAGCGCAAAACTTCCTCAATATTAGTCGTTTTCCAAGAATGAACGTAAGTGTTCTGAGCGAGAAGGGTGGCGAAGTTTACGCAAAGCCTTTGCTTCAATTTGACGAATACGCTCACGTGTTACATCAAACTGTTTGCCTACTTCTTCTAAAGTATGATCGGTTGGCATATCGATACCAAAACGCATTTTCAATACTTTCGCTTCACGTTCAGTTAAGTTTTCAAGTACTTCGCGGGTTGCTTCTTTTAGACCTTCTGAAGTGGCAGCATCGATTGGAGAGGTGATGTTACCATCTTCAATGAAGTCACCAAGATGCGAATCTTCATCATCACCGATCGGTGTTTCCATCGAAATCGGTTCTTTTGCGATTTTTAGTACTTTACGAACTTTAACTTCGTCCATTTCCAAACGTTCGCCCAATTCTTCAGGTGTAGGCTCACGCCCCATTTCCTGAAGTAGCTGACGAGAAACACGATTGATCTTGTTGATGGTTTCAATCATGTGTACTGGAATACGAATGGTACGTGCCTGATCCGCAATCGAACGCGTGATCGCTTGACGAATCCACCAAGTTGCATAGGTCGAGAATTTATAACCGCGACGATATTCAAACTTATCTACGGCTTTCATTAAGCCGATGTTACCTTCTTGAATAAGATCGAGGAATTGCAGACCACGGTTGGTATATTTTTTCGCAATCGAAATAACCAAACGTAAGTTTGCTTCAACCATTTCTTTCTTAGCGCGACGAGCTTTCGCTTCACCAACAGCCATACGTTTAGAAATATCTTTAATATCCTTAACGTTTAACTCAAGCTCTTTCTCGATATCGGCAATCTTTTGTTGGAAAGCCAATACATCAGGACGAACTTTTTCTAAATGTCCTTTGATCTCAGCAGGTGCTTTCGCGATTTGCTCATCTAACCATGCTGGGTTGGATTCTTGTTCAGGGAACGAAGTACGGAACTGGTGTCGATCCATACGGCCACGACGTACTGCATAGCGCATGATTTCACGTTCATTGGTACGGATTTGTTCATGTGTACCACGAATCATTTCAGAAATGATGTCAAATAGACGAGGGGTAAATTTGAACATCATAAAGACAGTTGCGAGTGACTCGAGCGCAACTTTTGCTTCTTCGCTATTGCGACCATGTTCTGCGATAACCGTCTTTGTTTCGTTCCAAGCTCTTTCTAATTCAGTGAAACGCGCTTTAGCAATTTCTGGATCTGGACCTGAGTCTGCTTCAGAATCATCATCGCTTTCAGATTCTTCTTCGTCATCATCGTCTAGTTTAACTTCTTTGGTTGTCTTTACAGAATCAGTTTCTTCTACAAGTTCAGCTTCTTCAATGACTTCAGGAATTTCTTCGTCAGATTCTGGGTCTAAATAACCAGACAGAATATCGGCAAGACGACGTTCACCTGTTAAATAATCATTATATTCTTGTAATACCACTTCGACTGCGTTTGGCCAGTATGCGATAGAATGTAAAACATCACGTATGCCTTCTTCGATACGTTTTGCAATACTAATCTCGCCTTCACGAGTAAGGAGTTCAACTGTACCCATTTCACGCATATACATACGTACAGGGTCAGTCGTACGGCCAGGTTCGCTTTCAACCGACGCTAATACAGCAGCAGCTTCTTCTTCAGCAACTTCATCTGTTGTTTCAGTAGATTCACCAAACATGGTGTCATCGGTTTCTGGTGCACGTTCATGCACAGGAATACCGACATCTTGAAGCATTTGAATAATGTCTTCAATTTGCTCACTTTCTGTAATTGAGTCTGGGAGATGATCGTTAACCTCAGCGTAAGTTAAGTAACCTTGTTCTTTGCCTCGGCTAATCAGAGCCGCTACTTGTGAAGTAGGGGAATGCATATCGCTCATCTTTGCTTACTCTTTGTTGAATCTGTGGCGGTGAAAAACCGTGCATGATAGCACAATTCACTGGGAATGTTTTGGATTTGATCCGTTTGCTTTAAATAAAAAATATGTTTGATTTTAAGGTCGTGTGTTGAATATGGGGTTAAGCAATATTTTTTCAAGACTTAAATTCCTAAAAGCGTTTTTTATTGGTAATGTCCTTAGACTATAAATACACAAAAAAACCGCCGAAAAAAAGTACAAAACATCATTTTATAGCTAAAAAATCAAATAAAACTTGACACGGAAATCTAAGAAAGATAAATAGCGGCTAGACCCATTTATATTTTTGCATTACGAGGTAGTGTTAGTGTCTTCTACAGATTTTGAATTAGATGATGATAACTACGGTGAGGACGATGCTGGTTTTGATGAGTCGTCAAGTAAACTCACCGCTAAAGAATCATTAGAAAAGCGCCGTTTAATTGATGATCTACTGGCGCAGCGCCGTTTGGAACGAGAATTAAAAGATTTTGACTATGATTTCGACGACGATGATCTTGATGACGAAGACTAAGCAAAATTGCTGAGACTTTATGTCCTAAAATGTTATGCTGTTGTGGATGAATTTTTTAGAATTGGATAGAGAATGAGCACGTTAGATTTAGACTTATTGAGTAATTATCTTGACGGTGATCAAAACGAATACGGTCTAGATTTCGCTGCGACTCATGGCTTTTTGTGTGCGATTGCGGTCGGCCCAAAATTTGATCGTTGGTTAGATGAGTTATTCGATAGTAATCAAAAGAAAGTTCCAACTGAAGTGATTGAGCAAATCAAGCTTTGGTTGGAGGCGCTTCGCCAAAATTTAGCCAATGAAGATGGAATCGAATTTCCATTTGAAATCGAAGAAGCGGATGTGGAATCGAGCTTGGGTGATTGGAGTGTTGGTTTTGTTGATGCGATGTTCTTAAACGAAGATGCTTGGTTTGTACCTGAGTTCGAAGAGCAGTTGATTGATTTAACTTTGCCGATCATGGTGTTTAGTGGAATTGATGAAGAAGATCCACAAATGGAATCTTTCCGTCGTAATGGACAGTTAATGGATGAGTTAGCTGAAGAAATTCCAGATAACTTGAATGAAATTTATCTCATGTACCACACGCCAGCTAAATAAGTCTCAACGATCTAAGTTTAGTCGCTTACGATCCGTGTAAAAGATTAAAACGTCCCTAGAGGACGTTTTTTTTTTCAACTATTGCAAGTAAAGATAGAGTGATCATTGAGTGGATTGTTCTATTCAGCACTATAAATTTGCAAACAATAAACTCAGACCTAAAGCACTGAGTACAACACCAATGATACGATTGATTGCTACTTGTTTGGCGAAAATTTTATTTCTAATCATTTGGGTAGAGCAAAAGACAGCAATTAAACAAAACCAGAGTAAATGGCTACCAGATATAAAAATGCCATAAGCAAAAAGTCTGCTTATATTATTTTCTGAGGTCATAATTTGCGAGAAGATACTGATCACAAATAAAGTGGTTTTAGGATTAAAACTATTGATTAAAAAGCCATGTTTGAATGCTTGTCTGCTAGTTATATCTGTACTGTTTTGATCAAAAACAATGGGTGCTTGAGTGAATGTTTTGTAGCCAATATAGACCAAATAAGCTGCACCAATGTATTGAATAATATAAATTAGGTTTGGAAGGGATTGTTGCAGAAACGTTAATCCAATTAAGCTGTAGCTGATATGGACCCAAACACCACAAGCGATTCCATAGGCAGTCCAGACCCCAGATTTTCGACCGTAGAGATAACTATTCCGCGTGACCAAGGCAAAGTCTGCGCCGGGACTCATAACGGCAAGTATCGTGACCAGAGTTATCGCTATTAGTTCATTCACTCATCTATTCCTGAAATGTTGATTCTAAGTATCTTTATATTTTTCATATATTTGTTATATTGAAAATCGAAATTAATTCTTATTCATATATGAGTTTTTGGAATGATAGAGCGGTTATCCTTGAATTCACTTAAGTTTTTTTATTATGTGGCGCGTTATGAGAGTATGACGATTGCTGCGGAAAAGTTATTTGTGACTCAAGGAGCGGTCAGTAAGCAGCTTAAAAATTTGGAAGATATCTTGGGATTTAGCTTATTTATCCGTGAAGCTAGAAAGTTACGCTTAACCAGTGAAGGCGAGGTGTTGTTCGATTGCTGCCAGCAAGTTTTTCAGCACATTGATCAGTGTTTGATGCAGTTGCAAAATAAGACTAAAGCACAAAGAAATTTAGTCCTTTCGTGTGAGCCAACTCTTGCAATGAAATGGTTGATTCCACGGTTGGCGCAATTTAAACAGCTTTACCCTGAGTTTGAAGTCAGCCTTTTCACGGGTGGTGGAGCGGTCAACTTTAAGGATCAAAATATAGACTTAGCCCTTAGGCGTGATGATTTTGAATGGGGGAAAGCGATTTATAGTGAAAAAATCGCAGATGAATATATGTTGTGTGTCGCTGCAAAAAATAATTCACAACATGCTAAGCAGATGTTTATTTCCACATCAAGACCAAGACTATGGCAACACTTTAAAGAGACTCACAACGGGCAGTATCGGGAATTTAAGAAATCTACACTTGAGCATTTTTATTTATGTATTGAAGCATGTTTGGCTGGATTAGGGGCTACTGTTGTATCTGCGTATATGGTTGAAAGGGAAATAAAATATCGGATGCTGGAACTGCTTCATCCTGTATATCAGGATGGTTCTTCTTATTTTTTATTGTCGGCTCAGCCGTTTGAAGATGATATGCGTAAGGTACTGTTTCGAGACTGGTTAAGTGCTGAGATGAGAGCAAGTCAACTTGGGTTTGGTTTGAGCTGAACTACATGATGACTAGGGTAGATCAAAAGCATTGATCGCTAAAGAGACTAATCAATGCTTTTGTAGTCGACATAAAGTTTAATCATTCGTCGAATGTTTGCTTAGACACCAAGCATGTTCATATGCGGTGAGTTTGCCTTTTAGATTTTCTGTATTTGATGCTAATAATTTAATATCGTAATAACTTGCATAATGTGCTGCTAGTTCATATTCAGGAACAGAAAAGGGTGGTCCTGCTAATAGGTTTTGATCGTAGTCTAAGCTGATAAGTAATTGTGGTGCTTGGTTTGTGATTTTTAAAAGATGTTGCGTATATGATGTGCGCATTTGCTCTGGTAGAGCGATCAGCGCTGCTCGATCATAAATTGCATCAATCTTACCGATTTGGGCTGCTGTTAACTCAAAGAAATCACCGACAAAGAGGTCAATCTGAGTATGCTGAAAATGAGTCAAGTGACCTATTTTGGCTTCTTGAAAAGTGAGTCCCAAGTCTAAAATCAGATCCTGAATCGCAATCGGGCTAAGATCAATTCCGATCACATGATAGCCTTGCTCAATGAGCCAGTTTATATCTAGGCTTTTACCGCATAGAGGAACAAAAATGGTTGCGCCTTTTGCTAAATTTAAGTACGGAAAATATTTTGTAAGTAAGGTGTGAGGCTGGTTTTGATGAAAGCCGATACTGTTGGTTTTCCATTTGTCATGCCAGAAATCATGTTGCATTTTTAAGTCTCAATCTTTATTTAGAATTATCTTTTTGATAAATAAAATTTCTTTGCCAATCGCCACAGAATATAACAGACAGCAATGGCTAAAATAACATACCCAACACGTTGTATGACTGCGGTCATTAATGCCTGATTTTCACTAAAATAATAACCGACACATGCAAGAAAACAGGTCCAAATTACGGTTCCAGCAGCGCTATACGTCATGAATTTACCAAAAGGCATCTTGCTCATTCCCGCAGGAATACTAATCAGCGAGCGAACTGCAGGAATCATTCGACCAAAAAAGACAACACGATGCCTGTGCTTTTCAAACCAAGTTAAAGATTTTTCCAAGTCAGTTGTGCTTATTCTTAAATATTTCCCATAGCGTGCAATAAAATGGAATAAGTGTTGTTGTGGAATCTTTCGACCAACCCAGTACAACAGCATTGCGGCTAACAGTGAGCCTGCACTTCCTGCAATAATCACACCGATCAAACTCAGGTCACCTTTCGCAGCTGTGTAGCCCGCTGAGGTCATAATCACTTCTGAAGGTATCGGTGGAAAAACATTATCGAGAAACATGAGAAATGCGATACCTAGATAACCTAGTTTCTCCATGATGGATAAGACCCAATCTTCTAGTCCCATAGTGCCTTTGAATATTATCTATGAATTTAAAGCAGCTTAATTGTGATTCGATGAACGCTCAATAAGGTATTGGTTAAATGTTTTAACAAAACGAAAAAGCCTTAGTAGAAACTAAGGCTTTTGAAATTCAGGTGTATACACGCTTATAGGCGTTTGCGTTTTGCAGCAGTAATTTGTGATTGACGCATACGGAAGCCTGCTTTTTGTTTGTCCGTTGTTTTATCAATGCAGTAAGCACAGGAAACACCATGTTCATAGCTTGATAACTCTGATTCGGCTTTAGTCAGAGGCCAACCACATGCATGACATTTGATGTTTTCACCTTCTTCAACACCGTGCGTCACCGCAGTGCGACCATCAAAGACAAAGCATTCACCTTCCCAAAGACTTTCTTCGGCAGGGGTTTCTTCGAGGTATTTTAAAATACCGCCTTTAAGATGGTAAACCTCGTTAAATCCTTCTTGTAAGAGTAGGGAGGTTGATTTCTCACAACGAATACCACCTGTACAGAACATCGCAATTTTTTTGTCTTTATGCTGCTCAAGGTTTTGTTTTACATAGTCTGGAAATTCACGGAAAGATTCAGTTTTGGGATCAACTGCACCCTTAAATGTACCTGCTTTATATTCGTAGTCATTGCGTGTATCAATTAAGATCACATCATCACGTGCAATCAGTTCGTTCCATTCTTTTGGATCAAGGTAGTGACCTACTAAATCGCGTGGCTTAACCTCGACACCTAAAGTCACAATTTCTTTTTTTAGTTTGATTTTCATTTTACGGAATGGTTTATCAGAGCTATGAGACTCTTTGTATTCCATTGCTGTAAAACCTTCATCCAGAAAAAAACGATAAATTGTATCAATTGCTGCACGATCACCTGCAACCGTACCATTAATTCCTTCTGAAGCTACAATCAGAGTTCCACACAAATTGATACGATTCACTAAGTCTAAAAGACGTTGTTGCAGATCAGCTGCATCTGAAACTTCTTTAAATTGATATAGTGCCGCAACAACCCAATTTGTGGTCGCTTGCTGTTCTACAGGTGCAAGCTGTTCTACAGTAGCGTTCATGGATAACTCCAAATGTATTAAGATAGGAAAATTAAGGCGCACATTTTAGCGCGAAATCTGAAAATAAGCGAGAAAACCATAAAATTAATATGGTTTTATAGGAGTTGGTTTTGAGTAGTGATCGTCGAATTCCATCATTGACTCCATGTGCAGGGCGTTGTTCAACGGTGTTTGGTGATTTGGTTTGTCGTGGTTGTCGCCGTTTTAATCATGAAGTCATTCAATGGAATACATATAACCCAGAACAAAGATTGGCGGTGTGGCGGCGCTTAGATGCGCAGCTAGACCAAATTTTGGTTCCGTTGTTGCCCGATGCTGATCTCCAGCATGTTGAAGGTTTTATTCATAGTCGGCATATCCGCATACTGGACACCGCGAGCGCAGGGCGTAAGCTTTATCATGCCCTAAAGCTTTGTGAAAAAAATAAACAACTTGCCCATGATAGTGGTTTGGGTGTGGCTGATAAGCAAGTAAAGCCGATCTGGGATGAGTTTGAGCGTCGTGTATTGGCTTTGGCCAAGGCGAGTTATGAATTGGCATGGTTACGTGCAAATGGTATTAGTCATAACTTGATGCGTTTATTAGAAGAAGATGATGATTGATGAGTTAATTGCGTACGGTCTTTTGATTTTAAAATAAAAAAAGCTGCCAAATGGCAGCTTTTTTAAACATTAACTTTGTTTTAAAAATTAACGTTTGATGTCGCGTTGAGCCTCGCCAGTGTAAAGCTGACGTGGGCGACCGATCTTGTATGGAGATGCATGCATTTCTAACCAGTGGCTGATCCAGCCAACGGTACGACCAAGTGCAAAAATAACAGTGAACATATCGGTCGGGATACCGATTGCTTTTAAGATAATGCCTGAGTAGAAATCGACATTTGGATAAAGCTTACGTTCAACGAAGTACGGGTCGTTCAGTGCAATTTTCTCAAGTTCCATTGCAAGTGCAAGCTGAGGATCGTTGATACCAAGCGCTTCAAGAACTTCGTCACACGTTTGTTTCATGACTTTTGCACGTGGATCAAAGTTTTTATACACACGGTGACCGAAGCCCATGAGTTTAACTTCTTTACGCTTCACTTTTTCCATGAATTCAGCAACGTTTTCTACGCTACCGATTTCATCTAACATGCGAAGTACAGCTTCGTTTGCGCCGCCGTGAGCAGGTCCCCAAAGTGCAGAAATCCCAGAAGAGATACATGCGTAAGGGTTTGCACCTGTAGAACCAGCAAGACGTACTGTCGAAGTAGAAGCATTTTGCTCGTGGTCAGCATGAAGCGTGAAGATACGATCCATTGCTTTAGCAAGAACAGGATTTACTTTGTAATCACGGTCAGCAGGTGTTGCAAACATCATGTGCAAGAAGTTTTCTGCATAACCTAAATCATTACGTGGGTAAATGAATGGTTGACCTACTGTGTACTTGTAGCTCCAAGCTGCAAGGGTAGGGATTTTTGCAATTAAACGAATTGCGGTAATTTCGCGGTGATTAACATCTTCAATATCTAAAGCGTTGTGATAGAACGCAGATAAAGCACCAACAACACCAACCATGATCGCCATAGGGTGAGCATCACGACGGAAGCCATTGAAGAAACGGCTAACTTGATCGTGAACCATTGTGTGGTTGCGCACTTTAGCGTCAAATTCTGCTTTTTGTTCAGCAGTTGGAAGCTCACCATTTAACAATAAGTAGCAAGTTTCTAAGTAGTCTGCTTGAGTCGCTAATTGATCAATTGGATAGCCACGGTGTAATAACACACCTTTGTCACCATCAATGAATGTGATCTTAGATTCGCAAGCAGCTGTCGCCATAAAACCAGGATCGAAAGTAAAGTGACCCGATGCCAATACATCTTTAACGTCAATTACATCTGGGCCCAATGTGCCGCTGTAAATTGGTAATTCAATTTCTTTGCCATCAAGCTGTAATACGGCTTTTTTGCCAGTTGCTGCAGACATTCAATAGATCTCCTGTCCTGGTGAATGATTATCTGACTCGAAATCCTAATCTTGTCATGTGCGAATCAGACGGTGTCAAAATTTGCTATAAGATTAGTGGCTACTAAAATTTTGTCAATTATACTTAGGGATAAAAAATGACGTTGCTACAGTCAATTAGTCATTCAGTATCAAAGGAAAAACTGAGTAAAATCACAGCACCGGTCGAGTATAATATGTCAAATCATGTTTCAGGTGCATAAAAAAAATGAAGCATCAGTACAATTGTAAGTAAATTTTTATTTCGGCAATATTTTGGTGCTTATAAAATAAAGACTTAGAATAATTCAAAATCCTATATGCCTCATGGCTTAGAGCTGAATAGTCATTGAAAAAATACTGGAAATGTGTATTCATTTTGGAATAATTGATTCATTGTGGTGCGCTTGTTTGTATAAAAAAACTTCACTTCTTTTTTCGATGAGATCGCAATGAATAGATTATTGATTATTCATATTTAATATATAAATGGGGGGTATTATTTTAGACAATATTTATAACGGCGTGATTTACCCTGTTTTTACGCTAAAAACGTGTATTTTTTATGAAAAAAACAAGAAAAAATCAATGAAAGTAAAAAATATTTATAAATAATCCTCTGTTATTTTTATCTTTAAAAAACATGTGGATATCTTGTTTTTATTTGGTGGATTATCATAGTTATTGTCGCTGCACTCGTGAATGATTCTTATTTAATGGTTTTTTAGACTAAAGCGAAATCTGATTGTTTGTATTTTGATATTTCACGTCTTATAATTCGGTGTCGTTATATATAGGTTAGGCATGTGCTGTTCTTGCCTGACAATGCCAGCTTTCCTTTGAATTAATTCAAACAAACTCCAGTTGGAGTTTCTACCTACAGGATGCCCGCTGTGAAAAGCAACAGACCTGTCAATTTGTCCATGGGTCAAGTGTTAGCGGTAAATTTACGCTCACCCGTGGCTATTGCATCAATTCTACACCGTCTATCAGGTGTAATCGTTTTCTTACTCGTCGCAGTTCTTTTATGGATTTTGGATAAATCTTTATCTTCACCAGAAGGATTTGACTACGTTAAAAATGTCGTTTTCGGAAATATCTGTGTACGTTTTATCGTATGGGTATTTGTAGCCGGCCTAATTTTCCACTTCATCGCAGGGATCAAGCATTTACTTGCTGATGTCGGTTTTGCTGAAGAGTTACAAAGTGGTCGTATTGCAGCTACAGTTTCATTAATCTTGTCTGCGGTTTGTATTGTCGCAGCCTTCGTATGGATTATGTTCTGATGAAAAGTGCTACAGGTTTAACAGGTTCAGGTTCTCGCGATTGGTACATCCAGCGTGTTAGTGCTGTGGTGTTGGCTGCTTATACTGTTGTTATATTCGGTTGGATCCTTTGCAATAGCGGATTCGGTTATGAACAGTGGGCTGGCTTTATGTTGACTTTGCCAATGAAGATTTTTTCTTTATTAGCAGTGTTGTCGCTGGTTGCACACGCTTGGATTGGTATGTGGCAAGTCTTTACTGATTATGTAACGACTCGTCAAATGGGTCCTTCGGCTTCAGGTTTACGCCTTGTGCTCACTACTGCTGTGATTATTTCAGTATTCGTGTACGCAATCTGGGGTATCCAGATTTTCTGGGCAAATTGATAGGAAGAGATCATGGCAACTACCCCTAAAGAAAATTATTCAAACATCCAAACCCTATCATTTGACGCAGTTATCGTTGGTGGTGGTGGTTCTGGTATGCGTGCTGCTTACCAACTTGCTCAAGCTGGTTTAAAAGTTGCGGTATTGACCAAAGTATTCCCAACACGTTCGCATACGGTTGCTGCTCAAGGTGGTATTGGTGCGTCGTTAGGTAATATGCAGGAAGATAACTGGCACTATCACTTTTATGACACGGTTAAAGGTTCTGACTGGTTAGGTGATCAGGACGCAATCGAGTTTATGACGCGTGAAGCACCGAAAGTTGTTTATGAGCTTGAACACTTAGGTATGCCTTTTGACCGTAATGAAGATGGTACGATCTACCAGCGTCCATTTGGTGGTCACTCTGCAAATTACGGTGAAAAAGCTGTTCCACGTGCTTGTGCTGCTGCTGACCGTACTGGTCATGCATTGCTTCATACTTTGTATCAAAGCAACGTGAAAATGGGGACTCAGTTTTACGTTGAATGGATTGCATTAGATTTAATCCGTAACGAAGCAGGCGACGTACTTGGTGTGACAGCGATTGACCAAGAAACAGGTAATATTGCTGTGTTCCAAGCCAAAGCAACATTATTTGCTACTGGTGGTGCAGGTCGTGTTTACCGCGCATCTACCAATGCCTATATCAATACTGGTGACGGTCTTGGTATGGCGGCGCGTGCAGGTATTCCATTACAAGATATGGAATTCTGGCAGTTCCACCCAACAGGTGTTGCGGGCGCAGGCGTATTGTTGACTGAAGGTTGTCGTGGTGAAGGTGGTATCCTTCGTAACAAAGACGGCGAACCATTTATGGAACGTTATGCACCGACTTTAAAAGACTTGGCACCACGTGACTTTGTATCACGTTCTATGGACCAAGAAATTAAAGAAGGTCGTGGCTGTGGTCCTAAAGCGGATTATATCTTATTGGATATGACGCATTTGGGTGCTGAAACGATTATGAAGCGTCTACCATCTGTATTTGAGATTGGTAAGAAGTTTGCAAACGTTGACTGTACTAAAGAGCCAATTCCAGTTGTGCCAACAATCCATTATCAAATGGGTGGTATTCCTACCAATATTCATGGTCAAGTGGTTGTACCGCATGGCGTGGAAGAAGGTGAGTTTTCTGCACATTATGATAAAGATTCGAAAGAATATACCTATAAAGGAACGCGTGATTATGTAAAACCTGTTAAGGGTTTTTACGCAATTGGCGAATGTTCTTGTGTGTCTGTACATGGTGCAAACCGTTTAGGTACGAACTCATTGCTTGATTTGGTTGTGTTTGGTAAAGCAGCGGGTGAACATATCATTGACTATGTGACTAAACATCACGGCGATGACTATGCTCCGCTTCCAACAGATGTATTGGAAAATACATTGGCGCGTGTGCGTAAATTGGATGAATCTGCTACGGGTGAAAATGCACAGGAAGTTGCAGATGTTATTCGTGATATCGTACAAGACCATGCTGGTGTATTCCGTACTCAAGCGTTGCTTGACAAAGGCGTGAAAGAAATTCTTGCGATTGAATCACGTGTGCGTAACATTCATTTAAAAGACAAATCTAAAGTATTTAACACAGCGCGTGTTGAAGCATTAGAAGTTGAAAATTTATATGAAGTTGCAAAAGCAACCTTGATTTCTGCTGCTGCTCGTAAAGAGTGTCGTGGTGCGCATACTGTTGTTGATTATGAATTAGCACCTGATCACCCGACTTATTCTTATGGCCGTCGTGATGATGAGTGGATGAAACACACGTTATGGTATTCAGCAGACAATCGTCTTGAATATAAGCCAGTACGTTTCAAACCATTGACGGTTGAAGCAATTGAACCTAAACCACGTACATTCTAATCGGGAGAACAAAGATGAGTAGAGGCACTCGTACATTCGAAATCTACCGCTATGATCCTGATAAGGATAAAGCGCCGTATATGCAAACTTATAAACTTGAGTTAACCGATAAGCACCGTATGTTGCTTGATGCGTTACTTGCGTTGAAAGTGCAGGATGAGACATTAACATTCCGCCGTTCATGCCGTGAAGGTATTTGTGGTTCGGATGGTGTGAACATCAATGGTAAAAATGGTTTGGCTTGTTTGTGGAACCTGAACGACTTACCAGAGAAGATTGTGATTCGTCCTTTGCCTGGTTTGCCAGTCGTAAAAGACTTGGTTGTAGATATGAACCAGTTCTATGACCAATATAACAAAATTCACCCATTCTTGATCAATGATCAACCTGCACCAGCTAAAGAGCGTTTACAGTCTCAAGCAGAGCGTGAGCATTTAGATGGTTTGTATGAATGTATTCTTTGTGCATGTTGTTCAACAGCATGTCCATCATTCTGGTGGAACCCTGATAAGTTCCTTGGACCATCAGCTTTGTTAAATGCATATCGTTTTATCATTGACTCTCGTGATACAGCAACACAAGAACGTTTGGCTCGTTTAGATGATCCATTCAGCTTGTTCCGTTGTAAGGGAATCATGAACTGTGTATCGGTATGTCCTAAAGGGTTAAACCCGACGAAGGCAATAGGTCACATTCGTAATATGTTGTTAGATCAAGCGGGTTAATTTCGCTTTCTAACGCAAAAACGGAAGTTTCGAAAGGAGCTTCCGTTTTTTATTTATTGGAGTTTTACTTCTAAAAATAGTAGATGAATAAGTCTATGAGCGTGTTAATTAGATATATAAGTCATATTGTTAAGCTTAATAATAAAAATGGATATGTGGTGGTGTGACTTATTTTTAAACACTGTGCGTGATGTTTGTGCAAGAATTGTAGCGTTTGTTAAACTTTGGTCGATAAAAGCGCAACTTTTATAAAAATGGCGGTATATTAGAGCATAATTTGATGTATGTATTTCGCTGCTTTATGGATGGTATGTGTCAAAAAAATCAATCCACGCTTGATAACATGTTAGCATTTCTGCCACAGCTAAAAGCAAAAAATAAGTTTATTCTTAGAGGTGTCTTCGGCTGATATCTCAGGATTTTATTTTGGCTTTTTTTTACTAGAGAAGTCATTTTAGAAAAGTTAAAGTTTGATTTAATTTTTCTAAAATGATTTGCAAAAAATTGCTCGATTTCATCGAGTATAAGAATGAGTTATGTGCTTTGGATTGAAAGTGCATAGCTCATTTATTACATCAAAGGAAATATTCCGGATGTGTAGTAATGATGTCTCAGGGTCGTAAGATCTTGGGCTGTAGTGTCTTGTTACCAATTTGACATTATGAATCATGGGTCCGCTTAAAAGGCAACCCGTAATATTTTTTGCAATAGGAAATGGGTCCAAAAATGCAAGAAGTTGCTGACGCGCTGCGTCTTGACACTGAACTTTCTGCTGATAGTGCAGCGTATATTGAAGATCTTTACGAGCTGTACCTATCTTCTCCAACCTTAGTTTCTGAGGATTGGCGTGAATATTTTGATAAATATCCTAAAGGTGATCAGCCACACGGTAATGTGCGTGAACAGTTCCTTTTATTAGGACGTAATGCCAATCGTGTGCAGCCTATGGTACAAAGTACTGTTAGTACAGAGCACGAGCGTCGTCAAATTGGTGTTTTACAACTCATCGCTGCGTACCGTAACCGTGGTCATCAAAAAGCTAAACTCGATCCATTAGGTCTTGCGAAACGTGAAGAAGTTCCTGACCTTGATTTATCTGAACATAATTTAACTAAATCTGATTTAGATACTGTATTTAATACAGGCAATCTTGCAATTGGAAAATCAGAAGCAACATTGTCAGAAATGATTGAGGCAATGGAAGCAACTTACTGCGGTTCAATTGGTGCAGAATATATGCATATTGTTGACACCAAAGAAAAACGTTGGATTCAACAACGTTTGGAAAGTGTCCGCGGTAAATTCCAGTTAAATGCAGAGCAGAAAAAAGCTGTGCTTGAGCGTTTAACGGCAGCTGAAGGTTTGGAAAAATATCTTGGCAACAAATTCGTTGGCGCAAAGCGTTTTGGTGTGGAAGGCGGTGAGTCTTTTATTCCAATGGTCAACGAGCTGATTCAACGTGCAGGTGCAGTTGGTTGTAAAGAAGTTGTGATTGGTATGCCACACCGTGGTCGTCTCAACTTGCTTGTCAATATTATGGGTAAAAACCCAGCTGACCTTTTTGGTGAGTTTGAAGGTAAAAGCATTCATAAGAAAGGCTCTGGTGATGTGAAGTATCATCAAGGTTTCTCATCTAATGTTATGACCCCAGGTGGCGAAGTTCACCTAGCTTTAGCATTTAACCCATCCCATTTAGAAATCGTTGGTCCAGTGGTTGAAGGATCTGTACGTGCACGTCAAGTTCGTCGTAAAGATATCGGCGGTGATGACGTACTTCCATTGATTGTTCACGGTGATGCTGCATTTGCGGGTCAAGGTGTGAACATGGAAACCTTCCAAATGTCACAAACACGTGGCTATACGGTTGGTGGTACGGTTCATATCGTGGTCAATAACCAAGTCGGTTTTACCACTTCAGATCCACGTGACACACGTTCTACAGAATACTGTACCGATGTAGCAAAAATGATTCAGGCGCCTATTTTCCATGTCAATGGTGATGATCCTGAAGCCGTTATTTTTGCGACGCAAATTGCACATGATTTCCGTCATGAATTCCGTAAAGACGTGATTTTGGACTTGTTCTGCTACCGTCGTCGTGGTCATAACGAAGCGGATGAGCCATCTGGTACTCAACCATTGATGTATCAAGTCATTAATAAAAAAGCGACAACACGTACTTTATACGCAGACCAATTGGTACAAGAGAAAGTGCTTGATCGTTCGACTGCTGATCAAATGGTAGAGGATTATCGCGCTGATTTAGAGGCTGGTAATCACGTTGCTAATGCTTTAGTTCGTGAACCAAATAAACATATGTTTGTCGATTGGACACCGTATCTAGGTCACGAATATACAGATGTTTGGGATACAACTTTTAATATCGATCGTTTGAAAGAACTTGGTAAAAAGATGAATACATTACCAGAAGGTTTTGTGTTGCAACGCCAAGTGCAAAAAGTGATTGATGACCGTGTGAAAATGCAAGCTGGTGAAATGCCACTCAACTGGGGTGCTGCTGAAACTTTAGCTTATGCAACACTTTTAGATGACGGTTTTCTTGTGCGTATTACGGGTGAAGATGTCGGTCGTGGAACGTTCTCTCATCGTCATGCAAAGTTACACAACCAAGTTGATGGTTCTGTATATATTCCTCTTTGTCACATTAAAGAAAATCAGCCTCGTACAGCGGTATATGATTCTTTATTGTCTGAAGAAGCTGTACTTGCATTTGAATATGGTTATTCAACCACTTTGCCAAAGAGTTTGATCGTTTGGGAAGCACAATTTGGTGATTTCGTTAACTGTGCACAAGTCGTTATTGACCAATTTATCGCTTCGGGTGAAACCAAGTGGGAGCGTGTATGTGGTCTGACGATGTTGTTACCACATGGTTATGAAGGTCAAGGCCCTGAGCATTCATCTGCACGTTTAGAGCGTTTCTTACAGCTATGTGCTGAAGAAAATATGCAGGTGATGACACCAACGACTCCAGCGCAAATCTTCCATGCGTTACGTCGTCAAGCGGTTCGTCCTATTCGTAAGCCTTTGATCGTGATGTCACCGAAATCTTTATTACGTCACAAACTTGCAACTTCAACTTTAGATGAATTAGCAAATGGTGCATTCCAAACTGTGATCGATGAAGTGGATCAAATCAACAAAGCTGAAGTGACTCGCTTAGTGCTTTGTGGTGGTAAGGTTTATTACGATTTACTCGAAAAACGTCGTGAGCTTGGTTTAAACAATACTGCGATCGTTCGTATTGAACAATTGTATCCTTACCCAGAGCAGCGCTTAGCTGAAGTCATGGCTACATATCCAAACATTGAAGATCTTGTTTGGGCACAAGAAGAACCGAAGAACCAAGGCGCTTGGTTGTTCATCGTTCCTCGTTTATATGAAGACATGCTTAAATCTGGTAAACAAATTCGTATTAGCTATGCTGGTCGTGAAGCATCTGCCGCACCTGCCTGTGGCTCACCGTACTTGCATGCAAAACAACAAGCTCAGCTCGTCAATGACGCACTTGCAATTGAAGCTGAACAATCAGGAGATTCTCAATAATGGCAACCGAAATTAAAGCACCGGTATTTCCAGAGTCAGTTGCTGACGGTACGATCGCAACTTGGCACAAGAAAGTAGGTGAACCTGTATCACGTGATGAAGTGATCTGTGACATTGAAACCGATAAAGTTGTTTTAGAAGTGGTTGCTCCAGCTGACGGTAGTTTGGTTGCAATCATCAAAGACGAAGGCGAAACAGTACTTTCTGACGAAGTGATTGCACAGTTTGAAGCTGGTGCTGTTTCTGCGGCTGCTCCTGAAGCTGCCGCACCAGCGGCTGCATCTACTCAAGCAGTTGATCAAAACCAAGCGCCTGCGGTTCGTAAAGCATTATCTGAAACAGGTATCAATGCTGCTGATGTACAAGGTACAGGCCGTGGTGGTCGCATCACTAAAGAAGATGTTGCTGGTCATCAAGCTAAACCTGCTGCATCAGTTCAACCATTAAGCGTTGCTGTAGGCGAGCGTATCGAAAAACGTGTTCCAATGACGCGTTTACGTAAGCGTGTTGCTGAACGTTTATTGGCTGCAACACAACAAACTGCAATGTTAACGACATTCAACGAAGTTAACATGAAGCCAATCATGGAAATGCGTAAGCAATATAAAGATGCTTTCGAGAAGCGTCATGGTGCTCGTTTAGGCTTTATGTCTTTCTTTGTTAAAGCGGCGACTGAAGCATTAAAACGCTACCCAGCAGTGAATGGTTCTATTGATGGTGATGACATCGTTTATCACGGTTTCTATGACATCGGTGTTGCTGTATCAAGTGAACGTGGCTTAGTTGTTCCTGTACTTCGTGATACTGATCGTATGAACTATGCAGAAGTTGAAAACGGTATCCGTGACTACGCTTATAAAGCACGTGACGGTAAATTAGGTATCGAAGACATGACTGGTGGTACTTTCACGATCACCAATGGTGGTACTTTCGGTTCATTGCTTTCAACGCCGATTTTGAATACGCCACAAACAGCTATTTTGGGTATGCATAAGATCCAAGAGCGTCCAATGGCAGTAAATGGTCAAGTTGAAATCTTGCCAATGATGTATTTAGCACTTTCTTATGATCACCGTTTAATCGATGGTAAAGAAGCTGTAGGTTTCTTGGTAACAATCAAAGAGTTGTTAGAAGAACCAGCTAAACTCATCCTCGATCTTTAATACATTAATTATAAATCTTCCCTAACCCCTCTTTACTAAAGAGGGGAAGCCCCCTTTTGAAAAAGGGGGGATTAGGGGGGATTAATTGGAGATAAAAATGTCTCAACAGTTTGATCTTGTTGTTATTGGCGGTGGACCTGGTGGTTACGAAGCGGCGATCCGTGCTGCACAACTGGGTTTTAAAGTTGCTTGTATCGAAAAACGTATTCACAACGGTAAGCCATCTCTGGGTGGTACGTGTTTAAACGTGGGTTGTATCCCTTCTAAAGCATTACTTGATTCTTCTCACCGTTATGAAGCGACGATTCACGAACTTGCTGAACACGGTATTAGCACAGGCGAAGTTAAATTTGATTTAGACACTTTGCTTGCTCGTAAAGACAAAGTTGTAGAACAATTGACCGGTGGTGTTGCTCAGTTACTGAAAGGTAATGGTATCGAGTGGTTACAAGGTACAGGCAAATTACTAGCTGGTAAAAAAGTAGAATTCACGCCATTTGAAGGTGACGTACAGGTTTTAGAACCTAAGTACGTGATCCTTGCGACGGGTTCTGTGCCTGTAAACATTCCTGTAGCACCTGTTGATGAAGACTTAATTGTTGACTCAACTGGCGCATTAAAATTCCCAGAAGTTCCAAAACGTCTGGGTGTGATCGGTGCAGGTGTGATCGGTTTAGAACTTGGTTCTGTATGGCGTCGCTTGGGTGCTGAAGTTGTTGTATTTGAAGCAATGGATACTTTCTTGCCGATGGCGGACAAAGCATTAGCGAAGGAATATCAAAAAATCTTGAAGAAACAAGATTTAGATATCCGTATCGGTGCAAAAGTATCTGGCACAGAAATTAACGGTCGCGAAGTAACCGTTAAGTATAACCAAGCTGGCGAAGACAAAGAGCAAGTGTTTGACAAGCTCATCGTTTGTGTAGGCCGTAAAGCGTATGCAGAAGGTCTATTGGCAGAAGACTCTGGTATTAAATTGACTGAACGTGGTTTGGTTGATGTCAATGATCAGTGCTTAACCTCTGTTGAAGGCGTTTATGCAATTGGTGACTTAGTTCGTGGTCCAATGCTTGCTCATAAAGCAATGGAAGAGGGCGTAATGGCTGTTGAGCGTATTCACGGTCATGCTGCTCAAGTGAACTATGACACTATCATCAGTGTTATTTACACGCATCCAGAAGCAGCTTGGGTTGGTCTAACTGAAGAACAAGCCAAAGAAAAAGGTCATGAAGTTAAAGCAGGTCAGTTCCCGTTTGCGGTGAATGGTCGTGCATTGGCTGCTGGTGATACTGCTGGTTTTGTTAAATTCGTTGCTGATGCCAAAACCGATCGCCTGTTAGGTATGCACGTTGTTGGTCCAAATGCATCTGATATCGTACATCAAGGTATGATCGCACTTGAATTTGTATCTTCAGTTGAAGATTTACAATTGATGACTTTTGGTCACCCAACATTCTCTGAAGTTGTACATGAAGCAGCGCTTGCTGTTGATGGTCGTGCAATCCACGCGATTCAACGTAAGCGTAAATAAATAAAAAGTGTGGTTCGCCACACTTTTTTGAATGATGATGATCGCTTTTATAAGGTGATTATTTACTCAATATGTAGCAGTCTAGTTTTAAGTACATCTAGGCTGTATCACACAAACAACATAGTAGGTAACTAAATGAACTTACATGAGTATCAAGCTAAAGCGTTATTGAAAGAATATGGTATGCCAGTACAAGAAGGTATCTTGGCAACCGATGCAGACGAAGCAGTTGCTGCATTTGAACAGCTTGGTGGTAAATTCGCAGTAATGAAAGCGCAAGTTCATGCTGGTGGCCGTGGTAAGGCTGGTGGTGTTAAAGTTGCAAAATCAAAAGAAGATGTTATCGAATTCGCTAACAATATCATTGGTACTCGTTTAGTAACGTATCAAACAGATGCAAATGGTCAACCAGTTAACAGCATTATCATTGCTGAAGACGTTTACCCAGTTGAGCGTGAGCTTTACTTGGGCGCGGTTGTAGACCGTTCTAGCCGTCGTATTACTTTCATGGCTTCTACCGAAGGTGGTGTAGAAATCGAGAAAGTTGCAGAAGAAACTCCTGAAAAAATTATCAAAGTTGAAGTTGACCCACTTGTTGGCTTACAACCATTCCAAGCGCGTGAAGTTGCGTTTGCTTTAGGCTTGAAAGACAAGCAAATCAGCCAATTTGTAAAAATTATGGCTGCTGCTTATCAAGCATTTGTAGAAAATGACTTTGCATTATTTGAAATTAACCCACTTTCAGTTCGTGAAAATGGCGATATTTTATGTGTTGATGCAAAAGTAGGTATCGATTCTAACGCGCTTTACCGTTTACCTAAAGTTGCTGCTTTACGTGACAAATCTCAAGAGAATGAGCGTGAATTAAAAGCATCTGAATTTGATCTTAACTATGTTGCTTTAGAAGGTAACATCGGTTGTATGGTGAATGGTGCTGGTCTTGCAATGGCAACAATGGACATCATCAAGCTTTATGGTGGTCAGCCTGCAAACTTCCTTGACGTTGGTGGCGGTGCAACTAAAGAGCGCGTAATCGAAGCGTTCAAAATCATCCTTGCTGATACTTCTGTACAAGGTGTTTTAATCAACATCTTCGGTGGTATCGTACGTTGTGACATGATTGCTGAAGCAATTATTGCAGCGGTTCAAGAAGTAAATGTAACTGTACCAGTTGTTGTTCGTTTAGAAGGTAACAACGCTGAGTTAGGTGCTAAATTACTTGATGAATCTGGTTTGAAATTAATTTCTGCGAACGGTTTATCTGATGCCGCAGAAAAAGTTGTAGCTGCAGTTAAAGCGTAAGGAGTATCAATCATGAGCGTATTAATTAATAAAGACACTAAAGTATTGGTACAAGGTTTTACTGGTAAAAACGGTACTTTCCACTCTGCACAAGCTTTAGACTACGGTACAAAAGTTGTTGGTGGTGTGACTCCGGGTAAAGGTGGTTCAACTCACCTTGACTTACCTGTATTTAATACAATGAAAGAAGCTGTACGTGAAACACATGCTGATGCAACTGTAATCTATGTACCAGCTCCATTCGTTTTAGACTCAATCATTGAAGCGGTTGATTCTGGCGTTAGCTTGATCGTTGTGATCACTGAAGGTGTTCCAACAATCGACATGCTTAAAGCAAAACGCTACTTAGAAACTAACGGTAACGGTACGCGTTTAGTTGGTCCTAACTGCCCAGGCGTGATCACTCCAGGTGAATGTAAGATTGGTATTATGCCAGGTCATATTCACCAACCAGGTCGTATTGGTATCATCTCACGTTCAGGTACATTGACTTATGAAGCGGTTGCTCAAACAACTAAGCTTGGTTTAGGTCAGTCTACTTGTATCGGTATTGGTGGTGACCCAATCCCAGGTATGAACCAAATCGAAGCACTTCAATTGTTCCAAGACGATCCAGATACTGATGCAATCATCATGATCGGTGAGATCGGTGGTACAGCAGAAGAAGAAGCAGCTGAGTTCATCAAATCTAACGTGACTAAGCCTGTAGTAGGTTACATCGCTGGTGTAACTGCACCTAAAGGTAAGCGTATGGGTCACGCTGGTGCGATCATTTCTGGTGGTCAAGGTACTGCTGAAGAGAAATTCGCTGCATTTGAACGCGCGGGAATGGCTTACACTCGTAGCCCAGCTGAGCTTGGTTCAACAATGATGCAAGTATTGAAAGAGAAAGGTTTAGCGTAATACGTTAGATTTAATCTTAAAAAACCCCAATATTGTTATTGGGGTTTTTTTTATTGTGGGGGAATAAATAATTACTCAGCTTTTGGTTTTAGCCCTTGAGTTAAGCCATTAATATCACCGCCTTGTAAGCCAAGTTCACTCATCAAGCTATCGATGAGAGGCGCTTGTGAGCGATAGCGTAGGGCGCTATTCACGACCTGATCTGATAAAGATGCTTGGCCATTTTCAACTGCTTCGCCAGATGCACCGCTTCCACCAGCAAAACCACCTAAACCATTGACCTGTAAAATCTTGATGTCATCAATATTTTCCATTGGTTTAACACTTTCACGAATAATATCTGGTAAATGTTTAAGAAGTGCTAAGCGTACTTGCATTTCTACCTGTTCAGCAGAGAGTACGTTGGCTGCTTCATTGACAGCACGTGTACCTTCAGCATCAACTTGGTATTGTTTTTCTAAGGCTTGAGCAAGCAATATTTTTGCATCCGCTTCACCTTTTGCTTTTAAGCGAACTTTCTCAGCTTCGGCTTCAGCCCCAATACGGACTGCCTCAGCTTCATCAGCAGCAGCCTTTTTACCTGCATCAGCAGCCACCGTAATCGCAATCGCATCTTTCTCAGCAGATTGTTTTGCTGCAACCAATTCAACGGCTTTCTGACGCTCTGCACGTTGTGTTTCACGTACGGTGATGACTTCTTCTTCAGCTTTTACTGCTTCAGCACGCGCTTTATCGGCTTGCGCTTTGGCTTCAGATTCAGCACGAGATTTTTCAGCAATGGCAATGGCACGATCTTGCTCTGCAAGTTCAATGGTTTTCTTTTGTTCAACTTCCGCTTTTTGAATGAGCTGTGCTTTTTGAATATTTTCATTTTCAACATCACGCGCCGCGGCAATACGCTTTAATTCAACTTCACGCTCAGCAGCAATACGTGCTTCTTCTGCTTCACGTTTTTTGCCAGCTTCTTGAGACGCAATTTCAGCCGATTGTTCAGCTTTTCGAATTGAAATCTCTCGCTCTTGTTGTAGTTTTGCGTATTCTTCTTCACGTGAAATTTCAAGACGTTTACGTTCAGCTTCTAAATCTTTACTGCGAATGGCAAGATCCGTATCTTGTTCGATATCGTTACGTTTTTTACGACGGTCTTCAATGGTTTCTGTTAGTTTGGTTAAACCTTCAGCATCGAACGCATTTTGCGGATTAAAAAACTTAAAGCTGGTTTGATCCAAGCCTGTTAATGACACTGTTTCAAGCTCTAAACCATTCTTTGATAAATCTTCTGATACCACTTGCTGAACTTTTTGCACGAAGTCGACACGTTTCTCATGTAGCTCTTCCATTGCCATTTCTGCGGCAACTGCGCGTAAAGAGTCTACAAACTTACCTTCAACTAAGTCTTTTAGTTCAGGCGGGGACATGGTTTTTCTACCCAGCGTCTGAGCAGCCGTTGCAATTGATTCAGCCGTTGGTTTAACGCGAACATAAAACTCGGCCATAACATCGACACGCATACGATCGCGTGTAATTAAAGCTTGGTCAGCAGCACGCTTTACTTCTAAGCGTAAGGTATTCATATTTACAGGAATGATTTCATGTAAAACTGGTAGTACAATCGCACCGCCATTTAAAATCACTTTTTCACCGCCCCAACCTGTACGCACAAAAGAGACTTCTTTACTTGAACGTGTATATAATCGAGTAATTACAACACCAATAAAAATCAGTACAGCAAAAATAATACCCGTAATAATTAGAATTTCAGTCAATGCTGAAGTAAGCATTTAAATACCCTCTATGTAAATAATATAAAAAATTAAGTGGCAATTGCTTGAAAGCCAATTTTGGTTCTTTGCGTTAAAATAACGTCTTGTCCTTGATAAAATATAATATCAAGTTCTGGTTCAACCAAGACATAATGTGTCTGACCAAATTGGTCTTTAACTTTTGCTTGGGCAGGGGAGTTAGGTTTTGCTTCACCCAAAATAATCTGTGCGGTAAGTCCAATCAGTTCATCACTATGAATCGCGGTGGTTTCATCTTTTGGGATAATTTTTGCAACGAAAGCAGCGCTATAGCGCACAATAGGCATACAAAGAAACAAACATGCTGGTGCGATCAACCAAGCTGAAAAATAATGCTCAGTCAAAAAGAAAAAAATATTCTGAATAATTAAGCCTGTTAGCCCATAAGCCGTTAGAAAAATGATCAGCCAAATTAATAGTGGAACTTTACCCAGATATAACCATTCTAGAAGTTGAGTAAATACATTATTTGAATGTTCAATCGAGACATCGGCATTATTGATTTCAGTTAGGCTATCTGGTAGAAATTGCTCAAAAAAACTAGAGCTGCCACCCAGTAATAATAAAATGATTTCAAGAACACCAATAAATAAACATAGTAATAATGCAATGCTAAAAATAACATTGGATGGATGGGTGAGGAGTTCTAAAATCATTCGCATTACTCTTATTTCTTTTTTTGAAAGAATTAATAAATTTTTATAAAAATAAAACAGTTATAAGGATAAGTGTAAGTGACTTTAAATTCAACTTAAATTACGCGTTGTTGCAGGCGAAAAAAAAACGCAATGATTGGGGTGATCACTGCGTTGAACAACGAATCTGTTTAAAACAGTTTCGGTTGAAAAGGAGAAATGTCATGAGATTAGTGTTTGCTAACCTACTTCGCTATATTATTTAAAAACCTGACCAGATTCATGGGTATTCGTGTTACCTACTGTTAATAGATGTTAATAAGTGACAAAAAGTGTTAGTTTTTGATTTTAAAGAAAAGTTCTTTAATTAGACTTAAATCAAGTGTTTATACAAAAAAAGCCCATTTTGTGGACTTTTTTTGTGAAAAATGAACTAAATTAGAATTTGAATAATCCTAATCCTGCTTTTACTTCATCCAGCGTTTGCTGCGTAATATCTCGGCATTTCTCAGTACCTTGTTTGAGAATATCCATGATGTAATCAGGATCTTTCTCTAGCTCTGCACGACGATCACGGATTGGGGCGATCAGCTCCTGTAAAATACCTTCTAGGCGTTTTTTCACCGCACCATCACCTAAACCACCACGACGGTAATGTGCTTTTAACTCCTCTACTTCTGCTTTGTTTGGATCAAAAGCATCGAGGTAAGTAAATACAATGTTACCTTCCACTTGACCTGGATCTTCAATTCGCAAGTGATTTGGATCGGTATACATCGCGTTCACAGCTTTTTTGATGTCTTTATCTGAAGCATTCAACACAATGGTGTTGCCCAAAGACTTTGACATTTTGGCTTTACCATCAAAACCAGGTAAACGCGCCATATTCGATAATAATGCTTTGCATTCAGGCAATAGATCATGACCAATTTGGCGGTTGACACGACGAACAACTTCGTTGGTTTGCTCAATCATTGGTAGTTGGTCTTCACCAACAGGGACAACCGTCGCTTTAAATGCAGTGATATCTGCTGCTTGAGCGATTGGATAACATAAGAAACCCGCTGGAATATCGCGTTCAAAGTTACGAAGCTGAATTTCTGCTTTCACAGTTGGATTTCGCTCTAAACGCGCTACGGTAACGTAGTTGAGATAAATCATCGTGAGTTCATTGAGTGCAGGCAAACAAGACTGTACACAAATGGTGGTTTTACTTGGGTCAATACCGACCGCTAAATAATCTAACGCAACTTGCAGAATGTTATTGCGTACTTTCTCTGGATTATCGGCATTATCAGTGAGTGCTTGAGCATCTGCCAATAAAAGGTGCTGATGATGACTATCTTGTAAACCTACACGTGAACGTAATGAACCGACGAAGTGTCCGAGATGAAGTTGTCCAGTAGGGCGGTCGCCTGTCAAAATGATTGGGCGATTATCAGCATTACTCATGATATGTTCCAAGATTCAGTGATTTGATCAATATAAGATTGGGATTATTGTACGGTAAATAATTTTTTTTCGTCAGCGATTGCTTCAAATTTTTATTAAATTAATGTTGTGAATTTATTGAGTGATTCTACAATAGTAAAAATAACTACAAACTAGGAAATAAAATGGCCAGTGGTCTATTGTTATTACTCGATGATATTGCAACGGTATTAGATGATGTTGCGGTCATGAGCAAAATGGCTGCAAAAAAAACAGCAGGTGTATTGGGAGATGATTTAGCGCTCAATGCACAACAAGTGAGTGGTGTCCGTTCGGATCGCGAATTACCCGTTGTTTGGAGTGTTGCAAAAGGGTCGTTTGTAAATAAATTAATTTTAGTCCCATTAGCTCTGTTGATTAGTGTTTTTGCCCCATGGTTAATTAACCCATTATTAATGATTGGTGGTTTATTTCTTTGTTATGAAGGTGTGGAAAAAGTAGTACACACATTCCATCATAAAAAAGCAAAAACAGCTGAAGAGGCGAATGAAAGCCTACAAAAAGTCGAGGTTGATTTAGAGAAGTTTGAAAAGGATAAAGTAAAGGGCGCAATTCGTACCGACTTTATTTTATCTGCTGAAATTGTGGTGATTTCGTTAGGTACAGTTGCAACTGCGACATTTATGACTAAATTATCTGTATTAAGCGTGATCGCTATTGCGATGACGATTGGTGTTTACGGTTTGGTCGCAATGATCGTTAAGATTGATGATTTAGGTTTATATTTAACACAACAAGTTTCTGAATTTAAAAATAAAATAGGGCGTGGTTTACTCGCTTTTGCGCCAGTTTTAATGAAAACTTTATCTATTGTCGGAACGATTGCGATGTTTTTAGTGGGTGGTGGAATCATCGCACATACCATCCCTTTGCTGCATCATTTTACTGAAGAAACAGTAGATCATTTAGAACTAATCCCAAGTGTCGGCTCCATCATTGGGGCTGTAACACCGACATTGATCAATTTTGGGATCGGTTTAGTTGCTGGTGTGATTGTATTGATTGTCGTGGGTCTTATTCAAAAAGTATGGTCAAAAGCATCTGCTTAGAAAGAGATCGTCATCATCGTAAGCGTGTGAGGTGTTTATGCGTTGGAAAGGTCGTAGAGTCAGTAGCAATGTTGAAGACCGTCGTGGTGGTGGCGGAGCAAAAGCTGGTGGTATTAGTATTATAGGTTTGGTAATCGCTTTTGTTGCATGGAAATTTTTTGGCGTTGATCCACAACAGGCCTATCAGGCAACTCAAGCCGTAACGAGTGCTCAATCTATTCAAGAAGGGAGTGTTCCTCAAAATTTAACCGCTGATCAAAAAGAAGCAAGTGATTTTGTTGGAACCATTTTGGCTGATACAGAGGATACGTGGACACCTATTTTTCAGCAAATAGGAATGACTTATAAACCACCCAAGTTGGTTTTATTTAGTGGTGTGGTTCGTTCTGGTTGTGGTTCGGCACAAGCGGCTATGGGGCCATTTTACTGTCCTGCTGATCAGAAGGTTTATATTGACACTTCTTTCTTTAAAGATATGCGACAGCAAATGGGCATTTCAGGTGAGCAAAATCAAACGGAACTTTCTCGTCAAGACCAAGCAGGTGATTTCGCTCAGGCGTATGTGATTGCTCATGAGGTCGGGCACCATATTCAAAATTTATTGGGTATTTCGAGCCAAGTGCAGCAAGCACGTGCTCAAGCGAGTCAAACTCAAGGCAATCAACTTTCAGTTCGTTTGGAGTTACAAGCAGATTGTTTTGCAGGGATTTGGGCACACCAAAATCATCAACGTACGCAGTTTCTAGAGCAAGGGGATATTGAAGAAGCGATGGATGCTGCCAAAAAGATTGGTGATGACTATTTACAGCGACGTGCTACAGGGCAGGTCGTACCAGATAGTTTTACGCATGGCAGCAGCGAGCAGCGTATGCATTGGTTTCAGCAAGGTTTGAAATCAGGTGATATTAATCAATGCAATACCTTTGGCTAAGTAGCTGATATTTTTCATTTGTTTCTTATTTGTGCAGATTATGCGTGTTGATTTTTTAAGTCTAGCGAATGATATTTTTAAAATTTAGATGAAATGTAGTGTTTTGAGTTGAGAACAATAAAGAGGTTATATGGGTAATTATATTCTTTTACAAGCATTAACGGTGATTTTTGCATTATCCATAGCAACGACTATTTTTAATAAACGTATATTGGGTTTCCCACAAGCCATAGGTGTTCCTATTGTTTCTGCAATTTTTGTTTTTATATTGCAGTGGGGGGCGAGTTTATTGAGTGGTAATCAGTTTATTACTATTAATATTCATAATATTGAAGCTGCTGTAAGAAATATCGACTTTTACGATTTTTTAATTAACGGTGTAATTTGTTTTATCTTAACTTCCTCCGCTTTGAAATTTAAGATCTCAGACTTGAGGAATTATTGGAAGCCAATCAGTATTTTAGCCACGATTGCATTGGTACTCTGTGCTGGTTTTTATGCTGGGCTATTATACTTATTTCAATGGCTCATTGGTTATCCTGTCCCATTTATAGTTTTATTACTCCTTGGCGCAGCTTTGGGTGCAACTGATCCCATTGGTGTTAAGGGGGTATTGAACTCGATTCGCGCACCACATCATCTAATGGTTAAGCTAGAAGGTGAGTCGTTGTTCAATGATGCAATGTGTATTGCCTTATTTATGACATTGCTCAATGTTATACAGGGTGAACACTTTTCATTAATCGCAACAGTTGAAACCTTGTTATATGAAATTATTGTTGCTGTGATCATTGGCTTTGCATTTGGGTTGGGTATCTTGCGCTTGTTACGTGGCAAGCATGAAATGGAATCATTGATTTTAACTACTGCTTTACTTGCAAGCGGCTCTTATCTCGTTGCTTTATTTGCTCATGCATCGGCTCCAATTGCATGTGTTATCGGTGGTTTGATTGTCGGTAATAAATGGCAAGAGATTCGTGAGCAGCGCGAAATACGTGAGGTGAATCATTTTTGGCATACCGTCGAAGGGATCATTAACTCATTCCTTTTTACCTTAATTGGCTTGGAGTTATTCATTTTAGACTTAAATGCAGGTTTGATTATTGGAGGCGTTATTGCTTTCCTTATCTTGCATTTATCCAGATTCGTCGCAAATTTTTCTGCATTTGCTTTGTTTCCTTCGTTTCGTAAAAAGAGTTATAACGGGAGTCTAGCGATTTTATCTTGGGGCGGTGTGAGAGGTGGGATTTCGTTAGCATTGATTCTTGCTGTTGCAAATATCCCTGCACTTAGCGCCTATAGTAGTATTTTAATTGGTTATACTTTTATTAGTGTGTTGCTGTCTGGTGTGGTGTGTGGTTTAGGCTTACCAGCCGTAATGAATGCTTTTTATTATAATCCAAATGAGGAAACTAATGGTTTAAAAGGCTTTTATCAGCGCATGTGTAATAAGATGAATCGACGTGGTTTTAAATATATTCTTGGTGAGGATTCGGCTGGTAAAGAAATTATTACAATTTATAATCCAGAAGTTTTATTAGATCAAAAAACTGAGGATGGGGTTGCAACCATGCATCACCCAAATAAACGAGAAGAAGTGAGACGTTTGGAGGATCCTGATAACTTTTAATATTAAGTTGCTATGCTAAGTTATTAATATAGCATATAAAAAATAAATTATTTATATAAGGGGGATTAGTTTTAATGTGATTTATTTATTTAATAAAAGTTAATACAGTTTTCATATCTATTGATGCTTTAATGTAATTTAAAAACCAAATAAATAAAAAAAAATATTAAAAAATAAAAGCTTGAATTTTCTTGTGAACTCGGGCTTGTCACGCAAAACTATTTTTTTTTGAGGACTGTTTAACATTTTTAAAAATTGGTTTAGAGTAGATGTGATAACTGTATCGGATGTAAAAATACAAAAATACGTGAAATTTTAGCACTTTAAATGATAAGCAGTTGAAAACAAATACATTATAATTGAGGAACAGGACCATGTCTGAAATACAAATAATTTCCAAGGAAAGTCATAAAACGCTTTCTAATACAATGGAAAATACTACGACTCTACCTTCTGAGGCAGCAGTAGTATTAATTAAAGTTCCTTTAGCGGACATACTTGTAATTAAGAGAGAAGGATTAAATGCCGTTGTTTTCTTGAAGAATGGAGAAAAAATAGTTATTCAAAACTTCTTCAATGAAAATAATAATCTTGACAATAGCCTTGTCATTCAGGACGAGAATGGGCAGTTAGTTTGGGCTAAGTTTAAGGATGCGGAAAGTGATGCTGATGCTGATGCTGATGCTGATGCTGATGCTGATGCTGAAGGGGCTGTGTATTTAGAAGAAACTCCTGCAGCAGTACCTGAAGTTGTAGAAGCTCCTGTATCAGATGTCTTGTTTCAACCTATTCAATCGATAGAGCCCTTATTGTATCATGATGCTGCCATGAACCCTTGGTTATGGGCTGTGCCACTAGTGGCTGGTGGTATTATCGCTGCCGCAAGTGGTGGTGGTAGCAAAAACAACAATAACAATAACAATCCAGATACAATCCCTCCAAATACAGACGATGTTGTTTTTGATGTTGATCCGTTGACATCAGATAATGTATTGAATGTAGCTGAAGCGGCCGGTGATGTGACTATCACAGGTAAACTCACTAATATTCCAGCAGATGCAGCCACAACAGTGGTTACTGTTGTTGTAAATGGTGTTAGTTATACTGCAACAGTAAATGCAGCAAATGGAACGTGGAGTGCAACAGTACCTGGTAGCGGCTTACTGGCAGATGCAGACAAAACCATAGATGCGACAGTTAAATTTACAGATGCCGCAGGCAATAGCAGCACAGTAACAGATAGCCAAGTCTATAACGTTGATGTGACCCCACCAGATGCTCCGGTAATTGATCCAGTCAATGGCACTGATCCAATTACAGGTACAGCAGAACCTGATTCGACGGTGACGGTGACCTTCCCCGATGGCAGTACAGTAGACGTTGTTGCTGGGCCAGACGGCAGTTGGACAGTACCAAATCCAGGCTTAGAAGATGGTGATGAAGTTACCGCAGTAGCAACAGACCCAGCAGGCAATACATCCGATCCAACAACAGCGATTGTAGATGCTGTTGCGCCAGATGCTCCGGTAATTGATCCAGTCAATGGCACTGATCCAATTACAGGTACAGCAGAACCTGATTCGACGGTAACCGTAACCTTCCCAGATGGCAGTACAGCAGAGGTTGTTGCTGGACCAGACGGTAGTTGGACAGTACCAAATCCAGGATTAGAAGATGGAGATGAAGTTACCGCAGTCGCAACAGATCCAGCAGGCAATACATCAGATCCAACCACAGCGATTGTTGATGCTTTGGCGCCAGTTGTGACGATTGATGATGTATTGACCAATGACAGTACACCTGCATTGAGCGGTACGATTGATGATCCGACAGCGACGATTGTAGTGACTGTAGATGGAGTGGACTATCCAGCGACCAACAATGGCGATGGTACATGGACTCTCGCTGATGACAGCTTGGCAGCACTTGCAGATGGTGACTACACCGTCACAGTGACAGCCACAGATGCAGCAGGTAACGAAGGTAGCACTACAGGTACGATCACCATTGATACCGTAGCGCCAGATGCTCCAGTGCTTGATCCAATCAATGCCACAGATCCGATTAGTGGTACAGCAGAACCTGATTCGACGGTGACGGTGACCTTCCCAGATGGTAGTACAGCAGAGGTTGTTGCTGGACCGGATGGCAGTTGGACAGTACCGAACCCAGGTGGTTTAGTTGATGGTGATGAAGTTACTGCGACAGCAACAGATGCAGCGGGTAATGAATCAGCACCAGGTACAGGAACAGTTTCAGCAGACATCACCGCGCCAGTTGTGACGATTGATGATGTATTGACCAATGACAGTACACCTGCATTGAGCGGTACGATTGATGATCCGACAGCGACGATTGTAGTGACTGTAGATGGAGTGGACTATCCAGCGACCAACAATGGCGATGGTACATGGACTCTCGCTGATGACAGCTTGGCAGCACTTGCAGATGGTGACTACACCGTCACAGTGACAGCCACAGATGCAGCAGGTAACGAAGGTAGCACTACAGGTACGATCACCATTGATACCGTAGCGCCAAATATAGTGGTGGATGATTTTATAACTAATGATTCAACCCCTGCATTGAGCGGTACGATTGATGATCCGACAGCGACGATTGTAGTAACTGTAGATGGAGTGGACTATCCAGCAACCAACAATGGTGATGGTACGTGGACTCTCGCAGATGATAGCTTGGCAGCTTTAAATGAAGGGGCTAATACAATCACTGTGTCTGCAACAGATGAAGCAGGAAATATTGGAACTGATACAGCTACTATTACTTTAGATACCGTAGCCCAAGACTTGATCACAGCAATCACCTTGCCAGAAGACCTGAATGGTGATGGCATCTTGAATGCAGATGAACTCGGTACAGATGGTGTATTTGATGTCCAAGTTGGTTTAGGACCAGATGCAGTAGATGGCACCGTAGTGAATGTGAATGGCACAGACTACACCGTGACAGCCGCAGATATTGCCAATGGCTTTATTACCGCGACGCTTGATGCAAGTACAGCAGATCCAATCACAGGTGAGATCGTGATCCACGCGGAAGCAGTGGATAGCGAAGGTAACGTTGATGTTGCAGATGCAGATGTGACTGTGATCATCGATACCGTAGCCCAAGACTTGATCACAGCAATCACCTTGCCAGAAGACCTGAATGGTGATGGCATCTTGAATGCAGATGAACTCGGTACAGATGGTGTATTTGATGTCCAAGTTGGTTTAGGACCAGATGCAGTAGATGGCACCGTAGTGAATGTGAATGGCACAGACTACACCGTGACAGCCGCAGATATTGCCAATGGCTTTATTACCGCGACGCTTGATGCAAGTACAGCAGATCCAATCACAGGTGAGATCGTGATCCACGCGGAAGCAGTGGATAGCGAAGGTAACGTTGATGTTGCAGATGCAGATGTGACTTTAACTATACTTAGTACAAGCTCAATAACAGCATTTGATAATACAGATACTGCTGTACTGGCTCCGCAACCATTACTAGTACAAGATGATGCCGCGTTGGGCAGTGAAACTTACTTAGCGCTAATTTCACTTGCTGGACTAGATTTACAGTTAGGTTCGGAATCGATTGATTTCAACGTAGCTGCAGATCAAGAAGGTACAGCAACATTTACATATAGTGCTCTAATTGGTGTTGATGCATTATCAGATTACTCATTAGTTGTTCAAAAATTTGATACAACAACAGGCCAATGGACCTCAATATATGGTGGTGGTGAAGCTGATATTCTGGACTTGACATTATTAGGTTCAACACCAGGTGTTGTAATCGAAGGACTAGAAGAAGGCCAGTACCGTGCATTTATGACATATACAGGACTCGCAGGTATTGGTCTACTCGGTACCTTAACTGGAACTATGGATGTCTATGATACAACTCAAATCGGTGGCTATTATACTGAAAACGCCGATGGTAATGTCATTACAGATATTAATACCAGTGGTGAGACTGATATTGTAACGCCAACGACTATTTTAACTGCTGTAAATGGTCAACCAGTAACTGGTGCTGATACAGTAATTAATGGTACTTACGGTACTTTGGTGATTGATCCTGATGGTACGTATACGTATACGCCTAATTTAGATGCTGCTGGTGTCGGTCAAACTGATGTATTTGTCTATACGTTATTTGATCCTGTTACCGGAGACGCGGCAGAAGCTACTTTAACGATTGAGTTAAGTTCAGTGAAAGCCGTTGATAATCTTGCTGTTGCGGAAATTAACCCAGAACCGTTGCTCGTTGCTGATGATGTTGCTCTTGGAAGTGCAAGCTATCTTGCAGCAATTTCTTTGGCTGGTTTAGATCTTCAATTACTTGGTAATGATGCTATTGCATTTACAGTAGATGAAAATCGCGAAGGTACAGCAACGTTCGCTTTTGATGCATTATTGACAGCTGATCTATTAAGTGATTATGCGATTGTTGTTCAAAAATTTGATGCAACGACTGGGCAATGGGTATCAGTAGGCGGTGACAATCCTGAAGCTTCATTGATTAGTTTATCTCTAATAGGTGGTACACCAACAGCTGTACTCGAAGGGCTAGATGCTGGTCAATATAGAGCATTTATTGGTTATGACGGTTTGTTAGGTATAGGCTTGGGTGGCACTTTAACTGGAACAATGGATGTATATAACCCATTCATTATTGATGGTTATTCAGTTGTGCCAGTATCAGGAAATGTAATTAATGATTCTGGTATAACTGGTGATGTTGATGCAGCAAGCAGTAATGCCATCATATCAATGGTTGATGGAGTTGCTATCGATCCAGCAGGAACAACCATTATTGGTACTTATGGAAATCTAGTCATAGATCAAGATGGTAATTATACTTATACACCGACCGCAGATGGATTAAACCTTGGTCAAGTGGAGCAGTTTACTTACACGTTACTTGATCCTGTAACGGGCAATTCTTCAGATGCGATACTCTATGTACATCTGGATAGTGACAGTGTTGATATGACATGGAATGATCTAGATCCGTCTCAACCGGCTGTTATTAACAGCCCACTTCCTGTCGATGCTATGGATAATGTTGAGTCAGCATCTATCGATATGGTTTATCCAGTTACTCAAGAAGTATTGGATAATGCAATTAGCTATAGTTGGTTACTTGGTGTCGGTGGCATAGTTATTGGTGCAAACGAAGGTACAGCAACATTTACGGTTGATCCAGGTAATCTCACAGATGCTTTAATCTCAGTTGATTTTGGTTCACTTGTAACTGTGATTGATGGTTTGAATGTCGTATTAACACGAGTTAATCCAGATGGTTCTCGAACTGTAATTGCTGACAATAGTGATACTGGTCTGATCGATCTACTTGGAATCTTTGGTTCTACTGTCGAATTCCAAGTTGATAATCTTGGCGCTGGTACCTACGAACTGTTCATGGAAAGTGACACACTGCTTACAGCTTTAGGTAGTGTTACTGCTGACATTACATTGAATCATGGTGATATTACTCAACCGCCAACATTGGTTGCTAATACTGTAAATGGCAATGTTCTTACTGATGATGATTCAACAGTTTATGGTACTGGTTATATGCCTGACTATATTACTAGTGACTCTGTTGTGACTTTTGTTGAAGCAGAAAATGGCAATACCTCTCCAGTAGTGGTTGGTACCCCAACGATTATCAGCGGTGTTTATGGTGCTCTGACATTAAATGCTGATGGAAGTTATAGCTATCAGGCGATAGCAGATACTGCGAATATCGGTAAAGTAGATAGCTTTGTATATACCGTGACTGATCTAATTACTGGCAGAACAGACACAGCCACATTGCATATACAAATTGGTTCACCTGATGTTGATATCACTTGGGATACAGCAGATCCATCGTTGGATGCTGTAATACCTGCACCAGTGGCAAATCCTGATGCGAATGATGCAACTGTCAGTATGGTGAATGAAACAGGTAGTATTGCTGATACAGATGTCTTCAGTTTCTCTACTACTTCATCCATATTGAATCCAATTAAATCTGGTAGTTCTTCTGGAGCAATTACTGTTGCAGCTGGTACAGCATCTGATCTGACGATTACTGCCGAAATGGGAGCGTCAATAGCAGGTTTATTCCCTAGTTATACGTTTACATTAGTTAATGCACTGGGTGTAACTGTCGCAACAGCTACTGAAACTGCATTGCTCGATTTACTTGGAGGTACCACTGCACAAGTAGTATTTGCTGATGTTCCTGAAGGTACATATACACTACAAGTATCAACAAGCGGGGCTTCTGTAACAAACTATGCTTCTACAGTTTCGGTAGCCCAAGACTTTGTATACCTCAATCAATATATTGCCGATGGCCAATCAGATTGGATTCAAGGAAATATTTTGAATGGTGATGCATCTGGCGGTGTAGCTGATGTATTCGAAGGTTCTCAGTTGTTTGTATTGAATCCTGTTACTGGTCTTTACGAGATTGCAGCAGGTCAATTGATTGATACTGGTGAAGGGCAGTTAGTCATGTATACGGATGGTAGTTACTACTATCAAGCCAATGATGCGACTGTAACTCCTGCGATTGATGTAATTGATTATAAGTTAGTTGGTCTAGATGGAACCGAGTCTATTTCATCACTTACGATTGATGTAACAGCTGAATTAAATCAAACAGTATTGAGTACATCTGCGAATGATACCTTTACGCTTGGAAATGGTTCAGACACATTGATTTATAGTATTTTGAATATAGCGGATGCGACGGGTGGTAACACATCGGGTGGAGGAGTAGATACTTGGACTGATTTCCATTTAGGTGATACAGCAACTGATGGACAAGCGGATAAGATTGATTTATCTAACTTATTAGATGGTTCTCAAAATGCGCTTACCATCGGCCAATATATTGATATTAGCTATGATGAAGGAACTCAGACCGTTACCGTTAGTGTTGACCGAGATGGTGGGTTACTTCTTGAAGGTACGTATACCGAAACCCCATTATTGCAATTAACTAACATTACAAGCGAGGTTACGTTGCAAGACTTACTTAACAATGGTCAAATTATTTACTAATTATTACGCTTAAAAAAAGAGAACCTTCGGGTTCTCTTTTTTTTGTTATGTTGAACTGATAAAAATATATGTTATCTTGTTTAAAATATTTATAAATTATAGAAACTTAGTATATGAAACTTACTTTGAATTCGGACTTTAAACAACTAAAATGTCAATTGGATGACTTCCTAGAGAAAGCACGACACCATAGTGGAATTGATAAAACTGTACTTTTTTATTCTTACGGAGATAGAACTCAGCGCTGTCAAGTTTGGAAGTCGGTAAATGCAGACTTTTCTACAGTTCGGCAGGAGCTTTTCCATTTTCTTGAACAACAATATGAAGAGGATCAATCATTATGTACATTTTTAAAATTTGATTTTGCTTTTAATATTCAAAAAGAAAGTTGGAAAAATGTTGAGGAGATTGTAAGGAATCAGTTTCATAATAATCACTATAGAAAAGGAATCAGTTTTGATGAAAATTTCGAAATTTGTTTCCTAGAACAAGAACTATATGGTCGAGCCATTATTCGTGGTTTAAGTTACGACAAACCTAATTTTTTTGATGAAAAAAACTTAAATACCACTATATTGCGTAAATATAACGAACAAAAAGAACCAGTAAAGATAAATGAACTTCAAGATGTTTGGACATTTGATACTTATGCTGTGTTCTATGAAAATGGTCAATTTAAGCAATTACAAAGTCAATTTACAGAAAATGGAGTTCGATATTTAGCTGAGCCTAAAAAACAACATCTTAAAATGATGATTAAGCAAAATGCTGATTTTATAGATTCACAAATTTTGGAGGATGGAAAATTTATTTATGGAAGTTTTCCTGCTTATGATCGACCAATTCGTAGTTACAATACGATTCGGCATTGCACAACCGTATATGCTCTCATTGAAACACTAATGATAGAAAAAAAAGAAAGTCGCTTAAAAAAAATTAAGTTAGCAATACAATACGCTTTAACAAACTTTTATATTGAGATAAACGCGAAACTTGCTTATATGTTGGACGGTAGTGAGTGCAATAAATTAGATGAAATTAAATTAGGTGCAAATGCAGCTGCGATTCTTATGTTAACTAAGTATCAGGAGCTTACAGGGGATAAGTCTTATATCCAGTACACTGAGCATTTAGCCAATGGAATTTTATCTATGGTGGGTGAAGGTGGTTCAACCACACATGTACTGCATTACCCCAGTTTAGCTTTAAAACAGAAATTTAGGATTGTGTATTATGATGGTGAGGCGGCGCTCGCGCTACTACGTTTATATCAACTACAACCAGAACAAAAACTACTAGAAACAGTGAAATTAATGTTTGAACATTTTATTGCTGAAAGGTATGAGCGTTATCATGATCATTGGTTAAGTTACTGTACAAACGAACTTACGAAAATTTGTCCTGAAGAAAAATATTTCTTGTTTGGAATGAAAAACTACCTACGACATATGATTTTTATTCGTAATCGGAAGACCAGCTATGCCACTTTGTTAGAAATGATGATGGCTGCTTATCAGATGATTGATAGAATGAGAATATTAGAATTGGAAGAACTTTTTAACAAATCATATTTTGAAGAATTAAAGAAGCTAATAGAGTTTCGCACAGAGTTTCAACGAACTGGATTTTTTTATCCAGAAGTTGCTATGTATATGGCTCATCCAGATAAAATATTACACGCTTTTTATGTGCGTCATGATCGTTTTAGGGTTCGTATTGATGATCAAGAACATAATCTCTCTGGATATATTTCTTATGTTCAGAACTTTGAATATTAAGAGGTTAGGATTTAAATAAATGGATTTATCTCAAGAAATTAAAATTATAAGTCATATAGAAACAGAGAACTTCCAGCATGCCGTTTGGCAAACAAAAATTGCTGTAGATTGCTCGAATTGGGTCATGCTACTTCTTGGTTTAGAAATGGTAAATACAGACTCATTGCAACTTCAGCAGGAGATCGTATATGAGGGGAGTGTTCCAGATGATTCATTCGATTCTAATAAAAAACAATCTTATTCAGTTTTGGAATTATTACAGTATCTGGCTTTTGTTCAATCATCTGAGCAAAGTTTAAAGCTTGGGACTCAATTATTCGGTGGTTTGGATCAGGCTGAATTTGCGATTAAAGAAAAATTGATACAATTAAAAGTTGACTCAATTACGCAGAATATTAAAGACCTATATCGGTTGTCTGAAGCAATTTTTAGTATGCCGAATAAATTGATTAAGCAAGTCTTCCAAAAACCATCAGTACTGAAAGGGCATACTATCGGACCAATTAGTTCACTATTAACATGTTCTCAACTTGATGCTGTTTTATTTTTAGAGTATTTAAATAAGCCAATATATTTTTCATATCGTGCAGAAAACAGAAGTATTGGGATATTTTATTTACTAGATCAAATTCATCGTATAGACCATCTAGTACCTTATTATCATTACTTTAATTCGGGTCAAATTCCTGCAAAGTCAATTCTAGCAAAGAGTGACTGGATTAATATTATTGGTGATACTTATTTTGGAGAATATTATACAGATATTCGTAAATATAAGGGAGTTGATGATGCACTACAGCGTTATGGATATCAATATTCATTTGAAAAAATAAAAAAATTTTTTAATCAAGAAGACGTAAATATTGCAAATTTTGAGGCTGTTTTTAACTTAGAAAAAACGTCTCCTTTACAGCAAAAAAAAGCTTTTATTTTAGGTGCTAGAGCAAATGAAACTCTTAAAGAGCTCCAGCGTATTCATATAAATGCCGTTTGTTTGGGTAATAATCATTCAAATGATTATGGTGAAGAAAGCTTAAAATATACTTTGCAATGTTTTGAAGATAAAAATATTAATTTTATTGGTGCAGGGTTAGATCAACAACAAGCTCATAAATGTATCGAAATAAAAAATAATAATAAAATAATTGCAATTTTTAATGGTTATTGGCATCGAGATATTGCATATCAGGATTATAATGCATATGCATTAGGAGATAATGCTGGTGTTGCTTGTTTGAATGCAATTTTATTTGAACAAATCATTCAATATAAAACAAAATACCCAAGCCATAAAGTCATTTTGATCTGTCATTGGGGCGTAGACTTTAAATCAACTCATCCTGAACAAGAGGTTTTAGCAAATTTATTTACTCAGATCGGTGTTGATCTCATACTAGGACACGGTGCACATACGATTCAACCAATCAAATACCTCAATAATAAACCTGTTATTTTCGGGATTGGGAATGGCGTATTTAATAGTAATGGAGAGTATGATAAATACCAGGCTTTACCATTTGGTGTAGTTGTACGATTTAACTTAAATGAAGAAATTGTTCAACTTTATCCTATTTTTACTAATAACCTTGAAACCTTTTGGCAGCCATATCCTGTCAATGAGCATCAGTTTGAGCAAGCGAGTTCTTTTTTAACGGCTTCATTAATGAAGGATGATTTTCGATGCAAAAGGAATGATCTGGGATTCTTTATTGAGTTGAAGGTTTAAGGGTATTTTGAATAATTCTCTAAAATTGTATTTAACTGATTAGCGGTAAAGCCAAGATTACGTAACCCCCCACTTCCTAGTCTACAATCATAGCTGGTCATAATATTGGTTGGTGTTGTTTTTTTCGCTTTGGGTGCACATACATGTCCTAGTCCAAAAGCATGTCCCATTTCATGAATACTGGCTGCTTGAGTTTGATGATTAAGCCTTTCCCAATCTATGAGAATAAATGGCTGTGCATTATTCCTAAAACCCCAACTTGTGATATCACTATATTTTAGTTTTTGACTATACGAATCATAGATAATAAAAAGCACCTCTTTACTTTTACGTCGAGGAAAACAACGTTTAACTGCATCGGGTATATTTTGTGTGATGATTGGTGATGGTTGGTTTAAATGATTTGCTAAATCACATTTTCTTTTATTAAAGTCACGATATGAATAGTAATGATTAATTTTAAATTTAAAAATCTTTTGATTTTTTTCATCTATGAAATAGCGATTTAAAATTTCTAACTCTTTATACATTTGCAAGGGTGTATCGAATACTTTTGCTTGAGGGCGATTGATTGTGAAAATAAAGCTAACATAGACGATAGGAAGATCATTTGGGGAGTCAATTTTATATTTATAAGGTGTGATTCTTACAGATGGTTTTTTTTGAGTGGTACATGAGGTTGTAAAGGTCAAACTCAATGCAGAAAGAAGTATAAGTTGTGATCGCATTTTCATTTCTCTATCCCTAAGAATTTTAATTGTTCTTTAGAAGTTTTACTCTCAGATTTAATATGCTAACAGATTTTTTAAGGAAAGATTATGAAAGATAACGATGAACTTCACCGACAAATCTTAGAAGTTATTGCATTGATTCCCTATGGAAAAGTAGCAAGTTATGGGCAAATTGCAAAATTAGCCGGTCTGCCTAAACATGCTCGCTTAGTAGGTTATGTATTAAAGCATTTAGATAAAGAGAGCAAGATTCCTTGGCATCGAGTGATTAATGCACAAGGGAGAATCAGTGTGACACGAATAAATGATCAAGGTGAAAATATTCAACAAAACTTACTGGAGGAGGAAGGGGTTTATATGCTGAACGGTAGAATAAATTTAAAAATTTTTGGTTGGACCATTTGATAAAAAAATAAACTTAAACAGCATCAATATATTGAATGTGAGTTACGATTTAAATACAATCCGGATACATAATATTACGTATGTTTTTTGGTATTGAGATGAAAAAATTATCTATTGTTTTTGGGGCTACTGCACTTAGTTTATCGGGCTGTGCAAGTATTATGTCTGGTGGAAGTCAAACCATGACGTTTGCAAGTACACCTGAACTTAGCGATATTACTATTTTTAATAAAGCTGGAAAAAAGGTACATGTGGGTCAAGCACCTGTTACGGTAAACCTAAAGCGCAGCGCGGGCTTTTTTGTTCCTGAGCGCTATAGTGTGGTATTTGAAAAAGAAGGCTATGAGAAAAAAACTATTAATGTTTCTTCTCATATAAATGGCTGGTATGTGGGTAATATTTTACTAGGTGGTTTGATTGGTTTGTTAATCGTTGACCCTGCAACAGGCGCAATGTATAGCTTAAGCACTAAAGAAACCAGCATTGTGCTGAATGCCTTAAATAAAGGTGATACAAACTCAGATGTTCAATCATTAACAATTATTTCGACGACTGAGCTACCAAATGGTGTTTTAGACAAAGCTCAGCCAATTCAGTACTGAAAAACTTGCATAAATTAATTAAAAAAGCATGGTCATTATATTTACCATGCTTTTTTATTGGTTGAACCGTTGTTACTTTTATTCAGTTAGATGTGGAAGAAAAGCAGGGTATTGGTGTTTTATAGATTTAACGTATGATCAGCACTGGAATATGGCTTTCAGCTAAAACTTTTTGCGCAACACTGCCTAAAACGAATTGTTTAAAACCTGTTCGTCCATGTGAACCCATAATAATGAGGTCTGTACCTAGTTTTTGGGCTGCGCCAATAATTTCTTGGTGAACAGAAAGACCTTCCAATATTTGGGTGGACACGCTAACATTTAAAGCTTCGAATTTTTCTTCAGCTTTCGTTAGATTATCTTGTACATAGCCTTTAACACGTTCAATCAATTCATTGCTTTGACCAAAACGGAGATAGGTATCAGCTAGATATGGATCTAATGTGACCACGCCAACAACTGTAATTTGGCTATCTAAAGCTTTGGCGAGTTGAGCGGCTTCCCGAATGACATTATTTGAGGTATCTGAGTCATCAATCGCAACTAAAATTTTTTGATAGGTCATGTTTATTACTCCTTATTTCTAAGATCTTCTATGGATTTAGCTTATAAAATTTTGTTCAAAATATGCTTTATAGTTCTATAATAAACCTGTTATTTATAAAATAAAACCTAGTATTTTTATAGGGATAGTTGTTTTTAATATGCTTAAATTGAAGAATTATTGCTGGTAAAAATAAATGAAATTTCCTGAAAACAGAGTGATTGTATATCAATGGCTTAGGGTGATAATTGATCAATTATCTTTAACGTAACAGGCCAATTGATTAATATCGTTTGTTTGTAATAGGTCGCGTATTTTTAAGATTTTCTTTTCATCTAAGGTATAAAGCTTCAAAGCCAATAGCTTTTCTATCTGCTCTGGTGGAAATCGATATTTAATTACTTTTGCAGGAACACCACCGACAATCGCATAAGCGGGCACATCTTGTGTTACTACAGCTCCCGTCGCCACCACAGCACCTTCACCGAGTTTAACCCCTTGCATGATCATGGCACGGCTGCCAATCCAGCAACCATCTGCAATAATCGTATCGCCAGCAGGTAGAAAGCTACGGGTATCAAAAGGGAAGGTCGAGATCCAATCGGGTCGATGTAATTGATTACCGCCCATCATAATCACGCACTCTGCACCAAAACAGACGAAATTACCGATATAAAGTTGATCAATCGGCTTTTCTTGTGTTGATGGTTTGTCGTGTAAATAACGTACTACACAGCGTTCAAAACCTTGATCCCAATAGGCAGAGTAATAACTGTAGTTGCCTTTAATATGGATATTGGGATTTTTAACTGTTTTGGAAATAAACTCGAACTCACACCAATGTTTTAATGGGGTATTGATCTGTGCTGTGTCCATGTTAACTCCAAAAGTGTTATACATCTTGCTGAACAAAAACCCCTCTAAAGAGGGGTTAAGTTAAGATGAAATATTAAATATATTCCACACTCACGATTTCGTATTCAACTTCACCTTGTGGTGTTTGGATTTTGGCTTCATCGCCTTCGCTTTTACCAAGTAGACCACGAGCAATAGGTGAGTTCACCGAGATTTTATTAATTTTAAAATCTGCTTCATCATCACCGACGATTTTATAAGTCTTACGTTCTTCGGTATCAAGGTTTTCAATGGTTACTGTTACACCAAATACCACACGACCATTTTGTTCGAGTGTTTTGACATCAATTTCTTGTACTGCACCCAGTTTACCTTCGATATCCTGAATACGACCTTCACAAAAACCTTGCTGTTCACGCGCAGCATGATATTCAGCATTTTCTTTTAAGTCACCATGTTCACGAGCTTCCGCAATCGCTTGAATGATACGTGGTCGATCAACCATTTTTAACTTTTGTAATTCTTTCTCTAAGGCAACTTTGCCTTCGGGAGTCATCGGATAACGTTGCATTCTAGTCCCCTCTAAATGGGTTGGGAAAATACAGGATTAAAAAAAAGAAAAAGCCCGCCACCAATAAGGTGGCGGGACTTATCGGTAAATAATTAACCTACAGTTTGTAAATCTTGCAAGCGGTATACATCCATTGGCAATTTCACAGCAAATGCTTGGCAAACTGCTTCTGCACCATTGATTGTCGTGGTGTAATACACCTTGCCTTGTAGGGCTGCACGGCGAATCATGGCAGAATCATATTGAGCTTGTTTGCCTTCAGTTGTGTTGACAATAAGATGAATTTCACCATTTTTCAAGCGATCAACAATATGAGGGCGGCCTTCAGTTACTTTATTGACCGCTTCACACGTTAATCCAGCCTCTTTAAGGACTTGGTAAGTACCATTGGTTGCAATGAGTTTGAAACCATAAGCGATTAACTGTTTAGCGATGTTGGCGATATATTTCTTGTCTGATTCACGAACAGATAAGAAAGCATGTTTCACTTCGCCTTCAGTTGGCAAGCCTGGTAAACGTTCATTTGAACCAAGTACCGCTTTATAGAATGCTTCACCAAATGTTTGACCAACACCCATCACTTCACCTGTAGACTTCATCTCAGGACCAAGCATTGGATCAACACCTTGGAACTTAGCGAATGGGAATACAGCTTCCTTCACAGCAAAGTGTGTAGGAATAATTTCTTTAGTGAAACCTTGCGACTCGAGTGATTGACCTGCCATACAGCGTGCAGCCACTTTTGCTAACGATTCACCAATACATTTAGAAACGAAAGGTACAGTACGTGATGCACGTGGGTTCACTTCAAGGATATAAATATCATTGCCTTTAACCGCAAACTGGACATTCATCAAACCAATTACGCCAAGTTCTTTTGCCATTGCAACGGTTTGACGGCGCATTTCATCCTGAACTTCTTCTGAAAGAGAGTAAGGAGGAATTGAACATGCTGAGTCACCTGAGTGAATCCCTGCTTGTTCGATGTGCTGCATGATACCGCCAATCACAACGTCTTTACCGTCAGATACACAATCAACGTCAACTTCAGTTGCATCATCTAGGAAACGGTCAAGTAGGACAGGGGCTTCATTCGACGCTTGAACTGCTTCACGGAGGTAACGTTTTAGTTCATCTTCGTTATAGACGATTTCCATCGCACGACCACCCAATACATAAGATGGACGAACGACCAATGGATAGCCGACTTTAGCCGCTTCAGAAATACCTTCTTCAGCAGATTTCACGATGCTGTTGTTCGGTTGACGAAGCTGTAGACGTTGAATCATTTGTTGGAAACGTTCGCGGTCTTCTGCGCGGTCAATCGCATCAGGAGATGTACCGATAATTGGCGTACCTGCTTCTTCTAAAGCACGTGCCAATTTCAAAGGTGTTTGACCACCGTACTGTACGATCACGCCTTTAGGCTTCTCTATACGAACGATTTCGAGTACATCTTCAAGTGTTACTGGCTCGAAGTATAGACGGTCAGATGTGTCATAGTCAGTTGAAACTGTTTCAGGGTTACAGTTAACCATGATCGTTTCATAGCCGTCTTCACGCATTGCAAGAGCAGCGTGGACACAGCAATAGTCAAACTCGATTCCTTGACCAATACGGTTCGGACCACCACCAATGACCATGATTTTGTCACGGCTTGATGGATTTGCTTCACATTCTTCATCGTAAGTTGAGTACATGTAGGCTGTATCAGATTCAAACTCTGCAGCACAGGTATCAACACGTTTGTAAACTGGATAAACACCCAAGTTCCAACGTTGTTTACGGAATTGCTTTTGTGAAATACCCATCAAGTCCGCAATACGAAGGTCTGATAAACCTTTGCGTTTGAATGAACGGATATTGTCAGCGTTTAAGTCACCAAAACCTAAAGTTTTTACTTGGGCTTCAGCTTTAACGATATCTTCGATTTGGATCAAGAACCAACGGTCGATCTTAGTCGCTTCAAATACATCATCAAGTGAGAAACCATGACGGAATGCATCAGCAACGTACCAAATTCGCTCAGGACCTGGAACTTTAAGTTCTTTTAGAATAACGTCTTTTGCATTGGCAGCACCGACTTCGATTTTTTCATCAAAGCCGCTTACGCCCACTTCAAGACCACGAAGTGCTTTTTGTACAGATTCTTGGAAGTTACGACCAATCGCCATGACTTCACCCACAGATTTCATCTGAGTTGTTAATACAGGCTCAGCTTGTGGGAATTTTTCGAAGTTAAAACGAGGAATCTTGGTAACAACATAGTCAATTGCTGGTTCAAAGCTTGCAGGAGTGATACCACCCGTGATGTCATTTTTCAATTCATCAAGCGTATAACCGACTGCTAGTTTTGCAGCAATCTTCGCAATAGGGAAACCTGTTGCTTTCGAAGCCAATGCAGATGAACGAGAAACACGCGGGTTCATCTCGATCACGACCATACGACCATCGACTGGATTAATACCAAACTGAACGTTTGAACCACCTGTTTCCACACCGATTTCACGAAGAACAGCAACCGATGCATTACGCATGATTTGATATTCTTTATCTGTTAGTGTTTGAGCAGGGGCAACGGTAATTGAGTCACCAGTGTGTACGCCCATTGGGTCAAAGTTTTCGATCGCACATACGATAATACAGTTGTCGTTTTTGTCACGAACAACTTCCATTTCGTATTCTTTCCAACCAATTAAAGATTCATCGATCAATAATTGTTTGGTTGGAGAAAGATCGAAACCACGTTCACAGATTTCAATAAATTCTTCTTTGTTATACGCAATACCGCCACCAGAGCCACCCATCGTAAATGATGGACGAATGATCACTGGGAAGCCGAAACGTGATTGAATTTCCAGTGCATGTTCCATGCTTTCAGCAACATCAGCACGAGGACATTCCAATCCGATTTTACGCATTGCGATGTCAAACAGTTTACGGTCTTCGGCTTTCTCAATCGCTTCTTTTGATGCGCCGATGAGTTCAACATTATATTTTTCTAGAACGCCATGTTCATCCAGTGCAAGCGCACAGTTCAATGCTGTTTGGCCACCCATGGTTGGGAGGACTGCATCTGGACGTTCTTTTTCAATGATTTGTGCAACAGTTTGCCAAGTGATTGGCTCAATATACGTTGCATCTGCCATTGAAGGATCGGTCATGATGGTCGCTGGATTTGAGTTGACCAAAATAACGCGGTAACCTTCTTCACGAAGGGCTTTACATGCTTGCGCACCAGAGTAGTCAAACTCACATGCTTGACCAATGACAATTGGACCTGCACCAATAATTAAGATGCTTTTAATATCCGTACGTTTAGGCATAATTTACTCGCTCTTGATTACTGTTTAGATGCTTCAATTAATTCAATAAAATGATCGAATAATGGAGCACAGTCATGTGGGCCAGGACTCGCTTCAGGGTGACCTTGGAAGCTGAACGCTGGTTTGTCAGTACGATGAATACCTTGGTTTGTACCGTCAAACAGTGAGCGATGAGTCACTTTTAAGTTTGTTGGTAAGGTACTTTCATCAACAGCAAAGCCGTGGTTTTGAGAGGTAATCATCACTGTACCTTTCTCAAGATTTTGTACAGGATGGTTAGCACCGTGGTGACCATGATTCATTTTCATGGTTTTTGCGCCAGAAGCGAGTGCTAAAATTTGATGACCTAAACAAATACCGAACACAGGTAAGTTTGTTGTTTCAACAATGGTTTTTACTGCTGCAATCGCATAATCACATGCTGCTGGATCACCAGGACCATTTGATAAGAACACGCCATCTGGATTTAACGCGAGCACTTGCTCAGCAGGGGTTTGCGCAGGAACGACTGTGAGTTTACAGCCACGGTCCGCAAGCATACGTAAGATGTTGGTTTTGACACCATAATCGTATGCCACAACATGAAACTTCATTTCAGGTTGAGTGAAGCCTTGATTTAAAACCCAAGAGCCTTCAGTCCATTCAAAACCTTCTGGATCACAGCATTCTTTAGCAAGGTCTAAACCAGTTAAGCCGCCAAATGCACGTGCTTTGGCAATTGCTTCTTCTTCTGTAATATTTTCGCCAGCAAGGATGCAACCATTTTGTGCACCTTTGTCACGTAAAATACGTGTCAGTTTGCGTGTATCAATATCAGCAATCGCAACAACATTGTGTTGTTGTAAGTACTCACTTAGAGATTGTTCAGCACGGAAATTACTGTGTAATAAAGGAAGATCACGAATAATCAAACCATTCGCCCATACTTTATGGATACGACCTGATTCAACGTCTTCGCTATTACAGCCTGTATTTCCGATATGAGGATAAGTCAGCGTCACAATTTGTTGTGCGTAACTTGGATCAGTCAAAATTTCTTGATAGCCAGTCATGGCGGTATTAAAAACGACTTCACCAGTCGTATTTCCCGATGCACCGATAGACGTTCCTTTAAAGACCGTTCCATCAGCGAGGGCTAAAATGGCGGGGATGCTCAAACCAAAGCTCCTGAACTAAAACCACAAAAATAAGGCTGTAAAAAAGCGAGAAGACATAAAAAAAGGCAGGCTGTCTTTAAAAAAACATGGCCTCCTTCTGGTCTGCTCGCTTATAACTTAACAGCGCATTATACGCATGAGTGTGCCAGAAGTCTATGAGTTTTATTTATTAAAAACAGGAAATGCTGGATTTCTTTAATTGCGTAGACGTGGATTGGTGTCTATTGCAAAATCCGTCATTTTTAGATCGACATCGTGAGATATTATGCAAATTGTCTAACAATTTATTGGTGGTTTTAGACAAAAGCGTTTTATCTTATCTTTAGCCAAAAAATCAACAATCAGTATAGAGGGGAATCATAATGGCTGAGAATCAAACTACAGCAGCAGCTGAAGAAGTGAAAGACGTTGTTGTTGAAAAAACTGCAAAAGCGAAAGAAGCTGTAGCTGAAAAAACGGCAAAGGCGAAAGAAGTTGTTGCAGAAAAAACAGCAAAAGCAAAAGAAGTGATTGCTGATACTCAAGAGCAAGCAAAAGAAGTCATTGCTGAAACTCAAGAGCAGGTTAAAGAAGCTTTAGTCGATACTCAAGCAAAAATTGAAACTGAAGCAAAAGAGTTGAATCAAAATATTCAAAATCAACTTACGCAAATCAAGCAAGATATTTTACAGCGTATTGATGTGATCAAGACTCAATTGAACTCGTCTCAAGGTAACTTGGTTGAGCTCAAAAATGCACTGAAAACTGAGTTAAATACTTTGATCGAAGATTTAACCAAAGTGAGCAAAGAGCTTAAAGATGACATCAGTCAAATTTCAGTGAAGCATAAAGATACTTTAGTGGATAGCTTTAAGCGTACTAAAGGTCAAGCTGTTGAAGCTTGGAACAAAGTACGTGCAAATTAAGCACTAAGTTAGAATGAAAAAAAGCGAGAAATTTATTTCTCGCTTTTTTTGTTTTAAAACTGATGTAACCAATCTCGTTTATTATGGAAGTCTGCTTGGGGACTACTATGCTGCATCGCAAAATACTGCACGCCTTGTGAAGTATTCAATACTGCTGCTAAGCCTAAATATAAGTCAGACCATTTTAGTTGATGTTGTTGCATAAATTTGGATAAATCTAAGCTGACATTCAAACCATAATGGGTTCGCTGTAAATGATTTAGCTCGATGTCGTATGCCGCAACCGGCGGCATATCTTCAGGAAAGCGGTATTCTTCAAATTGATACACTTGCCAAGCTTGTGAAGGGGAGAGGTTGATTTCACGATAGAAATCTTGGTCTTTCACACCCACAAAGAGTTCAAAACAAGTGTTTTCCCACAAAAAGTCCTGACGTGGGTGTGCCGCGACTTTTTCTGGATAAATCAAAAACTGATTTGGATCACTCACCCAGAAAGCAACATTTAAGGTTGCTGGGGTTAGCTGCTCAATCGCTGCCACCACACTAATACTGTGAAAACGATCAAAAGCAGAAAGATCATAACTTGCCATTGCGATTACTGACTTAGATGAGCAAAACGAACGAGGTTAGATAAGTGTTGATTTTGTTTTGCTGCTTTTTTGTAGAGCAAAACGATTTTACCGATCTTTTGTACTGCTTCTGCACCTGTAGCTTCAACAATTGCATCAACCACAGCTGCACGCGCTTCGCGATCTTCACCTGCAATCTTTACTTTAATCAATTCATGATCATTTAACGCACGATGCGCTTCTTCAATTACACTTTCTGTAAGCCCTTGGCCACCAATCATGACAACTGGATTAAGTGCATGACCGATTTGACGTAAACGTTTACGTTCATGGATAGATAAAGCTGCCATTGAAAATACCTGATTTGAAAAACGACCTAGTATAGCTTGCATCCCGATTCTAAGATAGATTCAGGATGCAAGCACTTGCGGCAAATGTATGGAAAACTGCTGAAATGAGCCGTGATGATGATCAAAAAACTGCAAAAGATCGTCGCATTGAATGGCTTCGATACTGTAATAAGCTGAATTTTCACGTACAATGATCAATCAGAGGTTTTTTGAAATTTAGAGAGTTATGGCGACACGCATTACCAATCAAAAATTGTCGAAAAGCAGTCGTGTATGGATGAGAGAGCACTTAGATGACCCTTTTGTAAAAAAAGCGCAAAAGGAGGGTTATCGTGCACGTGCAGCATATAAGCTACTTGAGATCCAAGAAAAATATAAAATGATCAAGCCGGGTATGACGGTGGTTGATTTAGGTGCAGCACCAGGTAGTTGGTCGCAAATTGCGGGTAAATTAGTCGGCGCGAACGGTTTGGTTGTTGCTTCAGATATTTTAGCAATGGATGCATTGCCCGATGTAACCTTCTTACAAGGTGATTTCCGCGAAGAAGAAGTCTTCGAAAAATTGTTAAATATTTTAAATGGGCGTCAAGTAGATATTGTAATTTCAGATATGGCCCCCAATACATCAGGTAATAAGGCTGTTGATCAACCACGTCAAATTTACTTATGTGAATTGGCTTTGGACTTTGCTCAGAAGGTATTAGGACCGAATGGCCAGTTTTTGGTTAAAGTGTTCCAAGGTACTGGATTTGACGAGTTTAGAAAACAAGTGGTCGATAGTTTTGATGTGTTAAAAACAGCTAAACCGGCGGCGTCGCGTGCTCGATCAAAAGAGGTTTTTTTGATTGGACAAGGTCGTAAAAAGGCCTTGAAATAAAAAGTATACTTGCCAAGTTGTTAAAAATTGTGCATTTTGTACCTTTTAAGTTTTTTGCAACGCAAATTCATTGCTGTTTTTGTGAAGGTCAGCCAAGATTAGGTATGATCAAATTAGATTGATATGGGAATAAAGCCTTGAGCGATTACTTCAAGAATGCCGTATTGTGGCTCGTCATACTCGGTGTTCTGATTTTGATTTTTAGCAACGTCAGTGACCGAAATAAACCTGCGGCGATGAAATACTCTGATTTCGTTGCAGCGGTGAATGCTGGACAAATTAAACAAGTCACCATTGATGGTTTAAATATCAGTGGTGAAAAAACTGATAGTTCTCCATTTGAGACCGTTCGTCCACAAGTAGAAGACACTCAGTTGCTACCAAGCTTAAACAAACAAAATGTTGTGGTTGAGGGCATAGCGCCACAACGCCAAGGCATTTTGATGCAACTTCTCATCGCAAGTTTCCCAATATTGCTCATTATTTTGTTGTTCATGTTCTTTATGCGCAACATGGGGGGCGGTGCCGGTGGTAAGAATGGCCCAATGAGTTTTGGTAAGTCAAAAGCGAAAATGCTATCTGAAGATCAGATCAAGATCACTTTTGTTGATGTTGCTGGTTGTGATGAAGCAAAACAAGAAGTGGTTGAAATCGTTGATTTCTTAAAAGACCCAACCAAATTTAAACGACTTGGAGCAACAATTCCACGTGGCGTGTTAATGGTTGGTCCTCCTGGTACAGGTAAAACCTTATTAGCAAAAGCAATTGCTGGTGAAGCCAAGGTTCCATTCTTTAGTATTTCAGGTTCTGATTTTGTCGAAATGTTCGTTGGTGTGGGTGCATCGCGTGTTCGTGATATGTTCGAACAAGCAAAACGAAATGCACCGTGTATCATCTTTATTGATGAGATTGATGCAGTTGGTCGTCACCGTGGTTCAGGTACAGGTGGTGGTCATGATGAACGTGAGCAAACACTTAACCAAATGTTGGTCGAGATGGATGGTTTTGAGGGCAACGAAGGCGTTATCGTTATTGCTGCCACCAACCGTGCTGATGTTCTCGATAAAGCACTTCTTCGTCCAGGACGTTTTGACCGTCAAGTGATGGTTGGCTTGCCTGATATTCGTGGGCGTGAGCAAATCCTCAATGTACACTTGAAGAAGCTTCCTTCTGTAACAGGTGTGGATCTTAAAATTCTTGCACGTGGTACACCAGGGTTTTCGGGTGCACAGCTCGCAAACTTAGTCAACGAAGCGGCATTGTTTGCTGCTCGCCGTAATAAAAATACGGTAGATATGCATGACTTTGAAGATGCGAAAGATAAGATTTATATGGGGCCTGAACGTAAATCGATGGTAATTCGTGAAGAAGAACGTCGTGCAACGGCTTACCATGAAGCAGGACATGCGATTGTTGCTGAAATCTTACCAGGTACAGATCCTGTGCATAAAGTCACGATCATGCCACGTGGTTGGGCGCTAGGCGTTACTTGGCAGCTTCCTGAACAAGACCAAACCAGTCACTATAAAGATAAGATGTTGAATGAACTTTCCATTTTATTTGGCGGTCGTATTGCAGAAGAAGTATTCATTAACCAAATGTCTACTGGTGCATCGAATGACTTTGAACGTGCAACCAAAATGGCACGTGCTATGGTCACAAAATACGGTATGTCTGATGCGCTTGGTGTAATGGTTTATGAAGATGAAAACCAAAGCGGTTTCTTCGGTAATGTCGGTAGTCGCACTATTTCTGAAGCTACGCAACAAAAAGTGGATGAAGAAGTACGTCGTATTCTTGATCAGCAGTACAAAGTTGCTCGTGATATCTTAGAAAATAATCAAGATATCGCACATGCAATGGTAAAAGCGTTGATGGATTGGGAAACCATTGATCGTGACCAAATCCGTGACATCATGGAAGGTCGTGAACCACAACCACCAAAAGTATATGTAGCTGAAAATCCTGTGGCTGATTTTGAACCACCTAAAGATGGTCCATCTACACCACCACCATTGCCAGCAATGAGTTAAACGGTTTTAGAAAGAATGAGCGACTTAGGTCGCTCTTTTTTGTCTTGGTTTTGACCTAAGCTGAAAATAAATCATCAAACATTAAACATTGTTCTTGTTAATATAATGTGATTAAAGTGAGGAGTGTTTTGATGAAGTTGATGCCATTACCACAGCAGCAGTTACAGTGTGGTCGTTTTACATTAGATTTATCTCAGCCTCACATTATGGGAATCCTTAATGTAACACCTGATTCATTTAGCGATGGTGGGCAGCATCATCACCGAGATCAAGCCATTAAACATGCTTTGCAAATGATTGAGGATGGTGCAACCATTATTGATATCGGTGGTGAATCTACTCGCCCAAATGCCTCGCCAGTTGCTGTTGAAGAAGAAATTCGCCGTGTGATTCCTGTAGTACAGGAATTATCAAAATATGATGTGATCCTGTCGATTGATACCAGTCAGCCTGAAGTGATACGTGCAGCCATCCAAGCAGGTGCACATATATGGAATGATGTCCGTGCATTAACGCGTCCGCAAGCATTAGAAACCGCTGCTGAACTCAACATTCCAGTGGTATTGATGCATATGCGTGGTGAACCAACCAATATGAATCAACTCGACCAATATGACGATGTTACTGAGGATGTGATGAGGGAACTACATCAGCGATTGGAGCAAGCAATTGCGATCGGCATTAAACCTCAGCATATTATTCTTGATCCGGGGTTTGGTTTTGCTAAAAACGCCCAACAAAATTTTCAACTGCTGCATGATTTTTGGAAACTCAATCAAATGGGTTATCCAATTTTGTCAGGCTTGTCGCGCAAACGTTTTATTGGCGAAGCATTAAATGGTGTTGCTGCCCAAGAAAGAGTGGTCGGTAGTGTGATGGGGCATTTACTCAGTATTCAACAAGGTGCAAGCATTGTGCGAGCACACGACGTGAAAGCAACAAGTGATGCTGTAAAGATTTGGAATGCTATGCGTATGGTTGAATCAGCGTAGTGACTAAGAAAGAGTAATAGATACATTCGAATACGGTGTCTTTATATTTTTTTGCATACAATAAAGTGAATACTGCTATTCATTTGAAATGACAAAATAAAACTTGGGGATTATAAAATGTATCAAGGCACAAAAATATTTTCACTCTCTTTGCTCGGTTGTATGATCGCAGCTTGCCAGCCGATGTCGAGTTCTCAGCAACGTATGATCGGGGTGGGGGTATATGAACTGGCACAAGCACCAAGTTTTGCACAAACGGTCATGCCAATACCCATTTCAGAACAACAACGCTTAGAACAAGACACCGAAAAATATCAGAAAAATGAAGTTAATCCAGTTTTTAGAGTTTCTGATCAATCTATCTCAACTTTTAGTATTGATGTGGATACAGGAAGTTATAGCAATACGCGCCGTTTTTTAAATAATGGTCGTTTACCTCCAGCAGACGCGGTTCGTATCGAGGAAATGATTAATTATTTTGACTATCAGTATCCACAACCTATTGGTATACATCCATTTTCAGTGACCACGGAAACAGTGGATTCGCCTTGGAAACAAAATGCCAAACTCATCAAAATCGGGATTCAGGCCAAGGATTTAGCACTTGCACAACTGCCACCTGCAAATTTAGTTTTCCTCGTAGATGTATCGGGGAGTATGAGTGCGCCAGATAAGTTGCCATTGGTAAAGCAAACATTACGCTTGCTGACGGAACAATTACGACCACAAGATAAAGTCACGATTATTACCTATGCCAGTGGTGAAAAACTGGTGCTTAAACCGACTTCAGGAGATCAAAAAGATAAGATTTTAAGTGTCATTAATGCATTAAAAGCGAATGGTGCAACCGCAGGTGAGCGAGCGATCCAACTGGCATATCAGCAAGCTGAGAAAGCTTTTGTGAAAAATGGCATTAACCGTATTTTATTGGCAACAGATGGTGACTTTAATGTGGGGATCACCGACTTTAATACTTTAAAATCAATGGTAACTGAAAAGCGTAAAAGTGGTATTTCACTCACTACATTAGGTTTCGGTACAGGAAACTATAATGAGCAATTGATGGAGCAAATAGCGGATGCAGGTGATGGTAATTACAGCTATATCGACAATAAAAATGAAGCTAAAAAAGTAGTGCAGCGTCAGCTTTCATCGACACTTGCAACGGTTGCGCAAGATGTCAAGATTCAGGTTGAGTTTAATCCTGCAACGGTCAAAGAATATCGTCTCGTTGGTTATGAAAATCGCATGTTGAAACAAGAAGATTTTAATAATGATAAAGTGGATGCGGGAGATATAGGTGCAGGACATCGTGTGACCGCATTTTATGAAATTATTCCCGCTGGTCAGCAGGGCTGGTTAAATGACTCGCGCTATCAGGCACAGACAAAGATCAATGCTGCTAAAAAATCAGAATATGCTTTTGTGAATTTACGCTATAAGCTACCGAATCAAGATAATAGTATTTTATTGAATCAAGCCGTGAAAATGGGCAGTAAACCGCTTGCTCAGGCGCATAGTGATACTCGTTTTGCGGTCGCTGTTGCCTCTTATGCTCAACAACTCAAAGGCGGGCAATACAATGGTTCAGTCGGATGGGATCAAATTATTCAATTGGCACAGCAGTCTGCTCAACCTGACCCTTATCAAATGCGTGAGGAGTTTGTTGAATTGGCGAAAATTGCAAAAAGTTTAAGCGCTAAAAAAGATTGAATATTCATGTTATAAAAGTGGTCGGTGACGATGACCTAACCGACCATGAATGGTACATATTTATAGCAGGATGGAATAACAATCACCATGAAAACACCATTAATTAGATCAAGTGAATTAAGCGAACTCAATAACTGTAATGTCTGGTTGAAAATGGAGTCTGCTCAGCCTACAGGTTCTTTTAAGCAAAGAAGTATCGGCAATGCCTGTCTAAAATATGTAGAACAAGGGGCAAAGAAATTCATTAGCTCTTCTGGTGGTAACGCTGGTATTTCAGTCGCTTATATGGGAAAAGCACTTAATATTCCTGTCACCGTTATTGTTCCTAAAACGACTTCGCAAAAAGCGATTGATTTAATGCTACAACAAGATGCTGAGGTGATTGTCCAAGGTGAATCTTGGGTGGAAGCCAATGAACTGGCACTTTCATTGGTGAATGATGAAGCCATTTATATTCATCCCTTCGACAATCAATATTTATGGGATGGTGTTGCAACGATTATTGATGAAGTCATTGCGGATGGTATTTATCCGAATGCTGTCATTTTATCAGTAGGAGGAGGCAGTTTAATCTCTGGAATTCATCAAGGTTTAAAACGGAATCATCTAGATATTCCAATTTATGCAATTGAAACGGATGGAACCGCTTCTTTGAATACCGCAATGAAGATAGGTAAGCATATAAAGCTAGATGAAGTGACAGGGATTGCAACAACACTTGCAGCAAAACAAGTCTGTGAAAATGCATTTCTCATTTCGCAAAGTGAAAATGTTCAAGCTATGACTGTTTCGGATCAAGACGCGGTAACTGCATGTCTGAAATTTTTAGATCATCATCGAACATTGGTTGAGCCTGCTTGTGGCGCAACACTATCTGTTCTATATGATAAAAAAATTAGCTTTGCACCAACAGAGGATGTGCTAGTGATTGTATGTGGTGGCGCATCTATTACCATTGAACAGCTTTCAAAATATGCTGAGCAATTTTCTGTAGAAACAGTGGCTTAAATGTATCAATTAGCTTTAGCAATATTTTTCTTTATCCCCACACTGGGAGAGGTTGAAATCGAATAAGGTAAATTGATCTAGAGCGGTCGGAAAAACCGCTTTTTTTATGCCTAAATATCGTGATTTTTGCGGGATTGTGGTATAAGCATGGCGTTTTATTGGCATGTTACTTTTTATGTTTGAAAATTTACTCCTCCCCATGTTTGATGATGAATATTATCCCGATATTCTGGTTGCTGAAGTCAAACAACATATACATCAGTTCGCAAAAAAAGTCAGTCGTTCTGGCTTATCTGAAACTGAGATTTATCGTTTTGCGAATCGGACTATCATCGAAATTAATGAAATGAAACCGCAGTTCGAAGAGTTGGATTCATCTTTAGATGATGCTGCGGCGGATTATATTGCCGAAGCGATGATGATGATCGTGCAAGAAGCGGGTTATTTCGATATTGAAATGGAAGAATTAATTGTGAATCGAGAGTGGTAGACGTCACTCTCGATTTTCATTTTCAAATAAAATTTCTAATGAGCATCTATCCATAGTTTGGGTAAAATAATTTGTCCTGAAACCCACGCTTCTATTTTAGCTTGTTGAAATTTTTGATAATAAATACTTTCACTATTGATCAGCAAGCCCAAGGTATCTCCCTGTTTCAACTCCCCATTTATACTTGGTAGCTCAATGCTTTGTAGTGATTTATTGGGGTCAGCTAAGTCTAAGGTAATCTGATCATAAATTTGTTTTCTGCCGTTATTAAAGGGAGCAGTCTGTTCATTTAAAACAACATATTTCCCCGTTTCTTTCGACTTTACTGCTACAGATATAAATAACACGGGATCACTTGACTCAGCTTTTGCTTCGACATTTAAGCTTAAGCGAGGCGCACCAGTGATATGCGTAACTTGCTGCGCCACATGAATCGGGACAAATACAGCTTGGGTTGTCGTTGCTGCAATCCATGTTCTATTCAATGTGTAGGACGTGGTCGGGTTTAGATCTGCGAGATGGTTAACTGGGCTATGATCCACGCATAATTCAGGTAGTTTCATTTTTGGTGTTTTATCTTTTAACTGCTGATCGAACCACATTAAGATTATGTCTTGTAAGTTGTAGTGTTGTTTATTGCCACAATGAACAGATTTTCCTATATACCAGAAAGGTGTTTGACCTGACGGGGACTGTTGTGCCAATGGTTGCAGATGTCCGCCTTGTACCCCGATTAAATGGACTTTGTGCCGCGCTTGTTTGATACATTCAGCGGCTTTTACGCCCTCATTGAACGGGAATAATATATCTCTAAATCCCTGAATAATCAGTGCGTCTGCTTGGGGTGCTTGGTCATGTTCACAAAACCAGCGTGCTTGATGTGTTTTTAGAAAATCATAAGATGACGCATTAAGTTGACCTTGTTGCGTTTCTCGATAGGCTTGCTTAAGTTCGGAATCAAATTTATTCCAATTCCACCAGTCACCGATTAAATTTAAGAACCTAATCCAGTTGCTTTTAGGAACGCCATTTGGTGCAAGACTATTTATCAGATCATACCAAGTGGTAATCGGGACAATCGCTTGTAAGCGTGGGTCCAATGCCGATGCGATGTACTGTACACCACCTGCATAAGATTCTCCGATCATACCTGTACGAACGCCGTTTTGGTTTTTTGCTAATTGGGGCAGGTGCTTTTCAGCCCAGTTCATGATGGTAATCACATCCTGTGCTTCTTTATCTGGATCAGCTAGACGGATTTTACCTTGACTATTACCATGTCCACGTTGGTCATAACTAATCACCCAATAACCTTGTTTCCATGCAGTTTTGGCGACTTGACCTGTAGGTAAGAGAAAACCGTATAAACTCAGTTCAGGTCGTTTCATGCGAGATAAGCCAAAGCCATGCGTATGCAAGAGTAACGGGGCTGTTTGTCCGACCTTTAAATGAGGCTGATACACTGTGAAAGCCAGCACAGTTCCATCTGCGCTTATGGTTTTGGCGTGATAATAACGTTGTTTTAATTCAACTGATTTTTGATAGGCATGAATGGGCGTCGGTGAGTGATAAGCACAACCTTGTATGACGAGCGCAAAGCTCAAAAATATCCATAAAAGGTAAGTACGCATAGATTCTTTCATCCTTGAATAAATCTCTGTGAAGTTATGCTGTGATACATAAGGAAATCATATATCTTCAATGACTGTTCTGATTTAAAGCATCAAACGCTCAAATACTATAATCTAAATTGATAGATCATTTTACTGATCTATCGGTTTTATTGTCTTATAGGTTGTAGGCTTTCTTGCGATAAGCATATAAAAATAGACCACAGCATAAGCATATCAAGCCCATAATCAAATGCGAACTGAGTGGCTCATGGTTGAGCGTGATTCCCCAAAGTGTTGCCAATACAGGAGTTATGATCATGATGAGCATCACTGTGGTCGGATTCAGTTTTTGAATTAAATGATAATAAAAAATCATAGCAAGCACTGAAGAAAATAATGCGCTATACAGCAATGCCATAGTGGCTTGTGGACTTGGCAATTGTATTGGAACCTCTGAGATAAAAAAAGGTAATAAACAGAGATAGCCGATCCATGAAATTAAGGTTGAGCCAGCGGTTTGAGTGATCGGATGAATTTCTGCACCTACTTTTGCAACGGCTAGCATAGAAAGAACATAGAGTAGAACTGCAATCATTTCATAGGCAATGCCTAGCATGTCGAGCTGAACATTATCTGTAGCTAAACCCATTGTCAGTAATAAGCCGAGAAAGGCAAGAATTAAACCGTACCATTGACGTGGATGAAAGTGTTCACGTTTTAAAATAAAGACCGCAATCAAACCTGACCACAAGGGTGCTGTGCCATAAATAATTGAAATCATACCCGATGGAACACGTGTCGCACCCATATAACAAAAAGTCATAGAGCCAAATAACCCAATTGCACCTGCTGTATAACTGGTGATTGCTTTGAAATTTATGCTGAGCTTGAGTCCAAAATAAAACAGACAAACAAAGCTAAGTGGAATGGCGAGACTGTATCGTAGAAATAAACCCCAAGCCCAATGAATATCTTGCACTGTCCATACCGCTGCTAACGGGGTGAATGACCAAATCAGAACAACTGCAATAAATTGACCGACTGGCGCTGGGCGTGGGGAAGTAGAGGCGACAGTCGGTTGCATCTGGGGTGTGGATATAAAACTTTTTTCATGCAATTGTGACATGGGGTGCTCCAGTAATAACAACAGTAGGTTTGAAGGTTCAGAAATCAAGGCGAAAAAAAAGCCGCCATTGAGGCGACCTATGTTTCATGTAATGTTATTTTTTAACGCGTCATCGGATCAAATAACATTGCAAAGCCTCCTCGTATAGAGATGCAGACACGTCGCCACATTGCATTGGAGAGAATGCAATATGCGATACATGCTAGATCTAGAGCGGGTGCTTTGTTCATCTGAGTCATATTAAAAATAAGCTTAAGATTTTTATAGCATAAGGTCTGAATAAAAAATAGTCATTGTTCTCAATAAGCTTAAAAATATATCAATGCACCTTGAAGATTTATAGTTGCTTAAATTTAAGATTTTTTCATAATGACAGTATTCGATATTTAAACAGAAGTTTTCCTTTGTCTCCTTTAGAAATCATTGCCGTCTTGATGAGTATTATCGGTGTCACCTTGACCATTCAACGTCATATGTGGTGTTGGGGTTTCAATATTTTGGCTTGTGCATTGTACGCTTATCTTTTTTTCGCCTATAAATTGTATGCCGAAACTATTCTGCAATTTTTCTTTATCGCATTCAATTGTTATGGTTTTTATTTTTGGTTAAAAGGAAAACGCCAAGACCACGAGATTCGGATTGAGCCGATCGGCATTCAAATTGCAGTCGCTCAAATCTGTTTGGCTGCGATGGGCGGATTATTATTAGGTCTCATTTTAAAGCATTTTACGGATGCTGCTGTGCCGATGCTAGATTCTCAGCTTGCTGCATTTAGTTTACTTGCGACCTATTGGACCAGTCAAAAACATATTGCAACTTGGGTACTCTGGATATTTGTGGATATTGTTTATGTGGGTATGTTTATTTACAAAGAACTGTTTTTAACAGCAGCTTTATATGCCGCATTTGTGGGCTTGGCGACTTATGGTTGGTGGCAGTGGCAACAGGTGCAACGAAAGCAGTTGATGAAACTATCCTAAATAAGGACAGCCGAGTGAGCTATCCTTATCATTGAGTGATTGATTAGATTATTTAGACGCTGTTGCCAGATATTCTTTCACTGCTTGGCGTGCAATCGCTGGATCATCCGCAAATACCCCATCCACACCTGCTTTGAAATAAAGCTGTAATTCTTTGATTGATCCTGTTGGACAACGCTCGGCTGCTTTTGATGCTTCAGCACTACATTTTAAAGTCTCAGGCAAGAAGTTATTTTCTGGACGGAATGTATATGGATGTACTTTTAAGCCGACTTGATGAGCATCAGGAATAAACGACGTGGTTTCGGTCATGGCTGCATCTTTAAAGATATAAGGCTTCCACGGCCCAACACCATTTGCATAAGTTGCAACATCTTTTAATCCTTGCGCTGTTGCCATATCCGCATAGGTGGTTGAGATATTTTGCGCAACATAATCTGCTGGTTGTGCTGTTTTATCATCATAGAGTTGGATGAGCTGAGCGTGTTTGATGCTCTTATGTAGATCAAGCTGTTGTTTTAAATATTTTAAATTGCCCACTTCAAATGATTGTAAATAGATCGGAGCAATGTCACGGCTATATTTATATTTGGCTAATGTTTTTAGCAATGTATCTTCCATTGCTAAATTTTGTTTTTGGAAGAAAGTCGGGTGTTTGGTTTCGATATATAAACCAATGATTTTACCTGTTTTTTTATAATGTGCTTCAGCCAGTTCAATGATTTGCTCTAAGGTCGGTATGCTATATAAATCATTGTATTGTTGATTTTCTGGTCGATATTGTGGAATACGTTCACGTGCTTTAAGTTGTTGTAATTCTTTGAGGCTAAAGTCCTCGGTGAACCAACCTTCAAAAGTGACGCCGTCAATGATTTTCGTGGTTTTACGATCGGCAAATTCTGGCAGGCTGGCAACATTTGTGGTACCGCTGATTTCATTTTCATGGCGGGCGATCAAAACACCATCTTTGGTTGATACTAGATCAGGTTCAATAAAATCCGCGCCATCATCAATCGCTTTTTGATAAGCCTCAAGGGTATGTTCAGGTCGAAGCGCACTTGCACCACGATGTCCGACCACTAAAATTTGTGGCAATTGATATTGTGGTTGATTGGCGTTGGATGAAGCATTGTCATCATTGTTACAACCCACAAGGCCGATCAGACAGAGACTCGCGACTGTTTGCTTTAACATACATAAACTCATGTGTTTTTATTTGAGTCGTTAGTGTGCTGATTAAATTTATCAAATGGATGACAAAGAGATGATCATTTGATGAAATTACAAATAATTTTTAGATAAAACAATCTGGATTGAGTATCCAATTTTACTCAATGTTAAAAAGAATATTCTATCAAGCAAAATCTAATGCTTTTTTCCCCAATAGGGCCAGTTGATTTCAGGGCTAAAGTGATAATCTTTGTCTAGCCAATAGGACTGAGGCGGAGCATATTTATCTTTGAGTCCCATGATTTGCATGAGATTATTATCGAGTTCAGCGGTGTTAATGGTTTTGGTGAGATCCACGCCTGTTGAAGGCATATGGTCATACCACATGATGACTGGAACTTGATAACCTGCCTTGGTATTTGGACTATGTCCTGCATAGTCCATCTCATGCCCGACCTCATTACCATGATCTGAAACAACGGTAAATGATCTAAAGTCTTGGTTCTTTTCAGCGATAAGTTTATCTAAAATCTGAGCCAATAAGCTGTCTTGATACAAGATCGCATTGTCGTAGTGGTTACGCATAGAGCGTATCCATGGATCAATATCATTTTTCTTGAGTAGCATTTCTACTGCATCATTACTATCGCTACTAAACTGATTATAAATGGCAGGGTAGCGTTCTTTATAATTGGGGTGTGTACCGATCATATGCAAAATAATTAATTTTTTAGGTTCTGGGTCAGCAAGGGCTTGTTGATAAGCTGGCAAAAGATTTTCGTCTAATGATGTGCTGCTGCGTCCTGAACGGGTGTTTTTATAGATCGCTTTATCCGCATAAGAACCGAACAATGAGGAAAGGTAAATATCATCTTGATTACTGAGCCAGTAGATTTTATAACCTGCTGCTTTTGCATAAGCAAGTATGCTTTCTGGTGAATATCGATCATGTTCTGAAGCAGGACTTTCGGTCAAAAGTACCCGTAAAGCATTAATCGTGGAGGGAGACGGCGAAAATGCATTACAAAACACTTTAATTTGGCTGATTCTTTTGGAAAGTTCTGGTGTGGTGTCTCGCGTATAACCACATAGGCCGAGGTCAAGACTGGTAATACTTTCAGACAAGACCAATACATGGGTTTGTTTCTGTTTAATTTGATCTGCAACGATTAGATTTTGTTTCGCACTACGATCCCACTGTCGATGAACATCTTTATGTTGCTTGATTCGGTTTTTAAACGCCTGAATTTTTTCCTGATAATTACTCCAAAATACAATTGGATGAACGTTACGTGATGGTTTCATCAGATAGCAAGTCAAGGTAAGAAGAACCAAAAAGATGATACATGCACGGTAAAAATAGCTGTGCCAAAGTTGTTGGAAATTCTCAGCTTTCAAATATTTAAATACGATATAGTGATAGGCGACAGTAACTGAAACCAAACCAAATAACACCGCAATAATGCTAATCGCATGAAGTTGAAAAAACTCCCATGTCTCGGTATAACTGGTATTCGCAATCGCTTCAATAATAAAATAGGCTTCATTGTCACTGCTAAATAAAATCCAAGTACTGGAACGTAAAACTGAGTCGAACCAAAAAATCAGCCACCAAATGATGGACAGAATATACCAAGATTTTTTATTTTGAATGGCCGCCAAATATAAAAAAATCGCACCTGGTAATGATAAAAAACCAAGCCTTAAACCATCAGACAAGTTACCTGAAAAAATTAATAAACCGCCAGTAATCAAAGCTGGTAGCAAAATGAATAAGAGAATATTAAAGTTCTTCAGAGTGACCTTCATCGATGTTTAATAAAATTAGGGAGCGCAATAAGCGTGCTACTATCGGTTTTAGATTCGCTATTGTCAATCTGAATTTAGGAACTCATTGATCGCAAAGTAATTTCAATTTGTTGTTTTTTTAGTTGTTTGAATTTAATCAGTTTATTTTGCTGTGGATCTGTTTTAATGTGCGTGAAAAATCCATAATTTCTTCGTAATTCTAGCTTTTTGCAATGATATGTTAATAGGGATAGTGTTTCCTTATTGGCTCAGTAATGATCAGCGTTTATATTTGCCAATATTTAGCTATCTTTTTGACAAATTGACTGTTTCAGGAATGGAATGAACAGCCATGTTATCTAAATTTTTTATTGATCGTCCCATTTTTGCAGGTGTCTTAGCGATTATCGTGATGGCTGTTGGGTTACTTGCTGTTTTAAATTTACCTGTAGAGCGCTATCCAGATATTGCTCCTCCTAGAATCACTGTATCTACCAATTATAGTGGTGCTGATGCACAAGCGGTTGAAGACAGTGTTACGCAAGTCTTAGAACAACAAATTAAAGGGATTGACCATCTTCTTTATTTTAGTTCAAGTAGTGATGCTAATGGTAATAGTCGGATTAGTTTATTTTTTGCGCAAGGCACTGATCCTGATCAGGCGCAAGTGCAAGTTCAAAATGCAATTAATGGCGCAATCAATCGTTTACCAGCGGACGTACAGCGACAGGGGGTGAATGTTCGCAAATCGCTCAGTGATTCTTTTATGGTCATTGGCTTAGCCGATGCTTCTGGACGTTCCACCAATATCGATATCTCTGATTATTTAACCAATCATTTTGAGTTAAATCTGAGTCGTCTCGAAGGTGTTGGGGAAATCAATGTTTTTGGCTCACAGTACGCGATGCGTATTTGGCTGGATCCTAAAAAATTACAACAATATCAACTCAGTGTCAGTGAAGTCCGTACTGCTTTAGAAAATCAGAATGCTCAAGTGGCAGCAGGCGCGATTGGGCAGTTACCGAGTGTCGATGATCAATATTTAAATGCCAAAGTCACCTCAGGCTCTTTATTGCGTACGCCTGAGCAATTTGAAAACATTATTATCAAAGCGAATAGCGATGGTGGCATGGTCTATCTAAAAGATATTGCCCGAATCGAAATTGGCGCAGAAAATTATCAGGTTTTCAACCGAATCAACGGTTATCCTGCTTCTGGGCTTTCAGTTTCATTGGCTGTGGGCGCCAATGTAATGCAAACCGCGGATTTAGTTTACCAAGAAATAGAACGGTTAAAAAAAGGATTGCCTGAAGGTTATTTTGTGGTCTATCCACGTGATGATACCCCCTTTGTAAAAGAATCAATGTCTCAGGTGGTGACAACACTGGTTGAAGCGATCATTTTGGTTGTACTGGTGATGTTCCTTTTCTTACAGAATTGGCGAGCAACCTTGATCCCTGCGGTAACGGTTCCAGTGGTGATTTTAGGAACTTTTGCAGTGCTTGCTGTATTGGGGATGAGTATTAACACCCTGACGCTATTTGCAATGGTGCTTGCGATTGGGTTGTTGGTGGATGATGCAATCGTTGTGGTTGAAAATGTCGAACGGATCATGCATGAGCAGAAGCTGGATGCCAAACAAGCCAGTATTCAGTCTATGCAAGAGATTAGCGGGGCATTGGTTGGGATTACCTTAGTATTGACGGCAGTATTTATCCCAATGTCATTTTTTACCGGTGCAACGGGAATTATTTATCGCCAATTTTCGATCACTTTAGTCGCAGCGATGTCTTTATCATTGCTGGTTGCATTGATTCTTACACCTGCTTTATGTTCGATTTTATTGAAACCGCAGCAACAGAAAGCCAAATGGGCCGTGTACTTTGAGCGTGGATTAGATCGTGTTCGAGGTTTTTATCTGAATGTCGCCAAAAAAGTGATACAGCTTAAATTTCTGTCGCTTGTCGCTTTATTGTTTTTGGTTAGTGCTTTTGCTTGGACCTATCGTGAATTACCTACCAGTTTTTTACCACAGGAAGATCAGGGGATCTTGGGTGTTCAGTTTCGCCTAGCTGAAGGTACGCCGATGAGTCAAACCCAAGTCATCGGCAAACAAATTTCAGACTATTTTTTGGCAGAAGAAAAAGATAATTTAAATGGCATCATGGTGATACATGGGCGAAACTTCTCAGGCTCAGGTCAAAACCTAGGGCAAGCTTTTGTCTCTTTAAAACATTGGGATGATCGTCCAGGTGTGAAAAATAGTGCACAAGAAATTCGTGCGCGTGCCATGAAGCATTTTGCTCAAAATAATCAGGCACGTATTATGGTAATGATGCCTGCGGTCATACGAGGGTTAGGCAATTCAGACAAAATCAATTTTTGGCTACAAGATACCCAAGGCTCTGGGCGAGATAGTCTCATTCGGTCTTTTGAAAATCTTCAACAGCAGGGCAATGCATTAAGTAGCATCGAAAACCTTGATAAAAAAAGCAATGATGATCAGGCTGTTCTCAATATTAAGATTGATCATCGTACTGCGATGCTACACAGTTTAAACATTAATGAAATTAATCGTACAATCTCGACGGCTTGGAGTGGAAGCTATATCAATGATTTTATTGATCGTGGGCGAATCAAACGTGTTTATTTGCAAGGTGATGCACCTTATCGTTCGAAACCTGAAGACTTGAGTTTTTGGCATGTGAAAAATGCACAAGGACAAATGATTCCCTTTACTCAATTTAGCCAAGTTGAATGGCAGGGCGCACCACCCTTGTTGGAACGTTTTATGGGCTATCCTGCGATTGAATTAGAAGCTGATGCCGCCAGTGGTTTTAGTAGTGGTCAAGGCATGCGAGCAATGGAAAATATAGCGGCGCAAATGCCAGAAATTGGACTGGCGTGGAGCGGTTTATCCTATCAAGAACAACAATCGAGTAATCAAGCGATTTGGTTATATTTGATCTCGATTGCTTTTATTTTCTTGTGCTTAGCTGCTTTATATGAAAGCTGGTCTATTCCTTCGGTGGTCATGGCGGCTATTCCGCTCGGTATCGGGGGAACGATCTTATTTAGTCATTGGTTTGGTTTTGCCAATGATATTTACTTTCAGATCGCACTGCTCACCACAATCGGGTTGTCCTGTAAAAATGCGATCTTAATGGTTGAGTTTGCAGCCAGTCTTCAGCAGCAGGGACGAAATGTTCTTGACTCTGCTCTACATGCTGCAGGGTTACGCCTACGTCCGATCCTCATGACCTCGATTGCATTTGGTGCAGGGGTGATCCCATTGATGTTTTCGACAGGTGCTGGAGCACTCAGCCGACAAGCCATTGGCTATAGTGTTTTTGGTGGAGTGGTCTTTGGTACGGTGTTGGTCCTTATTTTTATTCCTTTAATGTATGTGCTCATCCGATCAGTTTTTAAAGGGAAAATCGTTGCAGTGAGTTGAGTTTTTTAAATATTTTTGATAGAAACAAAAAATCACATATTCCATGTAGATAAAGGCTTGTGTCCGCTTGACTCAAGCCTTTACTATGCACGCGCCGTATAAACGGTTAATTGAGGATTAACTCCCTAAATGGACACGCAGAGTTGTAGTTTATTACGAATTACACATTTTATATTCATAAAAATCAGAATGAAGGTCGTTACTCGACAGTAAAATAATATGCTGTGTCTAACTCTTCATTGCTGATCTATTGTAGTGAAGAGGTAGAGATGAGCTACAACAACTTTTTATATTTATTGCAAGACGCATTGAAGAATAACCATCTTGAACTCGCACTTGCGTCGGTCGAAACTTTTCCAGCAGTCGATATTGCTGATCTTTTACCCCAACTCCCTATAGAACAAAGCCAATTGCTATTGAAGCATTTGCCTGATAGAGCTTATGTTTTTTCTTATCTTCCGCCGAATGAACAAGTCAAACTCGCCAAAGCAATGCCAAGAAATATTTTGGCTGAAATTATTGGTGAAATGTCATCGGACAAACGAGCTGATGTTTTTAAATGTTTAGATAAACAACAACAAAAAGCATTGCTTCCTGCACTTGCTCAAGCTGAAAGAGAAGACATTCGTCAACTTTCATCATATCTCGAGGGAACAGCAGGGGCGATTATGAGCTCCGAATATGCGACCTTAAAACCTAATATCACGGTCAAAGATGCAATTAAAATGTTGCGTCTTGAAGCACCAGATACAGAAACCATTTATTTTGCTTATGTTTTAGATGAAGCGCGAAAAATATTGGGAGTTTTGTCATTAAAACAATTGATCCTTGCACCTGAAACGCAGAATATCAGTGAGCTGATGGTCACCAATGTTTTGACTGCCTATGTAGATACCGATCAAGATGAGGTTGCTAAAACCATCGCAAGATATGACTTATTGGCACTCCCAATTCTTGATCATCATGACATGATGGTGGGGATCGTGACCTATGATGATGCGATGGATGTTGCCAGTGAAGAAGCAACTGAAGACTTCTTAAAAGTTGGTGCGGTGAATGCATCTTCGAAACTGAGTATTAAAACAGCTCCCATTTTACAACTGTATCAAAAGCGCGTTTTTTGGTTAGTGATTTTAGTATTTGGGAGTTTGTTGTCTGGTTTAGGGATAGCACATTATGAAGATTTGATCGCACAACATTTGGTTTTAGTATTTTTCTTACCTTTATTGGTTGGCAGTGGAGGGAATGCGGGTTCTCAGTCTTCTACCTTGATGGTAAGGGCGTTGGCGACAGGTGATGTACAGTTTAAAGATTGGTTTTATCTCCTCGGCCGAGAGAGCTTAGTTGCTTTAAGTTTGGGAGGAACGATGGCGATCGCAGTTTCACTCCTTGGATATTTCCGTGGTGATGAATGGGTGGCATTGGTGTTGGCCTTGAGTATGATGGGAATCGTGTTAATGGGGTGTCTGATTGGCATGAGTTTGCCTTTTATTTTAAATAGAGTCGGACTAGATCCAGCAAGTGCTTCAGCGCCATTGGTCACTTCAATATGTGATGCGACTGGTGTAATCGTATATTTATTTATAGCTTCTATGATCTTATTTTAGTTGTAAAAATAATACCCTCTCGATTTAAAAAGTATTTATGATCAAGCTATAAACTTGGTTTAAGGTTGGGCAAATGTCAGAACAAAAAAAATTAACTCAGCAGCAAGCAATCATTGTGGAGCGTGATTTGGCGAAATTCGCCAATACGATGGACAGCTTGGTACGAATTCCGTTCACTAAACAAGGTGTCGGTGCGGATGCAGCATTAAGTACGATTCCTTTTGCGGGAGATATAGCAGGTTTTGTTCTGACTTTGTATGCTTTCAAAAAAGCCAGAGAAGTGGGTGTTCCGCAACATAAACTCAATGGTGTGGTGAAACTTGCGATCTTAGATATGTTGGTTGGTTTTGTACCGATTGTAGGGACTTTATTTGACGTATTTATTCGGCCAAGCCGCAAAACCCTTGAGATTGTGCATAATCATATCCGTGAGGAATATCAAGTACACAGCGATATTCATGTGGTGCATCCATTTTTGCATGAATCTCTAGAGCAAAAACAGAAAACCTCAGCGTTTTGGCGTAATCCGATAGTGAGCTGGATTTGGCTGCGGATACCTGATTTGCTCGGCATCGCCGTTTTGATTTTACTTGTGCTTGCACTTTGGCTTGGCTTGAGTTACGCGTGGCAGTTGTATCAGTCTTTTACAATCGGTTGATTTTGAACTAAAAAATAAAGCCTCCAACTTGGAGGCTTTATTCGTGTATCTGTTTGGATTAGTGAACGTTTAATTGCTTTAATGCAGCAACACGTTGTTCAATGCTTGGGTGGGTGTGGAACAATGCAGCTAAGCTAAAACCTTGTTCTTTACCTTCCGCGATTGCAAATGCTTTCATTTCTTTCGGCATTTGATCTGGCATTTCTGATTCTGCTTGTAAGCGAAGTAGTGCAGAAATCATTGCATCTTTACCAGCCAAACGTGCACCTGCTTCATCAGCACGATATTCACGTTGACGAGAGAACCACATCACGATGGTTGATGCCAAGATACCAAATACGATATCTAAAGCAATCGTAATCGCAAAATAGGCAATTCCTGGCGCTTCGCCATCTTCACGACCAAATACATTACGGTCAATAAAGTCCCCAGCAATACGCGCAAAGAACATAACGAAGGCATTGACTACACCTTGGATCAAGGCAAGGGTAACCATATCACCATTTGCAACGTGACCAATTTCATGCGCAAGTACAGCACGAAGTTCATCTTTGTTCATACGTTCTAATAGACCTGTTGAAACAGCTACTAGTGCGTCGTTTTTATTCCAACCTGTTGCAAATGCATTAGATTGATAAGATGGGAAGATACCAACTTCAGGCATTTTAATACCTGCACGTTGGGATAATTGAGCAACTTCTTGTAATAACCACGCTTCGGCTTGATTACGAGGTGCATTCGGGTCGATTAATTCGGTCCCAGTGGTTTTTTTAGCCATCCACTTTGATAGGAATAGGGAAATCAAAGAACCTACCATACCAAAGACAAGGCAGATAACCATTAGGTTGCCTAGATTTAAGCCACCCGCGCCATGGTAACTACCGACACCGAAGAGTGACAAAATAATGCCAGCTACAACCAGTACCGCGAGGTTGGTTAGCAAGAACAAACCAATCCGCATCATTGAGAAAACCCTCTTATAAAGAAAAAGTGATCTGATTTATAAATATAAATCACCCCAATAATATGCAGGTTGAACCTCAAAAATTCAAGGGAAAAAATAGATGTTATTGCAAGTTCATAGACAAAATAATGAATCTACAGATAAACAAGGACTTAAAAGCAATTTTAGCGTGAAAAAAGTAACAAATCAGTGCTGATTATCGTTGTTTTAATGTACATATTAATCCGTTAAACGGATATGTGCAGAAGCAGTGGCATTCGCTGTGGAGTAGCTTCCTGCTGGCGCATCTGTAAAAGTACCATCAGCCAAAGTGATGATTTGTCGATTGTACTGTTTTGACGTTGATGCGGTTTCGGCGTTTGTACTGTTATTTGAGCCTGAATAATTAACCGATTGTGTGATCACTTGCCCATTGGTTGAATGAGCTGTCGGTTGAGATAAATTAGTCCCTAAACCTGATACATAGAGGTTTTGATAACGGCTAGTGACACGACGAACATAATCCTGTGTTTCTCGGAATGGGGGGATGCCTTTATATTTATCGACATTGCCTTCTCCTGCGTTATAGGCAGCCAAGGCCAAGCGTGTATCACCTTTAAACCGTTTCAGTAACCAACTTAAATACTTTGCACCTGCAAAAATATTTTGCTGAGGGTCGTAAGCATTGGAGACATTGAAGCGTTTTGCTGTTGCGGGCATCAACTGCATTAAGCCTTGAGCACCCACAGGTGAGCGTGCATTGACATTGAAACCAGATTCAGTGTGCATTACCGCTTTTATTAAGCCTTCTGAAACACCATGTTGTTGTGCTGCTTGACGGATTAAATGGTCGAAAGTATTTCGGTTACGGCTATAACTGGGTAGAACTGAAGCTTCGCTATTGCCCCAATTACGATAGCTATGGATATTGCTATCGGGATAATAGGTTGCTTTAACCACTTTTAAATGGCTGTATTCTGCTTTCTTTTTATTGGTCAGCAGTGTAGTACCATTGCTATCTTTAAATTGATAGATGGTTTGCCCAGCGTGTGCAGTTACTGTTGTATTAAAAAAACCGATTGTCCCCAAATACAACATAAAAAAATAAGTTATTTTGTTCATCGTTATAATATTCACAAAAGATGAGCTTTAATTCATTTCAGCAGTGTAACAAAAAAATCTCTAAAAAGTACTTTCGCTACATTTTTTTATTTTCTACTGTCTAACAAAAAATCAAGTCCTTTTGCTCGAATGTTCAGCAAAAAAAAAATTAAATTTTTTTTAAAATTTAAGTGTTGACTTATATAAGCTATTGTTTTTAATAAAGTAAAATGATTGGTTAAAAAATGATCAATTTGATTGAAAGCCTTATTCTAAGATAAAAAAAGTTTGTCAATAGCGAAGAAATCCACAATTTTATCCACAGTTTTTGTGGAAAACTGTGGAGAAGTCTGAAATATAAGCAATCTAGACGATTTTGATAACTTTTTATTAGAATTTTACCAGTATGAAACTCAAATATGACGATTGAGAGAAATTGAAAAATTCTTTAGGTGCGCATTTTTTCGGAATGGGATAAAATCTTGCGGTATTTTGTTTATGAGTAAATCACGTCTATGTACGCGCCAGTGGAGTCCAACCAAGGATTTAATTTCAAGCCAGAGCTTCCTACTAGTTCGGCCTATTATCGCTTGTTGAAAAAACTACGTCGCCAAGTGGGGCATGCAATTCGTGACTACAAGATGATCGAAGATGGCGATAAAGTCATGGTATGCGTATCGGGTGGTAAGGACAGTTATACTTTGCTCGATATCTTGCTGCAATTCAAACGTATTGCGCCGATTAATTTTGATATCGTTGCCGTTAATCTGGATCAAAAGCAACCCGGCTTTCCTGAGGATGTTTTGCCACGTTATATGGAAGAAAATAATATTCCATATTATATCCTTGAAAAAGATACCTACACCATTACCAAGCGCTTAACACCTGAAGGTAAGACCTATTGCGCCGTATGCTCTCGGTTGCGTCGCGGTTCACTCTATGGCTTTGCCCAAGAAATTGGTGCAACGAAAGTGGCTTTAGGTCACCATCGTGATGATATTTTAGCGACATTCTTCCTGAACCTATTCCATGGCGGTAGTTTGAAAGCGATGCCACCGAAATTGCTGTCTTCAGATAAAAAGAATATTCTGATTCGTCCTTTGGCTTATGTTGAAGAAAAAGACATTATCAAATATGCAGAAATGCGTCAGTTCCCGATCATTCCGTGTAACTTGTGTGGATCTCAAGAGAACTTACAGCGCGCGATTCTCAATGACATGTTACGTGAGTGGGATAAGCAATACCCTAAACGTTTACATAGTATTTTTGGCGCATTACAGAATGTATCGCCATCGCAGCTAGCTGATCGAGAGTTATTTGATTTTGAAGCTTTGGATGAACAGCGTGAGTTCGATATGAAAGATCCAGAAGAATTGAAAAATCGTCTAGATGTGGTGAATTTAAGTTTCGCTGCTGAATAAAATGTAAGAAATTTTTTAAAGGCACTTTGTTAAGTGCCTTTTCTTTATAAATTTTTTAAAAATTGAACCCTACGTACAAAAAGTCATAGCCTAAAAGAAAATATACGTGCTATAACATGGCACAAGCAAATTGCTTCATGTGATGTCGTCTGGATAGATGGCACAAGAAATTGAACAAATATATTTGAGGAATAATCATGGCTGCATTTTTAACTGATGATTGGTTTGCAACTGTCGATACACTTACTGCTGAAGCAGGTGATTTAAACTTACCACCAGCACTTGCGAATTTGGCAATTAACTTGGTTGTAACAGATGCAGCTGGTAATACAGAGTTGGCTTTAGACGCTGGTAAAATCCAAAAAGGATTATCTTCAAAAGCTAAAACGACTTTAAATATGGATGCTGAAACTTTACGTAAAGTATTCTTAGAGTTTGATATGGCTGCTGCAATGCAAGCGTTCATGACCGGTAAAATCAAAGTACAAGGCGATATGTCTCAGCTTATGGCTTTACAAACTGCTAAGCCAAGCCAAGAGCAAAAAGATTTATTCAAAAAAGTTCTTGAGCAAACTGCTTAAATTCTTTAAAAAAAAAGCTTACCGAACTGGTAAGCTTTTTTTTGTTTTAGACATTAATTAAACTGCTGGTCTTGATATGCTCTAAATAAGTGCGGATACGTTTAACGTATTTTACAGCTTGTTTATAGCGACTATTTCGAGCTTGGTTACGCTCTAAATAATCATATAAATTTACCCATTGATTTGGGTCTTTACCTTGGGCTTTGATTCGTTTTTGCACTTGGCTGACTGCACCTGGTCCCATATTATACGCCACTAAGGCATACCAGTTACGGTCAGGGTAGGGAACATTGGCAAATTGATCCAGCATCAAATCATAATACTTGGCACCCCCTTGGATGCTTTGTACAGGATCTACACGGTTGCTGACACCCATTGCTCGAGCAGTACTATTGGTTAACATCATTATGCCACGGACGCCAGTAGGCGATACCGAAGTGGGTTTTAGATAAGACTCTTGATAACCAATTGCTGCCAATAAATGCCAATCTAAATTGTATTTAGATGCACTTTGTTTAAAGCTCGCTTTGTAGATAGGTAAACGTTGATTCAGATCTTTTTGGATTGTTGACCAAGATTCAGGTTTAACTACATTACGATTGTAGAAAGAAGCGAGTTGTTGCGTTGTGCCTAATTGCTTACTTTGGCATACAAAGCCACTTGCTGTCAGTGTGAGCGGATCATCAGCTTGTTTAAATACCCAATTGAGTTGTGGGTTTAAACCATTTTTGCTCAAGCTATCTTGATCACCACAACTTGCAGAGAAAGAAACCAGTTGTTTTTTTTCAATCTGATTTAGATTCGCTGTCGTCATAGCCAGATTGGCTTTGCCTTGGGCGATCCATTTTAATGCAGTTGCATTATCTGGAACTGTTTTAAAATCGAGCTTTACATTTAAACTCTGTGCATAGTTTCGTGCTAAATCATAGCCAAAACCATGTAAAAACTGATCTTCTTTAAATACGATCGTTGGATTTTCAACTGCAACCACGGTTAATACATTGCTTGCCAAAACAGTATTGTATTGATGTGATTTTTCAGCGCTCAAGCTATTAAAAGGGAGAATGACCACACCTAATGCTAAAGCTTGAAATGGAAGTTTGGAAGATAAAGAGTTAAGGCTAAGCCTCGACCCAGAACTTGAATTACTGTGCATGTTGTCTCCGCTACAGGTAATTTATGCCCTAAAAGTTCAGCAAAAAAATGCTCTAACTTTTTAAAGTTGATAAATTCAATAAGGGTGGGCAAATCATGACGCCATTCAAAATGACATTGAATTAATCTGGAAAAATGATGTTCGTGTTACACATCATTCACAAAGTGTATAAAAAATAAACAAAAAGTTAACTTAGGGGCGCATAATAAGCGGCAAAAATAGGATTGTCAAATTTTGAACAATAAAATACTGAGAGATTCATCACAACCGCATGATTTGAAAAAGAATAAAATTTATACACTTTAGTGATGTTGAAATAAGGAATACAATGCAACGACTTGTAAACAGACTGTTATATTAGCGTATTTTTTTCTTATGAAATCAAATTTAATTACTCGTAATGGACATGATTTGTTGGTCGCAGAGTTAAAAAAACTCTGGCATGAAGAACGCCCTGAGATTACTAAAAAAGTAAATTGGGCTGCTAGTTTAGGCGATCGGTCTGAAAATGCAGACTATCAATATAATAAACAAATACTTAGGAAAATTGATCGTCGTGTCCGATATTTGGGAAAACGTCTCGAAGAGTTGAAGATCATCGACTATGTACCTGAGCAAGAAGGAAAAGTCTATTTCGGGGCTTGGGTTGAAATAGAAAATGATGCTGGTGAGAAGACAACATTGCGTATCGTAGGCGTTGATGAGATCTACGATCATCATCCTCAGCATATTTCGATTGAATCACCAATGGCACGTGCATTACTTGGTAAAGCCGTTGATGATGATGTTGAAGTACATACGCCGCTCGGAAAAAAAGTATGGTATATCAACTCAATTCGTTATGAAAAAAACGAAAATTGTTAAAATAACAGGGTGTTGATTTTATTTTGATCATTTGATGCATGATTTTGCATAAAAGGTTTGCCAAGGCGCGGTTTTATTTATATGATAGCCGCCATTGGAAGCGTGGCAGAGCGGTTTAATGCACCGGTCTTGAAAACCGACGAGGGTGTGAGTCCTCCGTGAGTTCGAATCTCACCGCTTCCGCCAAATTCAAAAAGCCCTTGTTTTTACAAGGGCTTTTTTATATCTATAGTTTTATATCCCATATAAAAAGTACTTGGATTAGAGTAAATCTTTGAGTGCGGATTAAAATAAAAATGAATGGTGATGTTCTTCAGTAAATAGCTATAGATGCAAAATCATTTTTTGTAGTGAGGAGAGTCGATTTAGCATGTCATGAAGCGTGATTGTTGAGTTTGTCCTAAAGCACTTTTTTACAAGACCGTTATAGAAGATGTGAAAAAATCACTCTATTTATCAAATAAATATGAATCAAATTATATCCGCCAAAGCTTACTTTTTTGGGCTTTTAGTCTAAATTTAATTTCATTTATATCACTCAAAAAATACTCAAAATTATGCATTTTTTGCATGAAATATTTAATTTTTGCATTGTTGTTTTTTTTGAAAAAAAGTAACACTTGCCTCTGCTAATTGTTGAGTCAATTGGTCTGTGCTTCCAGAAAAGCACAACCTATCTGATGAGATCAGCATGGATCGTCATCGAAGATCAAATGTATGTTTGAGATTTGATGCAAAGCGAAATAGGGAAGGAATAACTATTATGAATCAAAAAAAACTGCTCAAATATATTCTGATTGCGATGATCACAGGAATATTAGTGGGTTGGGCATGTCATAGCACTTTAAGCACTGCACAAACAACAGACATCGTGGGTTATTTTAAGATTGTTACCGATGTATTTTTAAGACTAATTAAAATGATTATTGCACCTTTGGTGTTTGCAACCATTGTTTCAGGTCTAATTTCAATGGGGAAATCATCCTCACTCGGATCGATTACGTTCAAAGCAATGACTTGGTTTATTGGTGCATCGTTCATTTCTCTTTTACTTGGGATGGGCTTAGCCAATTATTTCCAACCTGGGGCAGGAATGAATCTCAGTATTCCACAAGAAGCTGTGGATGTTGGCGTGAGTGCTTCTAGCTTAAGCTTGCAGACATTTATTACGCATATTTTCCCGCGTAGTTTTGCAGAAGCGATGGCAAATAATGAAATTTTGCAAATTTTGGTGTTCTCAATTTTCTTTGGTTCAGCATTAGCGTATGTACAGCATCAAACAGGTGCTTCTGTCATTGGTCGAATTATTGATGAACTATGCCGTGTCATGTTCCGTATCACCGACTATGTCATGGCTGCAGCACCGATCGCGGTATTTGCAGCAATCGCATCAGCAATTGCGGTTCAGGGACCAAAATTAATTCTTGATTATAGTATTTTCATTGGGCAGTTCTATATTGGTCTATTGATCCTTTGGATGATCCTCATTTCATTTGGTTATATCTTCTTGAAACGAGATGTTTTTAGATTGATGCGAGCGGTTCGTGAGCCAACCATGTTGGCATTTGCAACAGCCAGCAGTGAGTCTGCATATCCAAAAACGATGGAAGCTTTGGATAAATTTGGTGTTCCGAAACGTATTACCAGCTTTGTATTACCTTTGGGTTATTCATTTAATCTCGATGGTTCAATGATGTATATGGCTTTTGCGGTGTTGTTTATTGCACAAGCCTATAATGTGGATTTGAGTTTTGCTCAGCAGGCTTTGATTTTATTAACCTTGATGATCACCAGTAAAGGCATTGCTGGCGTTTCGCGCGCATCTATTGTGGTGATTGCTTCGACACTTGCGATGTTTCAACTTCCAGAAGCGGGTATTTTATTAATTCTTGCAATTGATCAATTTTTAGATATGGGACGTACTGCAACCAATGTCATCGGAAATAGTATTGCAACCGCGGTTATCGCACGAACTGAAGGTGATAAGCATGAGGTTGAAGAACAAGATGAAGTCATGGTTGAACCAATTATTCCTGTCAGTCGATTGGCAGATAATAGTTAAGATTTAAATTATTCCTATAAAATAGACTTCTTTCATCATTATTTAGCCTTTTTATTTTCTCCCGTCAGGCGAAGAAAAAATATTTATGAAAGCGGTCTATTGAATAATTTATATTTTTAAAATGCTTCGTTTATAGTGATTGTTTAGTTTTTTGGATGTTAATCAAAAATAAAATTTCTAAACAATCACTATTTATATTTTATTGATTTAATAAATTTGAAGAAATTATAAGAAGTATTAAAATTAACGAGAAGTTAATGAATTCCATATATAGCCTATTCGATTTGAAAGTATTATTTCACGTCTGATAATATATATATTTTGAAATGTATGATAATTTTCCTGATCTACGATCATTAATTTTTTTTCAGAAATTTCTTTTTCAATAAGTAGTTTTGGTAACCACGCAATACCTAAACCTTGTAAAGCTAGTTCTTTTAAGTCACCGGCATTATCTGTTTCATATAATGTACGGTAATTTAATTTATTCTCAATAACTTCATCGACACAGTTTCTTAAATAAGCTTGTTTACTATAAGCCAACAGTGGGAAAAGCTGATCAAATGAAAATTTTGGTTGGTTATTATTAAGTGCGGTAACGGGGAGTATTTCCATTTTTACGATTTTATGGAAAGCGAAAAGGGAAGGGTCAAGTTGCTGTAACGTTTTTTGATCACAATAACAAATTAAAAAATCACATGAACCATCCTTGAGCAAACGCATTCCTTGTTTCTGGTTGGCTGCAATAATTTCTAATTTTAAGTCTTCTAAATTGAGTGACAAATCGTGGATAAATCTTGGGAAAAATTGCGTTATTAATGAGTGTGATACTGCGAATTTAACTGTTAATTCATTGTTTTTAATGTTTTTTTCTAGATAGTTTATTGTTGTTTCAAGTTGGTTCTGGATGTTCTTTGCTGAAGCCAATAAAATTTGTCCAGCTTCGGTGAAGTCAATATTTTTACTATGCCGTTTTAAAATTTGGAAACCCAATGCAGTTTCAATATTTTGAATTCTACGTGAAAATGCAGATTGTGTGACGTGTCTCATCTCTGCTGCTTGGGAGATCGATTTTTCTTGCTCGAGTGCAAGTAAATCTTCAATCCATCGAATTTCCAAGGTCATAACCTATCCTTAACGCCTGCTTATATACATTATAATCTATTATGCAAAAAATGCATGTAGTAATATTTTTTTACATTAGAAAAAAATCAATCTGTCCACTAATATAAATTCATTGTTAAGCAGAGTCTATTTAAATGAATGTTAAGATTAACACACGGACTGAAAAAGATTTATTAGGTAATAAAGAAATTCCATCACATTGTTATTATGGTGTTCAAACTTTAAGAGCAATTGAGAATTTTAATCTAAGTCAGAATAAATTGAGTCAATTTCCCGCTTTTATTAAAGCACTGGCAATGGTGAAGTCTGCATGCGCACACGCAAATTTTAAACTCAATAAAATTGAAGAAAATAAAAATAATGCAATCCAATATGCCTGCCAACAGATTTTAAATAATCAGTATCATGAACAATTTATGGTGGATATGATTCAAGGTGGTGCTGGAACTTCAACCAATATGAATATAAATGAAGTTGTTGCAAACGTAGGCTTAGAATATCTTGGTCATTTAAAAGGTGAGTATCAATATTTACATCCAAATAATGATGTAAACATGTCTCAATCAACCAATGATGTCTATCCAACAGCGATAAAAATTGGCTTAATCACTGCAATTCAACAATTAAATGTACCATTCAACGATTTAATTGAAAGCTTCAAAACTAAGTCAGATGAGTTTTCAAATATCTTAAAAATGGGGCGTACCCAGCTACAAGATGCTGTACCTATGACTTTAGGACAAGAGTTTGGTGCTTTTGCAACGACTTTGCAAAATGACTTAGACAAATTAAATCAGATCATGCCTGAAGCATTAAGTGTGGTTAATCTAGGCGGAACAGCAATCGGTACAGGCATCAATACTGAAACGCAGTATCGTGAATATGCCATTGCATCATTGTCAGAGATTACCCAGCGAAACATTAGCAGTGCACCTGATTTAATCGAAGCAACATCAGATATGGGCGATTTCGTATTATTGTCGAGTTTGTTAAAACGTACAGCAACCAAACTTTCAAAAATCGCCAATGACTTACGTTTATTATCTAGTGGTCCACGTGCAGGTTTAAGCGAAATTTATTTAGAAGCGCGTCAGCCAGGCAGCTCGATTATGCCAGGTAAGGTGAATCCTGTGATCCCTGAGGCAATGAATTTGGTCTGTTATCAAGTGATTGCCAATGATTTGGCTGTTACTCTAGCTGCGGAAGCGGGTCAGCTACAGTTGAATGCGATGGAACCATTGATTGCATTTAAACTGTTTGAATCAATCGAGCTATTAGGCAAAGCGATGCAGATGTTCCAATACAAGTGCATTGAAACGATTCGTGCCAATGCCGAACTTTGTCAGTCACAGGTCGAAAATTCAATTGGTATCATTACTGCGCTTAACCCATATTTAGGTTACGAAACGACCACACGTATTGCGAAACAAGCCAATGAGTCTGGGCAAAGCGTGTTGGCTTTGATTAGAGCTGAGAACTTAATATCAGATCAAGTTTTGGCGGATATTTTAGCTGTGAAAAACATGGTACACCCGAAGCAATCGGTATAATTCATTGATCTAATTCATGAATGAATTAGTTAAAGAAGCCCATATATATGGGCTTCTTTGTTATACGGTTAAGAAATATTGCTATTGACCTGACCTTCAGAGGTGAGCATTTCCGCCATTTCTCTGGTTTTCTTCAAGCCGGGCATGCGATATTCAGTATGACCGAAGTCTTTAATGGACTTCCAACGACCACCCCAAGTTAAACCAACTGATTCAGCAACTTGGCCATATAGTTCATAGCCTCTCATCGCCCATGGGTCGCGTTCAGTGATGACCACTTTACCATTTCGTTTAAACGCTACATCGGCAGCCAGTCCAAATTGATGGTAGCTTTGATAACTTCTAGCGCGTGTTGTATTTGGATTTCCTGCCAACATATTCTGACGTTCGGGGCTACGATAACCTTCCAGTAACACCAGCTCATATCCATACTGTTCCTTCATAATCTTAAAGACCATGAGTAACCGCTGCTTATAACGCGGATTCATCTTATCCCATTTACGGTCAACCATGCTGCTGTCCAAAGCACCGTGGGAATGAGTGATTGGTACCTCTATTTGTGATGCATCAACCGAACCGCTGTGTTGAGCGAGATATTCTTGTTCGATACGTGTTGCTTCTATGAGTGCATCATGAATTAAGGTGACATCGACTTCTGGCGGTGGGCTTAGTATTTCACCATTCAATAAAGCATAAACCTGAGGGTCTGTTTCTTTTAAATATTCAGCTTCGATACGGGTTGAATTAATTGGGCGTGTGAAAGCAAAGATCAGAATACTGGCAAATAAAAAGAAACCTGCAATTAAAATCCACCACTGTTGTAGATGCCAGTGTGATTGGATTTTTTCAGGCGCAGCAGCTTGATGCATGTTTTCTGCAAACTGCATCGCATTGACGATTTTCTTTCTGCTACTGGGAAGTAGTGACTGTAATAATTGTACGCATTTAGAGCGTAACTCATAAGACATTAACAACGTCAGTGTCACAGCGACCAAAATAAAACAGAAAGAAATAAACCAAATCATTGGCTATTTCAGTTCATTTACAGAAAATGGTCGTTGGGTCACATTGATTTGTACCGTTGCCTCTGGTGCTTCGGCTTCAACCTCGACCTCCTTTGCTGCATTGGTTTTGGTTGGTTGAGTCGTTATTTTATTTACTTTGTCACTCACAGGTGTTTGCCCATTTTTATTATTGCTAAGCTGTGGAGTCTTTGGTTGTGCTGTTTTTCCCGCATTATGTCCAATTGGGAAAGGAGAGGTCTGTTGTCCTGAATTTACTGGAGGCGGCGCGGCATGTTGGAAAAATTTATTTAACTCACTACTTTGTGGTTGAGTAAAATTACTATCTTCGTCAGATTCAGTGCTTTCTTGAGTCGTAAATTCGATCACGTTAGTGTTTTGAGAATCTTGTTGCGTACTTGTTGGGGGCGGCAACAATACTTCTGCCTGTTCAGACTCATTTGGTTCTTGGTGCGACTGGGCTTTAAAAAATATGAAAAATATCAATAAACTAAAGATGATTCCTGATAGGAATCCGATGAATAAATAAATTACAGGAGATAAAGTCTTTTTTTTATTCGTCTGTAATATGCGTAATGAGGTAGGTTTTTCCTGAATCATGCTGCATCAACTAAGGTAAATGGATTGTAATATGTGCTTCTTCTGCGGGTGCTGAAATCACATTTTGATAAGGAGATAAAGCACTCTGGTTTTGTTGGGATAACATAAATTTTAGCCCTGCAAAAGTCAGCGCAGCAAACATCAATAAAAATATTAAGATCCAAAAGAATGGCAGTTCATGATGGATAATATGTTTAATTTGATCGGGGATCGCTGCAAAAGGGGAAAAAGCCGCTTTTTTACCTTTCAGATAATCAATTTCATCGCCGACACGGGCGACCAGATGATTTAAACTTTCAACGGATTCAAGTCTATATTTCCCTTGAAAACCTAAAAGTAAACAATAATGAAAAATCTCAAGTGCAGCTAAGCGATCTTTACCACGGCTACGTAGTTGTTCCAAAATTTCAAAAAAACGATAGCCTGCTAATTGTGAACCAAACAAGCTGAGTTGCAGAGGGCTAACCAACCACGTATTTTGCAAGTTGAAGTATGCAGCATCTTGTTGAGTGGCGATGGTTTCATCGATTAAGGCGCAAAATGCATATTTAGCATCATGAATATCATCACTCGAAAATTGAAGTCGTTTCGCTTGTTGCTCAAAACGATTTAATAAATCTAGAATTTTGTTACGGAAATCGCTGGGATTTGAGGGGATATAACGATTACGAATTAAAAATACCAAATAGAATCCGTCATGCAGCAGATCTATCAAATTTGTCGTTTGAGATTTATTTTGCGGGAGATTTGATGCAGGTAAACCTGAACCAATTTTTCCATCATCAAATAAAGAGGGTATGCCCGTCGGATGTTGAGTCATCATTGTTCTCTTAGGTATTCATTACGGCAATAAGTTCAATCGTGATATCTTGAAAACCAGCAGGTACATATACACAAATGGTTTCTGATTCAAGCATCTGTTGATATAACTCGTGATGCGGTTCAATCTCAAAGTAACTTACACCTGAACGAACTGGGATCGCCGTTGGAACTTGCATTAAATGGTGTAGTGGCACAGCGGGTAAAGCAGCTACCACACGTCGCTCAACATCAATGGTGCTACCCACTTTAAATCGCAATGGCACAATCTGAATGAGTTCATGCGTTTGCATCACGCTACTTGAAACGGCAATATACAGACGAGTATCACGGGTGATTTTATCTGACTCAAGACTACCGACCCAATAAGACGGTCGAATTTCTTTCAGGTTAATATTGAAGTAGCGGTTTGAAATAATGGTATCTAATAAGTCTCTTAAGATCACATCCAGTTGTTGGAAGCTTTCTTGAAGTTGATGATGTTTGTAATGTGGCAAATGATCTACGTCATAATTGGTCGAAAAGGTCAGTAATGATCCAGTTAAACGTAAAAGTTCGGAAAATAAACGCTCAGGGTGAATCAGTGGATACTGTAATAAATGATTTAAGCCTGCGTAAGACGTGTTTAGTGCGTTAATCAGCCAAAATGAGACAATATCTCCAGAGCGGAACTCAATCAGTTTCTGTTCATTTTCTCGGTTGCTGCTTTGAATTGTTTTGATCTTTGCCTTAATGACATTGAGGGTTCGTTTTAAGTTACTGGTTAAGGCTTCTGACGCTGCAATGTGCAAAATGGGTGGGATAAACTTCTGATCCAACTCAAAAGAACCTGAACTTTGGCGTTTTAATTTACCAACAGCGAGATATAAAAAACCATCTAGGTTTTGACTTGGTTGAATATGTTGTTCTAGTAGTTTAAATTCTGCGCGACGACGCAATAAGCTGAGATCGGCTGGGCTCGCATCGGTGAATAAATCATGCGTTTCAGCTAAATAATTATGATACCGACTGGAAAGCGAGTGATTTCCATCCGAAATATTTTTCTTGTTGGCTTGTAAAATAGGTAAAGCAAGATAAACAACCATTTCACCTTTTAGATTGATATCATCCAACAGTAATGGTTCGGGTAGTAGGTCTTGTGCAGGAGCATTATAAATCTCTCCATCTTGCCAAATGATCTCGACTTCCTCTAACGCCAAAATATGGGTTGAAAGTTGCACCTGGTCAAACTTGAGTTTTTGTACACCATAAGCATAAGGAATTAACGCGCGAATGGTATGGTTTAAACGCTGCTCGTGATAGGTGTCTTGGATTTGGAAATGCTGTGGACGTAAAAATAAGCCTTCGCCCCAAAGAATTTTTTCTGCTTTAAACATATCAATTTACCAGTAATTATTCGTATTCATTCTTTGGCTGAACGCCGAGCATGTCTTGCACCATTTGTAAGGGATGCTCATCTTTAATAACTTGACCCAACCATTCATGTAGCGGCATTTGACTCCATTTAATTGTTTTTTGCAGCATATAACTCACAGGGCTGTGTGGTTCATTTTTTTGAAAGTAAGTGGCAATCTCTTGCAGTACTTGCATGGCTTGTTCACGATTTTCAACATGAGATTGAACTTGTGGTTGAAAGGACAGTTGATTGTGGGTCATTGGAGCCTGAGCCGTAACTGGTTGAGTTGTTGGTGTGCTTGGGGTTGCGACTGGAGTTATGCTTTGTTGAGTAGATTGTTCAAAATGTTCAGTTTTATAGATCTTTTTCAGACTGATATGAATCGTATCTAAACTTGAATCAATCGCTGCAAAACTTGGTGAATCTAAGCCCAATAAGCCATCCAAAACATTTTTAAGTACAGACCATTGTTGGAGGATTTCATTAAAATGTTGGTAGTTTTGATATTGAAAGTTTTTATCTGTATTCAATAAAGCCTGTTCAAATTGCTCTAATTCAGTGTGGTTATTCGTATTGTCATATTCATCACTTTGCTTGCGACGAATATTTTCATGGTAGAGAAAATTGTCATAATCAAGCAAATGATAAAAAGGGGAGTGATCAACTAACGAAACTTTTTTAATCAGTAACGGTAATTGATTAATGAGTCCCTGCAATAAACCAATCCGTTGGTCCAGATCGTCATCTTCGACTTCTGGGTGGATCGTCAGCCAGTATTGCTCAAGTAAGCGATGGCTTAACTCTAGACTTTTGGCAATCCCTGAAAAACCGTAAAGATTTGCCCAAGCCTCAGAAAGCCACGTAAGCAAGCGAATGTCTTTACTTTTAGATTGCAGCAAATCAATAGATGTAGATGCAACAAAATCCCAATCAGCTTGCTTAGGTTCAGTAACCCAATCCCCTTGATCAAGCAAAACATCATCTTGCGTTCTCGCTTTTTTGATGGTGTGAAACTCATTGGAAAAAGAGTAATCTTCACCACACGGCGATTGCTCATGAATTGGTGTAAGTAATGGGGATATGTCCATATTCATAACAATTGGGGCTCAATCTCAATAATCTTAAACGTCAGCTTTTGCTTTTCTACTCGCACGCTTTTTAGGTCCTTTTTCAACGGGATCTAATTGGTAGCTAATATCTTCATCTTTGACGTCAATAACGATAAGTTTCGGTAATTTATGCTCAGCTAAAGCAACAAGAATTTCAGTAGCAAGAGAAGGTAGTACCGTCGAGTTTAGGATATTGTCCACATTTCGTGCACCACTATCAACTTCAGTACAGCGGTTCAATAGTAGTTCGACGAGTTCTTCAGAATACTGAACTTTAGTGGCATATTGCTTCTCAATTCTAGAAACAATCTTACCCAGTTTATGTTTAATGATTCTGACCAGTAATTCATCATGCAATGGGAAATAAGGAACGATCCGCATACGACCAATAAATGCAGGCTTAAACTGTTTATATAAGCTTGGTTTTAAATGTTCCAGCAAGTCTTCAGCATTTGGCCATTCTTCAACAGGTTGGTTTAAGCAAGCCTGCATAATCGCACTTGATCCAGTATTTGAAGTGAGCAAGATGGTCGTATTTTTAAAGTCAATTAGACGACCTTCACCATCTTCTAAAGTTCCTTTATCAAACACTTGGTAGAAAAGCTCTTGTACATCACTATGCGCTTTCTCGATTTCATCTAATAACACAACACTATATGGATTACGACGTACTGCTTCAGTCAGTACACCACCTTGACCATAGCCAACATAGCCTGGAGGTGCACCTTTTAACGAAGAAACCGTATGTGCTTCTTGATATTCAGACATGTTAATGGTGATTAAGTGTTGTTCGCCACCATAAAGCTCATTGGCTAAAGCTAATGCAGTTTCGGTCTTCCCGACACCACTTGGCCCGACCAACATGAACACACCTTGGGGTTTATTTGGATCTTCTAATTTGGCTTTAGAGGTCTTAATGCCTTGCACTAATTGGGTTAGTGCATAATCCTGACCCATGACGCGCTCAGCCAATTTATCTTCGAGCGTTAAAATTTGCTTAATTTCATCATTGACCATATTTCCAACAGGGATACCTGTCCAGTCAGAGATAATTTCATTAATAATTCGAGGCGTGACACGTTCAAACACCAAAGGACTTTGTCCTTGAAGCTGGGTTAAGTCTGTTCTTAACGCGGCGATCTGATCTTTGGTTTCGCTATGTTCATCTTGGGCATTTAACTGTTGGATCTGTTTCACCAAGGCAAGCTCTTGTTGCCATCGCGCTTCAATCTCTTGTATTTCATTCTCTAAAGTCGAAAGCTCTTGGTTAAGCAGCTCTAAACGCTCATGATGGATCGGGAACTGCTGATGTTCTTGCGTTAAAATTTGCTGTTCTAATTTTAGATTGTGTTGTTGAGCTTTGAACTGGTCGAGGATTACTGGTTGGGCATTTTGAGTTAATGCCACACGAGCCGCAGCGGTATCTAACACGCTAATCGCTTTGTCTGGAAGCTGACGTCCACTGATATAGCGATGAGAGGCATGAACAGCAGTGACAATCGCTTGATCATCAATATGTAGGTTGAAATGATTTTGCATGACAGGAATCATGGCACGCAGCATATCGATGGCGACCTCTTCAGTCGGCTCTTCTACTTTTACCACTTGAAAGCGACGACTTAGGGCAGCATCTTTCTCAAAATACTGTTTGTATTCTGCCCAAGTTGTGGCGGCGATGGTTCTTAACTCACCACGCGCCAAGGCTGGCTTGAGTAGGTTGGCTGCATCATTTTGTCCAGCTTGGCCACCAGCACCGATCAGAGTATGTGCTTCATCAATAAATAAAATAATCGGGTGAGAGGAAGCCTGTACTTCTTGAATGACTTGTTTTAAGCGATTTTCAAATTCACCTTTAACACTCGCGCCCGCTTGTAACAGCCCCATGTCTAATACGTGCAGTTGTACATTTCTCAATGCTTCTGGAACTAAGCCCTGCGATATTTTTAATGCTAGACCTTCAACAACCGCCGTTTTACCTACACCAGGCTCACCTGTCAGAATCGGATTGTTCTGCCGACGACGCATCAAGATGTCGAGCATTAATCGGATTTCAAACTCTCGCCCAATAACAGGATCAATCTGTCCATTCTGTGCTTTTGCAGTGAGGTTGATGGTGTATTGATCTAATGCAGGTGTTTTGATGACCGTTGCCGTTTTTTCTTTTGGTACTTCGGTTGATGCTGTTGGCGCTTCAATTTGAGCTTGTTCGCTACTTTGACCACAAATATCCAAAAACTTATGTTTCATGGTATCGATCGGGAATAGCTCAAATAAGCTCGATGCTCTGAAGGCAATTTGTTGTAAATCAGGTGCAGTGAGCAGTGCAATAATTAAATGGCTACTGCGAATCAAAGGTGTTTGCTCAGCAGAAGCTAATAACCATGCTTGTTCAAATAGCTTAACGATTGATTTTGCAAATATCGGAGTACGAGTATTACCTTTGGGTAGAGAGGCAATTGTTTCTTTTAAATCCTGAGTTAAAGCTTCTGCGGAAATATTATTTTTTTGTAATAAAATAAGTAAATCATTCACTGGACTTTGATTTAATAACTCTACAAATAAATGCTCAATCTCAATCTCATAATTCAATTGATTAATGCAGTAATTGGCAGATTTTTCTAATGCAGCACGAGTAGGAGGTGATAGTTTTGTAATTAAAACCTTTAAATTACTCATTTATTACTCACAATAATTTTGAATATCAAGCCCCGCTAAGTAAGTTCAGACTTGATATTGTTGTTATATCTAAAATATATTTTCTGAATAAAATCAAAAACTTAGCTTTACTCTATCTGAGTGTACAGATTATTCTACAACAAATGATATTAATTTTAAATAGAAAGCGAGTACTAATTCTTAAAAAAAAATTTAGTAATATAATTAAAATAATTTAATAATGTTAGGAAACGTAAATAGTATTGACTTTCTATGTGTTTTTTTTGTTAAATTCGCCACAATGTTCTAGCTGCACGAAATTGAAGAGTAAGAGGGTTTTTTAAACAATAATTGTCAACTCTTCAATTATATAAGTTAAATAATTATGAGGCATATTTTGAAAAAAGGTATTGTAGTATCAATTATTTGTATGGTTATGGGTAGTTTGGCTTACGCAGATGATCAAGAAATAAAAAATGTTGATCAGGAGGTTGAGCTGACTGATCAAAAAATAAAACCTGTTAAGTTAAAAAGAAAATGTATTAAACAAAACCCATTGGTCGCGGGTCAAACCGATCAAGCATTATTGAAAATTTATCAGCAGGTTTGTGATAAATCGAATGCTGGTCAAGTCAATGATTTGTTGGCTCAAGCAGCGATGAGAATGTATGAGCTGAAACAACCCATGAATGCTTTGACGTTGGCAAATGAGTTGCAACAAAAAAATATTCAAGGCGCGACGTTGACTGATGTCACTTTCCTAGCGAGTGTTGATATTGCAAATAATGCATTGCAACACATGCGAACCGATGAAATGCGTTATCTCAGTACTGAGTTAACTTATCCACCTGCTAAACAGTTTAGCGAGAATATTCGTACTGCATTACCTGCGCCTGTGATTACGACTAAGGCTGTAGAGGAAGCACCTAAAAAAGAAGCTCGAAGTACGAGCACCGCGAATCGACGTGTAGTAAGTCAACCTAAAGCACGAACCACTTCTGCACCGCGTAACACCTCAACACAGACTACTGCGCCAGCAAGTCGTCCAACAACCACAACACCAAGTGCTGTTCGACCAACAGGTACGAATCCATTCGCTTCGTTGAAAAAATAATCAAGGGTATAGAGTTATGGCAAAAAGAGAAAGCGTACAGAAAAAATTGCAACGTATTCGTCCTCCTCGTGTGCAGCTCACTTACGATGTCGAAGTGGGGGATGGTAAAGAGTCTAAAGAATTGCCTTTTGTCGTTGGCGTAATGGGAGACTTTTCTGCTGCTTCAGAGCTTGAAAAGACCAAATTGAAAGACAAGAAATTTATCAATGTTGATTTGGACAATATTGATGAAGTGATGGAGTCTTTAGCACCAAGAGCGGCATTTCAAGTTGAGAATACATTGACTGAAGAGGGCGGACGTATGTCTGTCGACTTAACTTTTAATTCAATGGAAGATTTTAGACCTGAGCAAGTTGTACAACAGGTTGATCCTTTACGTAAATTGGTTGCAGCACGTGAACGTTTAACTGATCTTCGAAATAAGATTTCGAATAGTGAACGTTTAGAAGATTTATTAGATGACGTGCTAAAAAATACAGATCAAGTACGCCAACTGAGCGCGGAGGCGGAAAATGAGTAATTTACAAGCTGCAACTGCATCAAATGTAGAAGCTGAATCAGCAAATTTGCTTGATTCGATCGTAGAGCAAAGTCGTATCGCGCGTAATGATGACGAGCATGTTCGCGCTAAAAGTTTGATTGGTGAGTTAGCCAAAGAAGTGATGGCAGGGACGATCACAGTTTCGGAAAATATGACCTTATCGATTGATAAGCGTATTGCCGAAATTGATGCTTTAATTTCAAAGCAACTTAGTGAAATCATGCACCATGAACAGTTTCAGAAAATTGAATCGACATGGCGTGGACTTTATTATTTCTGTCAAGAAACACCTTCGCACTCAATGATTAAAATTCGTATGTTAAATACGACCAAAAAAGAGTTGGTGAAGGACTTCCAAGGTGCAACAGATTTTGATCAAAGCACTTTGTTTAAAAAGATTTATGAAGAAGAATATGGCTCATTTGGTGGTGCACCTTACGCTGCGTTAATCGGTGATTTTGAATTCGATCGCACGCCGTCTGATATGTATTTATTAGAGCAAGTTTCGCATGTTGCAGCGGCTGCCCACGCGCCATTTATCTCTGCAGCGAGCCCCAATATTTTAGGTCTTGAATCATTCACTGATATCGATCGTCCACGTGACGTTTCAAAAATCTTTGAAACAGCAGAATATGTGCAATGGCGCTCTTTCCGTGAGAGCGAAGATTCACGTTATGTTGCCCTCACCATGCCGCATGTTTTAGGGCGCTTGCCTTATCATCCGAAAGAAGGCACAGCAACGGAAGGTTTTAACTTCATCGAAGCGGTGACGGGTGAAGATCATAATGATTATTTGTGGATGAATGCAGCTTATGCCTTTGGTACACGTTTAACCAATGCTTTCGATGCACATGGTTGGTGTGCTGCGATTCGTGGTGTAGAAGGTGGTGGTTTAGTTGAAGGTTTGCCAGTGCATACTTTTAAAACCTCCGATGGGGAAGTTGTATTTAAGTGCCCAACTGAGATCGCGATCACTGATCGTCGAGAAAAAGAACTCAGTGACCTCGGTTTCATTCCACTGGTTCATTGTAAAAATACAGACTATGCCGCTTTCTTTGGTGCGCAATCTGCACAAAAACCGAAGAAATATGACAGTGATACAGCAAACGCAAACTCTGCACTTTCAAGTCAGATCCAGTACATCATGGCTGTCTCACGTATCGCACATTATTTAAAAGCAATGATGCGTGACAAAGTGGGCAGCTTTGCATCAGCAGGCAATGTTGAAGCCTTTTTGAACGAGTGGCTCTCACAATATGTTTTGCTTGATGATGGTGCATCTCAAGAGGCGAAAGCACAATATCCGCTTCGTGAGGCATCAGTAAAAGTTGTAGAAGATCCTGCACAGCCAGGTCACTACAAATCTGTGGTCTTTTTAAGACCACATTTCCAGCTGGATGAGTTGTCTGTTTCTTTGCGACTCGTGACTGAACTACCGCAGTCCTCAAATTAAAAAATGAGATCAGCCAAAAGGGGAGGTTGATACTTCACAAATGTTTGCGACTAAAGATGTTTTTTAGACGATTCAAGACATAGCTGAGGTGTCAACAGACCCTAAAATAACTTTAAATAAACAGAGGTAATTTTTAAATGAAAGATATATACGTTGAGTTTCGTGGCAAATACAAGGTTGATGGAGAATCTCGCGATTCAGAGCACAAAGGTTGGCTAGAAGTTAACTCTTGGTCTCACAAAATCCGTCAGCCTAAGTCTGCGACTTCAAGTAGTGTTGGGGGTCATACTGCTGAGCGTGTTGAGCACGAAGATATGATTTTCCTTAAAGATTTGGATGCAACTAGTCCTAAACTTTGGGAAGCATGTTCTGCTGGTTATACTTTTGATGAAGTACAGATTGATTTTTATCGTGCAAATGGTGATAAACGTATCAAGTACTTACAAATCAAATTGAAGCATGTTTTAGTTTCAAGTGTAACTCCGATCGTAAATGAAGAAGGCGTTCCAACTGAACAGTTTGGTTTGAAATATGCTGCTGTTGAGTGGACATATAACCAACAAGATATTAACGGTACTGCGAAAGGTGCTGTAACTAAGAAATGGTCACTTTCTAACAATACAGCATCTTACGCTGCATAATTAGAATCGTGATTTTTCATAGAGGTTAATGATTCATTAACCTCTATTTCCCTTATCTTTCTGTTTTATCAAAATGAATTTAGATCATTTATATCCATATGGGTTTAGGTCAACACTGTTTGATCGCTTATTACCTGAGCATGAAGATTATTTAAGGGGATTGTCGATTCAACAATTACGGGAGTCGGTTGCTCGTGATTTGGAGGATCTACTCAATACCAGAATTGCGCAGTTTGATACTGATATGGATGAATATCCACTCGCAAAAAAGTCTATTTTGCAGTTTGGGATCATTGATTTCGTTGGACTTTCAACCGCAAATCCGTTGGATCGAGATAAGATTTGTCAGTCTATTGAGCAGTCTATTGCGGCACATGAGCCAAGGTTGCGACAGATTAAAGTCGAGATGTTGTTAGATGGGCATAATATGGGGGCATTGTGTTTAAGCATTCAAGCTTACTTAAATATTCATCCGTTATATGAACCCGTTTTTTTTGATGCTTTATTGAAACCGACGACACAACAATATGTTATTTCTGCAAGAGCTTAGCGCGAGAGAACTGTGATAGAACAACTTTTACCGTATTATGAAAAACAATTACAAGAGTTCGGTCAACAATCTAGAGAGTTTGCGCAGAAGTATCCAAAGATTGCTCAACGATTATCACTGAACCAAGAACAAATTGATGACCCTCATATTGAGCGGTTAATTCAGGCTTTTTCATTGATTGCGGCGCGAATTGATAAAAAATTAGCAGACAGCTATGACGTATTTACTTATTCGTTATTTGAGGTGATGTTTCCTCAATATTTACGTCATTTTCCAGCCTGTACTGTGGTCAGTTTTGAAGATATTAATAAAATTAAACAACTGACATCACCACATATTATTCCTCAAAAAACGGCATTAAGATCACGTAGTTTTAAAGGCGTGCAATGTGAATTTAATACCAGCAATGAAGTTCGTTTATTACCCATCGCGTTAACGGATTTGGATTTTCAGACTTCACCCAGTACGCATATGCATCTGAATCAGAATGCAACCTTAAGTTTGAAATTTGAAGTATTTAATGATGCTCAGTCTTGTGTACTTGACGAAAAACTTCCAATTTATTTAGATGCGATCTCAAATTTTCCATTACAAGTCTTAGATAGTATTTTTCACAAAGAAACAGCTTTTTCAGTACGGATTGGATCACGTATTGTCGAGATTCCCAATCCATTTTTGGTGATGGGTTTCACCGAGCAAGAAAGTTTACTTCCTGTTGATCAACATACGCATCATGCTTATCGGTTGTTGATGGAATATTTTTGTTTTCCTGAAAAATTTAACTATCTCAATCTCGACTTAAGTCAGTTAAAAGGTATCCTGCAGCAACATTCGAGTTTTGAAATTTTGATTCATCTTAAATTGAATCTAAATGATCAGGCTGTGGTACGTAATTACTCAGAATTGAATATCGCAAATTTCAAATTATTTACCACACCCGCAATTAATCTGTTTGAAAAACAGGCTGAGCCACAAAAAATAGCCCATACCCAATTGCAATATCCACTGGTAACAGATGCGCATCATCCTGAGCTATATCAAGTGTATTCAGTGATTGAAATGAATATGGTGCGGGAAAAAACCAATCTGGACCAAACCTATTTGCCTGTGCTCCCTTTCTTCGCGATGAGCCATTACCATAACGATAAAGTACAGTTTTTTTATGCATTGAATTACTTCCCATCGTCCAACAAAACCATGCAAATGGGATATTCAATTGTTTCGAAGCATTTAAAACCGTATGAAATAAAATCAGATTTTATTAGTACCAAATTGTTGTGCTCAAATGGTGATTTAGCGCATGAGGCTTTGGGTCAAAGCAATAATATTTTAAATCTAAATGATAGCAGTTTGGCTCGACGTGCTTTGATTCTGAAACGTCCAACATCTCCTTTTGAGTTTGATAAAAATAAAAATGAACAGTGGCGAATTATTTCGCATTTGTCATTGAATACTTTGGCGTTGATGAAAGGGGATGCGCTCAGCCACCTCAAAGAATTATTAGCCTTATACAATTTGCCACATTCCAAAGAAAATATTTTATTGATTGATGCATTGAAAACATTAAGTTTTTCGACGACCAATAAATTGGTCAATGCCAAACCATTTCCGATGTTTATTCGGGGGGTAAAAGTAGAGTTAGACGTGAATCGAAGCGTCTTTAGAGGGCATAGCTTATATATTTTTAGCCAGTTACTCAGCCATATCTTTAATCTTAAAGTGCAGATCAATAGTTTTGTTGATGTAGTTGTTAAAGATAGTCTTAACCAACAGGAGATATACCAATGCGTTCAGAACGTTGGTGGCAAGACGCTTCTGTAGTTGATCAGCTCTTTAAAAAGGCAGGCACTTTTGAGTTTATCCAGTCAGCCCGGCTATTGCGGCATGTGCCTCATGCACCTGTGTCTCGAAATTGGTCAGATGATTTTAAGTTTGAAACATCCTTTAGTTTAAGCTTTCCTGCGACTGAAATTGAAGAATTACGCTATCAAGATGAACGTATTTATTTGACAAATCTTGTTGTGGGTTTAACAGGCACACAAGGTACGTTGCCTTATACCTATACCAATAAATTAAAACAAAGTTCGAGACAGCAAAGACTCGAAGCGAAAGAGTTTTTGGGATTGTTCAATCATACTTTGACCGCGAAGTATGTTGATGCAAGCCTGACTTACAATTTACCGATCCGTTATGAAATCGAACAGGATAATCATTACCTCGATATTCTGCATGCCTTAAATGGTTATATTAGTTCCCAACATGAGCAGCAAGATTTAGAAGAATACTTTGCTGAATTTGCAGGTTTGATGCAAGGGCAGAACAACACCGCACATGCCTTGAAAACTGTATTGACCTGCATGTTTAATGAGCAGGTACATATTCAGGAATTTGTGAAAGAAAAATTCCAGTTAGGTGACGAACAGAAGACCAGTTTGGGTGGGAAAAATCCAAGTTTATTGGGAGTGAATACCTTTTGTGGGGATATCGTACAACAAATTGATGGCAAGATTGAAATACAAATTGGCCCATTAAAGCGAGAGCAATATTTGGCTTTTTTACCCGAACAACCCTTAAATAAAAAATTGAAGCATTTGATCCAAACGTGGTGTAGTCCAACGTTGTTTATCGATGTTCGGCTGATCTTGGATAAAAGTGAAATTGGTCCAATGGGTTTAAATTCGACCCATAATATTGGTTTAGGGCAAGGGGCGTTTTTAATGCCATCCACACAATTACAACATAACATTGAAACGCGTTATGCACTGTTGGGGGCGGCATAATGATGAAGAAGATTATCGCAATATTTATCACTTGTTTCCTCTTGGTCGGGTTGATTGTGATTTATTTTTGGCGTGATACCCAATATCAACCAGAATCAGGCGATCTCATCCATTATTTCCTTATATTACCTTTAATCATCACCTCAGTTTTGATTTTACCGTGGTTGATATATCAGGCTTATCAAAAGTATAAAGATAAAAAGCAACAAGCTTTAGCCGCTGAGCAAAGTCAAAATATTGAAGCTACTGAGCAAAAAGAAGTCCAAAAAAGCACGTGGTTAGAGCTGAACATTTATGCGGCAGGAGCATATAGTGCTTTAGGTGAAAATGATTCAACGCTTGAGGGTATCAAAACGCTTGCGGGGCCGTTGTTGGATAGCAATTTATTGGATGCGCATGGATCGCCCGTTTTGTCTTATCGTATTGAGGCATTGGATCAGTTGCTCAGTGAAGATACATCTGCAGATATGCAATTTGTCAGCATGCGACAGCAGCGAATCACGTTACTTATCCATCATCAAATTCAACAGCATAATGAAATTTTGAGCACTATTTCAGATCATTTACAACGTTCTAGTTTGTTTTATGAAAGCCAGAATTTGCATGAGTACCGTATGCATCCAGCTTGGATAGATCCGACCGTGTCGAGTGATGAGGGAACTGAGTTAAAGCAGATTGAGCAGGTCTATCGTTTAGAGAAGCTTAACTTGCATATGATAATTTCTGAGGATGTAATTCACACTTGGAATGATCAAAGCAGTAATGACGGTATTCAGGCCATTTTCTATGATTTAGGGATCATTCCACAGAAGTTTCATATCGAATATCATTTCGTCAGTCGATCATCTGTTGATCAGTATGTGGTTGAGTTATTTGATCGAATTCAAAAACAGCCACACGAAATTTCATTGATCATTGCAGCTGATTCTGAGCTTGATCAAGAAATTATCGATGAAAAAATGTGGGGCAAAAAAGCGTACACACCTGCTGAATATGTCAGCAGTTGTTGTGTTGCACCTGCAGTGGTTGAGATAGAACAGTTACAAGCTTTAAAAATCTTAAAGCTTGTATCAAATCAAAATAATTTAAAGCAAATTTTTGATGAGCTAGATATTCATGATTTACCACAATATGAGGATGAGGCGCCTTTTGTCTTGGTGATTGAAGATGGTTCTGATGTCAAAGTTGTTAAAAAACTAACGCAGTTTTTTGCAGAGAGTCCAATTGAACCGCATCATTATCTTTATTGCCAAACGATGGCTGGGCACACTCAAAACGTCGCAAAAGTTTTTGGATTGATGTTGGGGGCACAGCTTCCAGATCCACAGGTTGCTTTTGTGTATAGCCAAAATTTTAAAGCATTTATTCAAACTTTTTCTGAGATTAAGCAAGATCAGGAAAGCGTTGCGATTGCTGATTGATTAACTTTTTAAGAATTCGAGAACTCAATGTACATCATTTTAGGTTATCTGTGGCAGTACATCACCAATCCGAAAGCAATTATTGCCTTGTCTTTATTTGTGGCACTTGTTTCTTCCTATTCGGTTATTCCACGTCATATTTTTCTGGCTTTGGCTGCAACCTATGTACTGGGTTTAATCGTCTATGGCATTTATTGGTTGATCCAAAGAAAACGCCATGCTGCACAGGGTGAAGAGTTAGCCAATGCGATTGAGCAAGAAAGTAGTGCTGAACATGATCAACAAAAAGATAAGGCTGAATTACAGTTAATCCATCAGCAGATGAAAGAATCGATTCAGTTGATTCGTAAATCAAAATTAGGCGATAAAAAAGGTAATGCAGCGTTATATGAATTGCCTTGGTATATGGTGATTGGTAACCCCGCGGCAGGAAAGAGTTCTGCAATTTATAACTCTGGGTTAAAGTTTCCTTTTGAAGAAACGCATCAAAAAATGGTGTCTGCAGGTCTGAGTGGCACACGTAATTGTGATTGGTTTTTCTCAACTGAAGGGATATTACTGGATACCGCAGGCCGTTATTCGGTCTATTCAGAAGATCATTCTGAATGGTTAGGCTTCCTGAATATTTTAAAGAAAAATCGCTCCAAAGCCCCTGTAAATGGCTTGATTGTGATTGTGAGTATCGCTGAGTTAGTCAGTCAGAGTCCTGAAAGTTCATTGAAATTGGCCAAGAACTTACGTGCTCGTATTCAAGATTTGACCGAGAAATTAGAAGTTGTGGTTCCTGTCTATTTGATTTTCTCTAAAATGGATTTGATTGCTGGATTTACGGAGTTCTTCGATTGTTATGAATCGCAAGAATACAACCAAGCTTGGGGAGCGACTTTGCCGTATGAGCAGAACTCCTCACAAAATGCTGTCGAATTATTTGATAAACATTACAGCTTGCTTTATGACGGTTTGAAAAGCGTCAGCACGACGCATTTAAGTCGTCGTCATTCGCAAAATATCTCACCAAGTGTCATGACATTCCCACTGGAGTTCAAAACATTAAAGCCTGCACTTAAGAGCTTTATTGGGACTTTATTTGAAGATAATCCATATCAGTTCCAACCGGTATTCCGTGGTTTCTATTTTACCAGTGCTTTGCAAGAGGGCGTGATTGAAAGCCCAATGACAGAGAACATTGCACAAGAGTTTCAGCTTGAGCATATCCAAAGTAGTACCCAAGAAGGCATCACACCATCAGTTGCGCCGAATCATGGCTATTTCTTACATGGATTGTTCTCGAATGTCATTTTGCGAGATAAGGATTTAGTAAAACAGCACATTAACCCTGCTAAAAAACGTCAACGCTATATCGCATTTATCGGCGCATTGGTGGGCGTTTCACTGATATTGGGAGTATGGGTCTGGTCATATCGCAATAACCAACAATTGATCAGCGACGTACAGGCAGATTTAGATAAAGTTGTGCATTTAGAAAAGTCATCTGGTGGACAACTCTCAACTCAACTTGAAGCTTTGTTAATCTTACAAGAGCGTCTACAACAGCTGGATGAGTTCGATAGCAATCGCCCGCTCAAATTTAGTTTCGGCTTGTATCAAGGCAATCAATTGCGCGAAAGTTTAAAAGCTGAATACTTGAAAGGTATCAAGCAGATCGTGTTGACGCCAACTCAGCAAAATATCGCGCAATATTTGCAACGTGTTAAAAACAATGAAACAACGTTGAAAGAAAATCATGTCAATGTCGAAATCAAGCAGGTTGCTAAAACTCAACAGTATTTAGAGCCGTCTGATAGCAACCCTCAAGATGCTTACAATGCGCTTAAAGCTTATCTGATGATGAGCAATCCTGAATACATGGATAGCAGTCATTTGAGTGATCAAGTCTCTCGTTTCTGGCGTTCTTGGTTAGATAGTAATCGTGGCCAAATGCCACGTGGCGAGATGATTCAGGATGCGGAAAAGATTCTTTCTTATGCGATGACCTTGGCCAATCAAAGTGGTTTCCCTATCTTGGAAACTGATGCGCAAGTTGTTGATCAAACGCGTCAAGTACTATTGTCTGTCGTTCAAGGTATGCCAGCACGCGATCGTGTTTATAATGAAATTAAAATGCGCGCTGCAGTGCGTTTCCCAGCGGTAACAGTTGGTCAAATTGTTGGCGAGCAAAATCGAGGTATCGTGTTAGGTAGTTATGCATTGCCAGGTGTTTTTACACAGAAAGCTTGGGATGAATATGTGGAAACCGCCATCGATGATGCCGCAAATAAACCAACAGACAGCAAAGATTGGGTATTGAACAGTCGTCAATCCGACGATCTCACTTTCTCTGGTAGCCCAGAACAGATTCGTAAACAGTTGGTGGCTTTGTATAAACAAGAATATGTAGCGGAATGGAAAAAATTCCTGAATGGTATTTATTATGCAAAAGCGGATCAGTTTAGCCAACAAGTCAAAAATATTGATGTTCTAGGTGAACCACAAAACTCACCAATTCGCGTGTTATTACAACGCATAGCTATCGAAACCAATTGGGATAATCCGATTGTACAAGCAGAATTGGCGATTCCTGAAAAAGGCTTCATTGCGTGGTTCAAACGTAAAGTTTTGAGGAATTCGGATGATCAGCGCACTGTTCAAGCCATGAATAAAGCACAGGGTGCAATTTCGCAAGAGTACCAAATGTTCTATCAATTGGTGCGTAAACGTGATGATCTACAAGACAAATCATTATTTGATGAGTACATGAATAATCTCGCGCAAGTGCGTAGTAAGTTCAATGACCTCAAAACAGCAGGTGAGATTGGACCGAATGCAATGGCATTGGTGAAACAGACCATTACTGATCAAACTTCTGTCTTTAACATTACCCAGAAGTATGTTGATGAGAAAATGATGGTGGGTATGAAAGAAGCTGATCAGCAAGTGGCGCAGAAATTATTGATGAGTCCATTGACGCAGGCATTTTCAAGTTTGATCCTGCCAACTCAGGATGAGTTAAATAAACTTTGGGGTATACAAGCCTATCAACCATTCCAAACCAATCTTAGTCAGAAGTATCCATTTAATTCGAGTGTGACACTTCAAGCAACCAGTAATGAAATTGGTCAGATCTTTGGTGAAACAGGTAGTATTTCTCGTTTTGTGAAAGAGGCTTTAGATCCATTTGTGATTCGTCGTGGTTATGTGCTGACTTCTAAAACTTGGAAAGATTTAGGCATCAGCCTGAATCCAAAATTTGTGATGGCTTTCCAACAATATGTCGCACCAGTGAATGGTATGGCGACGGGCAGTTTGGATCAGCCGGCGGCTGCGCCAGCATCGAATCAATCTAACTTCCAGTTTTATCCATTGCAGAACCCGCAATTCTTGTCTTATACCATTGATATTGATGGGCAACGTATGGTCTATGAAAACGGTATTCAACAATGGGTGAATTTTGTTTGGCCAAATAAAGGCGCGATTCCTGGTGCTCGCATTACTGCGATTGATCTAGAAGGACAAACCCATACTATCTTTGATGAACCTGGTGAGTACGGGATTAATCGTTTGATTGATAGTGCACAACGTAAAGAGCAGAATGGTAGTTTTGAAATGCTCTGGAAGAGCAAGGCAAATCCAGCATTGGCGTTGAAAGTAAACTTTAGATTAATCAGTGGCAATAGCTCAGGCAACGTCGGATCAAGTCGTGGTTATGCAGATTTAAAACTTGTGGATAATGTGGTAACTGAGAAAGCAGTTCGCGTTGTCGCTGCCCAAACCACACCAACCAACACTGCTGCGACACCACAACCTTCTACTGTTTCACCATCTCAAGGAGCAACACCGTAATGATTAGGATGATCAAGCAGTATCATGAGGGGGGTGTATGCAAGCAGTAAAAACTACGCCATTGTATTATGGAAAAACACCTGCTCGTGGGGATTTCATTAAATCCAAAGGTCAATATACGTTGATTCAAGTGCTTGATCAGTGGATCACTGAAGCACTTGAGCATGCAATGCAAGCGCCTGAGTTTAAACAGCGCTACGAGGCTTTGCCTGCACTTGATTTTTTTATTGCAAATCCTTCGGAATCAATGTTCTTGGTCGCAAACTTGATTGCCAGCCAAGATAGCTCAGGACGAGCATTCCCGATGGTATTGAGTCAATTACTAGAGATTGAACAGCCTTATAAAAATCTGTTGCTTGCACCTTATTTTTATAAGTCGGTGTTGGTGGATTTATTTCAACGAAATCGAGTATTACGCAGTATCCGCGATACGGATGTGATGTTGGATAAGCTCAACAATTTACCCAATTTAGTTCAGGTTTTCACCGCATCAGAATGCAATAGTTTTTATGAAAATCATACACTGCATTCCTTTGCTCAATTGATGAAAATCAATGTCTATCAACTGGCACAAAGTATGATCGGCTTGGGGCTTTTGCTCCAGCCAATCTTAAAAAATGGTACCAGTCGTCTGAATAAAGTACTGATTTTGCCAATCAATAACCATATGTATTGCTATGAAATTGCTGCTTTTTGGGTGGGAATGATTGGGCGCTTTTTAGAAAAAAGTAATACAGAAATATTGATTGGTATCTTGCATCGGGAAGACCCTATTTTATTTATCGGTTTTCAAGGGGCAGATATTATGGCGCTAAGTGATCTGTTTACCCAGAATATTCAGAGTGATCATTGGGTATCTTTGATCCAAGCCGAGTGGATTGATGCTTATCTTGAGCAGAATGCAGGTCTTGCTACTTTAGAGCAATCATTGTGTCAACGTCAGTTGAGCCTTAACCAAGGTTTAAAGCTATTTCGACAAACTTTTTTAGATGAATAAATATGACAAATAATACGAAATTTATATTGGGTAGCTGTGTTGTCGGTTTATTGAGTTTAGTGCTGAGTCATATAGCCATCGCAGCACCGATAGTGGTTGAAGGTGTTGTTCCCAATGAAGCAAGCAAACAGGCGATTTTGGTTAAAATGCAGTCTGTTTATGGTGCAGATCAAGTGGTAGACAAGATTCAGGTTCGTCCTGTTTCAGCGCCAAATGGTTGGAGTGATTCAGTGACGCGCGTGATTACACCTGATCTAAAAAAAGTGAAGCAGGGACAATTACGTGTACAAGGGACTCAGATTGAGCTGACTGGGAAAATGACAAATCCAAATGAGATTCAACCTACAGCTTCAAATTTCCAGTCTTTAGTTCAACAGCCTTATCGGTTCAATGCCCAGCTTTCTGTAAATCTGGCTGAGCAAAAAGTCATTGATGATGCTTTGAAAGATCGCATCATTGAATTTGAATCAGGTAGTGCGATTTTAACTGATGCAGGTAAACGTATTTTGGATGAAATGGCCGTTGCTTTAAATAAGGTCGGTAGTAAGCAAGTCCGAATCATTGGGCATACCGATAGCTCAGGTGATGCCAATAAAAATACAATTCTGAGTAGGGAGCGTGCCGTTGCTGTACAAGATTATTTAGTCGCTAAAAATATTGCGACTGATCGTTTAAGTACAGAAGGTAAGGGCTCAAGCCAACCGATCGCAGACAATGCAACTGCTGATGGTCGCCGTAAAAATCGTCGGATTGAGTTTGAAGTACTTTAATTTTTTAGCATTAAAGATGCGAGGGATGTGATTATGGCAACACCCTATATTGTGATTGGTTGTCCAACAACTGGTGGTGGGAAGGTCATTTCTGGAAATAGTAGCTTCTTAATTGAGGGTATTCCGATTGCTTGTGTCGGTGATAAAGCGACTTGCCCTAAGCATCAAACGGTTTCAACGATTATTGCAGGTGATCCAAATATGCAGGTGATGGGAAAAGCGGCTGCACGAGTCAATGACCCTTTATCATGCGGATGTAAGTTGTTGCCGAAGCAAAATTTAGCTGTAAAAGGCTAGATTTCTCACTTATCGTTATTTTTAGCGACATTTGCCAGTGTACAAAACTGGCTAATTGTGGTTTTTAGTGTATCTTTATTAGGCGTTATGTTTGTGGAAACATAGCGAATCCGAGGAAGGTACATAGAACGCATATGAAGATTAAAGTAGCATGCTTTGCAACAATATTGTTTGCAGGAAATTTATCGTTAAGCGCAAATGTATTGGCGAGCAATACAGTAACGGTCTATGCAGCTGCAAGTCTGACGGATGCAATCAATGAATTAACTCAGCATTATCAACACGAAAATAAAGTCAAAATAAAAACCTCTTATGCAGGCTCTGCAACATTAGCCAAACAGATCGAAGCGGGAGCACCGGCGGACCTCTTTATTTCCGCTGATGTAGATTGGATGAATTATTTACAAAATAAAAAACGAGTCACGGCTCATCATCGGATCAACTTACTCAGCAATCGTTTAGTCCTGATTAGTCCAAAAGATCGTCCAATCAAGATTAAAATGCAAAATAGCTTTGATCCTCTGAGTGTGATTCGAGGTCGGGTTTGCACAGGAGATATCAGAAGTGTGCCTGTGGGACGATATGCAAAGCAAGCGCTAACATCGTTGGGCTGGTGGGGGAGCATAGAGCCCCGTCTCGTTGCAACGGAAGATGTACGCGCAGCTTTAAATTTCGTGGCACGTGGTGAGTGCCAAGCGGGAGTTGTTTATGCGACAGATGCGGCGATCACGAAAAAAGTGCAGATTGTGTCTGTATTTCCTGAAAATACCCATACACCGATTATTTATCCTGTTGGATTACTTAAGAACAATACAGAATCCGTAAAGTTCTATCAGTTTCTGCAAAGCCGAGAAGCAACTTCTATATTTAAAAAATATGGCTTTAGTGTACTGCCGCAATGATGCTTACACCTGAAGAGATCGAAGTCCTGAAGCTGTCATGTAAAGTGGCAGCAACTTGTCTCATTTTTAGTTTAATTCCTGCCACCTTGATTGCTTGGATATTGGCGCGAAAAGAGTTTTGGGGAAAATCACTATTAGAGACGCTGGTGTTTTTACCGTTGGTGTTGCCACCAGTGGTGCCCGGTTATTTACTATTGCAAGTTTTTGGAAACAATGGATTTTTAGGGCAGTATCTCGCACCATTCGGGATAGAGTTTGCATTTAACTGGAAAGGAGCGGTGCTTGCATCGGCAGTGATGGGGTTTCCGTTATTGGTACAATCGATACGACTTGCAATTGAACTGGTCGATCAGCGTTTAGAAATTGCAGCAAAGAGTTTGGGTGCTTCTTCATTTGGTGCATTTATGCAGGTGACTTTGCCATTGGCCAGTAGTGGTATTCTAGTGGGTAGTATTTTATGTTTCTGTCGAAGTTTAGGTGAGTTCGGTGCGACCATAACCTTTGTTGGTAACATTGCCAGTGAAACGCGAACCTTACCTTTAGCGATGTATAGTCTCATGCAGCAACCTGATACTGAAGCCGCCGTTTGGCGCTTGATTATTTTGTCACTGACCGTTGCCTTTTTTGCCTTATGGTTTGCACAGTGGTTCAATCGCTATCAGAAAAATAAGCGTGGTTATGCATGATGATGATTGATTGTCATATTCGTTTACAGCAAGGGCAATTTTATCTTGATCAGCGTTTCCAGTCCGATCATTCAGTCATTGGTTTGTTTGGTGCATCGGGTTCAGGAAAAACCACAATTTTGCACAGTATCGCTGGTTTAATCACGCCACAATCAGGTTGGATCAAGGTTCAGGATCAGACTTGGTTTGATCATGGTCAAAAGATTAATTTAACGACGCAACAACGCCGCGTCGGTTTGGTCTTTCAAGATGCACAACTGTTTCCACATAAAAATGTGATGCAAAATTTACGTTTTGGGTTTAAGCATATTCAGCCGCAGCAACGGCAGTTTGATGTGGACTATATTATTGAGTTATTAAAGTTAGGTCATTTAGTCGAGCGAATGCCGATTAAGCTTTCAGGTGGCGAGAAGCAGCGCGTTGCCTTAGGTCGAGCGTTACTTTATTCACCACATTTATTGTTATTAGATGAACCATTATCAGCCTTGGATGCAGCGCATAAGGCTGAGATTATTCCTTTTTTTCAGCAGGTAATACAGGATATTAAAATCCCGATGCTGTATGTCAGCCATGACAAAGCGGAGATCGAGCAGCTCACAGATGTGATGTGGTATTTATAAGAGATATAGCATTAATCCACACAGCGCAGATGCAAAAATCACGTACAGCACATTGATCTGGAATTTAAATAATGCAATTAAAGCAGCAAGAGTCATCAGTGCAGCTTCAAAATTAAATCCTTGCTCAAAACCATTAGGCCAAAGCACATGATAGCCAAAGAACAGTGCGAGATTTAAAATCACCCCAACCACGGCTGCTGTAATTGCGGTCAGTGGAGCTGTAAATTTAAGTTGGTTATGGGTGGATTCGATGACAGGTGCGCCCGCCAAAATAAATACAAAAGAAAAAAGAAAAGTGAACCACGTGACAATTACGGCTCCAATTGCACCTGCAAGAAATAAATGCTCAGTTCCCAATAATGCTGCATTGAAAGCGCCAAGGAAACCAACAAAAGCCACCACCATAATCAGTGGGCCGGGGGTACTTTCACCTAATGCAAGGCCGTCAATCATTTGCGTTGGGCTGAGCCAGCCATAATTCTCGATTGCACCCTGATAGACATAAGGCAGAACTGCATAAGCGCCACCAAAGGTCAGTAAAGCAGCTTTAGTGAAAAACCATGCCATTTGGGTATAAGTATGTTGCCATCCCAATGTTAAGGACAACATTAATATCGGCACGCACCATAATAATCCTGCAATGATTAAAATCTTGAATAGATTCGCCCAACGAAAAATAACATGACTGGGTGGCGGAGTATCATCATCAATTACCGCTGTACCATAACTTTTTGCGCTATTTGTATGCGCAGTTTGCTGAGCAAATAAGAGCGGATATTTTTTACTGGTCAGATAGCCCAATATTGCCGCACTGAGGATGATGATTGGAAAGGGAATATTAAAGAAAAATATAGAGATAAATGCTGTGCTGGCAATAAACCATAAAAACTTATTTTTGAGGGTGCGATGACCGATTTTATAGGTTGCATGGAATACGATTGCGGTGACAGCAGGTTTTATGCCGTAAAATAGCCCTGCAATAATCGGGACATCACCAAACTGGATATAAACCCAAGAAAGTAGGATCAGAATAAATAATGAGGGCAGGAAAAACAAAATGCCAGCAACCAAACCACCGATAGTGCGATGCATTAACCAACCAATATAGGTGGCCAATTGTTGCGCCTCTGGACCAGGAAGCAACATACAGTAATTCAATGCATGTAAAAATCTTTTTTCAGAAATCCAGCGCCTGCGTTCGACTAATTCTTGGTGCATTACGGCAATTTGACCGGCTGGACCACCAAAGCTAATAAAACCTAACTTTAGCCAAAATAAAAAGGCTTGCCAAAATGGAATCGTTGGAGCTTGGTTTGGTGCGTCAGCTTGTTGCATGATTTTTCTCAGAACGCTGTTGATTTTTTTACATACACGATAGCGCTTATGTACTGTAATAACAGCGAATTATAGGTGAGTTAGTTTTATTGGTCTTGTATATTTTGCATGTGTAGTTATTCAAAAAAATGAAAATGCCATAAATATTTGCACGGTTTTGATAGACCCTTTGCATAATTGTTTAGCCTCTTTGTATTTCTTCCATCAAGAGAAACAAAAGGGGCTTAGGGGAAATCTATAAGAAGAATGAATGTTTTATATACCTCAAAAGAATAAACAACGCATTTTTTCTTATTTTTAATAATAAAACATGGCGCATACCATAAGTCCTTATTATTGAAAGATCATCTCATTATGGGCCTCAAAAACCGCAAGCCACTTATTGTTACAACAATCGTCCTTGTGGCGATAGTTGTTTTTATTATTTATCAAAATCAAAAAGATGCTACATCAGTACAATCAAAAAATAACAAATCGGTGGTGATTGCTTATCAGACGGGTATTGATCCAACCAAAGTAGCACAGGCCAATGGTGATTATGAGCGTGATAGTCAGCAATCCATTCAATGGCGTAAATTTGATGCGGGCTCAGATGTGATCAATGCACTGGCATCAGGTGATGTGGTGATCGGAAATATTGGTTCAAGTCCATTCGCTGCGGCCGCCAGTCGTGATTTACCCATCGAAGTATTTTTAGTGACTTCAAAATTAGGTGGTTCTGAGGCCTTGGTGGTGAGTCATAAATCGGGGATTAAAACACCACAAGATTTAGTGGGTAAGACCATTGCGGTTCCCTTTGTTTCAACAACACACTACAGCTTATTGTCTGCGTTAAAGCATTGGGATATTTCAGAGAACCAACTCAAAATCATTAATTTACGTCCACCTGAAATTACTGCGGCTTGGGAACGTGGTGATATCGATGCCGCTTATGTTTGGGAACCTGCATTAAGCAAAATCAAAGCCAGCGGACAGGTACTTACCGATTCAAAGCAAGTCGGTGAGTGGGGCGCACCAACCTATGATCTTTGGGTGGTACGCAAAGATTTTGCTGAGAAAAATCCTGAATTCCTCAAAGCCTTCGTAAAAACCAGCTTGAAGCAGATCGAAGCCTATAACCAAGATCCCAAAGCCTTTCAACAAAATGCGGACAATATTCAGAAAATTGCGCAACTGACGGGGTCGGATAGCAAAGATATTCCATTACTGCTTTCAGGAAATATTTATCTAGATCGTCAGCAACAACAAGCGACGTTAGCGGGTGAGTTTGCCAAGAATATTTTTGATACAGCAACTTTCTTAAAAAGTCAGGGCAAAGTCGATCAAGTCAAGCCGAACTATCAGGGCAATGTTACCACCAACTTCTTACAGCCATAGGAGATCTAAATGAACGTATTAGTTGCTGAGCATCTTCATTTAACTTTTCCAAAGCAGACTGTGCCAGTACTTCAAGATATTAATCTCAAGATTGAAGAAGAGACTTTGACTGTTATTTTGGGTGAGTCCGGCTGTGGTAAAACAACATTGTTGAATATTTTGGCAGGTTTTCAAAAGCCAAGTTCAGGGCAAATTAAACTGGATGATGAAGTGGTGACTGCACCTGATGCACGCCGCGCTGTGGTGTTTCAGGATCACGCTTTGCTGCCTTGGTTAAATGTCTCTGAAAATATTGGTTTTGCTTTGCAGCTTAAAGGCTTAAAAGCACATGAAATACAACAGCAAGTTGATACGATTCTGAAAATTGTTGGCTTGAGCCATGTTGCCAAAGCTAATATTTGGGAATTGTCAGGGGGCATGAAGCAACGTGTTGGTATTGCACGTGCTTTGATTAGCCATGCAGCTTTTATTTTGTTGGATGAACCTTTCGCAGCATTAGATGCATTTACCCGTGAAACCATGCAGCAGTTGGTTTTAGATTTATGGATTGAACAAAATAAATCCTTCTTTCTGATCACACATGATATTGAGGAAGCCTTGTTACTGAGCAATCAACTGGTGTTAATGACGGCTCGTCCCGGCAAGATCGTGGAAACTTTAAAATTAGATTTTGCTGATCGCTATAAACGGGGCGAACCCATTCGTGCGATTAAATCCGATTCAAAATTTATTCAATTACGTGAGCAATTGTTTGAACGGTTACGTGTACAGAAACAAGCAGTAAATGAGGTGACTGTATGACGGGTCAAGCAAAAAATACAGTCTATGAAGTTACGAAGACTGCTGAGCTGCATCCATCCGAGCCCAAGCAATCAAGTTTCGTTCTGAATGCATTAGGAGGGTTTGTAGCTCGCCGCCGTAGTTTGATTCTTAGTTTGTCGAGTGTTTTGAGTGTATTGGCGATTTGGTATCTGATCACCACATTAAACATTGTCCCCAGCCTATTTTTACCGAGTCCGCAAGCGGTATGGCAGAAGTTCCTTGAAGTCAGTCAACAAGGCTTTATGCAAGCAACATTGTGGCAGCATTTGGCGGCAAGTATTTCACGGGTCTTGCTGGCTTTAGTCGCGGCGATTGCCATTGGTGTGCCTGTCGGTTTGTGGATGGGATTGAACAAATGGGTGCGTGCGCTGCTTGATCCGTTGGTTGAGTTATTGCGTCCGATTCCACCTTTGGCCTATTTACCTTTATTGGTGATCTGGTTCGGCATTGGTGAAACCACCAAAGTACTTTTGATTTTCTTTTCGATCCTTGCACCCGTGATTATTAGCAGTACCCATGGCGTGTTGAGCCATCAACTTAATCGTGAGCGTGCTGCTTTATCTTTAGGCGCGAGCCAGTCACAAGTATTTTGGCATGTGATTTTACCAACGGCGTTACCGCATATTTTGACAGGAATCCGTATTGGTCTGGGTGTGGGCTGGTCAACCTTAGTAGCATCGGAGTTGGTGGCAGCAGATCGTGGTATTGGTTTTATGGTGCAGTCAGCGGCGCAATTCCTGATCACCGATACTGTGGTACTCGGCATCATTGTGATTGCCATTGTCGCCGTCAGTTTTGAATTGTTTTTGCGTTGGTTACAACAGCAACTCTCGCCTTGGTATGGTCAACAGTTATAAGTGTGGATGTAAAAATGACGTTAAATCTTGAAATCATTAAACCAAGCATTGGTGCAATTATTCACGATGTAGATCTAAATACGGTTGATGAAAAGACCACCCAACACATTCAACAGGCGTTGCTTGATCATCATGTGATTTTCTTCCGTCATCAGCAGTTAGCACCACAAGCCCAAGCTGATTTGGCACGTGGTTTTGGTTCTTTGCATATTCATCCGATTTTTCCAACGGTGGAAAATGTACCTGAAATCATTGTATTGGATAGTTGGAAACAAGACTTACGTGACAATGAGTTATGGCATACCGATGTCACATTTAGCCAAAATCCGCCATTAGGTTGTGTCTTACAAGCCATCAAGATTCCACCAGTCGGTGGTGATACGTTGTGGTCAAGTGGAGCCGCTGCATTTGCTGCACTGGATCAAGACTTACAGCAAAAGTTGCAAGGCTTAACGGCTACCCATGATATTCGTCAGTCTTTCCCGATTGAACGTTTTGCACATAATGAGGTTGAGCGTCAAAAACTTGAACAAACATTTAAACGTAATCCTCCTGTCATTCATCCAGTGGTGAGAACCCATCCTGTCACAGGTCAGCCGGTTTTATTTGTGAGTGAAGGTTTTACCACGCGTATTAATGAATTAGATAAAGCCGAAAGTGCTGAGTTGTTACAGTATCTATTTGCGCATGCGACCAGTGAGCAGTTCCATTTACGTTGGCAGTGGCAGGCGGGTGACGTAGCAATTTGGGATAATCGTTGTACGCAGCATAAAGCTTTATTTGATTATGGTGATGCGCATCGGATTATGCATCGCGCCACCATTAATGGTGATGTACCGTTTTATCAAGCTGCAAGTTAAGTTTCTATTTTTCGGTTATTTAAAGCAAGCTTGGGATGCTAATGAGTCCTAAGCTTGTTTGTGCTTGAATGATAATCTGTTGAACATTTGACAAAAAATACATTTTTTTAGACCAAAATCCCTCTTTATAAAAAAATAAATTCCCTTAACGCTTTTGGCTATCGCATAATTTTGTTTAACTTTAAACATGCTTTATAACAGATAGTTAGAAAAAGAATTTAATAAGGGAATGTACCAATGTATCAGGTTGGTTGGGATAAGCAGGAAATTCAAATAAAACCCAAAGGCTACGCCATGTTTGGTTATGGCCAATGGTCACATCGTGCTTATGAAAAGCGAACGGCTTTATATGTGCGTAGTTTTAGCATCGTCGATCAGCAGCAAAATCGGCTTATTTTTTGCTGTCTCGATTTAGGCTGTATTACCCATGCCATGCGTAATCAAACGGTGACGAGGCTTCAGCAAAGCTTTGGTTCAGCGTTTAATGAAAATCAATTGGTCTTGACCGCAACCCATACACATTCAGGGCCGGGTGGCTGTGCACATGAAGCCTTGTATAACATGCCAACACCGGGTTTTGTGCCCGAACATTTAAGCGCGATTGTCGATGCGATTATTCTGAGTATTCTGACCGCCATAGAGCAAGAACAAGAGACTGAGATTTTCCTGACCACACAGAATTTTGCAGAAAATACACCTGTGGCATGGAATCGTTCAATCAAGGCTTATAACCGTAATCCTGATGTCATCCATTATTCAGAAACTGAAACACATTTGGCGATGAATCGTGAAATGCAACTGATCGGTTTTTATCGAGCGCAAAAATTACAATCCTTTATTTCTTTGTTTGGGGTGCATGCAACTTGTCTTGGAAATAATTTAAAAGCACATGATGGCGATAATAAGGGCTATGCCGCTGCATTTTCAGAGCAGTCTTTGATTGATCAGGGGATTCAAAATCCTGTCACGATTTTTGCGCAAGCAACTGCAGGCGATGTGTCTCCACATTTTCATGGCAAAAACCAACTCAAGATTCGAAACAAAATTAAAGGCGAACAAGAGTACCAATATGCACAGCAAAATGGACGTTATCAAAGTGAATTGGCTTTAGCGGCATTTCAGTATCCTTTGCAACAGATTAAGGGAGAAATTGATGGGGTATTGTCTTATGTGGATTTAAGCAATATTGAGATTCCGCCTGAGTTTGCTGCTGGGCACGTCGGTGCCAAAACCAGTCAACCATGTCATGGCGTTGCTTTTTTTGCAGGAACGCCTGTCGATGGACTCGGTGCGCCAAAGCCTTTAATCAAAGCGATGCAGTTTTTAGCCAATCAATTTCGAAAACAAAAAACCAAGCATCCTTTAGCATCTGATTTTACTGCCTATCAACAACTATATGCCTCACAAGGACCTAAGCAAATTTTACTAGAAGCAGGCGCAAAAAAGATTTTAGGGCAGCCGATTGGCTTTCCGCCGAGTATGCTTGATCCGTTGATTGCAGAAATGAATCGACAAGTCAAAGTAGGGGCAATACAGCAAAGTCCTTTAGTGCCGAGTGTTGTGCCATTACAAATCATTCGATTAGGTCAGTTAGCACTTGTATGCTGTCCGGGTGAGTTTACGACGATTGCAGGACAACGCGTTATTCATACTGTAAAACAAGTTTTGGCTGATCAGCCTGAGATAGATCGAGTTTGGTTAAGTTCTTATTGCAATGATTATATGGGTTATGTCACCACATATGAAGAATACCAAGAACAAGCTTATGAAGGTGGGCATACCTTATTTGGGCAATGGACACTTGCCGCTTGTCAAAGCAAATTCAAACATTTAGCAGAACAATTATTACAGCGGAAACATAAACGTAACGATGATCAAGGTTATGATCAAACGACGCGGCCAAAGCCGATTCCAGAACAAGAACTCGCAAAGCGAACCAATCACGGTAACTTAAAAACTGCCGTAGGCCAAGGAGAGGCAGTATGAATGAATTTAGTCAGGCAACTTGGTCGAATTGGTCAGGTTTTCAAAAGGCCTATCCTACGCAGATCTTACAACCAACCAATATTTTAGAGTTACAGCGAATTGTGCAAGACTATCCTAAAATACGGGTAGTTGGTGCAGGGCATTCATTTACGCCGTTGGTCTGTACAGATGCTTTGTTATTGTCTTTAGATCGTATAGCGGGTGTGGAGTCTTCAGATATTGACCGCTGTCAAAGTACCATCTATGCAGGAACACGGTTATACAACTTAGATCAACACTTACACCCGATCAATCAAGCCTTGATGAATCAGGGCGATATCGATCAGCAAAGTCTGGCAGGTGCAGTTTCAACAGGTACACATGGAACAGGCGCAGATTTGCATTGTATTTCGGCTTATGTTGAAGCCTTTGAGTTACTGACGGCTTCAGGTGAAATCCTAAAATGTAGTCGAAGCGAACATCCTGAAATTTTTGCCGCAGGACGTGTTTCCTTAGGCAGTTTAGGGGTTTTGACCAAGATCACCATGCAAAATCGTCCACGATATAAGCTGAAAGAGCACATCGAACTTTGTCCCCTCGAAGATATGATGCATCATATTCAGCAATGGAAGCATCAGCATCGGCACATTGAGTGTTTTGTATTTTCCTATGAAAAACAGGTGATGTTAAAAACCTTAGATGAAACTGATGAGAAGATATTGCCACGTAAAGAAAACTTCCCGTCGGATGATACTTTGCTGACCATGTGCTCTGAGCTCACCCGATTTTTCCCACCAATCAATCCATATTTGCAGAAGCTTTTAGGTGTACTGGTTAAACCAACAACTTACGTGGATTGGTCGAGTAAGATATTTCCAACGCCGCGAAATACCAAATTCAATGAAATGGAATATCAGATTCCTGTTGAGCAAGGCATCGAATGTCTAGATGAGGTTTTACATACCTTAAGAAATTATAAAGTTTCAACTTTTTTCCCACTCGAATTTCGCTTTGTCAAAGGTGATGATATTTGGTTGAGTCCTTTTTATCAGCAAGATTCGATTTCGATCTCAGTTCATCAATATCATAAACAAGATCCGAGTTTGATTTTTGATGTTGTTGAACCGATTTTGCAGAAATATAAGGGTCGTCCACATTGGGGGAAAATGCATAATATAACTACGACGCAGCTTCGTGCTTTATATCCAAAGTGGGATAATTTTATGGCCTTGCGTCAGCGACTTGATCCGCAAGCCAAGTTTTTAAATCCATATTTAGAAAAGTTGTTTTTGGGTTAAAGAGCGTTTGTATGGGCTGGAATATTTTTAGCGGAGTCATGCCGTATTCTCATCTAATTAAGGAATAAGCTTTCAGCTAGACTTACTTTGGTTTCGCCCTGAGAGGTGTTTAAAGCTTATTAAGGTGTATTTTAACTTCTTGCGCTTCGCTAACGCTACAGTCGCTTTGGCTTGCTCAGGTTGTAGATGACTTTTTCACGTATCGAATTGTATGTAAATTTTCTTTGATTGAAAAGGATAAAAAATGTTGGATCATTATTTTAAACAACTCAATTTCGATTTAAAAAAACAGAGGGTTGCGACACCACAACTCATCGTGGATGCGGCTGCTTTAAAACAAAATATCCAACACGTACAAGTGCGTTTGTCACATGCTCAGCACTTGAAAGCACGTTTGGTGGTGAAATCGCTTGCCTGTCTAGATTTATTAAAAATGTTGTCTGAACAGATCAATACGCAACGCTTTATGGTGTTTCACCAACCACATATTATTTCAATCTTAGAAAACTTTGCTGAAGCTGATATTTTATTAGGCAAGCCCATGCCAGCCCAAGCCACAGGTTATTTTTATGAAAAGTATTCCGAATGGTCACACGCCAAGATTCAGTGGCTAATTGATACCAAACAACGCCTACAGCAGTATTTGGAAATTGCTCAGGTATATTCAATTTGCTTAAACGTGAATATTGAAATTGATGTCGGCTTACATCGTGGTGGAGTGCAGTCCACCCAGCAACTTGCTGAAATATTGAAACTGATTCAGCAATATCCACAGCATTTAAAGCTATCAGGCTTGATGGGCTATGACGCACATGTCAATAAAATTCCAGCTATCATTAAAAAGCCTGAACTTGCGTATATAGAATCACAACAGATTTATGCAAATTATCAAAATCTCATTCAAAAACAGTTCCCAATGTTATGGAATGATGAACTTTGTTTTAATGGTGGTGGTAGTCCAACTTTCAGTTTTCATACTACTGAAAGTGTTTGCAACGACTTATCTTTCGGCTCTATGTTATTAAAACCAAGCGATTTTGACAGTGATTTTTTAAAAGCTTTGCAGCCTGCATTATGGATTGCCGCGCCTGTATTAAAAGTACTGCCTTTTACTCAGCTTCCTTCTATGTCTTTACTCGATAAATTGCCACATAAATCTAAGGCGTTGTTTATTTATGGAGGATATTGGCTAGCAAATTATGTCTATCCAAAACAATCACATCCGCATGTTTTATATGGACGTAGTAGTAACCAAGAGCTGGTTAATGTCCCGAAAGATTGTGATATTCAAGTAGATGATTTTGTATTTTTAAGACCGACACAAAGTGAGGCAGTTATCCCTCAGTTTTCTGAGTTACAGTTGTACAAACAGCATGTCTTTGAAACATGGGAAACTTTTCGAGAATAGCGGTAATGCAATAAAAAACCTTGTGATTTAGCACAAGGTTTTTGAATCAGAAGATACTTTATTGCTTTATGACCAGAACTGGAATGTGTGATTCAGTCAGGACTGTACGAGCAACACTACCGAGCAATAAACGTTTTACCCCAGTACGACCATGCGAACCCATAATAATCAAATCTGCCCCAATTTCATCAGCAACAAAAAGTATGCCTTCACTGGCCGAGCCATGATAAATTTTAGTGGCAACATTGATATCATTTTGACTAAATGATTGAGCAATGTCCTGTAACTGTGTTTTTGCATGTGCTTCAGCTTGCATAAAATGCTCAGTTATCGCAGGTGCAACTTGGTAAAAGTCCACGCCCACATAAGGATCAACTGCAACCACACTTAGCACTGTGACTTTTGCACCTGATAATTTCGCCAAAGACAGTGCATGTTCAACCGCCGCATAAGAAATTGGAGAGTCGTCCACAGGGACTAAAATATTTTGATAAGACATGGTTACTCCTTATAATTTATCGTTGTGATCATTTGGGTTTGTTGAAGACCCTAATATGTTGATAACATACTTAAGCCGCCTCAAGCAAATAAAAATAGGAACCTTTGTGTTACTCAGCTTAGATGCTTTTAAACAGCAAAAATTCGACAAGATAGCGAATAAAATAATCGCCGATCCTGAAACATATTTATGTTTTGATTCGGTTTCAGATTTTTATAAAGCGACGTGGTTAGATGAGTTTCCTCAAGGTACGACATGGTCAGCAACAGGCTTAGACGATGGAGCTGAACAGTTCTATGCTGTGATTGAATATGGTCATCATTATTTATCGATCAGTCGTACGACATCAGTTGCTGTAAAATTAGGCATACGAGAAAATCACAATAAGAATAACTAATCGGAGCAGTCACCAATTTTTGCTAGTTCAGACTTTGCGATTCAAATGAGAATGATATACTTCAGACGGTGATGAAATCCTAAATAAAACGAAATGGAAATTTAAAAATGGCACATCAATTTACGGTAAATGAAACAATTCATGGTGTTTCAATTGAAGAATTTTCAAGACTGGTTGCGAATACAGCTTTGCATGAAGCAGTGTGTAAACGTATTCCTGGGGAAAACTTAGAAATTATTGAATCTGCTATAAACGGTGATACTTATACGCTGCGCCGTGAATATAATCTTGATGTAAATATTCCAGATGTTGCGAAAAAGTTGTTAAAAAATGCATTCCGCTTAAAACGTTCTGATATTACCCATTTGAAAAATTTAACTTCAACGGTTGAGTTGGGTGCAAATTTACCTTTAGAAGCAAAGGGTGAGCGTAGCGTTACTGGTGACAGTGAGAAAGTAAATATCTCTTTGACTTGGACTGTAAAAGTAAAAGTGCCTTTGATTGGCGGTATGCTAGAGAGACATGCTGAAGGTGAAATTCGTAAATTTAGCCAACTTGAAATTGAAATTGTTGCTGATGAATTAAAGAAAAATCTTTAATTTAACTTAGATTAGAAAAAACGCTTCGTATCATCAATACGGAGCGTTTTTTTATTTTAGCGTGAAAATGATAGAAGCCACATGAAATATCCAATACTATGTTATTTACTATTTGATCAAGAATAAGGTCATTGTTATGAGTGTGGTTTTAGCTGTAGCACAGCGCGGTGAAGATATTTTAACCCTTAAAGCTGCAACCGTTGGGGATGGAGAGTTTAATAGTGAATGGTTGATGCAACTTGCTTCAGCGATGCATGCGACCATGCTTGAGCGTAATGGTGTTGGGATTGCTGCACCGCAGGTTTATATTTCAAAACGAATTATTATTGTCGCTTCACGTCCAAATATACGCTATCCGGATGCGCCTGAAATGGATGCGGTGGTAATGGTGAATCCTGAGATTCTAGCGTTTTCTCAAGCGACTTGTTTAGGTGAAGAAGGGTGCTTGAGTGTGCCAGATCAGCGCGGTGTAGTGGAGCGAGCACAAGCGATCAAAGTACGTTATTACACTTTGCAAGGTGAGGTGGTTGAAACCACATATGAGGGTTTTCCCGCGCGGATCGTTCAACATGAAGTTGATCATTTGGATGGTGTGTTGTTTGTGGAGCGGATGAGTTAGTTTGATGTATGGCATTTTAAAACATACTTTAAATTTACACGGTGTATGGCAACCTTTAAATTATTACAAAAGCTATAATTTCAATATTATCAGTAATCTGTACTATAAGACTTAATCTAAATTATAACTTGAAACATTCAAAGGCTAGATGACCATGAAAACTCCTCTTCCTGATTATTTGGCACATGTGATTGATGCCTGTGATATCGATAACGGTGGTCATCTAGCCGATTATATTCCTGAGTTGGCAAATGCAAATCCCAATCGCTTGGCGTTGGCATTGTCTACAGTAGATGGTGAAATCTATTCAGTTGGGGATGATGAGATTGAATTCACAATTCAATCGATGTCTAAACCATTCACTTATGCCTATGTGCTACAACAGCTTGGTATTGACGCTGTATTAGATAAAGTTGGGGTTGAACCATCGGGTGAGGCATTTAATGAAATTTCATTGGGTAAAGATCGCCGTCCTAAAAATCCGATGATTAACTCAGGTGCAATCACCACACATTCATTGATCCCCGCTAAAGAAAATTTATCTAGTGCAGAAATTTTACGGCAATTTTTGAGTGAGCTTGCAGGACGTGAACTGCGTTTTGATGATGCTGTTTATGATTCTGAGGTGAAAACTGCTTATCGCAATCTCTCGATTGGTTATATGTTGAGGACAGTCGGGATTTTGGAAACTGACCCTGTTGATATTGTGAATGGCTATATTCGTCAATGCTCGATATTGGTAACAGTCAAAGATCTGGTGCATATGGGCAGTGTTTTTGCCAATGGCGGTGTTGATCCCAAAACTGGAAAACGTTTATTGAATAGTGCTGTGGTACGACAAGTCCTGAGCGTGATGATGAGCTGTGGCATGTATGATGCAGCAGGTGATTGGCTCACGACTGTTGGAATTCCTGCCAAAAGTGGTGTCGCAGGCGGAATATTAGGTGTGTTGCCTGGTCAGGTCAGTATTGCTGCTTTTTCTCCGAAGCTCGATGAGCATGGGAATAGTGTAAGAGGAATCGATATTTTAGAACGGCTATCACGAGATATGGGTTTGCATCTGATGGAAGGCACACCTTCAGCACAAACCATTGTACAGAGCCATTATCGAACTGGGAAAAATGCATCATTAAGTGTGTATGTGCTTCGGGGCGTTTTGAAATTTACTGAAGCAGAAATGTTATTGCGTATTTTACAAGCCGAGCCGATTGATCAAAGCACAATCGTGATTGATTTGACTCAAATTTCAATCATTCATGATGTCGGTAAACGTATGTTCCTAGAGGGAGTCGATCGCTTGATTGATGATGGGCATACCTTGCTTTTGGTCGACCCTGAACAACGTCTAGATCATGCACGAACTCATAAAGATCGTGTCTTACATGTTTATCAGAACCTTGATGATTTGATTGAGAAACAGAAAGAGCTGTAAGAAGAAAGAGCCTTAAATAGCATTCGTCTGAATTGCGGCGGTGAGGTTAGCATCACGCTATACATGAATCACTTGGATGGCGTGTTGTTTGCAGAGCAGATGTCTGCTTAAAAGTGGAGATTAATGAAGCCTTATAATAAGAATCTAAAGCAAGCATGTCGAAATTTAAGAAGTAATATGACAGATGCTGAGCAACTACTATGGCAAAGAATAAGACGTAAACAGATTTTAGGACTACAGTTTTATAGACAGAAGCCTATTCTAAATTTTATTGTGGATTTCTATTGTCCCACAGTAAATTTAGTAATTGAATGTGATGGTGGGCAGCATTATACAGAAGAGGGTTTGGAAGTGGACCAGAATCGAGATCAAACTTTAAGTGAGTTAGGGCTTTTGGTTCTCAGATTTTCTAATCATCAGATTTTGGTTGAAACTCATGCTGTGGTGGAGCAGGTTTATTGGGTTGTTCAGCAGAGATTGGAATCCCTGTCTTGCGAAACTTAGGTTCTCACCTTTAGCAAAGGGGGACTTTACCATGAGTTGAATGTAGGTCTTAGATTTCGCGGCACTCTCTCCTTTGTAAAGGAGGGTTGGGGAGGATTATAATTATTTATATCCTCAAATTTATGAAAGTAGTTTAGTAAAAAGCATATTAAACTTAATGACTAAAATTGAATGAATTATCAGATGAATATACTTTTCGATGTCATACGCTAGGAGCGTTTCAATGAAAAAAATTTACCTCATATTACTTTTAATTGTGTATATGTTACTGAATCCTTTGACTACTTTTGCTGAGTCTATTGAATCAAGTGAGGTGATGGATATTTTTATAGGGACGTTAGAAGTTAAAAACAAGAAAGTGATTTTGACGCGTTGTGATATTAGTAGAAATATATATGAACTAAAAGATGCTGAATGGAGTGATGAAAAAGCAGTATCAAACTTTTTATCTAAGGAAAAAGATATGATAAAACCTGTATATGCTGAGGTTGTTGGAGCTTATAGAGGTGATGGAAATAAGAATATGCTTTTAGTTGATTCAATTAGTGATGTTACAGAAAGAAAAAGTTGTCATTTAAGTGATCTATTCTAAATTCTAATCTGTATCAAGTAGTTATTTTGTTTGGAAACAGAGATTGCAATACCTTTTAGTAAAGAGGGCTGTCGTAAATCTAAAGTTGTTATTTTATTATCTGTACCTTCTCATTTTTAAAGGATGGTTAGGGAGGATTAAAAAAATATAGGTTAAATAGTTGGTATGAGTATCTCTCAACTTTCAAGGTCAGGGATGGCACGCTAAATTTTAAAAAACGAATTTTATTCACAGAAACAAATTTATCTGTAATTATTAAATTCTTGTATATTATAAAATAATTAGGTGATTTATGAATTTTAAATTAATAAGTATAAGTGTATTAACAGTTTTTCTTATCACTGGATGTGGTAGTGATAAGAAAGTAGGAGGTTCAGTTGAAAAAAATATACTCACAATTCAAGCTGAGGAGTTTAACGATAAAATTAAGCTAAATTTGAAAGTTGGAAATTATAGTTTAAGTGCTAAAGGAAATGACCCTGACGTAACTCTTTCGTTTTGGGAGTTTGATAAATTAAATGATTTTTTTTACGGAGATCTAAGACTTATAGCGGAAAATAAAAAAGCTAGTTTTGCTACACTTGCTTGGGGAAGTAATTACAAATATAGTTTTTTATTCTGTATCAGTTATTTGGAATGTGCCGATAATACTAGTTATAGATTTGACGAAGTTGGTCGGAAATTAAAGGTAAGTTTTAAAAAAAATTCTAATCAACTGATTAGAGATTACGTAGAGGAAGCGGAAAGAGAGAGTGCAAGAGCTATACCTGCAACTATTTCAGGTGATTTGGAATTCAAAATTCCATCTAATTGGCTAGCTTTCAATAAAAATCGATTTCCAGAAATAAAGAAAAAAGGAAGCCTAAAATTTGATGATCAAACTTATCAACTATCTGTGATAGATTCCGACGTTGTTTTCTATAGAGATGGTAGCGGTGAGTATATCAGTAGTGTAGACCATCTTAATTTTAAAAATGATGAAGAGACTATTAGTATTCATATTTACCAAGGTGTAGCAGAGAGTAATTCATTCAAGGATACACGCTTAGAAATTATTAATTATAATAAAAAAGGTAAATTAAATTTTTCCTTTGATGACTTTGTTCCAGCTTCATTTATCTCATGGACAGATAATGGAAAAATATTATCAATTAATATGGAAAACTTAAAATTGTATGATAAAGAAAGAGATATAAATAAAATATTAAATATAAATTTTGATATCCCTAGAAATATCTCTAATTTAAGCCTCAACAATGAAAATGTTCTATTATCAACCTCAAGGATTGATTTCGCTTATGTCATTAATGATCAGAAAATATATGCAATCAATTTAAAGAATTATTCTGAATCATATTTTTTAAATATAATTCAAGAGTTTAACGGAAATCTATCAATTGAAAGTGTTGATGGTGAATCAAAGATAACCTGCGGAGATCGTAATAACTCTTGTTTAGGCTTATCAATCAATTCGGATAAAAAAACTTTTAAATTTGATAATGTTAAATTAGGAAAAGATGTATTAAATGGAACGATTTACATCGCAGGAGTCCTTAATTCAAGATAAGGAAAATAACCCCCTCAATCGAGGGGATTTTTTATCACATAAGTTTATCCAATCGAATCATCTAAATTCGGTGCTAACCAACGCTTCGCTTCATCTAGTGTCCAACCTTTACGTTTTGCATAATCCTCAAGCTGATCTTGAGAAATCTTGCCTACGTTAAAGTATTCACTTTCAGGATGTGAATAGTAGAAACCACTGACAGAAGAAGGTGGCATCATCGCAAAGTGTTCAGTCAGTTTCGTACCAATTTTTTCTTCCGAACCTAACCAATCAAATAGCACTGCTTTTTCAGAATGCTCAGGGCACGCAGGATAACCCGGTGCAGGACGAATACCGACATACTTTTCTTTGATCAGTTCATCATTGTCCAAAGTCTCATCGACTTTATAGCCCCAAAACTCTTTACGGACACGCTGATGTAAATGTTCTGCAAATGCTTCAGCAAAACGATCTGCCAAAGACTGAATTAAAATTGCAGAATAGTCATCACCTTTGGCTTTATATTCATTTGCCAATTCTTCCGCACCGAAGATCGACACGGTAAAACCACCAAGATAATCTTCTGGCTGCTCAGATTGTTTAATAAAGTCAGCTAAAGACAGATTTGGTTTACCTGTGACTTTGTCAGATTGTTGGCGTACGTGTTCAAAAGTATGCGTGAGCTGTTGAGCTGTTTCGTCAAATACACTGACCGTATCCGCACCAGTGCGTTGCGCAGGGTACAAACCAAATACGGCACGTGCATCGAACAGTTTGTTGTCGATCACGTCTTTTAACATCGCTTGTGCTTGATTATATAGATCTGTTGCTGCTTCACCGACAACTTCATCTTGTAAAATTTTCGGAAATTTGCCTGCCAAACTCCAAGAAATAAAGAATGGTGTCCAGTCAAAATACTCCACCAAGGTTGCAAGTGGGTAGTTGGTGAGAACGTGTGTGCCCAATGTATTTGGAATCGGCGGCACATAATCTTTATCGACCTTAAAGCCATTTTTAACAGATTCTGGGTAGCTCAGTTTTGCCGCTTTAGGTTGTTTATTGGCTAAGCGTTCACGAATTTTGGCATATTCAGCACGTTGTTCTGCGATAAAACTGCCACGCATTTCAGGTGAAAGTAGGGTGGTTGCAACACCCACCGCACGCGATGCATCGGCAACATAAATCACCGCATCATTTGAATATTGAGGGTCAATTTTTACTGCGGTATGGGCTTTCGATGTGGTCGCACCACCAATCAATAGCGGAATATTAAAGCCTTTGCGTTGCATTTCTTTGGCAACAAAGACCATTTCATCCAGTGACGGGGTAATCAAACCTGACAAGCCGATGATGTCACATTTCTCATCAATCGCCGTTTGCAGGATTTTCTCACAAGAGACCATGACACCAAGGTCAACGATATCGTAGCCATTACAACCAAGCACCACACCCACGATATTTTTACCAATATCATGAACGTCGCCTTTGACGGTTGCCATCAGGACTTTACCTTTAGGCTTGCTATTCGTTTTTGCCGCCTCGATATACGGATTCAGCCATGCCACCGCTTGTTTCATCACGCGCGCAGATTTGACCACTTGTGGTAAGAACATTTTGCCCGAACCGAATAAGTCACCGACGACGTTCATACCATCCATCAATGCGCCTTCGATGACATCAAGTGGGCGTTTTGCTTTTAAACGTGCTTCTTCTGTATCTTCATCAATATAGGTGGTGATGCCTTTAACAAGGGCATATTCAAGACGCTTTTCTACAGATTGATTACGCCACTCAAGATTGTCAGCTTCACGTTGAGCGCCACCTTGACCGCGGTATTTTTCAGCAACTTCCAGCAACTTTTCTGTGGCAACTTGCCCTGATTCACCTTGATTTTGATTCAGAACAACATCTTCAACTGCTGCTTTGAGCTCAGGGTCAATATCATCATAAATGGCCATTTGCCCCGCATTGACGATCCCCATGGTCATGCCTTGTTTGATGGCATAGTATAGGAACATTGAGTGAATCGCTTCACGGACAGGCTCATTTCCGCGGAATGAGAATGAGACGTTAGAGACACCACCTGAAATCATCGCATGAGGTAAGTTCTGTTTGATCCAACCCGTTGCTTCGATAAAGTCCACAGCATAGTTGTTGTGTTCTTCAATACCTGTCGCGATTGCAAAGACGTTCGGGTCAAAAATAATATCTTCAGCAGGGTAGCCGACTTCATTGACCAAAATGTCATAAGAGCGTTTACAGATTTCGCGTTTACGTGCAGCGGTATCCGCCTGACCAGCTTCGTCAAATGCCATGACAATCACAGCAGCACCATACTGGCGGCATAATCGAGCTTTCTCGACAAACTCGTCATAACCTTCTTTTAAGGAAATCGAGTTGACAACGGGTTTACCTTGTACGCATTTCAAACCTGCTTCAATGATTTCCCATTTTGATGAGTCAATCATGATCGGCACACGAGAAATATCAGGCTCAGATGCCACAAGATTCAGGAAATGGACCATCGCATTTTGCGAATCGAGCATCCCTTCATCCATATTAATATCGATGATCTGTGCACCTGCCACCACTTGTTGCTGAGCAACTTCTAAGGCTTCGGCAAAGTTTTCTTCACGAATTAAACGCAGGAATTTTTTTGAACCTGTGACGTTGGTACGTTCACCGACATTCACAAAGAGCGAATCATCATAAATGTTAAATGGCTCTAAACCACTTAAACGACAGGCAGGAACGGTTTCAGGTACTTGTCGTGGTTTAATATCTTTTACGGCATTATAAATCGCACGAATATGATCTGGTGTAGTCCCACAGCATCCGCCTGTGATATTGATCAAACCACTTTCAGCAAATTCTTTGATGAACTCAGCCGTTTGTTCAGGTGTTTCATCATATTCACCAAACGCGTTTGGCAATCCTGCATTTGGATGCGCTGAAACAAAAGTATCAGCAATATCGGCAATGGTTTTAACATGCGGGCGCATTGCGTCTGCACCCAAAGCACAGTTAAAGCCGATAGAAAGTAAGTCGCCGTGACGGACAGAGTTCCAGAACGCTTCGGCAGTTTGACCTGTTAATGTACGACCAGAAGCATCGGTAATCGTGCCTGAAATCATCAATGGCAGTTCACGACCGATTTGCTTGAAGACTTCTTTGACCGCAAAGATCGCTGCTTTACAGTTTAAGGTATCAAAAACGGTTTCGATTAGGAGGATGTCCGAACCACCTTCGATCAAAGCATGGGTTGCTTCTATATAGTTTTCTTTAAGTTCATCGAAAGTAATATTACGAAATGCAGGATCATTAACATTTGGCGAAATTGAACAGGTGCGTGATGTTGGCCCCAATACACCAGCCACAAAGCGTGGTTTGTCTGGCGTTGAGTATTTATCACAGGCCGCTCTGGCTAAACGCGCTGCTTCACGGTTGATCTCAGGAACCAAATCTTCCATGTGATAATCGGACATTGAAACGCGAGTACCATTGAAACTATTGGTTTCGATAATGTCTGCACCAGCATCCAAATACGCTTCATGAATGCTTTGAATAATTTGTGGTTGTGTTAGAACCAATAAATCGTTATTACCTTTAAGGTCCGATGCCCAGTCTGCGAAACGTTCCCCACGATAATCTTCTTCTTCTAATTTATGGCGTTGAATCATAGTTCCCATTGCACCATCAATGATCAGGATGCGCTGGGCGAGAAGTGATTTTAGGGTGGCAAGTGTGGACATAAGGAACCCCAGTAAAAAATGAAGATAAAAAGCAGGGGCATTGTAACAGAAGCCGTATCAATGCGCGTATTTTCAGTACAGCAGAGTGATGATCTGTCAGTTCACATTAAAAATGTCATCGACGTTTCATTAAATTGAAATAATTAAACGGAATAATGTTTAAAAATAAGACAGGTGCCCTGAAATATGACAATAAGATGTCAACTTTCGTAGCATTTGTTGCAAAATCAGACAAACAGTTTTTAAGGTGTTTTTGTTTTATTAATCATTTGTTTTCATTGGTATTTATATAATAAGTAGGTGGATTTATCGCCAAAAAGTATCGAAAATCAGTGTGAAAATATGAAATTTTGGCTTCATATGGCATTCCTTTGTCATATAATTGTCATAATTTAATTAAACAATACAGGGGATTTCATTATCCTCTGTCCGTCTACATGAATTCTAATCTTCCCCCTGCTTCGGATTCACCACTTGCCAACCCAGCGGCAAAATCAACGAATGTACATGTACCAACACCGAAATTTTTTATGCCGGTGTTTTTGACGATTATTGTTGCAACACTTATTTATATCGGTTTTCAGGTCAGTGCTGACTTAGCACATGTTCCTGCTTTAAGTTTATATTCTGTCATTTTATTATCAACGGCTCTTTTTATTGCTTTGGCTTTCGAGTTTGTAAATGGTTTCCATGATACTGCCAATGCGGTAGCGACGGTCATTTATACCAATGCGCTTCCTGCACCTGTAGCGGTGATGTGGGCGGGCTTCTGTAACTTCTTAGGGGTTATGGTCGCGAGTGGGGCAGTTGCATACGGTATTATTGCATTGCTTCCTGTTGAAATGATTATGAATGTAGGCAGTGGTGCAGGCTTTGCGATGGTCTTTGCATTGCTGATTGCGGCGATTATGTGGAATCTTGGAACATGGTTTCTCGGTATTCCTGCTTCTAGCTCGCACACTTTGATTGGCTCAATTTTGGGCGTGGGGATTATGAACCACTTGCTCAATGCTTCAACTGGTGCGACCAGTGGCATTGACATGGATCAAGTGCTTAAAGTTGGTAAGGCTTTACTGTTCTCGCCAATGATTGGTTTCGCTTTCGCTGCGGTTCTATTCTTGTTGGTTAAGAAGATATTTAAAAACCAAATGGAGTTATTCCAGCCGCCTGTTGGCAATAAGCCACCACCACCGTTAATTCGCGGTATTTTGATTTTTACTTGTACTGGGGTTAGTTTTGCTCACGGTTCAAATGATGGTCAAAAGGGCATGGGCTTAATCATGTTGATCTTGATTGGTTTGGTTCCATTGGCATATTCATTAAATAAAAATTTAGATGAAAAACATCTACAATCATTTGAACAATTGTCTTCTCAAACGGCTTTAGTTCTAAATGTTGATCGACAAGATTTTTCTGATGAAAAAGCGCGTGAAGTGCTGACCACGTATATTCAAACCAAAGAACAAACGCCTGAAGTTGTACCTGCATTGGCAAGTATGACCAATCATTTAGGTGAAAAAGTTGCAGCTTATGGTGATCTCAAAAGCATTCCTGAAGAAGGTGTGGCAGAGTTACGTAATGACATGTACTTGAGTACAACGGCATTTAAGCGTTTAGACAAAGCTGAAGCATTACCAGTGATGACTGACGAACAGAAAAAAGTTGTAAAAGAATATCGTAGCAATATGGATTCATTTTTACAGTACATCCCAACTTGGGTAAAAGTAGCAGTCGCTCTTGCGCTTGGTCTCGGTACGATGGTGGGCTGGAAACGTATTGTTATTACTGTGGGTGAGCGTATTGGTAAGAATCACATGACCTATGGTCAAGGGATGTCTGCTGAGCTTGTTGCGATGAGTACCATTGCTGCGGCTGATGGTTTTGGTATGCCAGTTTCAACGACGCATGTCTTAAACAGTGCGGTTGCGGGTACGATGGTTGCGAATAAGTCAGGCTTGAACTTCGCTACGGTGAGAACCATTTTGTCTGCATGGGTATTCACTTTGCCAGCAACGATCTGTTTATCAGGTGGCTTGTACTGGTTATTCTTGCAGTTCGTTTCTTGATTTAACGATTCGATTTTAGATGTTAAAGGCTTTGCTTCGGCAAGGCTTTTTTGTTTTTAAATGGCTCTCTTGCGTAAATTTGTTCTTAACGGCATATTCAAGCCTATAATTTATAAATGCATAAGCTTGTACTGTTCATCATTTTGCTTTGTCATCGGCAAATATAACGATGAGGCTTAATGGTATGTTGAATCAAACAGTAAATGAGTGAACTACTTTGAAGTAGTTCTTCAGCGCTGTGAAGCGTTTCAAAGTTGATAAGCATATGGCGTATAAGGGGAATGGAAATGTATTTTTTATCTAGAATCTGGGCTGAATTACGTGCTGTTTTTTATATGGTCCTATTGGTTTTGGGTTCATCATCACTCTATGCCAAAACACTCAAGTTTCAGGATTATCCTACAAAAAATTACGCAGGAGAAAATCAACCTTTAAAACTTAATCCACATAGCCAAAAATACCGAACTTTATTTAAAGAGATGTCCCAACGAAAACCAAATTTTGCAGGGCATTATGTTATGGACACGGTAGGTTGTGGTGGGGGATGTAGCTTTGCTTTAGCCTATAATGCCAAAACTGGTCAGAGTTTTGTTTTGCCCGATACCTTTGCTGATTGTTATAGTGAACAGAAAGGCTTTACCCCAAATGATATTTTTTACCAAAAAGACAGTCGTTTGGTCATGGCTGTGGGGAGTCGCTATGGTAATCAAGACGTTTGTGAAACCGTGTATTACCAAGTGGATAATGACCATTTCAAGCAAATTTCAAAACAATTGAGATAAGGGCATAAGGCGTTTATGCAAAAAGCAAAACTTCGGTATTTCTCAAAAATAGGCTTGGGATACACATTTAACAAAAATTATTCATACAGGGAGCCTCGGATGATCGTTTTCCCATAAAGATCCAACCCTTCACCGAACTGGTTTTACCGAACAAGATATGAGCCTACAGAGAATGTAAACAGACTGATAATTTGAAACGACAATAGGGGCGGTAGCGATTAGATCCGTATTTTCATCATCCTTAGGATTGAAATAGGCAAAAAAATGGCTACCCCAAAGTAGCCATTTTGTTTTATCAGGTTTTAAGCTTGCTGAATGCCTGCAACAACCCAATCTTGTTGTGAGCCAGCAGGTTTAACAAAGTGCCAAATCTCGGTAAATGGTTGTGGCAAGCTGTTTAAGTCTTCACTTACGGTACCCGTAAAACGAACGCTGACAACATATTGACCATTTTCAGTTGAACTTTCGACCACCATTGCATTGAGATTGCTAAATTCAGCAACGTCTTGGTCTTGGTTGGCCATAATGTCGCTATACATTGAACTGTAAAGCTCAGGTGACAAATAACGACGGATTTCTTGGATGTTATTTGCGTTGTTTACTGATTGGATGTGATTGAAGCGTTGACGGGCAGTACGTAAAAATGCAGCTGGTTCAGTACCATCTGGCAGTTGATTGCCATTGCTGGTTGAAGCACTACCAAATGGTGCTTGAGTTGGAGCATTGCCAAACGGTGCTTGAGTGGCAGCACCACCACCAACTGATTGACCAAAGATATTGGTGTTGTCACCTGTTTGACGAGCAGTTGGTTGTGATGTTGTTTGACGGCTAAAATTATTTCGACCGCTATTGTTCGGAGCGTACGGATTATCTGCTGCTAATTTTTTTTTTGCGCCTAATCTGCGGAACACAAAGAAGGCGGCGGCTGCTGCAAGTAGAACCCAAATCCAACTAGGAAGCCCTTGTTTCTCCTCCTCGGCTGCAACAGCTTGTTGTTCTGTTTGAGCTGGATCTTTATCATCTGCCATTGCGTTTGCTGCAACGGCACCTAATGCTGCGCCAGCAACACCTGCGGCAACCATACCACCGACACCAGGACCTGCCTTTTGAGGTGCAGCAGTCGGAGCGGCTTGTTGTTGTGCTGGTGGAGTCGCTTGGCGAGGTTGTTGATAAGACTGGCTAGATGAGTTAGATCTGCTCATACCATGACTCTTTCCGCCGCCTGCACGTTTCGCTTCTGCGAGTGGTGCAGCAACCAAGGTTGCCATTAATAAAGCGGCCATCAAGCCACGCTGGTGTACTTGCATCGAAAATCCCTATTTAGTTCCAATTAGTAAGTGTATTTATGCAGGCATTTGCTGCGAATTTCAACTAGAAAAGCATATTTTTTATTACAATTCATCACTAAGTTGCATCGCTTCAGTCAAGGCTTCATGTAATCGTGCAACTGCAATCACTTGGATACCTTCAATTGGTTTTTGTGGTGCGTTGCCTCGAGGTAAAATCACATATTTAAAACCATGTTTAGCTGCTTCTTTTAAACGTTCTTGACCATTTGGAACGGGGCGGATTTCGCCAGATAGCCCCACCTCACCAAAAACAGCCAATTGTTGAGGTAAGGCTTTGCCGCGTAAGCTGGATGCGCAGGCGAGTAGAACCGCAAGGTCAGAACCTGTCTCGGTGATTTTTAAACCACCGACCACATTGATATAAACATCTTGACCAGCAGTTTGAACCCCGCCGTGTCGATGCATGACTGCAAGCAACATATTTAAACGGTTTTGTTCCAAACCGAGTGCCACACGACGAGGTTGACCATGTGCATCATCGACTAAGGCTTGAACTTCAACAAGGAGTGGGCGAGTACCTTCACGGCTGATCATTACAATTGAACCTGGGATGGCTTCATCATAACGGCTCAGGAAAATTGCGGACGGATTGGCGACTTCACGTAGACCTTTATCGGTCATTGCAAAGACCCCAAGTTCGTTGACTGCACCAAAACGGTTCTTCACTGCACGAATCATGCGATAACGTGAGTCAGATTGACCTTCAAAATAGAGCACGCAATCGACCATGTGTTCTAAAACACGAGGGCCAGCCAGCGCACCTTCTTTGGTGACATGGCCTACGAGAAACAAAGCAGTGCCGCTATTTTTGGCGTAACGGGTGAGTAATGCTGCAGATTCTCGAATTTGAGAGACGCCACCAGGTGCAGATTGTAAGGTTTCGGTATATAAGGTTTGAATGGAGTCCAAAATGGCAACAGCAGGGCGCACTTGTGCTAAAACATCACAGATACGTTCAACGCAGGTTTCAGCCATGACTTTGAGTTGATCGGTAGGCAAATCTAAACGTTGTGCCCGCAACGCAACTTGAGAAAGCGATTCTTCGCCAGTGATATAGAGTGCTGAGCTTTTTTTGCTGGCCATGTGGGTGGCAGTTTGCAGCAAAATTGTGGACTTACCAATCCCCGGATCGCCACCAATCAAGACCACTGAACCAGTAACTAAGCCACCACCTAAAACGCGGTCAAACTCACTCACCCCTGTGGCTAAGCGGGTTTCATTGGAAACGGAGACTTGATTTAAGGTGGTAATGCTTGCTGCTTGACCAGCATATCCACCGCCCATTTTGGGTTGACTACGATGAGTGACACTCGGTTCTATGCGGATTTCAGTGAGACAATTCCATTCACCGCATTCGGTACATTGCCCAGCCCATTTCGGATGATCTGCGCCACATTGTTCACAACGGTAAATAGTTTTAATTTTTGCCATATTTAAAATTGAAAATTTTCTGTAAATTAGTTAAAAAGTAAAGTAATTACGAAAACATTGCGCCAATCGTATTTCTCTTAATAAGGATGAAGGGAAAAGGGCGCTTTTCGTAACTCACTGGTTAAAGGGAAGTGCTCAGCAAAATAACATGATATAAGACTTTTACAAGTAAGATACAGTGTGTTTTTGAGTTAATATACTTGTTCAGTTCACTTTTTCCATGGACGGTTTTGAGCATTTGTTCAATTCTTGGCATGATACTACGGTTGATTGGCATAGATATTGCTTATGCTCAAGCAAATGGAAATATAACGGTTGTTATATTTCCAATTTTAATAAAAAAGGTTGATATATATGAGTGCAGCAGAAATTGTTAATTGGGTAAATGGCATTATCTGGAGCCCCGCGCTAATCTATTTATGTTTAGGTGCAGGTTTATTTTTCTCTATTCTTACGCGTTTTGTTCAAGTACGACAGCTTAAGGAGATGGGAAGGCTATTAATTAAAGGAACATCCTCTTCGCAGGGTATTTCATCATTTCAGGCGTTATCCGTTTCACTTTCTGGTCGTGTTGGTGTAGGTAACATTGCTGGGGTTGCCGCAGCGATTGGTTTTGGTGGTCCGGGTGCTGTATTTTGGATGTGGGTGGTTGCATTTTTAGGTGCAAGTACCGCTTATGTCGAATCAACTTTAGGTCAAATTTATAAAGTTGAATATCAAGGACAGTATCGCGGTGGTCCCGCTTTTTATTTTGATAAAGGCTTAGGACAGCGCTGGTTAGGTATTCTATTTGCGATTGCTGCAATTATTTCCTGTGGCTTGTTCTTGCCGGGCATTCAAGCGAATGCAGTCGGAAATGCATTTACGCAAATTACAGGTGACGGTGCCATTGTTTTTGGCAATGTTGGTGCTTATAAGTTGTTGGCACTTGTTATCATTGTCACGTTATTATCGGTCATTATTTTCGGTGGTATTAAACGTATCGCTCGATTTGCCCAGTATGTTGTACCATTTATGGCACTTGGCTATATTCTCATGGCGCTAGTGATCATTTTTATGAACATTCAAGAACTTCCGGGTGTGATAAAAATGATTTTTGCTGATGCTTTTTCACCAATGGCGGGTATCGGTGCTGCAATTGGTTGGGGAGTAAAACGTGGTGTTTACTCAAATGAAGCAGGCCAAGGTACAGGTCCTCATGCAGCGGCAGCGGCTGAAGTTCAACATCCAGCACAACAAGGTTTAGTACAGTCATTCTCTGTCTATGTTGATACTTTATTTGTTTGTTCTGCGACCGCGTTCATGATCTTGATTACGGGGATGTATAATGTTCAAGGTACTTTAGAAGCAGGTCAATTTATTGTTCAAAATGTCGGTGCTTCTGTTGAAATTGGTTCTCCAGCATTCACTCAAATGGCTGTAAGTACGGTCTTTGGTGGTTTTGGTCAAATCTTTGTCGCACTTGCAGTTTTCTTCTTTGCTTTCACGACAATTATTGCCTACTACTATATTGCGGAAACTAATATTACCTATCTCAGCTATATCACCAAAACACCTTCATTAATGTTCCTGACTAAATGCTTCATTCTTTCAGCCGTTATTTATGGTGTGATTAGTGCGACGGGTTATATCTGGGGGATCGGTGATATTGGTGTTGGTTTAATGGCATGGATTAATATCATTGGTATTATCATGACCTATTTTATTTGGAAACCAACCATCAAGGCTCTCAACGATTACGAGCAACAACAAAAAGCAGGCGTGACGAAGTTTACTTTTGATCCAGTCAAACTCGGAATCCGTAATGCAACATTCTGGGAAGATCGTTTGAAGAAAGAAAAAGAACAAGAACAAAAAAAATGATTTAGTTTTCTCTAGTTAAATATCGCCCAACATAAAAAAACAGCCCTTGTGGCTGTTTTTTTATGTTTAGACTTTAGCCTATCGATTGATCACGCTATACTGCTGCGAATTGTAAAAGTTAGGTGCTCAGATGCGTCCAGTCATTTGTTCTATCAGTGTGTTGCTGAGTTGTGTTGTATTAACCGCATGCGGTCAGTCGGGTGCATTGCAACTTCCTTCTGATCCAAATCATGATAAGCGTGCAAAATACCTGCTTTATAAAAATGAAGTGTCTACAGCCAAAGCTTCATCTGAAGTAAATGCAGATGAAGTGAAAGCGGAAAGCCAAGCAACATTATCAACGACTGAATCACAACCAACGTCACCTTAAGTTTGTAAACAAGGACATTTTCATGAGTTTCACGCGCATTAATGGAGTATTGCATGCTGAGCAATGTTCATTAGATCAGCTCGCACAGCAATTTGGCACGCCTTTGTATGTTTATTCAAAAGCAACTTTGGAAAAGCATTATTTGGATATGCACCGTGCTTTTGATTTTATTGATCATCAAATCTGTTTTGCGGTGAAGTCAAACTCAAATATCGCTGTTCTAAATGTCTTGGCAAAACTTGGCGCTGGTTTTGATATCGTGACGGGCGGTGAGTTAGCCCGTGTGCTGGCTGCAGGTGGCGAACCATCAAAAATTGTATTCTCTGGTTTAGGGAAATCTGAAGCAGATATTGAAAAAGCCTTAAATGTGGGTATCGCTTGTTTCAATGTGGAATCCTATGCCGAACTTGATCGTATTCAAAAAGTTGCAGCCAAGTTAGGGAAAAAAGCGCCGATTTCTTTACGTGTCAATCCTGATGTTGATGCTAAAACTCATCCCTATATTTCAACGGGCTTGAAAGAAAATAAGTTTGGTATTCCTAGCGATACTGTAAATGGAACTTATCAATATGCGGCGTCACTTCCGAACTTAGAGATCGTGGGAATTGACTGTCATATTGGTTCTCAGTTGACTGAGACTAAGCCTTTTGTTGATGCACTTGATCGTGTGATGTTGATGATCGAGCAGTTGAAAAGCCTAGGTATCACCCTAAAACATATTGATATTGGTGGTGGTTTGGGTGTTTGTTATAAAGATGAAATACCGCCTACGGTTGCAGAATATGCCAATGCACTTCGACCTGCTTTAGAAAAGCTCGGTTTAAAAGTTTATATGGAGCCGGGTCGTAGTATTTCTGCCAATGCTGGTGCATTACTGACTAAAGTTGATTTACTCAAACCAACCAATCATCGCAATTTCGCCATCATTGATGCGGCAATGAATGATTTAATTCGCCCAGCTTTGTATGAAGCATGGATGGATATTCAGTCCGTCAATCCAAATGCCGATGTTGAAACTAAAACTTGGGATTTAGTTGGTGCCATTTGTGAAACAGGCGATTTTCTAGGTAAAGAGCGTGATTTGGCATTGCAGGAAAATGATGTATTAGCGGTATTAGGTGCTGGCGCATACGGTTTTGTAATGAGCTCAAACTACAATACCCGCGGTCGTGCTGCTGAAGTTATGGTCAATGGTGATCAAGCCTATTTAATTCGTGAACGTGAAACAATAGAATCACTCTGGGAAAAAGAGCATTTGTTGCCTCAGGAGTAAATCGGGATGTATTTAGAATTCACCAAAATGCATGGTCTGGGCAATGACTTTATGGTTGTTGACCTGATTACCCAGCGCGCTTATTTAGATACCGTGACGATCCAACGTTTAGCCGATCGTCATTTTGGTGTGGGTTTTGATCAACTTTTGATTGTTGAGCCACCTGATTTTCCAGATGTGGATTTTAAGTATCGTATCTTCAATGCCGATGGTTCTGAAGTCGAGCAGTGTGGTAATGGTGTACGTTGCTTTGCACGCTTTGTGCATGAACGTCGTTTAACCACGAAAACCAAAATCCGTGTGCAGACCAAAGCGGGTATAGTTGAGCCTGAGCTGGGTGCAAATGGTTTGGTTCGTGTGAATATGGGCTATCCTAAATTTCTACCGCAAGAAATCCCATTTTTAACCGATGCACATGAAGATGCTGAAGGTCTTTATGCACTTGGCTTGGCCAATGATAAAAGCATTAACATCGATGTGGTCAATATGGGCAATCCGCATGCCGTTACGATTGTCCCCGATGTGCTGACTGCTGATGTTGCAGGGATTGGACCACAAGTCGAATCTCATGTTCGCTTTCCACAACGTGTTAATGCAGGGTTTATGCAAATCTTGGATGAAAAACACGTGCGCTTACGTGTGTTTGAACGTGGAGTAGGTGAAACTTTAGCGTGCGGAACAGGGGCGTGTGCTGCGGCTGTGAGTGGTATGCGCCGTGGTCTACTTGCCAGTGAAGTTGAGGTTCAGCTTGCGGGTGGGAAGTTACATATCGCGTGGCGTGAAGGAGATGTGGTTTGGATGACAGGTCCAACTACACATGTCTATGATGCACGGTTAGATTTAAGATATTTTCAAGGTTAACCAAAAAAGAGCACCAGATGATGGTGCTTTTTTGTTTTAGGCTCATACAAAGTTGCTTATGAATAAAATTATCTTTTTACCCGGTGCTTCTGGTGATCTGAGCTTTTGGCAGCCTGTTCGTGACTTATTGCCAAGCACATATGCGAAAGAAATTATAGGTTATCCGGGGTTTGGTAGTGTTGAAGCGAATCATGACTTAACAAGTTTTGATGAACTGATTGATTATGTCGTTGGTCAAATACAACAAGAATGTATCATCGTTGCTCAATCGATGGGCGGTATTTTTGCTGTGGCTGCGGCATTAACGAAACCTGAACTGGTAAAAGGATTAGTTTTGGTTGCGACATCTGGTGGAATTTCACTGGAGCCTTTTGATGTACAAGATTGGAGAGAAGGATATCGTCAGCATTATTTACAATATCCAGATTGGTTTGTGACCGCCAATATCAATTTTGAAGCTGAATTGGGTTTAATCAAAAATGATGTATTGTTGTTGTGGGGAGACCAAGATCCTTTGAGTCCACCTACTGTCGGAGAATATCTAAGTCAGTGTTTTTCACATGCTGAATTGCATGTCATTAAGGGTGGTGATCACCAGTTTGCACATACACATGCACAGATTGTTGCTGAACACATCAACAACTACCTAAACAGAATTTTGTAGTTTTAACGTTTGCTGAATGCAAGTTTCAGTGCAAATAGAATAAAAATACTGCCTGTGATTCGATCCATGTAGCGAATAAATTTTGGCTGTTTTAAGTAATGCGATACGGATTGCATGGCAGAAATTAGAAACATAGACCAGATAAATCCGATTACTACATGAATCATGACTAGTCCCATAGTCCACGCAATCGGTGAGGCTGAATGTGGAATGAACTGAGGAAGGAATGAAATATAAAAAATACCGACTTTGGGATTGAGCAAATTTCCGAAAAAACCTTTGATAAACCAATTCTGACTCGATCCAGAATTTGCTGTACTTGCAAGTTCTGCTCTAGGTTTGAAGATCATATTGAGTCCAAGCCATGCTAGATAAGCAGCACCGATCCATTTTAAAACATCAAAGGCTAAATCGGAGGTCATCAATAATGCCCCTAAACCACAAGCGACGATTACACCCCAAGCAATACAACCTACATTAATCCCTAAAGCGGCTTGAAATGCTTTTAATTTTCCTTCGAGTGTTGCAGTACGGATAATTAAGGTCGTGTCTAGGCCGGGGGTGATGGTAAGCAGTGTGATTGCGATCAGATAAGGGATTAGAATTGTTGTCATTATGAGAAAGCACGTTCTAAAACTTGAAATTTATTGTATTACAACCCTGATTGATCTTGAAGATTTGTTTAATACATCAGCCTAAAAAAATTGTTAAACTGTAGGATGATGAATTCAATAATATGGAGAGCTATTTGGAAACCCCTGCAAAACTGCTTTCCATGTGGTTAAAAGAACGGATGCTTCAAAATCAGTCTGAGCATACTATTACAGCTTATCGGCGTGATTTAACCGATTTTTTTCTATTTTGTGAGCACAAACAACTCCAATTACAAGATGTTGAGGCTTCTGACCTTAGACAGTATTTAGCTGAGCGAGTGGAACGAGATCAACTTAGCTCAAGTAGTTTGCAACGGCATCTGACTTCCATCCGTCAATTTATGAAATGGGCGGAACAGGGGCAATATTTAGCACAAAACCCATCAGAAGATTTTAAATTAAAACGTCAATCTCGACCTTTACCAGGTTTGATTGATATTGAAACTGTCAATCAAATATTAGACCAAGCAGCGCCTGAAAAACCGCTTGATCAACAATTGTGGTTGCGGGATAAAGCGATATTGGAACTGCTCTATTCTAGTGGTTTACGTTTGGCTGAATTGCAAGGTTTGACCATTAAAGATATTGATTTCAATCGACTGTTATTGCGTATCACCGGTAAAGGGAATAAAACACGTATTGTCCCTTTTGGACGTAAAGCCAAAGAAAGTCTGATTGAATGGCTTAAAGTCTATCGGATTTGGGTGGGTGAATTCACTGCGGATTCGGCCGTATTTATCACTCAGCGCGGGCAGACATTAAAGCCGCGACAAATTGAAAATAGGGTGAAGTTGCAAGCACAAAGAGCGGGGGTAGATGTTGATTTACACCCACATTTATTGAGACATTGTTTTGCCAGTCACATGCTCTCCGCCAGTGGGGATTTACGCTCTGTACAAGAAATGTTAGGGCATAGTAATCTTTCAACGACCCAGATCTATACGCATGTGGACTTTGATCAACTCGCAAAAGTATATGATCAAGCCCACCCAAGAGCACAGAAAAATGAATATTAAACAACAATTTTCATTATCTCTAGATGATGATGCATTTATACAATGTAGCACTTGGATTGAAACGATCTTGCAGGAATACAAGACTGTTATTCAGTTGAATTATCAAGGTTATCTCAATCATTGTAAGCGTGTTGCAGCATGTTGTTTGACCTTATGCCAAGATAACGGAAGCGAAACAATTTATAAAATAGCGATCGCTGCTGCTTTTCACGATATTGGTATTTGGACTGCAAAAACGATTGATTATCTCTCCCCATCAGTAGATCAAATGCAACAATACCTTATTGCAAATGATTTGTTAGATTGGGAAAAAGAAATCGCCTTGATGATTACCGAACATCATAAGTTAACTAAAGCAGAATTTTCGGAATATCCACTGGTTGAATATTTTAGACAGGCCGATTATGCAGATTTTTCATTAGGTTTATTACGTTCAAATATCCCAGTGAACCAGTTTAAAAAATTAACCAGACAGTTTCCAAATTCTGGGTTTCACAAGACTTTGATTTGTTTGGGTATAAAACGTTTAGTGCAAAAACCGTGGAGTCCGTTACCGATGTTTAAATGGTAATTTGATTTGTTAACACAAAGCAATTAGGGTGAAGCGATATATTATGTTGCAAAATTGAGTGTTTAATAGCCGACTACTTTCAACTTTGTCATGAAAATTTGTTTAATTGGTATTCTTACTTTATTGCCAAGTTTTTGCAAAATAGATGCAATCGCTAAACTCACTGGTAAAGATCGCTTGCGGATCATGCTTATTCGATGAAATATATTGATTAGAGGTCGTTGAATTTATAAATTATAAGAAAAATCAAAGTGTAATATTAACATTAATCAAACTCCAAGTTTATATGCTGAATAGGTGTTTTAAATTTGTGAACTGGGCATTTCATCTTTTTTCTGGTCGTAGCGGAAATTGTGACTTGACCAAAATGCCAAATACATTGCAAGATAGGGCACCTAAAAAGTTTCGATCGAAGAGTTAGAATGCTCTTTACTACATTTACTTGTTTAGAACAGCCGAGGATTACATGAAGGCTCTTGTTGCTGTAAAACGTGTGGTTGATGCCAACGTTAAAGTTCGTGTTAAACCGGACAATAGTGGGGTTGACCTTACCAACGTTAAGATGTCAATTAACCCATTCTGTGAAATCGCAGTGGAAGAAGCGGTTCGCTTAAAAGAAAAAGGAACGGTTTCAGAAATCGTTGTTGTTTCAGTGGGTTCTAAAGACGCGCAAGAACAAATTCGTTCTGCAATGGCTTTAGGTGCTGACCGCGGTATTTTAGTTGAAACTGCTGATGAAGTCGGTGCTTTAGAAGTTGCTAAAATCTTAAAAGGCGTTGTTGATGCTGAAAAACCAGAACTTATTCTTCTAGGTAAACAAGCGATTGATGATGACTCTAACCAAGTAGGTCAAATGCTTGGCGCTTTACTTGGTGCTGGTCAAGGTACTTTCGCATCTGAAGTTAAAGTTGATGGTGGAAAGGTTCAAGTAACGCGTGAAATCGACGGTGGTTTACAAACTGTTGAGCTTGGTCTTCCTGCAATCATCACAACTGACTTGCGTTTGAATGAGCCACGTTATGCTGCGCTTCCAAACATTATGAAAGCTCGTAAAAAGCCGCTTGATGTTAAGTCACCTGCTGATTATGGCGTTTCAACTGGTACTAAGCTTAAAACAATTAAAGTTGAAGCACCTGCTGAACGTAAAGCTGGCGTACAAGTGAAGTCTGTAGATGAGCTTGTAGAAAAATTGAAAAATGAAGCGAAAGTGATCTAATACAGAAGGATAAAATCATGAGTATTTTAGTTATCGCTGATCACAACAACCAGACACTTAACGGTGCAACTTTAAACGTTGTTGCGGCAGCTCAAAAAATCGGTGGTGATATTACTGTATTAGTAGCAGGTTCAGGCGCTCAAGCAGCTGCTGATGCTGCTGCTAAAGTTGCTGGTGTGAGCAAAGTGTTGCTTGCTGATAATGCTGCGTATGCAAATCAATTGGCTGAAAACGTTGCTGGCTTAGTTGCTGACATCGCGAAAGGCGGTTACAAATACGTATTAGCAGCTTCTACAACGACGGGTAAAAACTTACTTCCACGTGTTGCAGCACTTCTTGATGTAAGCATGATCACAGACATCATTGCTGTTGATTCTGCAAATACATTCAAGCGCCCAATCTATGCAGGTAATGCAATCGCAACTGTTCAATCTGATGAAGCAATTATCGTTGGTACAGTTCGTGGTACAGCGTTTGATGCAGTTGCTGCTGAAGGTGGTTCTGCTGCTGTTGAAGCGGTAAGTGACGCAAAAGATGCTGGTATTTCTAAGTTTGTAAACGAAGAAATCGTGAAACTTGATCGTCCAGAATTAACAGCTGCGCGTATCGTTGTTTCTGGTGGTCGTGGTGTAGGTTCTGGTGAGAACTACCATAAAGTACTTGATCCATTAGCTGACAAATTAGGTGCTGCACAAGGTGCTTCACGTGCTGCGGTTGATGCTGGTTTCGTACCAAACGATTTCCAAGTAGGTCAAACTGGTAAAATCGTTGCGCCTGATCTCTATATGGCAATCGGTATCTCTGGTGCGATTCAGCATTTGGCTGGTATGAAAGATTCTAAAGTCATTGTTGCAATCAACAAAGACGAAGAAGCACCGATCAACAGCGTTGCTGACTACTGGTTAGTGGGTGACTTGAACACTGTTGTGCCAGAATTGGTATCTAAACTTTAATTCTTTTTGAATTAAGTTTAAAAAAACGCTCCGAAAGGAGCGTTTTTTTTACATTAGATTTCAGAAAAAAATGATTGAAATAGTGTCTTTGGAAATATGGACAAGCGGAAGATAAAGAGGCAGATACAAAATCCATATTGTGCTATTATATGCCGCTTTTTGGTACTACCCATATTTTTGGTTTGGAGTTGAGTTTTTGCAGCTAGATACTCGTCTTACGTGGCCTGTTGTCATCCTCTTTGTTTTATCTTGTTTTATACCACTTTTGGCAGATTTTCATGTGCCTATATTTCAAGAGCATTTTGTTCGACAAGTTGAAAATGTGCAGGCAATATTCTTGCTATTTTTTGCCGTGTTTAGTTATTTCTATATGCGTCCTTTAACGTTGTCGCGTGGTAAAAAGATTTTTTGGTTGTGGGCGATATTGTGGTGGGTGCTACTGTTCGGGCGAAGTACCAGTTGGGGCCGTGATTATTTTCCTGATGTACCAAAACCATATTTTCGCGCGATATCTGTGTTATTGATTGGATCTGTGACGTTCATGCTCTTTTCAAAAACATTGTGGCAAGAGATCTTGGCTAAGTTTAAATATGCATCAATCCCGATTTGGGGGTTCTTGCTCGCTGTCTTTGGTCTGATTGTTTCTGATGCGGTTGAACATCACCGTATTATTGCGAGTGTGTTTTTGCATGATTTACGTTATCAAGATTTAGTCGAAGAGTTGTACGAGTTTCTTGTGATTTTTGGCTTGTTTTTGGTAGCACTACCAATAATGAATCGAGATAAGCATACTCAGTCACCGAGTGAAGTAGAAAATCAAGCAGTTTAATGACAGGCTATATTGAAGTTGTTTTCGATTTATTTGCTTTGAAAACGTTAGCTTAAATTGTTGAATCGCTTGATAGCATGATATGCATTAATACCATTAAACACCTCTTATTTTTTAAGAGGTTTTTTTATGCAAAAAGTTTATGGAATTGGTTGAAATAAATACAAAGAATCATGGTTATAGATCGTAAGTGGCACACAAATTTAGTCTCTAATATGTTATACTGATCGACTGAATTTTTGATGTCGATTTGGTTTTTTTGAGTCGATTTTTTAGCGAGTTTTGAGACATATAAGTGCGAGATTTTTCTCGTAGAAAGGAGTATGCATGAGCGTATCGGAAATCAGACCGATTGCCATTGAGGACGAACTCAAGCATTCATATCTAGATTACGCGATGAGCGTAATTGTATCTCGTGCGTTACCAGATGTAAGAGACGGTCTTAAACCTGTTCATCGTCGTGTATTGTTTGCAATGCATGAATTGGGCAATGATTATAACAAATCATACAAAAAGTCTGCTCGTGTTGTCGGGGACGTGATCGGTAAATATCACCCCCACGGTGACAGTGCTGTATACGAAACAATTGTTCGTATGGCACAGGACTTTAGCTTGCGTTACATGTTGGTTGATGGTCAAGGTAACTTCGGTTCAGTTGATGGGGATAGCGCGGCAGCAATGCGTTATACCGAAGTTCGTATGCAGAAGTTGACCCATGAAATTTTGGCTGATTTAGAAAAAGATACAGTCGATTGGGAAGACAACTACGACGGCTCTGAGCGTATTCCTCAAGTCATGCCAACCCGTATTCCAAATCTTCTGATTAATGGAACCACGGGTATTGCGGTGGGTATGGCGACCAATATGGCACCACACAACATGACCGAAGTGGTCAATGCTTGTTTGGCCTATGCAAATAATCCAAATATTTCTGTAGAAGGATTGATGGAGCATATCACTGGTCCAGATTTCCCTACAGGCGGTATTATTTACGGTAAAGCAGGCATCGTTGATGCTTATCGTACGGGTAAAGGTCGTTTACATATTCGTGGTAAATATCACTTCGAAGAAGATCAAAAATCAGGTCGAACGACGATTGTCTTTACTGAAATTCCTTATCAAGTCAATAAAGCAAGAACGATTGAACGTATTGCTGAGTTGGTTAAAGAGAAGAAATTAGAAGGTATTTCTGAGCTTCGTGACGAGTCTGACAAAGATGGTATGCGTATCGCGATTGATTTGAAGCGCGGTGAGAATGCAGAAATTGTCGTAAACAATTTATTTCTGCATACCCAGCTTCAAAACTCGTTCAGCATCAATATGGTTTGTCTAGATAATGGTCAACCAAAATTGATGAACCTAAAAGAGATTATTGCGGCGTTTATTCGTCACCGCCAAGAAGTGGTGACTCGTCGTACTATGTTCGAATTGCGTAAAGCACGTGAGCGTGGACATATCTTAGAAGGTTTAACGGTTGCTTTAGCAAATATTGACAAGATCATTGAGACCATTAAGACATCTGCAAACCCAGCTGAAGCGCGTGAGCGTTTACAAACGGGTGAGTGGTCAGGCGGTGGCGTCGTTGCTTTATTGGAAAAAGCGGGTGCAATTTCTGTTCGTCCAGATGAGATTGAAGGTGAAGATCCTGCTCGTCCATTTGGTTTGTCAGGTGACATCTATCGTTTATCACCAACTCAAGTTTCTGCAATTTTAGAATTACGCCTACATCGTTTAACGGGGTTAGAGCAAGACAAGCTACATGCAGAATATACTGAAATCTTAGGGCAAATTGCTGAATTAACAGCAATTCTTAATGACTTCAATTTGTTGATGAACTTGATTCGTGAAGAGCTTGCTTTAATCATCCAACAGTATGGTGATGGACGCCGTACAGAGATTATTGAGTCTGGGGTTGATTTCTGTCGTGAAGATTTGATTCCAGAAGAACAAGTCGTTCTTACTGTTTCTCAAACAGGCTATGCGAAAACTCAACCACTTTCTGATTATCAAGCGCAGCGTCGTGGTGGTCGTGGTAAGTCAGCAACTTCAATGAAAGATGATGACATCATCCAGCATTTAATTGTTGCTTCAAACCATGCCACGGTATTGTGTTTCACCAATGTAGGTAAAGTTTATCGCTTAAGAGTATTTGAAGTACCTCAGGCATCGCGTGGTGCTAAAGGTCGCCCAATTGTGAATTTGTTGCCACTTGATGCAAATGAAACAGTGACTGCAATTTTGCCACTCAAAGATTTCCCTGAAAACCATTATGTATTTATGGCTACAGCATCTGGTACGGTAAAACGTGTTGAGCTGGTACAGTTTAGTAATGTCCGTTCAAATGGTTTGCGTGCAATTGAACTCAATGAAGAAGATACCTTAATCGGTGTTGCAATCACTGATGGCAAGCAGCAAATTATGTTGTTCTCGAATGAAGGTAAAGCAATCCGTTTTGCTGAAACCGATGTTCGTGCGATGGGACGTACTGCGAAGGGTGTACGTGGTATGCGCGTCAGCTTTGCAAGTAGCGTGCTGGAAGTTGAAGAGACCGACATCATTGAAAATGATGAATCAGATGATGGCGATGATGTAGCAGAATTAAATGTGATCAGTCGCATTGTGTCGCTTGTAGTTGTTCCAGAAACAGGTGAAGTACTGTGTGCATGTGCCAATGGTTATGGTAAGCGTACTCCAGTAGGTGATTTCCCAACCAAGAAACGTGGTGGTAAGGGTGTAATCGCGATCAAAACCTCTGAACGTAATGGCGAACTAGTGGGTGCTGTTTCGATTGATGAGAGTAAAGAGCTGATGTTGATTTCTGATGGTGGTACTTTAGTTCGTACCCGCGCATCAGAGGTTGCTACTACAGGTCGAAATGCTCAAGGTGTTCGCCTGATTCGTTTAAGCGAAGCTGAAACCTTGGTTGGTGTTGTTTCGATTGAAGCTGTTGAAGTAGAAGATGATGAAGAGTTGGATGTTTTAGAAGAGGTTCAAGTCACTGAGACAGAGACTTCAGAAACGCCTATTTCTGATCAAACAGATGATGCTCCCAAAGAGTAAATAAAACTGTAAAAAAACCCAAAGTTCTCTTTGGGTTTTTTTATATCTATTGCTTCTCTAACTTTGATTTTCAGGATGTTCTATTCGAAATCAAAGGAAGCTATTTAGCTTCCTTATGGGTGGGTTTCATGATAACTAAGCGATAGTAGGAAATTGCCAATAAAACGGCACCCACCGTCGCTAAATAAATTAGTTTTGGAATGACGATCGTCGTTGGTACACCCATTTGATTGAGTTGTATGAACATTTGAACACCATGGGTTGATGGTAGTAGCCAAGCAAACCATTGCATCCATTCAGGCATGGCTTCATGGGGCCATGCTGTACCTGTGAGTAAAAAGAGCGGAACTGAAGTCACCACGATAAGGTGTCCCACACGTTCAGGCATATCGACTAATGAGCCGATGAGCATAGCTATGCCAATCACACAACTGACATAGATTGGAACTGCGAGTAACATGCCCCCAAAATTCCCTCCATGTGGATACTCATATAACCAGAAAGTAAAGCCGAATAAATAGAAACAGCTTAAACAACCCGTGGTGAGGATTGCTGCAAATACAGCCCAAAATTCTGACCTTTCCGCTACCCAGCCTTTTTCACGATAGCTGGCAATCAGCATGGCGAGTCCAAGTAAAATGGTCTGATGGACAATTAAACTTGCAACCGCTGGAAATATATAGCTTCCGTAACCTGACAAAGTATTAAACAATGGAATTTGGTGAATCGAGAGTTCTGGATGGAATTGTGATGCATTACCAAATTTTTCTAAGTGTTCTTGCAAGGTATATTCAATTGAACTTGCTAAACCAAGGCCAACTTCTTTGGTTCGTATAAAATATGCGGTACTCAGGTAAAGCCCAATGCCTCCCATCTCCCCACGCTTTAAACTATTGGTGAGATTCTCAGGTAATAGCAAAATTCCCTCAGCTTTTTGATTTTGAACCAATCGTTGGGCTTCTAGAAAATTATCCGTTACTGTTGTGATCTGGATATGAGGGCTATTCGACGCTTGACTAATAATTTTGGAGCTAAGAATGCTTTGTTCTTCATCCACGATGACGATGGGTATATTCTCTGCCGTTTGTGCTTTATATGCCGTTGGATAGAAAAAACTATACAAAAGTGTTGCTGCGATTAATGTAGTAAACACTGAGTTATTGGCAAAAATATTTTTAAAGGTTTGAATGTAGTAATGGAAAAATGACTTCATGAGATAATCTCCTGTACATTTTTCTTTAAGAGACGAACACTTAATCCAAAATAAAGCGCACAGAAAATGACTAAAATACCTAAAGGCAGCAGCGAGACATATACATCACTGCCGATGACCCATTGCTCAGTCTGTAGTTTTGCATAAGGGGTATATGGGATAATCATTGACCAAAATTGGGTAAAAACAGGCGCATTATTTAAGGGGAGTGTAATCCCTGAAAAACTCGGAGAAGAACCACCATAGAGTGCAATAAAACCAAAAGTTTTTGGTAGATCTCGGGTCGCTAAAACGACCGTGCTACTAATCACTGCATAAGCGAAATATAGTAGGAATTGTGCAAGTAAAATAAGTGTGATCGAACCAGCGATGAAATAGCCACGAATATGCGCTAGCCAAAACATCCAGCACCAGGTCCATGCACAGAAAATTAAAACATAAACTAATATTTTACCAAGTAAGCTCGTAATAACCTGCTTTGAGTTGACCCATTCTGTAAGTGTCTTTCGCTTGAGTTCTTGTCCTATTGCAAAGGCAACGCAACAACATAGGAGTAAATGGAGAACAGCAGGTACCATAAAGGGTTCTAAGAACAATTCATAACTCATATTGGGGTTATAGAGTGTAGATACTTTAATGTGTGGTGTGGGTATATCTAAATAGGGGATGGTATTGGCAAGATAACTTTGTCCCATGTAATCCGCCATACCATTTAAGGTACTGATCAGCATAGCAGATGAAACCGTGCTACCAATGCTAAAGAAAGACTGATTGTAGGCGATACTGATTTGCGCATCTTGTGCTCTGACCAGCCGTTGTTCTGCACCGTCTGGAATTAAAACGAATCCCCAAGCCTTGGTTTGGTTAATCAAGTGTTCAGCTTCATCTTGGCTTTCGGTGATCGTTTTGACTTTCAAAGCATGGTTAATACTAAGAGCGTGAATGACCTTACGGCTCATTTCACTTTGATCTTGGTCAATCACAACGATCGGTAAATGTTCAGCTTTACCCGCAGAAAACATGCTGCCAAAAAGTAGAATCACTAGCAAAGGGGCAATGACTGCCATAAAAAGATCAACTTTATGGCGCTTTAAATAACGCAATTCCCGAAGCATCACAGCAAACATCGGTTATTTTGCCTCTTCGATTTTAAATAATACACTCATACCCACTTTTAAGTCAGGAATAGATTGTTCAGGAACTAAATGGAACTTAAAGCTACGAATATCATAACCACCAGTTTGACGTGTGGTTTTAATGGTTGCAAAATCACCTTCAGCATCAATACTTTGGACTTTAAAGGTGACGTTTTGATTTAGGGCTGGAATAAAACCGTCAAGTGTTTTTCTTTTATAGACAGCGTTATACATGTCTTCACGGATATTGAGGCTAACCCACAAATCGTGGTCTTCAATGATACTGACGACAGGCACGCCTGTTGCGACGAACTCAGTTGGTTTGCCGTAGGTTTTAGAAACGGTGCCATCTGTTGGCGAATAGAGTTTGGTTTCTTCAGTGAGTGCTTGGGCTTCTTTAACAGCAGCTTGAGCCATGGCAACTTGTGCATCAGCTGTTGATTTTTGCTGTTCAGTACTACCACGTTTAGCACGTGCGTACTGTTGATAGGCGGCTTCGGCAGTTTCACGAGCAGATGTTTGTGCGGCTAACATTTCATCACGACGTTGACGAGAAATAACCCCTTGTTGAAATAGAGTCGCACCTCGTTTATATGTGGTTGCAGCTAATTCTGCTTGTGTTCTCATGGCTTGCCAATTGGCATAAAGGGTTTCAATATTTTCTTGTTGCGCACCGCGATAAACGGTGGAGTGGAAGGCCGTCGCGCTTTGTAGCGCAGCTCTCGCTTGTTCGCTTTTTGCTTCTAATTCTGGACTGACAAAACGAATTAAAGGCTGTCCCTTTTTAATGATTTGTCCTTCGGAAACATAAAATTCTTCAATTCGACTGGGTACTTTGGTGCTGATATGGACAGTTTCTGCTTCAACACGACCTTGTAACTCGATAGTTTTGGGTTGGTAGGCTTTCCATAGACCATATACAATTAAACCGAGTAATAATAAAAGTACAACCAAAGCAATGATTTTGGCTTTGCTGTTCTTTGGTGGTTCAGTTGGTTGTTTTAGAGTCGCTGATACTTTGGATTCATCAACGGTTTCTGTTGAAGACTCTTGTTGAGTGCTTGACTCAGTTGATTGATTTTTAGTAACTTTTTCCACGTCATCTGTATCGCGTTCTGAATTGGATGATGATTGATTTTGGCTCATAATATTCTCCAATTAGCGGATATAGTCAGTACGTGGCTGGTTCACATAAAGCTTAAATTCATCAATAGAACCGTAGCTTTGTAGCAAAGTGGCCAGAGATAAAATGTATTTATAAGAATTAAGCGCCATTTCACTTTTTAAAGCACTTAATGCATTTTGAGCATCAATGACTTGGGTGGCAGTACCCATACCTTCTTTAAATGAGAGTTGTTGAATACGCAGGTTTTCTTGGGCTGCTTTGGTATTCTGAGTCAGAAGTTGATGACTGGTTTGAGAGGCATTTAATTCACTATAAGATTTGTACAATACGTTTTCGATTTCTTGCTTGGTACGTTCAGTCATGAGCTCAGCCGCAAAACGCTTAAGCTCTGCTGCATGCACATTTTTGTTTTTATCTATTCCAGAAAATAAATTGTATTTTGCCATCACGCCCACAATCCAATTTTCTTTGTCATCTAGGCCATATTCACCAAAAGCAAAAAGGCTGGGTCTTTTGGCTGCTTGTTGGATTCTTACATTTTCATTGGCAAGTTGAGTATCCATCTGCAACTTTTTGACCAAGCTGGAATTTTGGTCATAGCTGGCCAGCAATTTATCCAGAGAATGGTTTTCTACGGTATTTACAAAGAGTGGGGTGCTGAGATTTAAGCCTTCTTTAGTCTGTAATAGATTTTGAAGACTAAATTGACTGGCACGCAAATTCGATTGTGCATTTTGATAAGTACGTTCAGCATTATTGCGTGCCACTTCAAATTGCATGCGTTGCCCTTTATTAATAAAGCCTTGCTGCTCCAATTTAAGTGCATTGTTATAGTGTTGTTGCATGGCATTCAAATTAAACAGACTCGCGTTGAGCAGTTGCTGTTGTAATTGCACATTAAAATAAGATTGAATCATTTCAAAACGCTGTGAATCTTGTTGTTGTTTCACACTTATATTTGAGCGCTGTGCCTGAATATTGGCAATTTGTTTGGCGCTATTGATTTTCCCACCTGTGTAAAGTGGCATGACCATCGAGACTGAGGTGCGGACATCATGATCTTTAATGGTGACATCTAGATTATTTGGAACTTTATTGAGACCATCATTTACGGTTTGATCGAAACCCTGACTGACTTGATCAATCGCCTCGGGCGAAAGTACATTTTCCCATTGTGATAATTTGTCATCAAAACCACGTGTCAGGGAGTTTTCGAGTCTGCGTTTACTTGACTCTAAAGGTACGCTGGTTTCGCTATGAAAAGAGTAAGCACGCGCATTTAAATCAATGCGTGGAAGACCTAAATGTTTGACCGCTTCCATTTCAAGTTGTGAGGCTTGTTGCAAAGCTTGTTGTGCTTGAGACGCATAAGCATTTTCGACAACATATTGTTCGGCTTGGTTATAACTCAACGTCTGGGCAAATAGCGAAGTCGAAAATAGAGCACAGCTGATCAAGTGAATACTCAAGCTGAGTTGTTTAGGCAGCCGTTTGACCTTAAAACTTGGTCGATCATGTCGTTTCAACATTATGGTATGTCGCAATTTAATATTATCCTGAGTTAGTCTAAATTGTTTTTATAAAATTTAAATATTATGTTTTTAATTAAATAGTTATATCGCTCTGATTGGTGTATTCAATTTGTAAAAAATAGAGTTTTTAATCTAGTAAAAACAGGATAAATCTCATTTTTGAAGCTTATAAATATTCATCTAAATTATTATTAAAATAAATTTAAAGGCAGAAACATGATTGAAAAATTAATAGGATTTAGATGATTAAATTGAAATATTTACTCGATAAGCTGCTGCAAGCTGCGTCAATCTGTGATTAAATTCCTATCTCAATTTGTTTCACTTTGACAAGGGAAAATTCATGCGTGCTTATAATTTCTGCGCTGGTCCTGCTGCATTACCTACTGCCGTTTTAGAAAAAGCTCAACAAGAGATGTTGGATTGGCAAGGTAAGGGCTTGTCGATCATGGAAATGAGTCATCGTAGCAATGACTATGTTGCTGTAGCAGAAAAAGCTGAAGCTGACTTGCGAAAACTCATGAATATTCCTGAGAACTATAAGGTCTTGTTCTTACAAGGTGGGGCTTCCTTACAATTTTCAGCGATTCCGTTGAACTTGCTTGGAAAAAATAATAAGGCCGATTATATTCATACTGGAATTTGGTCTGAAAAAGCATTAAAAGAAGCGAAACGCTATGGTGATATTAATGTTGTGGAAGCCGGCACGCTGATTGAAGGAAAACATGCAATCACAGAACAAAGTACTTGGAATCTTTCTCCAGATGCTGCTTATGTACATTATGCGGATAATGAAACTATTGGTGGTTTACAATTTGCGAGTGTTCCTGAAGTAAATACACCTTTAGTTTGTGACTATTCATCAAGTATTTTGTCTGCACCATTAGATGTAAACAAATTCGGTTTAATTTATGCAGGCGCACAAAAGAATATCGGACCAGCCGGTTTAACGATTGTGATTGTTCGCGATGATTTACTTGATCAAGCAAAATCGGATATTCCAAGTATTTTAAAATATGCAGACCAAGCTAAAAATGGCTCAATGGTCAATACACCAGCAACCTATGCGTGGTATTTATCAGGTCTAGTCTTTGAGTGGTTACTTGAGCAGGGTGGTGTAGACGCAATGTATAAAGTTAACCAAGAGAAAGCTAATTTACTTTATGGTTATATTGATTCTAGTGATTTTTATAACAACCCAATTGCACTGCCAAATCGTTCAATGATGAATGTGCCATTTACACTGGCGGATGAAGCACTGGAAAAGACCTTCTTAAAAGAAGCAGAGCAAAGTCATTTGCTTAACTTGGCAGGTCATCGTTCAGTAGGCGGCATGCGCGCCAGTATTTATAATGCTGTTCCGCTAGAAGGCGTTCAAGCATTGGTGAGCTTTATGGATGAGTTTGTAAAACGACATGGTTAAATTTGACTAGATACAATAAAAGCCCTCGACGAGGGCTTTTATTTATTTATAAATATGTTAATGGTCAACAATTAGAACAAGCCAATTTGATGAAAAATGAGTGCTGCTAAAAACATACCAAGTAAAAAAAAGCAATAAGCACCAACATCAAGTTTAAGACCTTGATCACTCGAATGAATAAGACTGGTGGTCGTTTGTTCTGGTATAATTTTCATTAGAACGCCTAAAAATGCCATTTATGTGATTTTTTGTCACTTTAAAGCTGTTTTAGCATAAATATTGGCCTGAATCCATAGATTGCCACGAATATATTGGCCAATGTTAAAGTTTTTATACAAATCATTTTTAGTTGCAATACGAATGACGATTGCAGGGAGATCATCTTCTAAAACTAAAGTCACGTCATATAGGGTATATTCATCTTGCATAAACTGCATTGTGGTTTTTCCGACGATATTTCCTTGGAACCATGCTTCATCTTCTTGACCTAATGTTTCACCGAATAAATAGGCAACCATTTTAGAAAAGTCGACAGTTACAGGTTCTTGATCTTCAGGGGTTTTTGGTTGCCAATCATTAATAAGTTCTTGTAAGTTTTCTGGTGCAATCCCATTATGTTCGGTCAAAATTGCATTTAATGCACGGTGATGTTTAATTGAAGCGGGATCATCAACAATGATTTTCTCACCGTCAGCAACGATTTCTAATTCATAAGCCCAAGCATTAAATTGGACTTGATAAGTTTGGTTCTTATCATATTTGCAATGATTTACACTGAATAAATTATCAAAGGCATAAATAACGGTATTGGTATTTAAACTTAAACGCAATACAGCTTGAGTTTCAGAATCACAACTAATAATTCGCTCGATTTTTGCTTCATATTTATATGGACTTTCAAAACTTGGAAAAGCTGTTTTTAATGCGCGAGGTTTTTGATCTTCTACTGCAATAATTTGATTAATTGAAATTGCTTCACCACTTGGTCCCTGAATCAGCCAAAATGATTGATCCATCTCTTGTTCATCTTCACATAGACCCATTGGCATCACAGGTGCATCCAGTGCCAACCCTAACCATTTAGGAACATCGGTTTCAGGTGTATCGGTCAATAAGTTCCAGTGTTCAACGTGGTTACCGAAATTTTGATCTTGAATTGTAATCGTTTCTGGACTGTTTTGATTTTTCATAAAGCGCGATGCAAAAAGATTGAACTTATTCTATTAAATCGAGGGTAACTGTCATATTTCAAGTCTGGATATGTAATTCTATAAATTTAATTTTTCATGTAAGTCCTAACTCTCCATTTAATTTCTTCTCATAACGATTACTCTGGTTTAGTTTTTTGATGCTGGCTCTATTAGTGTAGCAATCTGCTACACTATATTTTTTATTTATATGAGCTTGTGCCAACGTGCTGCCATTTAAATTATGGGTAGATGCGGATGCTTTACCTCGAATTTTACGTGAAGTGATTCTTCGCGCATCTGATCGTTATCAACTCGAAGTTATTTTTGTTGCCAATCAAAATGTCGGCATTACACCATCCATACGAATTAAATCGATTCAAGTCATGAGTGGGGCAGATCGTGCTGATCAAGAAATTGTTGATCGTATGCAGGAGAATGATATTGTCATTACGCAAGACATTCCACTTGCAGCCCAAGTGATCGAAAAAGGGGGAATCGCAATTCATCCTCGTGGTGAGGTCTATACCACTGCAAATGTCAAAGCGCGGTTACATTTACGGGATTTTATGGATACTTTGCGTGGTGCTGGTGTTCAGACTGGTGGACCACCTCCGATTTCAGAAAGAGATAAGCGGGAATTCTCTAGTTCATTAGACCAAACGATTTTCAAACAAAAACGTAAAACAGCTTCTTGAGCAGAATATGCCCTCACGTCTTAATTTAATGCTCACTTACGTTTTGTTAATATTTATTTGGGCATCAACGCCTTTAGCAATTGTTTGGAGTGTTTCTGATTTACATCCGATGTGGGCTTTACTGTTACGGTTTTTAATTGCACTGCCTTTGGCAGTATCGGTTTTACTGTTTTTAAAAGTTAAATTTCCAACCCATAAACTTGCACTATTGAGTTATGTCGCTGGTTCTTTGAGTTTGATTGGCTCACAGATTTTTACCTATGCCGCTACAGCTTATTTAAGTTCTGGCTTGATTGCATTGATGTTTGGTTTAGCCCCAATTATGGCGGGCTTAATAGGGCGATTTGCTTTTCAACAGAAACTTGCTGCTTGGCAATGGTTGGGGATGGCTATATCGATTATTGGACTGGCTATGATTTGTCTTAGTGGCAATCAAAAACACGTACAGCCGATCGGTATTGTCCTGATGTTATTGAGTGTTTTTTCTTATTCATTGTCAATTTTTTGGGTGAAAAAGATCAATGCAGATGTACAACCGATGGCGCAAGCCACGGGTTCGATTCTCATTTCGACTTTATGTGCATTATTGCTGTTACCTTGGATTTGGCAATACGCACCGACACAGATTCCTTCGGCGAAATCGTTATTGGCACTGGCGTATACTGTGATTGTGGCATCGTTAATTGCGATGTTTTGCTATTTTAAATTGGTCCAAAACTTAAAGGCGACGACCTTATCGTTGACCACGGTGATGACGCCGATGTTAGCAATATTGATTGGTGCATATCTCAACCATGAACAATTGTCAGTTCAAGTGGTTGCTGGCGCAAGTATTATTCTATTTGGCTTATTCTTATATTTCTTTAGAGATCTAAGTGCATATCACCGTTTAAAAATATAAATTTTAGTTTTTAAATTTGATTTACTTCAAGCGATTGAGCTTGTTGAATACTAGCGTTTAGTTTGGCTCGATCTTGTGGGTTTAGGGTAATAAAATAAGCGCCGATACGAAACTTACCTTGTTCTTCTGCTGTACTGTAGGCAACCTGTGCGGTTGCAGCGATATGAAAGAAGTTTTCAGGATGACTTAAGGTGATATGAATATAAGTACCTTCATTAATATCTTGTGAGCTAAAGAAGCTTAAGCCATTTTCAGAAAAGTTTACTTGTTCAGGTACAGGAAGTTGAGATTGCACGATATTGTCGTAAAAAGATCCTGTAATCAGATTTAATTTCTGATTAAAAAGGGATAAGATGCGAGCAATTTGTTGATCTTTTTCATTTAATTGTTCTAATTCGTAGCGTAGTGCATGATCAAATTGATCTAATTCAGCAAGTAGTAGAAAATAGCGTGGCAGTACAAAATGAGAATCATAAGGGTCATTCAAGGCAACATCATCTGGAATGATTTGATAGTTGATTCTCAACACAGCATCAATACGAGACATCACGCGACGTTCTGCGTTGTCGTCAATAAGATGATGTTGTGAATTTTCCATAATAAATCACCTCGGACTAAATGGTATGTTTAAGCCAATTTCGCTGTATATAGGGTTGAGATACACTCGCGCTCGGCGAAGTAATCATTTTATTTCTTTTATTGCCTTGGTTTCCATGATTGGTTTAACCCTAGGCGTGGCTGTCCTCATTACAGTATTGTCTGTGATGAATGGTTTTGATCGCGAATTAAAAACGCGTGTTCTTGGAATGGTACCACAAGCCACTGTTTCTTCTACTCAAATTTTAACAGATTGGCCTGAGCTTGTAAAAAAAGTTGAGACTCATCCGCAGGTTACAGGCGTCGCACCATTTACCCAATTACAGGGAATGTTGACTGCTCATGGGCAGGTCGCAGGCATTATGGTAACGGGGATCGAACCTGAATATGAGAAAAAGGTTTCAATTATCCAAGATCATATGGTCACTGGGGATTTAAACGCTTTACAAAAAGGTGAGTTCGGTATTGTTCTGGGTAAGGACATGACTGATGCGCTTGGTCTAGGCTTAAATGACAGTGTAACCTTGGTTTTACCTGAAGCAACGCCATCTCCTGCGGGAGTTGTACCTCGTTTTAAACGATTTAAGATTGTGGGTATTTTTAGTATTGGGGCAGAAGTTGATTCAATGGTCGGTTATATCGCATTGAATGATGCTTCAACTTTATTGCGTTTGCCAGATGGGGCGCAGGGCGTTCGTTTAAAGTTAGATAATATTTTTGCAGCACCAAAAGTAGCCGATGAAATTGTGAGTGATTTACCAAGCAATTTTTATGCATCGAACTGGACCTATACCCATGGCAATTTATTTAATGCCATTCAAATGGAAAAAACGCTGGTTGGCTTATTACTATTTCTGATTATTGTGGTGGCTGCATTTAACATTGTGTCATCGTTAGTGATGGTGGTTACGGATAAGAAATCAGATATTGCAATTTTGCGAACATTAGGTGCTTCACCTTCCATGATTACCAAAATTTTTATGGTGCAAGGGACTGTGATTGGTGTGATTGGAACGATTGCAGGTACGATTTTAGGTGTGACTTTAGCATTGACCATCAGTGACATCATTTCTTGGTTGAATACAGTTCTCGGTCTGAACTTATTCGATGCTTATTTTGTACATTACCTTCCTTCTTATCTCAGATGGCAAGATGTGGCTGTGATTGTCGCTGTTTCATTGGTCTTGAGTTTCTTGGCGACGATTTATCCTGCATTGCGTGCAGCTAAAGTTCAACCTGCTGAGGCGTTACGTTATGAGTAAGATTGTCTTAGAAGCCAACGATATTTATAAGCATTTTGATGATGGTAAAAGTAAAGTCGAAGTGATTAAAGGCTTGTCGTTACAAGTGAAGGCGGGTGAGTTCGTCTCGATTGTGGGTTCAAGTGGTTCAGGTAAAAGTACGCTGTTGCATGTGTTAGGTGGTTTGGAACAACCGACACAGGGTCAAGTGTTTTTACAAGGACAGCGTTTTGATAACTTGGGCGAAGCAGAACGTGGGTTTAAACGGAATCAATATCTAGGTTTTGTTTATCAGTTCCATCATTTGTTACCTGAGTTCTCTGCTTTAGAAAATGTGGCAATGCCGTTAATGTTGCGTTCAGACGTTCAATATAAATCAGCCAAAGCTCAGGCCGAATATTTACTTGATCGAGTGGGTTTATCTCATCGTATGGATCATCAACCCGGTGAGTTATCGGGTGGTGAGCGCCAACGTGTGGCATTGGCACGATCGCTCGTCACTAAACCTGCTGTGGTGCTGGCAGACGAGCCTACGGGTAATTTAGATCGCAAAACCGCCCTGAGTGTTTTTGAGTTGCTGACTGACTTAAAAAAAGAGCTCAATATGGCAATGCTGATCGTCACCCATGATGAGCAATTGGCACAATCTGCGGATTCTATTTTGCATATGCAAGATGGGTTGTGGATCGAGCAACAGTAAATTATTTTATTAAATCTCTTGTTAAAGCCCTGAAAAAGGGCTTTAATTTTGCCTCTAGAAAAATCAAAAACTTAATTAAAAATTGATGTTAAAAATTATTTTATTGGGGTGGATTGCTGGTATTGCAGTCATGGGGAAAACGTTCCCTTTCATTACTGCGACATGGTGGTTTTGGTGTCTCGTTGCGTTCAGTTTTTTGAGCTTAGTTTTTTATAAAAAACACCTCTATTTTCATCGATCACTCTACAAAGCTTTGGTATTAATCAGTGCGACGTGGGCATTATTTTGTGCCGGTTGCTATTTTGCTGATTCCGCTTTGGAGCAACGACTTAAGTTTAGAGAACTTGAAAAACAGTCATTTGAGGCGATTATTTATATTAAAAAGATTGATGAACTGAGTGATGATGGACAGAAACAAATTGCTGAGGTGCTCAATCGGCATCCTCAGCCAGTTGATTGGTTACTTTACTTAAATAAAAATAAAGACTCATCCAACGCTGAGCCTGAGCTGAAACTTGGACACTATTATCGTGTATATGGCGAAATTCGACCTGCCCATAGTTATGCTGTTGCAGGGGCATTTGATCAAGAAAAATGGTTCTTACAACAAAATGTGATGTCAGTTTTTTCAGTGAGGCACATTCAGTTATTAAGCAATGATGAAATTTACGGTCTAGGCTACCAACAACACCTGAAGCAACAACAAGGTATTCGAGCTAGCTTTTTACTCAGTGTGGAAATGAAACGTTTGACATTTCGGCAGATGTTACAAGCTTCGAACTTACAGCACAAAGGTTTGCTCTTGGCCTTACTCACAGGTGATGAAAGTCTTTTGTCGAATGCATTAAAACAACATTTTCAACAACTGGGAATTTCCCATTTATTGGCGATTTCAGGGCCGCATGTTTTGATTTTTGCTTTAATGTTGACTTGGCTCTTGCGAAATATAGTACAGCGTTATTGTCCGCATTTATATCTTAAACAGCCTCGGCAATTGTTGTTACTGTTGCCCTTTGTGTCGAGTGTTCTACTTTATGTGGCCTTTGTTGGCTTTGAAATACCAGCCATGAGAACACTATTAACGGTGATGATTGCGAGTATCTTTCTTATATTCAGGCAATCGATTCAACCTTTTGCGATATTGGTTTATAGCGCCAGTTTATTATTGATTTATGATCCATTTAGTATTTTATCTGCTGCATTTTGGCTGTCTTATGGCGCTTGCTTTATTCTGCTGAGGATTTATCAAACCATCGTACAATTACCAAAAGATCAAGTGGCGACCACGACACAGAAAATGCGTATGGCGGGTAAGGTCTTAATTGAATCACAATGGAAAATCTTTGTCGCTTTACTGCCTTTGGTGTTAATTTTCTTTCAGCAAGTGTCATGGCTTGCACCTCTGACGAATTTGATCGCTATCCCATTATTGAGTGGCATCATTGTACCTTTAGATATTATCGCCGCTTGTATCTGGTTAGTGATCCCAATATTGGGTGGACTGTTATTTCAGCTCAATGATCTATTTTTATCGCTTTTGATGTCGATATTGAATGCTTTGCAGCATATTTCCCCAGATTTATATGGTGTCAGTTATACCCCTTGGGCAATCGTGAGTTTGATCTTTGGTATTTTTATTTTGTTTTTGCCAACAGGAACGATCCCAAAAGTTTGGGCATTGCTGTGTTTCTTGCCGATATTACTTGGTGTAAAGGCTCAACCGATTGTGTTGAGTATATTGGATGTCGGACAGGGACAAGCGATTTTATTACAGCATCCGCAACACACCTTAATGATTGATACGGGTGGCTCGTTTGATGAAACTAAATTCAGTTTAGGTGAGCGGGTTGTGATTCCATTTTTACGTCAGCAGGGCATACGCCAACTCGATCAAGTGATTTTGTCGCACCTCGATCAGGATCATAGTGGCGCATTTAGCTCGATTCAAAAAGCATTTCCCATCAGACAGGTTCAATCAAATGAACGTGGGGATAAGCTTCCTTTTAATGACAATTTTTCTTTATGTCATCAAGGTCAAAAATGGACATATCAAAATCTGAATATTGAGGTTTTATTTCCTCATGCTGAGGCGCTGGTTTATGCCAAGCACCAGAAAAATGAATATTCCTGTGTGATTTACGTGCAGTTTCTCCATGCACAGCCTTATCAAAATTTTTTGATTATGGGGGATGCAGGCTGGGAAACTGAATATAAGCTTTTACAACAATATCCAGATTTAAAGGTGGATGTTTTGGTACTGGGTCATCATGGCAGTAAGCATAGTTCAGCCTATGATTTTTTAGCAACGATTCAACCTAAATTGGCGATTGCTTCAGCAGGGTTAAACAATCGTTATGGCCATCCGAGTCAAGAAGTATTAAAGCGTTTACATGCTTTAAATATTCCATTGCTCAATACAGCGCAAGCAGGAACGCTCAGCTTTGTTTTTGACAATGGAACGGTGCAACTGAAACAACAGCGCCAGCAAGTAAAATGGTTGGAGAGAGAATAGCCTAAGCATTTTCTTGCGATGTCTGTAATCGGACTTCTGCGACGCGTGTTAAAGCTTCACTTTCATCAATATCGTATATTTTTTTCAAGGCTTTATTGGCACTAAAACGCTTATAGCTCCAATGATAATGCGCAGGATGACGTTTAATTAATTGTTCTAAAGTTTGATGAATAATGAGTGTGCCATCTTCAGCATTACCTTTATAAATCTGAGGGTTGATGGGTTCAACGTACATATCAAAACCATCTTGATCATTACGCATAGCATAAATGAAGAGGGCTTTCGCTTTGGTTTTCTGAATGAGTTTGGCGCTGAGACTACTTGAGGCTAAGGGAATACCAAAATAATCAATCATTTCACCGCCATGATCAGGGGTATGGTCAGGCAAAATTGCAGTTGTCCCGCCTTGCTTTAAGGCTTTAAAGACTTGTCGAACACCACTTTCATCGGTAGGTACAAGGTTGGCTTGTTCACGGCTGCGCGCATCTCGTACAAAACGATCCGCATCAGGATTTTTGACGGGCTTATATAAAATCGTCATCTGAGTGTATTTTGATAACCAAGAATTCATCACTTCCCATGTGCCAAAGTGGGGTATGACTAAAACCAGCCCCTTTTTTTCTGCCAAAGCCTCATGAAAATAATGTTCACCATGTATGTTGTGAATACGCTGAATATTTTGAGAATTAGATGCTCCCCAAATACTGATAAATTCAAAGTAAGAGGTGATCTCATTCCGAATGGCTTGCTTGGTGAGCTGTTGTCTTTCTGAGTTTGGTAGCTCAGGAAACGCGATTTGTAAGTTCAGTTGTATGATTTTTGAGATCTTAGAGAGTTGGAAAGTATTGACCAACATCGCCACCAAGCGTGCAAAAAAACGCCCTAATTGAATCGGTTGGCGACTAATCAGCTTGAGCAAATGATAACGAGAATGGGATGATTTGGGGTGAGTCATGTATCACAGATTCAAAAATTACAAGATAAAGTATAGGGGCTGTTAACGTTTCACAGATGCTTGCGACAGAGGGTATTTTTTAACGATACAAGGCATGTTTTGCGAAATTTAGTCATTCTAAATGAGCAGGACATAACGCTGTAGCGGGAAAAAATACCCCTGTCCCGAAGGGTTATGGCTAAAACCTCCCCAAACTTTGTTATGAAACTTGACAAGGGGATCGCCATTGCCTACGTTTCATGCCTTGTTTGAGTCGTTTTAGCCGATAACGCAATGCATATTTGAAATATTAACAGACCCACTGTAAAAATAATTATAAGTTAAAACAAGTTAATTAAACAGTTTTGTGTAAATCAGCGTATATAATAAAGTCACTTTAAAATTATTGGATTGGAGTCTTATGTCCGATTGGCCACCAAAACCACAAAACGAATCTACAAATAGTAATTCTCCAAATAGTAACAATGTGACAGGCAAAGAATGGCAGATTTTAGAAAAAGCTGTTTTGGCCTCTGTCGAAGAACAACGCCGTAGTCGCCGTTGGAGTATATTCTTTAAATGTTTAGGCTTCGCTTATTTGCTAATTGTCTTGATTGCAATGAGTAAGAGTTGTACCACCTCCACAACAAAATCAACCACCAATATCAGTAGTGATCATTTGGCTGTTGTCGATATCATCGGTACGATTGACTCCTCTAGTGGTTCATCTACAGTAAACAGTGATGATACCAATAAGGCGCTTAAGCGTGCATTTGAGGCGAGTGGTAGTAAAGCTGTTGCTTTGAATATTAACTCTCCAGGTGGTTCACCAGTACAGTCAGATGAAATTTGGCAAGAAATTCGTTATCTGAAAAAACAACACCCAGATAAAAAAGTCTATGCGGTGATTGGTGATATGGGTGCTTCAGGTGCTTATTATATTGCTTCTGCTGCGGACGAAATTATTGTCAATCCATCAAGTTTGGTTGGTTCGATTGGCGTGATTATGCCGAATTATGGTTTGAGCGGTTTGACACAAAAACTGGGAATCGAAGACCGTACCATGACTTCGGGTAGCAACAAAGATATTCTCAGTATGACCAAACCGCTTGATCCTGCACAAAAGCAACATGTGCAATCTGTTTTGGATAATGTGCATGGGCACTTTATTAATGCAGTAAAAGAAGGGCGTGGTAAGCGTTTGAAATCGAATGATCCTGCTATTTTCTCGGGTTTATTCTGGACAGGTGAGCAAGCAATTACTTTAGGCGTAGCAGACCGTAGTGGTAGTTTAACGACATTGATGCGTGATCTTAAGGTAGATCAAAAAGTAGATTATACGGTTCAGCGTAATCCTTTTGAGTCTATTTTAGGCCGTATGGGTACAAAGATCGGTGAGGGAATCAGTAGCTCACTTGCAGATCAATTGCAAACCAGCCAAAACGCAAAAATACAATAACAATCGACAGAAAATCTTTAAATTCAGGGCTGTAAGGATTTACAGTCCTGAGTTTTTTTAAAATTACTCCTCAGTTCTTCTTCTTGTATTGCGACATGGTTTGAGAGGAAGATAATTTATCGTTTATTAAACTTAAAAGACTGACATGAAACCTATTATTCATTTTGCCCATGCCAATGGTGTTCCATCTAAAGTTTATCAAAAGCTGTTTGATCAATTGAAAGATCAATATGACATTATCTATGTCGCTGAAATTGGAACAGACAAGCGTTATCCAATCACGCATGGTTGGACACATTTGGTTGATCAAGTGATTGATAGCATTGTACAACAAGCTCAAGGGCGGAAAGTGATTGGTTTAGGACACTCTTTGGGTTCAGTCCTGACTTTGATGGCTGCTTACCGTCGTCCAGAGTTATTCTCACAAGTGATTATGCTGGATCCACCATTGATCATTGGTAAAGCTTCATTTGTTTTTCATCTTGCTAAAATCTTTAAACCTAAATTGGTGGATCGGATCACACCTGCGGGTTTATCGGTACGTCGTCGTGATCATTGGGAGTCTCGTGAGCAAGCGGCAGAGCTGTTGGGATCGAGAGGTTTTTATCAGCATTTTAATGCTGATTGTTTCCAAGCCTATATTGATCATGCATTAAGCAATGATCCTCAGCGCGGTGGAGTGACTTTAACGATTCCAAAAGCGGATGAAGTGGCATTGTTTAGAACCACACCATCGATGTGGTGGTTGCCTATGCCAAAACCTCCTGTTCCTGTGCACTTGGTGGTTGGCAGTGACAGCGTATTCTTAAAAGAAAAATTCCCACAAGTGGCTAAAAAGAAATTAGGGATTCCTTTTTCTGTGCTTGAAGGTGGGCATATGTTTCCATTGGAGCATCCATTGGAAACTGTAGAAAAGATTAAAAGTTTGATTTAATTATGAGGCTACGTTAAATCGAGCAAAGATAAAAAAACACATCCGAAGATGTGTTTTTTTAGTTTCAAAACTGAGCAAATTGAATTGGCTGTTTTAAAGGTTTTTGATAGAAATAAGCCTGACCGTTTTCCCAAGAGAGCTGACCATTACACAACCATTGCACGACTTGAGGATAGATGAAATGCTCAAGTTCATGTACACGTTGCGCTAAGCGTTCTGTTGTATCATTTAAACCGACTTGAATAATGGATTGAGCAATGCTCTGTCCAGCATCAAGTTCCGCGGTTACAAAGTGAACTGTACACCCATGTAAGCGATCCCCCGTGTTTAACACACGTTGATGTGTGTTAATTCCTTTATAAAAAGGGAGGAGAGATGGGTGAATATTTAACATCTTACCTTGCCATTTGCTGACAAAATTCGGAGTTAAAATGCGCATAAAGCCTGCAAGAATGACCAAATCAACCTGCCATGCAAGCAGTTGTTGATGCATGGCTTCATCAAAGCTTTCTCGGTTTGGAAAGTCTTTATGAGAAATGACAGCAGTTGCAATATTGGCGCCTTTCGCACGTTGTAGTGCATAAGCATCCACTTTGTTGGACAGAACACCAATGATTTTTCCTGAAAATTGATGCCCAATTTGGGCATCAATCAGGGCTTGTAAGTTGCTACCGTTACCGGAGACAAGTACCGCAATTCTCATTATGCAAAGATCACGCGAATTTTTTCGTCTGCACCTTCAACTGATTCAGCATTTTCTTGGATATGACCAATTTCCCAAGCTTTTTCGCCTTGAGCATTTAAGATATCAATTGTTTTTTCTGCTTCGCTCGCATCAACTGCAATTACCATACCTACGCCACAGTTAAAGGTACGATACATTTCAAAGCGTTCTACATTGCCTTCACGTTGTAGCAGTTGGAATAACTCAGACCATTCCCAGCTTGACTCATTAATCACGGCTTGAGCGCCATTTGGAAGTACGCGAGGTAAGTTACCTGGTAAACCACCGCCTGTAATATGCGCCATTGCATGAACGTCAACTTGTTTGCAAAGTTCGAGTACAGGTTTAACGTAGATACGTGTAGGTTCCATTGCGACATCTGCAAGTGGACGACCATCAACGATTTGGGTTAAATCAACGTTTTTCACATCTAAGATTTTACGCAATAATGAGTAACCGTTTGAATGTGCACCACTTGATGCAACACCGATTAATACATCACCAGCTTTAACTTTAGTACCGTCAATAATTTTGCTGTGCTCAACGACACCTACTGCAAAACCAGCGAGATCGTAATCTTCGCCTTCATACATTCCTGGCATTTCAGCAGTTTCACCACCAACCAGTGCACAACCAGCCAGTTCACAACCTTTACCAATACCAGTCACTACATCTGCTGCAACATCAACATTCAAATGACCCGTTGCATAGTAATCAAGGAAAAATAATGGTTCAGCGCCACACACTAATAAATCATTGACACACATTGCGACAAGATCTTGACCAATTGTATCGTGGCGATTGAGGTTGAGTGCTAAACGTAATTTTGTACCTACACCGTCAGTTCCTGAAACCAATACAGGTTCTTCATAACCTTTTGGAATTTTACAAAGGGCGCCAAAACCACCTAGACCACCCATGACTTCAGGGCGAGTGGTGCGTTTAGCGACAGATTTGATACGATCGACCAATGCGTCGCCCGCTTCAATATCGACGCCTGCATCTTTGTAGCTTAAGCTTGTGTTTAAGGTAGAGGTTGAGTTGCTCATAATGAAGTCTCCGCATTGGCGGCAGATTATAACCTGAATATACGAAACTCTTATGTTATTTATGCTCGAAAATGCTATCTTTATTAAAAATTTTTTCCATTTATAACGATTACACGAACAAAGGTTAAATTTTATGCAAGATCTGGTACTCCGCCGTATCTTTATCCTCGCTGGGTTAGCATTGTTGATTTGGGTGATTTATTTACTCAAACCGATAGTCATTCCTTTCGTCGCTGCTTTTTTTATTGCATATCTATTTAGCCCGTTGGTTGATGTTTTAGTTAAGATTAAATTGCCGCGTTGGCTTGCGATCAGTGTTGTGTTTATCGGTATCGGTGTGACTTTAACGGTCGTATTATGGTTTCTTGTTCCACTTGTTTGGAAGCAATTGATGTATGCGCGGGATAGTATTCCTGCGGGAATTCATTGGATTAATGCAACCTTTTTACCTTGGCTTTCTGAAACTTTTGATTTGGTGCCAATGGAACTCGATACCGACCAAATCTCTAAAGTCGTTATGGAATATGTTCAAACTAATTACAGTTCTGATAGTGTTCAAACATTTGCGTTGCGTCTCGCTCAATCTGGCTTGAACTTTATTCAGTTAGGCGGGCTTATTGTCCTAATTCCAGTCATTTCTTTCTACTTTTTACTTGATTGGAACAGAATGCTGCAAAGCTTCCGTCGTCTGATTCCACGTCCTTATGAAGCATCAACTTTAACCATTATCCGTGAATGCCACAGTGTATTGGGCGCCTTTGTGAAGGGGCAATTTTTGGTTATGTTGTTACTGGGGATTATTTATGCAGTGGGATTACAGCTGATCGGTTTAGAGGTTGGTCTAATTATTGGCATGATTGCGGGTTTGGCCAGTATTATTCCTTATTTAGGATTTGCTGTTGGTATTATTGCAGCCATAATTGCATCGTTATTTCAATTTGGTTTAGATTGGGTGCATCTACTTTTGGTGGGTGGCGTATTCTTGTTTGGTCAAATGGTGGAAGGATACGTACTACAACCGTTTCTATTGGGTGATAAAATTGGTTTATCTCCAGTCGCTGTTGTATTCGCAGTTTTGGCAGGGGCGCAACTTGCGGGTTTTCTTGGAATGCTGATTGCATTACCTGTGGCAGCAGTCATTGTTGTTTTATTAAGACACGCACGAGATAATTATGAAAAAAGTCGGCTATATGGTTTACCGGCTGACATGGTTGCGATAGAGAGTGGGGCGCAGCATGTTAGTGTGGAAACTGAACAAGTATCGCTTGATATTGAAATAAAAAACTCTCAAGATACAGAGACTTCAAACCCTAATGATGGTTCCAAATAAGCGGGGAAAAAATTAAATCTATGCGTCAACTGCAATTGGATATTGAACCACAACTTGATGCCCGAATCAGTGATTTTTCGGGACCAGGTTGGGGACCTATGGTTGATGCAGTGAGGCAATTACATGCAGGTTTGGTTAACCGGTTTTATGTTTACGGTGGAGCAGGTACAGGTAAGAGCCATTTATTATCTGCAATTTGTGATTCTTACTTAGAATTGGGCCGTCCAGCCATCAAAGTCTCTTTGTTGGAGTTATTGGATGCGCCGATTGAAGCAATTACATCATTAGAATTTTATGATTTGGTTGCATTAGATGATATTGAGGCGATTAGTGGTGTTCCTCATTGGCAAAAAGCTGTTTTTCATTTGATGAATAACCATGAAGGGCAACTGGTATTTTCTTCACGATCAGCCCCGATAGAATTGCGGTTGGAGCTTCCTGACTTGCAATCAAGATTAACTCAAGCCGTCAGTGTTAAAGTTCCTAGCGGGAGTTCATTTATAGATCGACAAGCATTGTTGCAATCTGTGATGACGCGACGAGGAATTCATTTTGATCAACAAATCATTGATTACTTATTGCAAAACGGACCTCATCAAGCTTCGATCTTATTACAGACACTCGCGCAGCTTGAAAAAATGTTAAAAGGCGAAAAAACCAAACTCTCTAATACCACCATCAAGCAGATTTACGCATTAATAGACGAATATCGCCAATAGCATAAAATTTCTTGAGTAATTACGAGAGCTATGACAAAGTACGCACAAAGGATGTGATTGCGAAATTTGGATTTTGCAATATCAAGAAAAATGAAAAATAGAAGGAGAACGGTATGTTCAAGCGGACGCTTGCCTGTGCTTTATTTGCGATTACTGGACATGTATATGCTGCAGATATTCAAGTTACAACATTAGTTGATGAAGACAAGGATGATGCCGTTTGCTCATTGCGTGAAGCTGTATTTTTTTTAAATAATCGAACTAAACCAGAATATGAAAATGGCTACAAAGGATGTGGCGATAAGGATTCTAGCTCAACTATTCTTTTAAAACGCGATCAAGAATATAAGCTGAATTCAGCACTTAGCATCAAATCGCCAATGACAATAAAAAGTGAAGCAAGTGATATATTTAATGATCAAAAACTGGGCTTGAATAACGCTACGATTAGCATCAACGGACAAGATCGTTTATTTTTAATTGATGACGGTAGTGTTGAAGATACCTTGATCATTGTTCACTTCAAAGAGCTTAATTTAAAGGGTTCTCCTACACGATTCAATAATAATGGTGGTTTGATTCTGAATCGAGAAGATTTGAGAATCGAGTACTCGCGTTTAACAGATGGAAATGCGAATAAAGGTGGAGCGATTTATAATGCTGGCATATTCTCTGATACACAAAAAACTGCGGGTAAAGTAACGATTTTTAGTAGCATATTGAAAAATAATAAAGCAGATCAAGGTGCTGTAATTTATAGTGAAATGCCACGATATTTAATTTCTCATTCAGTCATTCGTGACAATCAAGGAGTTGCAGGTACGGATGGGGCGTTACTGCATGTTCAAACAGGATTTAGTGATGAAACGATTGGTAACTCGTTGGGTAATCGAGATTCAGGCATAAGAAATAGTACAATTTTTCATAATAGAGGTGGGTTTGTCGCCAATATCCGTGAAGGCATGTTTTTAAATAATTTGACGGTAATTAAGAATGCTGCAGGATTGTATTTACAATCATTAAATCGGAAAGTCACTACTACTGGTGAAGATAATAAACCAGAGGTGAATTATTATCCTAGTGCTTATATTTCCAATAGTATTATTGCTGCAAATGGCAGTGAAAACTGTAGGGTTAAGTCAGATGATACCACTGTTGTACAGAGTAATTTAACAACAGTTGAATGTGATCAAAATCCTGCAGATCGGTTACCTAACTTCATGATCGGGGATAATAAGCTGATTGCAGGGGGAGATGACGAAGGTATTTGTGATGCACCACCTGCCGATGGATTACTGTGTCCATATAAGATCCCTAAGGATCAAATGTTAGGCTTCTTTAAACCGCGCTTATTGGCTTCTTATAATCAACTGTCTGATTCATTTATTGTGAATAAAGGACGTATCTATAGTGATGGTACAAGTTTCAGTTTAGCGAGTTGTGAGAGATCAGATCAACGAGGAATTGACCGTACTGGTTATAATGAGTTGTGTGATTTAGGTGCGATTGAATTGGTGGTTGATCGTAGTAATATTCCAATTGCAGGGCAGGATATTTTCTTCAATGAAATTGCAAAATTTAATATCTCTGAGAGTTTAGTGGATGGAGAACTACTTGATCCAGCGACTTGTGAGAAAGTATTAGGTAAGCGTTCAGATGGACAATCATGGCAATATGGTTGCTTGCAAATCATCCAAAATCAGACGCCATCAAAGGGAACGCTGACTTTGGATCAAGATGGAAATGTAACTTATGTTCCACATAGTAATTGGCATGGTGCAGATATATTCAAGCTGCGAATTATGACGACAACGACGCGTTTTAATGATGTGACGAGTAATTACATTGAAATTCCGACCACCATTGTACAAGACCCAAAGAATAATTTTAAAAGTAAAACAGTAAAGACGAGTGGTGGAGGTATCGGATTTGGAGCAATTCTGATGCTGGTTGGTTTAATTGGATTACGCCGTTTTAAGTCATAATCAAGGATGATGAGATGAAAAATTATAACAAAGCGTTTTTAGCCACTGTAATATTGGCTTCAATGCCGTTGATCGCTGCAACAAATGATGGACCAATTAAAGTCACCACTTTTGTAGATGAAGATGGCGAGAATCTCAAGGCATGTTCACTCCGCGAGGCCTTGGAAACAGCCAAGCGACGTACCTCTTATGGTGGTTGTAAGGTCACAGATACTGCATCTAGTACGCAAAAGACCATTCAGTTAGAGGCTGGAGTTTATACCCTAAAAAGTGAGCTTACGCCGCAAGTCAGTGTTGCTATTTTTGGTGAAAGTCCTGTTGATTGGGACGAGAAAAATATTTTACTCAACGATGTAATCAATCAATATCCAGCTCAACTCCCATTGAGAACCACCATAAAAGCTGAGAATTCACGTATTTTTAATACCACGCAGGGTAAACAGGGATTAGTGCTCAACAATGTTATTTTAACAGGTGGGCGCACTAGTGATCGGGGTGGAGCTATTTATGCTGGTGAAAATGTCTCTCTAAATAGTACTCAAGTTTTAAATTCACATGCCGGTATCGCGGGTGGCGCGATTTACCTTGCAGGGAGTACCAGTGGTTTAACGATCTCAAAAAGTCTTATTCAAGGCAATCAGGCACCGATCGGAAGTGTGCTGGCGATGCATGATAAGAATGATTTGGGTTATACCAAGCGTGATATTACGATTACATCGAGTAGTATTGTTGAAAATGGCTCAACAACTTCCAAGAGTATGTTTGAATTTGTTGGGGAACCAACTGTTGTATTAGAGTCCAATACTATTGCTAAAAATAAAGCTGATTCAACGCGTGGCAATCTAATTAAATTTACGGGTGATACTGAAGCTGGAACGGTCGGAAGCAATAGTTCTAGTGTTTTAAGTAGTTTGAGTCGATTGACTTTAGAAAATAATACCATTGTTGAAAATAGTGCATTTACGACATTTTTATACGATAAAATTGGACTTAAACGCATCACCTTTAATGTCTTAGCTTATAATGGTGGTACTGGCACTTATGCTTGCCGTTATTTGTTAGGTGATGCTAAAGATCAAAAAAATGTGGGACTGCTTTTTGGATATAATGCCTTTGTAGAGAAAGAGACGGACGAAAATTTCTGTGATTTACCTGAAGAAACATTAAAAGACAATAAAACGAATATTGATGTCACTGGACAGCCGATAACCACATACTTAATTGGGCTGGTGCCTGCTTCAGCGTATACTGCATTTCTACCGCTGTACTATCCAGTTGATAACAATAGAAATAAATCAGAAAATGAGACCAAAACTAAGGATCTCATAGATACTGGGGCTACAGATTGTAGTACGATTGATCAGCGTGGTTTAAAGCGAATTACAGATGGTGCTTTACATTTAGATCCAAAGGCTAGGAATACCTGTGATATCGGTTCTGTGGAGTTAATGAGATTAACGGCAGGTGACATCAATGATCTGTCGAATAGTTCACTCAGCAGTATGATAAATAACTATCAAGGGAGTTATGATTTATTTGAAGATTTGGTCAAAAAACCGAATAATGCAGAATTTTTAACCTACTATAAGTTTCGTCTGGCGCAATACAAAAAGGTATTGGATGTATTTGCTGATCCAGAGAAAAGAAAGAATGCGTTAAAATATCGAGCAATTTATGTGGACTTACGCAACCACAAGTTGCCATTACCGGAAGAGGTTGTTACATCTGATGGAAAAACACGTGCGTTACAATTCTTTAGTACTGAATATTATGATATTGATGTTAAGGCATTAGGGAAAGGGCAGATTGATGGCGTGATTGATGAGGATAATATTCCAGAAGATGAGAAATTTGTCTGTAAGTGGAATGCTGATCTAGAACAGATTATGATTTATCGTACTGATGATGAAATAACTCAAGCAGGTGATAAGTATTTTTGTAAATATACCATTACATCTATAGCCGATCGTAGAATTACCTCAACAGGCTTGTTGCAAGCGGCATTTGATAATGTTGCACCTGTAGTAGAAAATACATCAGTAACATTAAGATATAAGAAAAATGATACTGCTACATTAAATTTGCTTGATTTTGCAAATGATGATGGCGATACAGGTAAAAATGGTTTTGGTCCTGAACTGGAGCCAAATAAACCATCTTTTTGGCGCAATGCTGAAGGGGTGGAATTGCCGATTCGTCTATCAAATGTCTCGAGTAATCTGATCATCACTGCCGATCGCCAAGGTAAGTGTCCAGCACCAGATCAGCAAGAAACGTGTTATGGTGGAAATATTTATATTAAAGAAGCCAATGCTTTTAATCCTTTTAACTTCACCTTCGGTTATCAAGTGTATGATGCGGATGAGAAGCTATCGAATCTCGCCACTGTGAGTGTGATCAGTACAGCGACTACCACTGATGATTCGCGTAAAGCCAGTCATGGCGGGGGCGGTAGTACAGGCATCTTCTCTTTATTTTCTTTGTTGGGGTTACTCACATATCGCCGTTTAAGAAAATAGATTAAGACTAAAAATAGCGCCTATTTGGCGCTATTTTTTTGGGATTGATTTTATATTTTGTTAATAGAGATCATTTTATTAATATTCAGCGTACTTGGTTAAGTATTCATCTCTGATGTTTACACGTTCTTCTAAGCTGGCGTTTTGCATACGTTTACGTAATGTAGTTCGTTCTTGTGTGCTCATCTTTTGCCAAACGTCACGCATTTTTTGTTTTTCGTCATCAGGCAATTGTGTAAACCATTCCATCCGCTGTTGAAGTTGCGAACTTTGATCGGTTGGAATTTCTTTTAGAGTTTGGTAACGCTGAATAAGAACTCTTTGTTCTTCAGGGGATAAGTCATCCCAAGCTTCTTCAGTCGTTGCTTTGATTGGCTTTGAAAATGGCCAAAAACGTTCCGAACCAGCAAAACTAGTTTGTAGTAAACTTAATGTACACACAACAAGTGCTAATCGTTTAGCTGCCATGTCTGACCTTATCCTCACCCAAGACCATTAACATTTCCATGTCTTCTACCATTTGTGGTGAAAGTTTTGGATTGATAACAACTTGATTTTGTGGTTTATCTGCTAATTCTATAGAGTTCGGTAAAACCACAATTCCTGTAATGGCTGCGGCTAATGCAAAGCCACCCATTTTCCAAATACTATAGTAGGACGTTGATTTTTTTTGAACCTTATCCAAAACCTGATTCATCACTAACATTTTATTGTGATGTTGCGCTTTCTCAAGCTGATCAAGTTTGGAAGTCACTTGTTTGGTGAACTCATCTTTATTATTCATCTGATGAACCTCCCGTGTGTGGATTTAAATGCGCTAGCGTAACTTTAAGCCCTTGAATCGCACGGTGGTAATGTGTTTTAACACTGCCTTCACTGCAATCCATAATCTGGGCTGTGGTCATCGTATCGAAACCTTCCCAGGCTCTTAGCATAAATGCTTGTTGTTGACGAACGGGGAGTTGATTAATCGCGTTTTGAATCTCTTCCATCGTGACTGCTTGATTCAGAAATTCGAATGGGTTTGGTGTGGACTCATCTACGATATCAATAACTTCTTCATCGTCATCTAAACTCATTCTTTTAAATAAAGAAAATGGATTTGCGCGACGTGCTTCTTTGCGTCTCCAATCTTGTAATTTGTTATTTAAAATCGTATAGAACAGTGGATACCATTCTGCAGTATTTTTTTCAGCATAGGATTTATGTAAAGAGATAAAAGCTTCTTGCACTAAATCCATCGCAATGCCTTGTTGGCCTTGGGTTGCGCTTTCCATCATGACCAGCGCACGACCTGTAACGTCTTGCATAAAAAAACGAAGACGTTGTTCAACCGTACTTGTATTAGTACTGTTGTCAGTTCGAGCCTGTTTCGGTGCTAAATCCATAGAGATGGAAAATCCTGTCATGGATACCCACCATTATTCTCAATTCATTAGTCATATAACGTTGAAAATGGCGGGTGCGTTGACAACTGAAGCAATTATTTTTGTAGTGTAATTGATTTCATCATCAAAAAAATCGGCTTTAATGTAATTTAACGTTTTATTGGCGCTGACGAACCATTTCAAAAAAACAGATTGAACCTGCGATAGCAACATTCAAAGATTCCTGTCCACCGGGTTGAGGAATCGCTACAGCTTGGGCATGTTCTAAAGCGTAGTCACTAGCACCTTGTCCTTCGTTGCCTAAAATCCAAACACAGGCTTGAGTTAAATCTTTTGAATATAAGCTTGTAGAGCGATGTGAGCTGGTGACAAAAACAGGGATTTCAAATTTTGAAAGAATGTCATTCAGTTGAATATTTTCAAAACAGCTTAAACTAAAGTGTGCCCCCATGCCTGCACGTAAGACACGTGGTGACCAGAGTGATGCTGAGCCTTGAGTACATATAATTTGTTTGATATTGGCTGCTGCTGCTGAACGTAAAAGTGTTCCAACATTGCCTGGATCTTGAACATTTTCAAGAATGAGTGTGTCTTTACTAAAGTCAATATCTTGTGAATTTGGGGGTAAATCAATAATTGCTAGACAAGGCAACGTCGTGTCTAAAATACTCAAATCTTTGTATAAAGACTCACTAATGACAAAGACATGACCAGGATATTGGTCAATGATTTTCTCTAAATCGGGGTGTTCTAATGCTTTTTCAGTGGTAAATAAAGACGTGATTTTGTTTTGTTGTTGCAACCATGCAAGACAAAGATGGATACCTTCTAGAACGGTTTGCTGATTTTTTTTTCGAGCACTATTGAGTTCGATCAGCCCACGCAAATGTTTGATTTTTGCATTGTCTTTTGATTCTAGAAAAATAAGTGACATAAAATAAATATCCAAAAGGGCAGTATAAATTAATTATAATGCCCTGATAATTAAAAGTAATTAATGATAACTTGTGACGCGTTCAACTTCATTTTTTGAACCAATAATCACGGGCACACGTTGATGTAATTCCGTTGGTTGAATTTCCATAATACGAACACGCCCTGTTGTTGATGCACCACCAGCTTGTTCAATCAACATACTCATCGGGTTTGCTTCATACATTAAGCGTAAACGACCCGCTTTTTTCGGGTCTTTTAAATCGTAAGGGTAGAGGAAGATACCGCCACGACATAAAATACGATGGATATCGCCAACCATACATGCAACCCAACGCATATTGAAGTCTTTTTCACGTACTGAGGTTTTCCCAGCGAGAAGTTCATCAATATAACGTTTTACAGGATTTTCCCAATGACGCTGGTTGGATGAGTTAATCGCAAATTCTTGAGTATCTGCTGAAACTTGAACTTGTTCAGTCGTCAATAAGAATGTTTGAGACGTTGGATCAAATGTAAAGAATGCGACTCCAGCACCTACAGTAAGTGCTAACATCGTTGATGGGCCATAGAGTACATAGCCTGCAGCAACTTGTTCTGTACCTGCTTGCATAAAGTCAGCAGATTGAGTCACTGCATTTTTAGCAGGTAAGATAGAGAAAATCGTACCGACACACATATTAATGTCGATGTTGCTTGAACCATCTAAAGGATCAAACAAAACAAGATATTTTCCATTTTCTTGGGCAGGGGTAAAATCATCTAATTCTTCAGATGCTAGGCCGCCAACCTGAGGGTGAACTTTTAAAGCGTCAATTAAATAATCATTAGAGATTACGTCTAGTTTTTTTTGTGTTTCACCTTGAACATTTTCATTTTCAGCACTGCCTAGAATTCCTGCTAAAGCACCTTTTTGAAGTGCTAGATCAATGGTTTGACATGTCGCTGCAATTGTTTCGATGACTTGTGCCAACTCTGGAGTCAAATTCCCGTTTTGTTGTTCTAGGTATTGGGTCAAGCTGAGGTTTGACATAATTAAATAGCTCCGATTTAGCAGCGTCAAAATAGATGAAAAAGAATGTGGCTATTCTAGATGAGAACGCTCAAAAATAAAAATTATCTTACTTTATTTATGTTGCTTTTATGATTACATGTATGCCATTACATGCTATGTTGGACGGATAATAGACAGGATGTTTGGAGGTTAAAATGTCAACCAAAAATTTTGAAGCGACACCTACTGAAAGTGAAGCAATCAGCTTAGAGAAAATTTCTAAAGAAAGTGTCAAAGATGCTTGGAAGGATTACGAAGCTAAACCTGAATATAAGGAATTTAATAAGCATGATCTGATTGAGTCAATGCAACCCGCAGAATCAGACGATCCCCAATCACAGACATAAAAAATGCTCACATGATGTGAGCATTTTTTATTGAAATGTGCTTATCTCAATAATGGTGGAACTGCTTCATAGTTAATTTCTACACGGCGGTTTTCTTTCCATGCAGCTTCGTTATGACCTGCATTTACAGGTGCTTCTTTACCATAGCTGACCGCTTCAAGTTGCTGTGGGCTTACACCATTTGTAACTAAAAAGCTTTCTACTGCTTTAGCACGACGTTCACCTAGTGCCATGTTGTATTCACGTGTACCACGCTCATCTGTATGTCCAGTAAGTGCAACACGTGAGTTTGCATTGGCGATTAGAAATTGAGCATGCGCTTGTAGTGTTTGGTAATCTTCATTTGATAGATCACTACTATCATAATCAAAATGTACAACGCGTTTAGCTAAGAATGCTTTGTTGGCAGCGGTTACGCCTTTAGATGATGCACCCGCTAAGTTTTGAGCGTTTAGTGCGGCATCTTCACTTAAACCTTCAGTACTGACAGTCGTACCAGTAGGTGTGTTACCAGCAGTAATGTCAGTCGCTGGTTTGCGGCTTGCACAACCAGTAAAAACAAGTGTAGCTGCAATGAAGGGAAGGGTTAGGTATTTCATATTCATGTGATTCTCCAATAGATCCGATTTCTTCAATAGATTAAGGTTATTTTGGTGCCCAAGCTGGTTCACGTACTTCGCCTTGCTCGCTTGGTAAATTCATACGGAAACGACCATCAGTAGACATGATCGACAATAAACCTCGATTGCCCTCACGTGTCGCATAAACAACCATTTGACCATTCGGTGAGAAGCTTGGTGATTCATCTAAACTGGTTGGGGTTAAAATATTGGTGATGCCTGTATTAATATCTTGAAGGGCAACTTTATAACTGCTTCCACTTGGGCGATGTACTAGAGCAAGTCTTTTACCATCTGCACTAAGTGTACCGCGTGCATTGAAAGCACCTCTGAACGTCAAACGTTTAACGGATTTATCATCAAAAGTATAGCGATAAATTTGTGGAGAACCACCACGATCAGAAGTGAAAATGAATGATTTTCCATCTGGTGCATAGCGTGCTTCCGTGTCAATCGCAGTGTCGTTGGTCATGCGTTGTACTTGGCGTGTATTCAGATTCATTTGATAGATTTCTGGATTGCCATGCATAGAAGCAGTAAAGAGCATAGATCGACCATCTGGAGAGAAGCTTGGTGCTCCATTTAGCCCTCTAAAACTTGCTAAAACTTCACGTTGACCTGTCGCTAAATCTTGAAGATAAATCGCAGGGCGTTTGGTTTCAAATGAAACATAGGCAATTTTTTTAGCGTCAGGTGACCACGTTGGTGAAAGAATTGGATCACGTGATGCTAATACTGTTTTAGGTTGCTCACCATCGGTATCTGCAACTTGCAAGGTATAGCGTTGAGCAGGAGTTGCTTGGTTACGCAACACATAGGCAATGCGCCCACTAAAATCTCCAGCAATACCTGTCAATGCTTGATAGATAGCATCACTGATCATGTGTCCAGCTTGGCGAACGCGTCCCGCAGGTACTGTTAAAACTTCATTGAGTAAGTATTGTTGCTTTTGGACATCGTAGAGTTGATAGTGAATTTCAAAGGTATTGGCATTAATGGCTTTGCTTTGACCCACAACGACGTATGGAACGCCTGCATTTTGCCAATCGCCAGCCTGAATCTGATTCATACTTGCTGTTGCTGGCAGATTTTTTGAGGCGCTGGTAAAGCGACCAGAACGGTTTAAATCATTTTCAACAATAGGGTAGATCGCAGAATCATTTGTAAATGGCACGATTGCGATTTTAGGTGCTTTTTCGGGCGCTTTTGCAATTTCTAGGTGAAGTTGAGCAAAAGCTGTTACCGGAATAGCGGCACTAATCGCAGTGAAAACTGCGATGGCGATGAGATGCTTACGAGTCTTTTCCATATTTAAAATTACTTGCTTTCGTGTTTTTGTGGCTGTTGATTATTTAACATAGTTACATGCTTTGTGCTATGGAAAGCATGTAACGTTAACTATTTATTACTATTTTGCAGTGAAACTTGAAGTAAAGCTTCTTGCTTCTCGACGAGCGTCAGGATCTTCAGGCATTGGGTAGGGTGCGGCAGATCTTACAGCGGCTTCGATACTTGCTTTCATATCTGGATCAGCTGAGTTAACGATGACTGACATCACAGCACCACTATCGTTGAGAGTCACTCTAGCTGTTGCTTTCTTACCAGAAGAGTCCATTGGAATATTCCAAGAACGATAAATTTTTTGCTCAAAATCACGTTTCGCTGTTGAAGCAATACGCCTAGATTCAGCTTTTTTCTGTGCGGCTTCTTGTTCAGCTTGTTTTGCAGCAGCAGCTTTCGCGTCTGCATCAGCTTTTGCTTTAGCATCTGCGTCAGCTTTACGTTTCGCGTCTGCATCAGCTTTTGCTTTAGCATCTGCGTCAGCTTTACGTTTCGCGTCTGCATCAGCTTTTGCCTTAGCATCTGCGTCAGCTTTACGTTTCGCGTCTGCATCAGCTTTTGCTTTAGCATCTGCCTCAGCTTTTGCCTTAGCATCTGCATCAGCTTTACGTTTCGCATCTGCCTCAGCTTTTGCCTTAGCATCTGCATCGGCTTTGCGTTTCGCATCTGCCTCAGCTTTTGCCTTAGCATCTGCGTCAGCTCTGCGTTTCGCGTCTGCATCGGCTTTGCGTTTCGCGTCTGCCTCAGCTTTTGCCTTAGCATCTGCATCAGCTTTACGTTTCGCATCTGCCTCAGCTTTTGCCTTAGCATCTGCATCGGCTTTGCGTTTTGCATCAGCCTCAGCTTTTGCCTTGGCATCAGCATCGGCTTGTTTGGCTTTACTTGCCTCATCAGCCTGACGTTTTTGTTCTGCCAATTTTTCTTGTTGCGCTTGTTCAGCTTTTTGCTTTTCAGCAGCAAGCTGTTGTTCAGTCGGTTGTGATGGTGTTGCAGGTAAATTTTGTGGCAATGTATCGTCGACAATAGGACCTTGAATTTCCTCAGCTTGGTTCTCGGCTGTTGTTTCAGAGTCTATTTGTTTTGGTAGGTCTTCGGGTTTTACCAAAGTAGTCGTCAACTTTTTAGGTTGCTCAAGTGGTTTGCTCATACCCAAATACAATAAGCCAACAATAGCCACGACATGAACACCGAGTGTAAAACCCAGTGCAATCGCATTTTGTTTTTGTTGAAAAGGTGGCTTTTGAAATTTTTTCATAGCTTATTTTAACGGCTCTGTCAGTAAGCCCACTTGGGTTAAACCTGCTTCTTGTAAACTTGCCATGAGTGCAATGACTTCCCTATAAGGGCGTGATTGGTCACCATTGACTAAGACGGTAAGTGTTTTATTGTCTTGTTCAGCTTTTGTCTGAGCTTCAGTTAAAATATTTTCTAATTCCTGCAATGATAAAATTTTATTTTTATCGTGATCTTGGAACTCTAGATAAATATTACCGCTGCTCCCTAGTGTAACGATAGGCGGTCGCTCTTGGGTTTCAATAGGAGGTGTGTTTGCTTGAGGTAAGTCAACTTTAATGCCGCTAGTGATCATGGGTGCTGTGACCATAAAAATAACCAACAGCACTAACATGACATCAATATATGGAACGACATTCATATCACTTTTCAGTGGTTTTTTGATGCGCTCAAAACGTCCAAATCGTTGAATCGCCATTATGCATCTTCCTGAGTCGTTCCAACAGATTGGCGTTGTAACAGGGCAACCATTTCTTCTGCAAATAAGGCACGATCTGTATAAATTGCTTCGCCTTTAGCTGTAAAGTGGTTAAATGCAAGTACAGCAGGGATCGCAGCAAATAAACCAATCGCTGTCGCAATGAGTGCCTCAGCAATACCTGGTGCAACGGTTGCTAAAGTCACTTGATCGACTGCGGCTAGACCAATAAAAGCATTCATGATCCCCCATACAGTACCAAATAAACCTATATATGGCGCAACAGAACCGATACTTGCCAGCACGCCTAAACTTTGCTCTAAGTGACCTTGTTCACGACTTAAACCGACACGAAGGATTCGTTCGGTTCCATCAATGGTTTGTGTGGTATCTGCTTTACGTTTTTTTAGTTTAAAAAACTCAGCTAAACCTTGATAAAAAATATCTTCTAAACCATGACGTTTAGAGTTGAGTTGGGCATTGTTATAAAGCGTATTTAACTCGGCACCTGACCAAAACATTTTTTGAAAATGTTCATCGGCTTGTCCTGTTTTTTTATAGCTCATATGTAATTTAGCAATTACATACCAGCTATAAATAGAAGCAAATAACAAGATCAGCATGACCAGTTGTACAACAGGGCTTGCTTGTAAAATAAGGTCGGAAATATGCATTGAAGAGTCTAAATTAGTTGCCATAAGTTCAGTGCCAAAAGTTTATTTTTCGTCCTGTGCTAATTCTTTTTGAATCAGATCACGAATTTCTTCAGGCAGTCTACGCGGCATTAACTCTTTATTGAGACATGCCAACACAACCTCACCTGAAGCCAGCAAGATTTCACCACGATAAATATTTTGTTGCAACACAAAAGATGCTGCTTTACACGAAATAACACGTGCTGTAACGGTAATCAAATCATCCATTAATATAGGACGTACATATTTGACCTGAATTTGATGTACAACGAAGTTGTAATCTTGTTGATGCCAGTAGTGATCTACGCCTGCTGCGCGTAACCATTCAGTACGGGCACGCTCCATAAAACGAATATGATTGGCATGGTAAACAATACCGCCTGCGTCAGTGTCTTCGATATATACACGGATATTGAATTCAAAATGATTTGCCATGTCCTTTAACCTATTTCAGTATGTTTCGGGCGATGGTGGAATGATAGGGTTTCGAGCTAGCGATGGAAATAGTAATAAATAACATATTGGTGACGGAGGGGAAAAATAAAGCCCTGTGAAAGGGCTTATTTGGATAAAGTGATAATTGCTTAAAACTCGTTCCAGTCTTGTGAAAAAGTTTGAACAAGTTTTCCATCTGCATAAGTACTAACTAACGCTGTGCCATTAGTAGCTTGATTAATTGAAATAGCATTTCTTTGATTATAGAGATCAGTAATTTCAACATTTGCGGAACTTGGTTTTAAGTCCAAAAGATCTTTAAGTGTTGAAAAATTTAATATAGAAGCAAAATTGACTGAAAAAATGTTGCCGTTGAATTCACCGTCTATTTCTCCTTTTGTAAAATCTTCTATATGACTACTTGATAGGTAATAATTTGAGATGAACTGGTAATTTTTTAGGTTGTATAGATAGTGGTTTTTATTATCAAGTTTTTCTACTAATTCGAGCGTGGACTGATCAACTTCGTATGTCTGCTTAATAAGATCATAAGTAGATGATGATGTTTGGATTATTTTCCCATTAAAAATGATTGATTTTTCACTTAAATCAATATTTATATTTGACAGCTTTAATTCATTTTTTAGTGATGCTGTAGTGTTATTACTAATGGATTGAATTGTGCCAGAAACTGTACCTGAGAATGGAGTGTCTTGAAAAGGATAATTAAAATTTTTACAGTTATTTAGCGTAATACTGTTGTCACTATTTATTTTTACTGTTCCAGTTCCACAAGAAAAATCTAAGTTTGTGACTCTCTCATAAATGCTTTGTGTAAGACCGGTGATATAAAGTATTGAATTATTTGATATATGTGATAGATTTACTACGGACTTACTGATGATCTCGGTTGTTTCTACTTTTTTATAATCTAGTTTTTGTTTACCATTAAAATCCGTCTGATTATCATCTCCATCACCGCAAGCTGTTAATAAGGCTAGACTAATATAAAGTATTGTTGTTAAAAACTTATTTTTCATTTCAATCCTTAATAAAATAGTAAGGTAAGTAGAATAATCTGTAAATTATTTTAATTACTTTACTATGAAAAGTATTTTATTAATAATAAATTTTATTCAGGCGGTGTCAAACCAAACTGTAAATATGCCATATTGGTTGCAATACGTCCACGTGCGGTTCGCATCACATAACCTTGTTGGATTAAATAAGGCTCAATTACATCTTCCAATGTTCCACTATCTTCTGCCATTGCTGCGGCTAGGGCCTCAACACCAGTCGGTCGTCCTTCAAAACGTTCTAAAAGCATAGATAAATAACGGCGATCTAAAGTATCTAAACCATCTTTATCGACATTGAGCATATCCAAAGCGCGTTGTGCCATGTCTTGTGTTACTTCACCATTGCCTTTGACTTGGGCATAGTCACGTACACGACGCAATAAGCGATTGGCAATACGTGGTGTGCCACGCGCACGACGAGCAATTTCTGTTGAACCTTCTTTAGTTATCGGCACATCCATCAGGTTGGCAGAGCGTGTGACAATATGAGTGAGATCCGCGACTGAATAAAATTCTAAACGTTGCACAATACCGAAGCGGTCACGTAAAGGCGAGGTGAGTAGACCTGCACGTGTTGTTGCAGCGACCAAAGTGAATGGGGGGAGGTCTAATTTAATTGAGCGAGCAGCAGGACCTTCACCAATCATAATATCCAGTTGGTAGTCTTCCATCGCTGGATAAAGAATTTCTTCAATCACTGGAGATAGACGATGAATTTCGTCAATAAATAAAACGTCACCTTCTTCAAGATTGGTCAGCATCGCGGCCAAATCTCCTGCACGTTCCAATACAGGCCCAGAGGTTGACTTTAAATTACCACCCATTTCACGTGCGATAATATTTGCGAGTGTCGTTTTCCCCAATCCTGGTGGACCGAAAATCAAGGTGTGGTCTAAGGCTTCACCCCGTCCACGAGCAGCCCCAATAAAGATTTCCATTTGCTCGCGTACCACAGGCTGACCAATATAGTCTGCGAGTGAAGTTGGACGGATGGCACGATCAAAGTGATCTTCAGGTTTTTCAGAACCACTGATTAAACGGTCTTGCATAATTGATTTGGTCTATCTTTATTTATTTAATGATTTAAGCGCAGCACGGATGATATCACTCGCTTCGGTAAATTCGGCTTTAACGGATTGAATCAGTTTTTGAGCTTCAAGTGGTTTATAGCCTAATGATTGTAAAGCAGCTTCAGCTTCAGCAACAGCAGAGTTTCCAGTGAATTGTATTTGAGTTGATGCTGAGTTAATCGAAGTCGTATGAGTTGAAAATGCTTTGAAACGATCACGTAGTTCAATCATCAAGCGTTCAGCGGTCTTAGCGCCGACACCAGGGACTTTCACCAATGTTTTGACATCACCATTTTCAACGGTATGTATCAGCATATCCACGCTCAAGGTTGAAAGAATACCTAAAGCCATTTTAGGGCCAACGCCATTGACTTTAAGTAAGGTGCGAAAAATGGTTTTTTCATTGGTATCAATAAAACCATAGAGTTGTTGAGCATCTTCACGGACAACCAAATGCGTCCATAAAGTCACTTTCTGTCCTTTTTGTAATTGGCAAAATGTCGAAAGAGGGGTATCTATTTCATAGCCGACACCATTTACATTCAGTAATACAGTTGGGGCTTCTAAGGCAAACACTTCGCCAATTAAACATCCGATCATTGAGTCTTTCACTTATTTGTTAATGGTTGAATAGTAGATGCCATTTGTTCTAAACGCAAAATGGCTTTTAGAATTTCTTTACGATTTCGCGTGGATTTTATCCAAGCAGGTAATCGCGAAAAATAACTGCGATTATAATTTGGAAATTTACGTTCTCTTAGATCGGCTTGAATAAAGTTTTTCAATATTTCTAAATGAGTTAGGTTATAAACACAGATTTGGCCCTGTCGAACAGCTATATTTAAAAATAATGGATATGAATAATAAGGATCAAAGCCAACTTTTGAGTAACTGATTTTTCTTAAAGTATAGGCAGAGTCATTAAACCTATTTTCTCGTAGGCAGAAATTACAGCTTACAGTTATCTCTCGTGGAATAAGTGATTTACGGGCATATTGCCTAATATATTTGTATTTTCCTTTCTTACATATTGTACATTTCGTATTTATCTCGACTTCACATGCACCCCTCCATTCAGTTATATTTTGATTTAAATTAAAGTAATAACTCATGTAGTCATAACTTTGGGCACGAATATGCTGTAAAGCTTTGCGATATGTACACTGAGTACAAAAGACCTTTACTATTTCCGATTCTTGCTCTTTTATCTCAATAATTTTTGCGAGCTTTTGACATGCTGGACAATGCACCCAAATTTCAGGTTTGAGAAGAGATAAGCTACTTATACCTTTATCAATAAATCGAGACATTAAAAGAAACCTATTTTATTGCCTTTCAGCTCCTGTGCCAAACTATAGGCTTGGTGGTCAGAGAACTTACTAATAATATCTAAGACCTGCATAATATTTTGATAATGATTGCTTTGGAAGTTTGCCCCTGAGTGCTGCAAAATCGAAAGCAAACGCTGTTCTTTAAAACTTAAGCTCTTATGTGGCATGGTCAATGGAACAAAAGCATCTAAAATTGTTTGTAAGCTTTGATGCGCAATAATTTCCAAACCTGATTTTTGTGGATGTTCAAAGATCCGATCTCGGGCAAGATTTTTTGCAGTTTGAATGCCTGCTTCGATATCAGGGGAGCAGTATTGTAAAAGGCTACCTTTGAGCTGACCTGTCAAGATTTCATAATGATGCTTGGCAAATGCTGAACTGACTTCTTCGACGAGACGCTTCATGACACGTCCACGCAAAGCTGCGATTTTTTGTTGCCATGTGGTGTGGGGTAAAAACAACTCTTCGGGACGACCAAAGTCGGCGATTAAATTCAGAAATATGGGTTCGACTTCATCATAGTCCAACATATTTAAAATAATGCCATCTTCTAAATCAATCAGCGCATAGCAGATGTCATCTGCTGCCTCTAATAAATAAGTCAATGGATGACGACAATAATGATATTCACCAAGTTGGATTAATCCTAGTTGTTCAGCAAGCTGTTTTAAAATTTCTTTTTCAGATTGATAACAACCAAACTTTGCTCTTTGATGAGATGGAATATCACCTTGTGCTTCAATGGTTTTGGATAACCACGGATATTTGAGATAAGCGCCTAAAGTGGCACAAGTGAGGCGCATGCCACCATCGTCAGGATGATAATCAATACGACTCAATAAGCGAAGACCTTGAGCATTACCTTCGAATTGACGCACATCGGCGGCTTCTTCTGGAGTCAGTTTTGTAAGAAAGTCTCGATGTGAAGCATCATCAAACCATTCTCGAATAGCATATTCGCCCGCATGCCCAAAAGGTGGGTTGCCAATATCATGGGCGAGACAGGCTGCTTGAATAATTGCACCCACATCTGCAGGTGAAATCCAAACGGGTAATTCATCTTTAATCTTTTCCGCAGCGAGCATGCCTAAAGAGCGTCCGATACAGGACACTTCTAGCGAATGGGTTAAACGAGTATGGATACCATCATGTTGGGTAAGCGGATGAACCTGTGTTTTTCTATTCAGTTGACGAAAGCTTTGGGAAAATATAATTCTGTCATAATCTTTATGAAATGGACTTCGAGCCAATTCTGAACTGCTTTTTTTACTACCTAAACGAATTGCAGAAAGCAATTCCAACCAACGCATTTGTTCCATGTATCATGATTCACTATCAATTCACGATCATCATGCCAAAAAAAATATCAAAGCACTAGGGTGGAGCGACATAAGTTGTCTTAGATCAGTCTGCGTCATAAATGTCGAGATGAATAGAAATATAATTTATTGTGATAAACGCTTATCCAAACTGGAAATTATTAAAAAAGATGCAGTAAAAATAAGTGATATTGATTGTTTTACAAACTAAAAGAATTGTTACGAATACAGTCACAGTCATAAGGCTAAAAGGAATTCGCTAATTTACAGCAGAAAACTCTAGTTTTTAAGATGGATATGGCTAGCTGAAAAGAGCCTTTCACAGTAGAATATGCGCTCTTTCATAAGTCACATTGCGGTAGGTCTGTTCGATCTGCCCGTGGAGCCAAAGTCAACATGTTTATCGTGGCCGGTGCATCAGCACATTCTTCTTTTAAGAAAGCTCAACTCTTAAACCGTTTAACGTCAATGAGTTCTGTTCAATCTTTTGACAGCCAGTGGGTTTATTTGTTTGATCAAGCGCTCAACGAGCAGCAGTATCAATCGGCATTACAACTATTAAACGATGGTCAATCTTTTGAACTTCGCCAAGCTGCAAGTGATGAAATCCAGATTTTAGTAACACCACGTGTCGGCACAATCTCGCCGTGGTCATCTAAAGCAACCGATATTTTCCAAAACTGTAATACGCCGATTCATCGTTTAGAACGTGGTCTTTTATTTACCTTAAAAGGGGTAAAAGAGATTTCGAACGAAGTGAAATTGGCATTACATGACCGCATGACAGAAAATGTTTTTGCTCAAATTGAAGATGCAACTGCACTGTTTTCTGAAACCGCACCAAAACCGTTGAACTCGATTGATATTTTGGGTCAAGGTAAAGATGCACTAGTTAAAGCCAATAATGAATTTGGTTTTGCGCTCTCTGATGAAGAAATTGATTACTTAGTGGCAGCATTTTCTAAGTTGGGTCGTAATCCAAATGACATCGAATTGATGATGTTTGCACAGGCAAATTCTGAACATTGTCGTCATAAAATCTTTGGTTCTGAATGGACAATTGATGGTGAGAAACAACCATTATCATTGTTCCAAATGATTAAGAACACCTATAAAGAATCTCCAAACGATGTGTTATCAGCTTATAAAGATAATGCTTCTGTGATCGTCGGTTATGACACCATGCGTTTTTATCCAAAAGCGGATGAAAATGGTCACTTCGTATATAAATACAAGAGCCAAGCAGCTCACATCTTAATGAAGGTTGAAACCCACAACCATCCGACCGCAATTTCTCCATTCGCTGGCGCTGCAACAGGTTCTGGCGGTGAAATTCGTGACGAAGGTGCGACAGGTCGTGGTGGTAAACCTAAAGCAGGTTTAACAGGCTTTACGGTTTCTAACTTAAATATTCCGGGTTTTGAACAGCCTTGGGAAGAGAACTACGGCAAACCTTCACGTATGGCATCGCCATTACAAATTATGATTGAAGGTCCATTGGGCGGCGCGGCATTTAACAATGAATTCGGTCGTCCTGCGCTGAATGGTTATTTCCGTACTTTCGAACAGAATGTAAATGGTGAAGTGAAAGGCTTCCACAAACCAATCATGATCGCAGGTGGTTACGGTAATATCCGTCCAGACCATGTGGAAAAAGATGCGATTCAACCGGGTGACTTACTCATTGTATTGGGTGGCCAAGCAATGTTGATCGGTCTAGGTGGTGGTGCTGCATCTTCTGTAGATAGTGGTACGATGGGTGAGAGCCTTGATTTCGCTTCAGTACAACGTGAAAACCCAGAAATGGAACGCCGTTGCCAAGAAGTGATTGACACTTGCTGGCGCTTAGAAGACTTCAACCCAATCGTTTCTGTACATGACGTTGGGGCAGGTGGTTTATCAAATGCGATGCCTGAACTTGTGAACGATCACGAGTTAGGTGCGGTGCTCAATCTTCGTAAGATTCCATCATTAGAGCCGGGCATGAGCCCAATGGAAATCTGGTCAAATGAAGCGCAAGAGCGTTATGTACTTGCCATTCGCCCAGAGTCTTTAGCACAATTTGAATCAATCTGTGCACGTGAACGTTGTCCGTTTGCTGTATTGGGTGAAGCGACAGAAGCACGTCATTTAACAGTTGAAGATCCGTTGTTTGAAAACAATGCAGTCGATATCCCGATGCAAGTGATGTTGGGTGGTACGCCACGTATGCAACGTGCGTATGAAACCATTGAACGTACAGGCACTGACTTTGATGCATCAAAAGTTGATTTGAAGGATGCGATCTTCCGCGTATTGAAAAATCCAACGGTTGCTTCTAAATCATTCTTGATCACCATTGGCGATCGTTCGATTACCGGTATGGTTGCACGTGACCAAATGGTGGGGCGTTGGCAAGTTCCTGTTGCAGATGCAGCAGTAACCACAACGAGCTTACAAGGCTTCACAGGTGAGGCAATGGCAATGGGTGAACGTCCACCAGTTGCATTGTTAAACCCTGCTGCATCTGCTCGTTTAGCAGTTGCGGAAGCGATTACCAATATTGCATGTGCCAACATTGAACAAATCAGTGATATCAAACTTTCTGCAAACTGGATGGCTGCGGCTGGTCAAAAAGGTGAAGACCAAGCGTTGTTTGAAGGGGTGAAAGCGATTGGTATGGAAATGTGTCCTGCATTGGGCATCGCCATTCCAGTTGGTAAAGACTCACTTTCAATGCGTACGACTTGGAATGATGGTGAAGACAAAGCCGTAACTTCTCCAATGACAGGTGTGATCACTGCATTTGCACCAGTTTTAGATGTACGTAAAACATTAACACCTGAACTTAAGAACTTAGAAGACTCAGTACTTGTACGTATTGATTTATCTAAAGGTCAGTTCCGCCTAGGTGGTTCGATCTTGGCACAGGTGTATAAAGCCATCGGTTCAGTGACACCTGACGTCGATAGTTTTGATGACTTCAAAGCATTCTTTGCCTTGATTCAGGACTGGAATAATCGTGGTGTGATCAAGGCTTACCATGACATCGGTGATGGTGGTTTACTCGCGACTGTTGCTGAAATGATGTTTGCTTCACGCTTGGGTGTCGCTTTAGAAAATCAAAGCACTGAAAGCTTATTTGCTGAAGAAATTGGTGCGGTACTGCAAATCACAGCGGCGGATTGGGCACAGTTAGAAGTTGAAGTTGCAGCCTCTAGTCTGAAAGATGCCATTGCAGTTGTCGGTCGTGTGAATACTACGGATCAATTGGCGGTCAATGGTTTAATGCTTGAGCGTGCTGAATTGCAACAAGCATGGGCAGAAGTATCGCATCAGATCCAACGCTTACGTGACAACGTAGAAACTGCGGATCAAGAGTTTGCATTAATCGCAGATAAAAACCATAAAGGTTTGATTGCCCAAGCGACTTATGATTTAAATGAACCTGTTGAAGCGCCGTTTATCAATACCCGTCGTCCAAACATGGCCATCTTGCGTGAGCAGGGTGTCAACGGTCATGTCGAAATGGCTGCTGCATTTGACAAAGTCGGCTTTAATACCATCGACGTACACATGAGTGACTTGCTTGCAGGTCGTGTCAGCTTGAGCGACTTCGAAGGTTTAGTGGCATGTGGTGGCTTCTCATACGGTGACGTGATGGGTGCTGGTGGTGGTTGGGCGAAATCAGTATTGTTCAACGCGAAACTACGTGATCAGTTTGAACAATTCTTCCATCGTGAAGATACCTTCAGCTTAGGTGTGTGTAACGGCTGTCAAATGATCTCTCAACTTGCGCCATTGATTCCGGGTGCAGAGCATTGGGGACGTTTCCATCGCAACATGTCAGAGGTATTTGAAGCGCGTGCAGTCAATGTTCGTGTAGAGAAATCGGTATCTATCTTGCTTGAAGATATGCAAGGTTCAATTTTACCGATTGCGGTTGCGCATGGTGAAGGTCGTTTAGTTGCAACTGAACAACAACTTGCAGCTTTAAATGCTGAGAACCAAGTGGTGTTACGTTATGTGGATAGCTTGGGTAATCCAACTCAGCACTATCCATTGAACCCGAATGGTTCACCTGAAGCGATTACAGGCTTAACCTCTAAAGATGGTCGTGCAACAGTGATGATGCCACATCCAGAACGTAACTTCCGTGCTTTGCAGCATTCTTGGAAGCCTGAAGATTGGGCTGAAGATGGTGCTTGGTTGCGTATGTTCCGCAATGCCCGTAAATTTATTGGTTAATGTGACTTAACCATAAGAGCCACCGAAAGGTGGCTTTTTTATTATAATCCATCAGCTATTGGCGAAAGCCAATCCGTGTATTTATCTCTTAAAGCATTTCTTTTTGCATCATTAAAAATAATAAAATCAATACCACCATCATAGGGAGCAACAATGATGTTCTGCTCAAAAGAAACCATAAAAGCGCGAACTTCATCATCGGCGATCTTTCTCAATAACTCATTGTGTTGATTAGCTTGCCAAATTGTTTCTATAGAATATGGTCTAAAAAAAGAATCTTCTTCGTCATCATCATAATCTTCAGGATTTAGTTGCTTTAAGTTTATTTCTTGCTCTAAATGAAATTTGTAGGGGAGTATAAAGGCTGGATCATAGTCTTTATTGTTACGGGAATGGCTAAAATAGTGACCTGAAACTATAAATATAGAGGTGTTTTCCCCAAAACAATCTGTAATGATTTCATTATGTCGATCTAATAACAATTCATATTCGGCAGGTGTATCCGCATACCTTTTTGATTCAGGCAGGCTATGGATTCTTAACCAAGATTGTGGAAAGTAGTGCTTAAGTAGGTGAGAAATTGAGAGGTTGTTGGGATAGAAGTGATCCCATTGAGATTGAAATGAGTTGCTCATATTTTGAAATCGAAGAATTTAGTAATATATTATTAATATAATTTGGCATAGCTAATTTAAGAAGTAAAATTTTTGAAGTATAGCTTCATATCAATTTTACTTTTAAAAAACTGGTTCAATTTTTGCTTTCTCAATAATGATCATAAAAATCGGAGAACAACATGATGAAAAACGAAAATTACATGAGGACGATCCATAGCAAAGATAAAGGTTGGTTTTGGTTTGGTTTAACCATCGTCATCCAAATTTTATTTATCTTAGTGAGTTATCTTGTGATGAATATTTCACTTTGATTTTTCTTTATTTTTAAGGCTATGATCTAGCTAAATTCATAAAGATAAAAGCTGCTAAACATATGCTAAAACTCATCTACTATGTCCCTGAATCACACCTAGAATCAACCAAACAAGCCATATTTTCAGTTGGTGCAGGTGGGATAGGGAATTATGAACACTGCGCGTGGCAAGTGAAAGGCATCGGGCAGTTTAAGCCCGTTAAAGGTGCAAATCCATTTTTAGGGCAGTTAGATGAATTAGAACAACTCGAAGAATGGCGTGTTGAAACGATTGTCCCAGAAGAAAAAGCCAGTGCTGTCGCCAAAGCATTAAAGGCAAGCCATCCTTATGAAGAGCCTGCCTTTGAGTTTATCCAAATATTAGATATTGAATAATTAGGGTCTGCTGACATTTCAGCCATGCATTGCGTTATCGGCTAAAACGACATAAACAAGGCATGAAACGCAGGCAATGGTGGCCCTCTTGTCAAATTTATACTTTTTGAATAAATAGGTCACGATCGAAACGATATTGCGGGAAGAACACACCATCTTCTGCTCGTTCACCTGCGCTAATCACCATCACCGGATATTGTTGATCATTAAGCTTTAAGATTTTACGAACCAAAGGTTCATCGAATCCTTCCATCATACAACTATCAAAACCGTAGGCACGTAATGCCAATACAAAATTTTCACATGCTAAAGCGGTCGTTTTAGTCGCCCATAGTTTTGCATCGGCAGGGTTAAATGCAGTCACAGGCAGTTGTTTATCGAGTGTGCGGGCAACCTTAAATGCAACTTTCTTAAAATTACCCAATGCATTGAAGTAACCTGTTTTATAGTTATATGGAATAAAACGATAATACTTTTGTACAGCAGGTGGTGCTTCAGGGAAAGGGAACTCAGTGATATTCAGTTTTGCCATTTCATCAACGCGATCTGTACGAGCAACACATACGATCAATTCAGGTGCTGTTTTGGCCGCAAGTTGGTTTAAACATGCTTTGACCAGTTGTTTTTTCTTGGCTGGATTTTGCACAACGTAAAACGTCCAAGGTTGTAAATTCGATGAGTTGGGTGCAAGCAATGCCAAATCCAAACATTCATCTAAAATTTCGCTTGGAATCGGTTTATCAGTAAATTTACGTACTGAACGGCGGCTTTCAACGACTTTGCGGAAGTTGGCAACATCAATGTCTTGTGGCGCAGGTTCGTAATAGCGTTTTTTTTCGGAAGATGTTTTTTGGGTTGTCATGAGTTCGATATTTTCCTAAATATTTATTCTTCTATTGGGACATTCCGACAAAAACCAACTGATGAAGTGAACAAGTTACTTTTTTATAAAAATATAGAATCAGTAAATTTTTAGAATCAAAGCATATCTAAATAAAAAAGCAAGTTACTCAAGGGGAATAACTTGCTTTTAAAATCAAAAATGATGTGAAGATTAAGCCGTTACAGTTTCTAGTTTTGGTTCTGGACGTTTGAGTAATGCATAACTGATTCCTGTAATACAGCTACCCGCTGTAATTGCAGCGAGGTACAGCCACGCATGATTAATCGCATTTGGAATCAGTAAAACAAATACGCCGCCATGTGGTGTAACCAGTTCACAGTGGAATAAGGCGACCAATGCACCCGTAACAGCACCACCTAAAATACAAGCTGGAATCACACGCATTGGATCTTTAGCTGCAAAGGGAATTGCACCTTCCGAAATAAAACATAGACCTAGTACAAAGGCAGCTTTGCCAGCATCACGTTCACTTTGATTGAATTTATTTTTTGCTAACAAAGTTGCAATCGCCATACCAATGGCGGGAACCATACCGCCAGCCATGGTCGCCGCCATTGGCATATAGGTATTTGTCGTGAGTAACCCTACTGTGAAGGCATAAGCCGCTTTATTAATTGGACCGCCCAAATCAATACACATCATTGATGCGAGGACGATGCCCATCAAAACAGCATTGGTTGTGCCCATATTGTTAAGGAAATCTTTCATCATTTCAAAGATATGTGCGACTGGCTGTCCAACCACATAGTACATAATCAGACCTACTGATAGTGTGGCTAAAAGTGGAATGATCAGAATAGGTTTCAATGACTCTAAACTGGTTGGCAATTTGATTTTCTTGGCGAGAAATAGGGCAATGTAACCTGCGAGGAAACCTGAAACGATACCACCCAGAAAACCAGCGTCAAGTTGTGTGGCAATTAATCCACCAATCAAGCCTGGCGCTAAACCAGGACGGTCAGCAATTGAATAGGCAATATAACCCGACAGCATTGGCACCATTAAGGTAAATGCTGCTGCACCGATTTGCTTTAATATATAAGCTAAGCTTCCTGTTTCTTCCGCTGCATTAAGACCAAAACAAAGTGATAGCGCAATTAAAAGACCACCTGCCACGACCATAGGCAGCATGAAAGACACACCAGTCAGTAGGTGCTTATAAACGCCAGTTTTTTCTTGGCTTTTATTTTCTGCCGTTTGTTTACTTTGTTTTGATGATTCGAGAACGGCCGCTTCACTGATTGCTTCGGCGAACGCTTTATCTGTTTGTTTAAGCGCAAAACCTGTACTGCAACGATAAACACGTTTACCCACAAATCGATCGGTATTCACTTCAATATCAGTGGCTAGAATAACAATGTCAGCTGCAGCAATGGCTTCATCAGTGAGGATGTTTTTTGCACCTACAGAGCCTTGTGTTTCAACATCAATCCGATAGCCAAGCTTATTTGCACCTTGTTGTAATGCTTCGGCAGCCATAAATGTATGAGCAACACCTGTTGGGCAAGCTGTAATCGCAACAAAACGTTGAGCTTGCTGTATGCTGTTCAGTTGAGTTTCAGCTTTTAGTTGATCAATTGGCTGTGCATGCGCTAAAGCGTATTCAAAGGCCTGTTCAAGCGCTTGATTCGCTTGTTCTAGTGAAATGGTTACGACTGGATAGGCTTTAAATGGGTCAAGTTGAGTCGGTGTCTGACCAATAAAAATAACTTTACTAAATGCAATGTCAGGAATTTGATCTTTTACTGAAATGGTATGACTTTCAAAACCTTGTTGTTTCGCAAGTTGCGCCAATTTTTTTGTCAGAATCAATGCATCAACAGGATTTTGAGGATGATTGATGACCAATAAGAGAGAGTTAAGGGTTTGCATCAGATTCACTCAAGGTTTTGATCGTTGTGTGTTGTTTTAAATCAGCTAAAAGTTCAGGGGTTGGAACACGAAAGCCCACCTGAGTTACGGCATGACTGGCAATTGCCGTTGCTGTTGCTAGGATATCGTCTGTCGATAACTGGCATGCTAGCCCATGAATCATGCCCGCCAAAAGAGAATCTCCAGCACCTACAGTACTTTTCACATGTACTTGAGGTGGTTGTGCAGCATAAGCTTTGTTTTGATGAAGCCAATGTACGCCATGTTCACCCATTGAAATGACAATATGCTCAATTTGAGCATTGAGTGATTTGAATAAGTGTTGTTGATCTTTAAGACTTTTAACAGACACCCCAAAACTTTCTTGTAATTCGTCGGTGTTGGGTTTGATCATCCATGGATTCATGGCGATCGCAGCAGTTAAAGCTTTTCCACTCGTGTCTACAGCGACAGGTTTGTTTTGTATGTGTAGGATTTGCATGAGCTGTTTTAAATCATCCACGCCAAAGCCCAACGGTAGGCTACCCGCAATCACCACATAATCTACTGAGTCGCTACATTGTTGAATACGTTTGAACAATGCTTGTTTATCTTCGGTAGAAACTTGAAAGCCTTGACCATTAATATCGGTCATTCGTCCAGACTGTTCAGCAATTTTGATGTTTTGGCGAGTTTCACCGTCAATATAAATAAATTGGTCGTCAAACTGCATCGCTTGAAAATGCTGCTTAAAGAGCATTTGGTTTTTTGTGCCTAAAAAACCTGACACAATCAATTCATGTCCTAAATCATGTAACACTTGGGCAACATTAAGTCCTTTACCCGCAGCATGATATTGAAGGTTCTGTTGACGATTGACTTCGCCGATACGTAACTGTTCAAGTTCGATGGTGGCATCAATGGCAGGGTTGAGGGTAATGGTTAAAATTTTAGCCATGTGTTTGCTCCACGAATGATCGAACGGCAGGCGCACTTTCACATTTGAGTGCTTGTTGGGCAAGCTGTTGGCAATCAGCAAAATTAAGCTGACGAATTTGTGCTTTCACTAGCGGAATACTGGACGCTGACATACTGAGTTCGTCCACACCTAAACCCAGTAAAACAGGCACAGCTTTGGGATCTGCTGCAAGTTCGCCACAGACACCGACCCATTTTTGCTGTGCGTGAGCTGCACGTACAGTTTGATCAATTAACATTAAAATACTTGGGTGTAGTCCATCAGCTTCGGCAGATAAAATAGGATGTCCGCGATCGATCGCTAACGTGTATTGGGTTAAGTCATTTGTGCCGATACTGAAAAAATCGACTTCTTTTGCAAGCAAGGGTGCGATTAAGGCTGCTGATGGAACTTCAATCATAATGCCGACTTCGAGGTTCGGGCAGGGATGCTTGAGCAAAACCTCATCTAAAATTGCTTTAGCAGCGCGCCATTCTTCAATACGTCCGACCATTGGAAACATGATTCTTAAAGGGCGATCATCCGCAGCACGAACCAATGCCATTAATTGTTGACGTAATAATTGTGGTTTACGTAAGGTTAAACGGATACCACGCACGCCCAAGAAAGGGTTTTCCTCAGCATCTATCGGTAAGTAAGGTAACGGTTTATCACCACCGACATCTAAAGTACGGACTACCAAAGGTCGACCGGCCAAGCTATCTAATACATGGCGGTATTCTTTTTCTTGTACGTCTTCGTCAGGTGCTTGGCGATGCGCCATAAAGACTAATTCTGTGCGTAATAAACCAATTGCTTCTGCACCATAGTTCACCGCTTTTTCAGTATCTAAAATTTTACCAAGATTGGCTGCTACTTCGACTTGGTGCTGATCTAAGGTAATTGCTGGCTCGTGACAATGTTGCTCTGCTTCATGGCGACGTTGATGTTGCAGTTCACGGTCATGAATGGCGTGGTCAATTTGTGCTTGAGATGGATTGATTTCAAATGCACCTGTATCTCCATTAATCAACACCGTTGTATGTGGAGCAATATCTAATACCGCTTTACTTGCACCTACAACAGCAGGAATACCTAAAGCACGAGCAACAATCGCACTATGTGCACTTGCACCACCCACAGCAGTCAGAATGCCTGCGACACGGTCTTTATTCAGACGAGCGACATCACTTGGCCCAACATCATGCATGATTAAAATATAGGGTTGATCAGGTTCTTGAACCGCCACTTCATCACATAAAACTGCTAAGACTTTGTCTCCAATATCACGCAAATCTGCAGCACGTTCAGCGAGCAATCGATCAGGTAAAGCAGCTTGGGCTTGAGCTGCTTTTTCAATATATTCGTACCATGCAGTTGGGGCAGTTAGGTTCTGATTCAGCGCTTGGTGAACTTGTTGGATCAGGTCAGGATCATCCAACATTTCCAGATGTGCCATGAATATCTGTTTAATTTCATTGGCTTCAGTCTTTGCAATCAGTTGATGAAGGGTGTTTTTAACACTATGCAGCGCAATTTCTAGTTTTTCCTTTTCTGCCTTAACATTATTTCCAAAACGTTCATATTGGAAATGTTTTGGTTTGATCACATGCGCTGGACCAAAAGCGAGACCTGTCGATGCTGCTATTCCTGTTGTTGGTGTTGCGATACTTTCTTCAAAATCAATGCTTGAAATTTGTTGAGTCGCTACTTTTTCTTCAATGGCTTCGACTTCTTCACCTAAACCTTGCTGAACGGCTTGGATGATGATAGGAAGCGCCTCAACAGCATCTGTATTTGGTTCAGCAATGAAAGTAAGTGTTTGCCCATATTTGCAACCCATTGCGAGCAGTTTGGTTAAGCTTTTTGCAGAGATGAATTGTCCATCATCCACAGTAACTCGAATATCACCTTGATAGGTTTTGGTAAGATTGACAAGTTGAGTCGCAGGGCGGGCATGCAGTCCGTGAGCATTTGCCAGAATAATACTTTGTGATGGCCAATCTGGGATCGTTTCCGCGCCAACCAGTTTGGCTATATCTTGGCGATGATGTTGATCACTGAGTTGTTGTTGGATTTGTGGTTGGAATAATAAATCGAGCAAACGTTGTAATTGTGGGTAATTTAATTGTTCATGTTGAGCAATACAAATCAAGGTTTGAATTTGACCATTTTTAAAATCAATAGCTTGATCTGCTTTGACAATACTGACCGCAGATTGTGAAACATAATTTTTCGCTGAAATAGACCAAAGCGTATCTTGAATTTGGATGAGATTTTTAGGATCAAGTTGGCTAATGAAACCAGCCTCAACTAATTTTTGTTGTTTAAGTAATTTATTTGCTGACCATAAGAAATCGTCAATATCGGTGGCTTGAACTTGAGTTTCGATCAAATTTTCATGCAAAATGATTGTTTCAGGTTGAGCCTGTAAAATCTCAATAATTTGCGCTGCACTTTTAGCGTGTTGGACTTGATCTGAAACATCCTGAGAGAGTGCACGAGTCAGAATTTGTAAAACTTGTAAATGCTCATCAGACTTTGCGGCAATGACAACTGCCAAATAGACTTTGTTTTCACCATCCCAAACCACACCTTCAGGAAAATGTGCCAAGCGAATCCCTGTTTCTAAAATAAATTCACGGGATTGGGGGGTGCCATGAGGGATCGCAATTCCTTGACCCAAATAGGTTGCACTTTGGGCTTCACGTGCATGTAATCCAGATAAATAATCTGCTTTGACTAATTGATCTTGAACCAAAATATTGGCTAAACATTCGAGTGCTTCTGCCTTATCCTTAGCAGATTGATTCATATGTACATGTTGTGGTTCAAGTACAAACATAAAACATCCTTTGATGATGAAAATAATAGTCTCTGTTAAGTCCACGCTCAGAACTGCCAACAAAGATATTTTTAGAGTAACCGTTTATGTCACATGCAGCTGTAGCAGCGGTCAACAGCGCACGTCAAAGATAAAAAAAAGAAGCTAATTTCCACTTCATGTCCTAGACAATCATGGTTTAGCTTCTTAATTTAAACTTTAACAGATGCTCAAAAAGATATCGAGGTGAAAATCTTACAATTTTCCCTGATGATACATTTTATAAACATCTGTTTAGGGCAGTTTTACACCATCGAACTTAGTTAAACTGAGAAAAATCAGGTTTACGCTTTTGCATAAAGGCTTGAACTGCTTCCATCATTTCAGGGGAGCGTACACGCTGCATAAAGATTTCTGCTTCTTCATCGACACATGCGATGATTTCAGCGAGGTCTTTTTTCATCAGGGCCTTACTTTGTTTCAGCGAAGCCAATGGCAAAGCAGCAAGATGTTGCGCTGTTTGCTGTGCTGTTGCATACACATCTTCAACTACATCATTGATGAGATTGGCTTGTTGTGCCGTTGCAGCATCGAACTTTTTCGCTGTGAATAACAGTTCGGCTGCTTTGCGATAGCCTGCTTGCTGAACCAATAAGCGACTTGCTGCACCTTCAGGAGACAAACCGAGGCTCACAAATGGAATTTGGAATAACGCAGTATTATCCGCATAAACAAGGTCAGCATGTAATAAAATAGTCACACCGATACCAATCGCAACACCTTTTACCGCGATGATCAGTGGCTTAGAAAAACGCGCTGCTGCTTTTAATAAGACAAATGGAGGAACTTCACCTGCAGAAACTTCAAGTGGTTTTTGCATAAAGCCCATAAAGTCTTTCATGTCATTTCCTGCAGAGAAATCATTTTCTGCACCACGGAAAATCACCACACGAACATTTTTATCGGTATCTGCTTCATCAAATGCTTGTGCAATCCAAAGATAAAGCTCACCATACAGCGCATTTTTAGCTTCTGCGCGGTTAATGGCTAAGGTGAGTACGCCATCTTCTAAATTTGCTTGCAAATGTGGATGAGGTTGTTGAATACAGCTAAGTGTCATCGTACTATCCTTGCTTTAAACCGTCTTGTTAATTTTTAAGTGTTCATTATGTCGCATCTTACTGCAATTTGGTGTAACTGATGAGTTCATAAAAAGTGAATTTCTATTTATGTACAAATTTGACTATCTTGTTTTTATTGGACGATTCCAGCCGTTTCATTTGGCGCATATGTTGACCATTGAAATTGCGTTGCGACAAAGTCAGCATGTGGTTCTTGCTTTAGGCTCAGCACAAGCAGAACGAAATATTAAAAATCCTTTTCTCGCCAGTGAAAGGGAGGCCATGATATTGTCAAATTTTGGAGATGAAGATAAACAACGCATCCATTTTGTACATGTGATCGATGTATATAATGACGAAAAGTGGGTTAAACAAGTTAAGAGTTTGGTGAATCAAGTGGTTCAACCAAATTCAAAAGTCGGTTTAATCGGTCATTTTAAAGATGAATCCTCTTATTATTTACAATTATTTCCAGAATGGACCATGGTTGAGTTAGAGAGTCTAAAAGCATCGTTGTCAGCAACGCCGATGCGCGAAGCTTACTATCGCGGCGAAATCAAAACTCAAGCATTTCCAAAAGGCAGTATTCAATTTTTAGAAAAATTCCAAAAGACGCCAATCTATACCGCATTGCAGCAGAAATTTTTGGCAGGTGATCACAGTAATTTAGATCTTATAGAATGAGTCCATTAAAAATTATGCAATATCTGCTTTTAAATGCGTGACTAAAAAATCAATAAACGCACGGATATGTGCCGATGCATATTTTTGTGACGGATAGAGTAAGGAAAATGGCCGTGTTGTTCCTGAAAATGGCTGCAAAACTTCTATTAAGTGCCCATTTTCGTTATCTTGTTCAACGATAAAACGATAAGTCTGTAGCAGGCCTGCACTTTGTTTTGCAAGCGTAACCGTACCTAAAATATCATCTAAACATCGTAATTTCCCTCTAGTTCGATACTCAATGATTTCATTTTCGACTTTAAATAGCCAAGGCACATTTTTGCCCGTACTGGGCAATATAAATTGTATGCATTCGTGCTGATCAAGTTCTTGGAGACTGTGTGGGGGTGTTTTTGATTCGAGATACTCGGGTGAAGCCACTACAACTAATGCGGCGAGCTCTAATGTTCGAGCAATCAAGTTTGAGTCTTTGGGATGACGCCCACGAATCCCTAAATCAAAGCCTTCACCAATAAAGTCGATATTTGTATTGGTCAATTGAATATCAATTTGAATCTCAGGATAACGCTGCATAAACAAAGGTAATAACGGCAATATCCTATAGTGTCCATATGGCGTAGGCACACTCATACGAATTTTTCCACTGAGTTGCTGGTGTTGATTTTTTAATATTTGTTCTGCATCAATGATCTGATTTAAAGCGTTTCTGCATTGTTGAAAATAAAGCTCACCACTATCTGTTAGTCGAACTTGGCGCGTGCTACGGATAAAGAGTTGCGTATTTAAGCGTTGTTCAAGTCGAGCGATAGATCGGCTAACAGCAGCAGGCGTCAAGCCAGCCACCGTTGCTGCTTGACTAAAGCTTTTTCGTTCAGCCACTAAACAAAATAACTCTACGCTACTCAACATGATTCTTTTGAGTTGTTGTGTCATTTATTACACCATGTAAGAAATGATTTGATTTGTATGCTATTTAATCACACTGATGTAAAGAATACGATAAGCATCAGTTGATGAATTTATTCCTCAACTGAACAACTTTTTGATGAGGAAATAATGATGCCCTATATTTTGATACAGGTTACAGACGAAGGCGTGACCGTGGCGCAGAAACAGCAATTAATTCGCGGGGCGACTGATTTAGTGGTCGATGTGCTCAACAAAGACCCAGCAACAACCTTTGTGGTGATCGATGAAGTCGCGACAGAAAATTGGGGAGTGGCTGGTGAGTCTGTTCAGCAGATGAGACAGCGTATCAGATAGGTGAGAGCAAAAAATGACTAAACAAAGTGAACAATACCACGCTGATATAGCAGCAATACGATTGCAGTTGCAACAGTATTTTGATGGATTATATACCAGTGATGTAAGCTTACTCAGACAGGTCTTTCATCGAGATGCGGTGTATATTTGTGTGACGGATCAACCTCTCCTTAAATTGACGATGGAGGAGTATTTCCCACTTGTTGAGCAGCGAACTTCACCTGCTTCAAAAAAACAACTAAGGCAGGACAAAATCATTTCGATTAACGTCATCAGTGAAAAAACCGCAATCGTCCAAGTTGAATGTGTGATTGAACCGAAATATTTTTATGATGCCTTAACTTTTATCTATGACAAGGGCATGTGGAAAATAATCAGCAAAGTGTTTCACTATCGGGTAATGGAATAGATTACGGCTCTAAGCATCTTCCCAAAAAATCAGACGATTAGAAAATGGGTCTGTGATGCTTAGTTCAAGTGTTTCCCAGTCTGTTTTTTCAATTTGTGGTTTGGCAAACTTATAGTCTTTTACATTTAGTTCTGCATGCAGCAAACTTATATTTTCCCAGTAAATACGGATAGCACTGTGTGGACTTGCATCACCAAAATGTTCAGATAAGTGAATAATGCAATCACCTTTAGAAATCTGTAAATAAACAGGGAAGTTATCTCCGAAAGTGTGCTGCCAATCGATGTTAAAACCCAGATAATCCATATAAAAAGATTGGGCAACATCTATATCAAAAATACGAAGAATAGGGGTAATTGAGCCAGTTTGCATGATTATTCCTTTTAGCGAACACCAAATTGTTGAGTCCAGTAATTTCTGTTTTGCGATGATTGGTCGGATGCGCAAGCGATTGCGTAATCCGTAAATTTAGGGTGCATGATATTGCTACAGTGTACAGGGCTGGTTAGCCATTTTTGGGTAACGTCATTCAGATTCTGATGACCACGCGCTACATTTTCGCCACCACCACGACCTTTGAATTGAGATTGTTTTAACCTCGCTTTTAGATCAAGTCCAGTGCTGCTGACATGCCCTAAAAAATTATGCTCGGTCATATCTTTGCTGTGAGCAAATGCGCTTTGGTATAACTGATTATTCCATGTGAGAGCTGCAGCAGCTGGGAAGTGTTGTTGACCACATTGACGGGGGTGTTTGCGAATTTCATTGATCGCATTCAGCATTGCCTGTTGGTAAGCTGGATTTGATAAATCTTGACAACTGATTTCTGTGGTTGTTTTTTGAATTTTTGTTGTAGATGCTGCTGTTGTTTGAGGAATACTGGATGAACTGGCGCTACATGCAGTCAGTAAAATAAAAACAGGTGTTTGAATAAATAGTTTTAGATGATTCATTGGTCAGCCCTTACTATAATTATTGTCATGTTTTGATCATAAGCCAAGCGCACTAGATTGAACAATTCTCTTCAAAAAATAAAGTGAGTCTGAGACTCACTTTACGATGGTCATATTTGATTATTGAGCGGCTTGGAGTACTTTTAAGTCTTCAAGCACTTGTTCTGCATGTCCTGCGGCTTTGACTTTTCGATAGCTTTTTACCAATTGTTGCTTATGGAAAATAAACGTCGAGCGCTCGATGCCCATGACTTGTTTGCCATACATGTTCTTTTCTTTAATCACATCGAAGTGTTTACACAGTACTTCTTCTTTATCACTAATCAAATCAATAGTCAGTGCTTGTTTCTCTGTAAAATTCTGATGGGCTTTTACAGAGTCACGTGATACTCCGATAACTTGACAATTCAATGCATCAAATTGGTCTTTTAAGCAAGAGAAACCCACGGCTTGAGTGGTACAGCCCGGTGTTGAATCTTTGGGATAGAAATATAAAACCAACCATTCATTTGCGAGTTCGGTTAAATTGATTTCACCTTGTGTTGTTGGAAAGGTTTGATTCGGTAATAGGATATTTTCAGACATTTGGGATCCTTTATTAAAGTTAGATTTGGTTTAATTCAAGTGGTAAAAAAGCATATTCCTCATGATAAACAATATCGCCCTGACGTACAGGAATAGCTTTGTTAAAAATTGGACCATCAATCACAGTCGTATGAAACTCACCACCTTCACCGCACGGGTCGATACCGCGAGTCTCTAGTGCTTGGATATATTCTAAAGTTAAGATTTGGCCTAAATCCTCAACTCGCATACCAAGTTTAAGATTGACCGTCACGATGACGCTGCGAAAGCCTAGTTTAATAAACTCTTCAACCACTTCTTTATGTGGACGCAACCATAAGGGCATACCCAGTTTAAGACCAACTTGTTGCGTGACACGATCATGCCAACAACCATGTTGAGGCATATCCAAATCACCTGTGACCAAGACCTCAGCACCTTGTTGCTTGGCTCGGTTGAGTAGTTCTATGAATTTGCTTTCATAGTCACTCCAACTCGAAGAGGCCATAAATACAGGTAAACCAATCGCATCGGCTTGTGCTTGAATTACTTCAAGGGGCATAGCATGCGAGCGAGAACGTTGTCCTTGTTCTTCCAACATGACGATTAACCCAGTCACTGTGCCTGTTTGCATAGCGTGGTACAACGCAAGTGAGCTATCTTTGCCACCACTAAATGAGACAACACATTGGCTGTTATGGGTGTTGGTTTTCCACTGATCCTGCATAGTGTCGTTCAACTTATTAAAGACAAGTAGATTTTAACAGACATATAAAAAAGCCTGCATAAAAATGCAGGCTTCCTTCGAGCAACAAGGGCTTATTTTTTCGGCGCTTGTTGTTGAGCAGATTTCATTGCTTCTGCCGTGAGCTTTTCTAACTTGCTTACAAGTGGTGCACCTAAACAGTTTTGCAATTCTTTATTTTGCTGTTGTACAAAAGCTAAAGAACTTGGGCTTTTCTTGGCATTGATTGCACTTTGAATTTCCCATTTTTGCGCTTCGGTCACTTTTCCTTGAGCATCAATCTGACAGCCACAGAACTTGCTTACTTCTGCTGCTGTCAGTTTACCGCCTTTGGCAGTTTGATCTTTACATACGTTGACCAATCCTGCTTTAACATTGGTACTTTTATATGCAGCTTCAAGTGGATTAGTATTTGCATGTGTAGCTGTTGCCAATAAAGCAGCAGCAGACATCATTGTAGAAAGAATAAGATTTGATTTTAAAAACTTCATATATATGTACCTAATTATTACCCTATATCGTCTGTTCAGTATAACGCGTAGGATCCGCAATACCTGCTTCGATAAAACCTTGATGACGTAAACGGCAACTGTCGCATTTGCCACACGCACGTCCTTGAGCATCTGCTTGATAGCAGGATACCGTTCGACTATAGTCTACGCCATGTTCGATGCCTAAGCGTATAATATTCGCTTTGGATAAATGTAACAAAGGTGTTTCAATTTTAAGGGGTTTTCCTTCAACACCAGCTTTTGTTGCGAGACGAGCAAGATTGGCAAAAGCGTCAATAAATTCTGGACGACAGTCAGGATATCCTGAATAATCAACAGCATTGACACCAATCACAATGGCTTCAGCGTCAAAAACCTCTGCTGCTGCGAGGGCATAAGATAAGAAAATGGTGTTACGTGCTGGAACATAAGTTACAGGAATGCCTTCTTGTAATTGTTCTGGTATATCAATGTTGTGATCTGTAAGTGCAGACCCGCCTAGATTACCTAAATCAATATTAATCACACGATGTTCTACACCAGCACTTTGTGCAAGTGTTCTCGCCGCATCAAGTTCAGTGGTAGAGCGTTGCCCATACATAAAGCTTAAAGCAACACATTCATAGCGAGCTTGTGCCCAAGCAAGGCACGTTGTCGAGTCTAAGCCGCCAGATAATAATACGATGGCACGTGAACGCATATTATTTTCCATGATTCAACCTAAAGATAAATTTATGACACTTCTCATTGTGAAAGCATGAGAAGTACGACGAGAGACAGATTTTAACGACCTGATTCATCATTCCATAACAGTTTATGTAACTGGAGTTGGAAACGAACGGGGAGATGGTCATCTAAAATCCACTGCGCTAAATCACGCGCAAAAGTGGGTAAAACAGCAGCACCTTTTTCAACTGCGAAAGCAGGAGAGAACCACACCGTACTTACTTTCGTATGTAGCTGGAACTGTTCAAGTTGTTGCTTTGACCATTCATAATCAGCGCGATTACAGATCACAAATTTGATCTGATCATGCTGGGTTAAGTAGTCAAAATTGCTGAATAAATTACGATGATCTTCTTTGGATGTTGGTGTTTTTAAATCGAGCACCTTTGAAACACGAGGATCGACTTTAGAGACATCTAAAGCACCACTGGTTTCTAAAGAAACTTCAAAACCAAGATCACATAAGCGTTGTAATAAGATTAAACAATTCGGTTGCGCAAGCGGTTCACCACCAGTGACACAAATATAAGGTGTTTTGAATTGGCTAGCCGTTTCGATGATATGTTCAAGGGATAAACGCTCACCACCTTCAAAAGAGTAAGTGGTATCACAATAGCTGCAACGTAATGGACAGCCTGTTAAGCGAATAAAAACAGTGGGTAGACCAAAGGTATTCGCTTCGCCTTGCAAAGAATAAAAAATCTCGGTAATGCGTAAACCAGCCGCAGGGTCAGAGACAGGAATTGCAGAAGAACGTAAGGAAGCCATATAATCAGAACCACACCATATAAAAGAACAAAATCTCTACGACCATGACTGATCGTAGAGACGCAAGACGACTAAAGTTGCGTAATAGGGATTAAATTAGTCAGCGCGTAATAAGTCGTTTAGACTTGTTTTAGCGCGAGTTTTCGCATCTACTTTTTTTACGATGATCGCAGCGTAAAGGCTGTATGTACCGCACTTAGATGGAAGGCTGCCCGCAACCACAACAGAACCTGCTGGTACGCGACCATAATGAACTTCACCAGTTTCACGGTCAAAGATTTTTGTCGATTGACCAATGAAAACACCCATTGAAATAACTGAGCCTTCTTCAACAATGACGCCTTCAACGATTTCAGAACGCGCACCGATAAAGCAGTTGTCTTCAATGATTGTTGGATTTGCTTGTAATGGTTCTAAAACACCACCGATGCCTACACCACCTGACAAGTGAACATTTTTACCGATTTGAGCACATGAACCTACAGTTGCCCAAGTATCTACCATGGTGCCTTCATCTACATAAGCACCAATGTTGACATAAGAAGGCATTAACACGACGTTTTTCGCTTGGAAACTACCACGACGTGCAACAGCAGGTGGTACAACACGAACACCAGCAGCTTTAAACTGTTCTTCAGTCCAGCCTGAGTATTTAGTTGCGACTTTGTCATAAAAACGAAGATCACAAGCTTCGATTGGCGTATTGTCATTCAGCTTAAATGAAAGTAAAACTGCTTTTTTTAACCATTGGTGGACAACCCACTCACCATCGATCTTTTCAGCAACACGAAGTGTACCGTTGTCTAAACCAGTCAATGCTTCTTCAACAACTTGACGGATTTCGGTAGGGCAATCCGCTGCACTATAGTTGGCACGGTCTTCAAATGCTTGCTCAATGATTGTAGAAAGCTGAGACATGATCTTCCTTCTTCCAAAAAAATTTTGTTGATTTTACACTAGTTTGAACCAAGAATCTTTGAAAAAAGTTGTTACAATAATTTGGTTAAAATTCATGCAATAAATGTGTCATAAAATGAAATATATTGTTTTTTATAAATTATTTCCAAATACATAACTCCTCAATATTTGTATCAAAACATAACAAAAAGTAATCAGTTTTTGTATAAAAACATAGCGATCAATCCTTTATGATTCAATCACAGAAACAATTATATTTAATAAGAGTATTTTTAAGGAGACTTCAATGAAAACTTTACGTGTAATGTTGGCAGCTGGTGTGTTAACTGCGATTGCGGGTACTGCATTTGCAGATGAGCAAATTGTTAAAGAATCAGTTTATGCTTTTCCTTCTTACTTAGATCCAGTATCAGTTCGTGCTGAAGTCGGTACGACTGGTTATGGTGGTGCGATTTCTTACCGTGTCAATCCATACGTTGGTGTAACTTTAGGTTATAACGGCGGTGATATCTCTTGGTCTGATGAATTAAAAATCGACGGTACCAAGTATGATATGGAAATGGATAATAACAATACCTATCTAAATGCTGAAATCTATCCATGGGGTGCGAGCCAAAATGCGTTTGCCCGCGCACTCTATGTTGCGGCTGGTGTTGCTTACTTGGATAATGAGTATGACTTGAAAAAACGTATTGGTAACAATAGTTTTGTTCGAGTTGATGGCGAGCGTTTTACGACAGATAATACTCAAAGTGCAAACATTGATGGTACTTTGAAATATGATAACAATATTTCACCGTATTTAGGTGTTGGTATAAACGCGCCAGTTTATAAAAACATTGGTCTTTTTGGTGAGATGGGGGCTTATTACACTGGTAACCCAACTGTAAATCTAAAAACCTCTGGTGATGACCAAATTATCGGTAGTAATGGTAATACTTTGGAAAGCGCTGTTTCAAAAGAGCAGCATAATATTGCGAATCAGAGCAAGTATGAGTGGATGCCAGTTGCTAAAGTTGGTGTGAGCTTCAAGTTCTAATCCATCTATTCAACATAAAAAAACGAGCTTTATGCTCGTTTTTTTATGTTTGATTTTTCTAAATAACAAGACACTTATATGCTGTTACTCTTCAGGGTAAGCAACTTTCTTTAGCGTTTTGATATCGGTTTCTGGTGAGCATAAAGAAATAAACTCATAGCCATAGCCTCGAAGCAAATGCCCTTTGCGGACTGCAATCCACGTAGTATTGACACCAAAAATATCGGTTTGAATCTGTTGTAAACGGTGATCACGCTCAGCATCATAAGCCACAGCATTGACGATCCCAACGCCCATATTCATCTCAACATAGGTTTTAATGACATCGGCATCCAGCGCTGACATGACGATATCAGCATGTAATTGTGCATCATCAAAGGCTTTATCAATTTTAGAACGTCCTGTAAAACCGCCATGATAAGTGATCAATGGATACTCAGCCAAAAGCTCTAGACTAATTTTATCGAGTTTGGCTAATGGGTGGTCTTTCGGGGTAATGATGCTGTGATGCCATTCATAATAAGGTACGCTGGCTAAGTTTTCTTCTGTGGTTAAGGATTCTGTTGCGATCCCGATATCAGCTTCGCCTTGAAGTAACATTTCTGCAATTTCAACTGGGCTAGCCTGTTGTAAAACCAAATGAACTTTGGGAAATAGCTTTTTAAATTGATTAACGATTGGTGGGAGCACATAACGTGCTTGAGTATGTGTAGTGGCAATAGTCAGTGTACCTTCATCGACTTTATTAAAGTCATCGGCCAGACGTTTAATGTTGTCTGCATCGACCAACATCCGTTCAACGATATTAAGTAATGATAAACCCGGCTCAGTGAGACCAAGTAAGCGCTTCCCCTTACGCACAAAAAGTTGTACACCTAATTCATCTTCTAAATCTTTAATGTGTTTACTGACACCTGATTGGGAGGTATAGAGTGCCGCAGATGCTTCAGTTAAATTAAAGTTTTGGCGAACAGTTTCTCGAATAATTCTGAGCTGTTGAAAGTTCATAAAAGTTTTTCCTTATCTCTAAATTCCCCTCTTTTAAAAGAGGGGGAGCTGCGGTTACAGCAGCGCAAGGGAGATTTTTTTAAGCGACTTGCGTGGTTTGATCTGCAAATAAGTGCAGTTGAGCCGTGCTAATCCAAACGGTTTGATTCGGTTTAAACTGATGCAAATTCGCCTCTTCTACAGTTAATAAAATTTCAATGCTATGTCCACTGCGATCTTGTAATTCAGCCACGACTTTACCAGCAATCCACACTTCACGTAAGAATGTTGCCTCAATTGTATTTGGCTGAGCTTGGCTGTGAATATGTAATTCATTTGGCCGTGCAAATGCAATGACTTTTCCTTCCGGTACTTCCAATGCAGTTGGTAACTGAATACGATCATCACCGATACGGATAATACCGTTGCTATATTCGCCTTCAAAACGATTTGCTTGACCCAAGAAATCAAAAACAAAGGGGGTTGCAGGTTTCTCATAGACTTCACGTGGTGAGCCGATTTGTTCTACATCACCTTTGTTCATCACGATGATCTGATCAGCAACTTCTAAAGCTTCTTCTTGATCGTGGGTAACAAAGATTGATGTAATATGAAGTTCGTCATGCAATGCACGTAACCATCGACGTAATTCTTTTCTCACTTTAGCATCTAACGCGCCGAAAGGTTCATCTAGTAATAACACACGTGGCTCAACCGCCAAAGCACGAGCGAGTGCAATTCGTTGCCGTTGACCACCAGACAATTGAGAAGGGTAGCGGTCGGCTAAGAAGCCCAATTGAACGAGATCAAGTAAGCGAGTGACACGTTTTTTTATTTTTGCTTCAGAAGGGCGAGTTGAGCGGGGACGAACCCTTAAACCAAAGGCAATATTGTCAAATACCGTCATGTGGCGGAACAACGCATAGTGTTGGAATACAAAACCGACTTGACGCTCACGTACATGCGTATTGGTCGCATCTTCACCTTCAAGCAGAACTTGACCGCCGTCAGCAGATTCTAAACCTGCGATGATGCGTAGAAGTGTGGTTTTACCACAACCAGAAGGACCCAAAAGCGCAACCAACTGACCTTCAGGAAAGTCTAGAGATATATTTTTTAGCGCATGGAATGCACCAAAGTGTTTTTCAATATTTTTAACTTGAATACTCATAAGTTCATTCCTTAAGGATTTGGTTGGTGTGCTTGTTCTTGGCGTATTTCTAACCAAGTTTTCAAGATCAAGGTGATGATTGCTAAAAATGCCAATAATGAAGACACCGCAAATGCAGCACTAAAGGTATATTCGTTATAGAGAATCTCAACATGTAAGGGCAATGTATTGGTTTCACCGCGAATGTGTCCTGAAACCACAGACACCGCGCCAAACTCACCCATGGCACGGGCATTACATAGAATCACGCCGTAGATCAAACCCCATTTGATGTTAGGTAGTGTGACCCTCCAAAAGGTTTGCCAACCAGAAGCACCGAGTACAATGGCCGCTTCTTCCTCTTCTGTTCCTTGTGCTTCCATCAACGGAATCAATTCACGTGCAACGAATGGTACTGTAATAAAAATAGTCGCTAGGACAATTGCAGGTACGGCATAGAGAACTTTAATGTCATGATCCATTAACCAGCCACCGATCCAGCCTTGCGAACCAAAAATTAAAACGATCATCAAACCTGCAATCACTGGTGAAACCGAAAAAGGCATATCAATAATCGTGGTTAATATGGCTTTACCACGGAACTGGAATTTCGCCACAGACCATGCTGCTGCAACACCAAATACCACATTTATCGGTACGGCTATCGCTGCTGTGAGTAAAGTCAGCTTTACTGCGGATAATGTGTCTGGATCAATTAAAGCATTGAGGTAGACTTCGATACCTTGCTTAAATGCCTCAACAAAAACCAAAATGAGTGGCAGGATTAAACAGCTCAAGAAGAAAATCAGTGCCACCACAATCAGGCTGTAACGTACCCATGTAGGTTCACGGGTAGCATCTCGAGTTTGCAATTTAATTGCTAAGGTATCGCTAGTGTTGTTTAAGCTCATTGTGCAACTCTCCCTGTACGGCGGCTAGCCCATACTTGTACTAAGTTGATCAAGAATAAGATGGCAAAAGAGAGCAGCAGCATGACGACTGCAATGGTGGTCGCACCTGCATAATCATATTCTTCTAAACGAGAAATAATCATCAGCGGTGCGATCTCCGTTTTATAAGGCATATTACCTGCAATGAAAATCACTGAACCATATTCACCAACTCCACGGGCAAAGGCGAGTGCAAAACCTGTCAGTAGGGCAGGAAATAAAATCGGTAAAATAATTTTGGTAATGGTTTGCCAACGATTTGAACCCAATGCAGAAGCTGCTTCTTCTAGTTCGGTTTCAATATCACTCAGCACTGGCTGCACGGTACGCACCACGAAGGGTAAACCAATGAAAATCAATGCCAGAGTGATACCGATCGGAGTGTACGCAACCTGAATTCCTAATGGTTCAAGATACTGTCCAATCCAACAATTTTTTGAGTAGAGAGACGTAAGGGCGATACCTGCGACAGCAGTAGGTAAAGCAAATGGTAAATCCACTAAAGCATCGACTAATCTTTTACCGGGAAAGCTGTAGCGAACTAAACACCAAGCTAGCAGTAAACCAAAGATGACATTTACAAAAGCAGCGATCAGTGCAGCACTAAAGCTGAGTTGTAAAGATTTTAGGATTCGTTCAGATGTTAAAATTTCCCATAAACCCTCCCAACCAATCCCAAAAGATTTGATAAAGACAGCAGATAAAGGAATAAGCACAATCAAAGACACGTAAGCGAGGGTAAAGCCTAAGGATAGGCCAAACCCAGGCAGCACTCGGGAACGCTGCGACATGATATTTCCTCAAAGAGAAAGGTTTGCTAAACAAGCAAATAAATAATGCTAAATCGAAAAATACAGGGTGTTTGGTTTAGGCAAATTTCACATTAAAATTCGACTGGTGCATTCGAGAGGTGATTCGCGGGTTATTTTCAGGCAACAAATAGTTGAAAATTTCAGGAAATGGACCATACCCAGATGCGACATTGACATGACCAACAGGACCTAAATTGATTGGGGTGAGCTGCCATGCTTGTGCAAGTTCTAGCGCATCGACATAGTTCAACCAAGGATCATTTTCACTGATCAATAATGTCGTTGGCACGTCTATATTGAGTTGATAGAAATACTGTTTATAGTCTGTCAAGCTATGGCGTGCAAAACCACTTTCACCGAAACGTGCTGGATTTGCTGGTGCGACAAGAACCAGATTTTTCACCTTTGCTTTAAGTTCAGGATGCTCTGCAAGTGCTGCAACACTGGTGAGGCAACCAAAGCTATGTGCAACGATTTGTATTGGTGATTTGATCTCCGCCACTGTTTTGACAAATTGACTCACCCATTCACTTAATACTGGTCGATCCCAATATTTCTGTTGAACGCGAGAGCTAGACACGAGTTGTTGTTGTAACCAAGACTGCCAATGCTGGACTTCGCTACCACCTACACCAGGAACAATAAGGGTATGAGTCATGTCTGCTCTCCTTCGAATTTCTTTAAAAGCAATTCTTATCGACTATTTGCCTTGACGATCTGATCAAAGATGCCGCCGTTCTCAAAATGCTGTTTCTGTACTTTGCTCCAGCCGCCAAACTCTTTATCAATGGTGACGAGTTTCAGTGGCTTAAATACAGTTTGATATTTCTTCAATACATCGGCATTGCGAGGTCTGTAGAAATGACGAGCAGCAATGTCTTGACCCGCTGGTGAATAGAGATAATTTAAATACCCCCGTGCGATTTGCAGATTGCCATTTTTAGTCGCATTTTTTTCTACAACTGCAACAGGAGGTTCGGCCAAAATCGACAATGAAGGAGTAATAATTTCAAACTTATTCGGTTGTTCACGCACAGCTAAATAAGCTTCATTTTCCCAAGCCAGTAAAACATCGCCAATACCGCGTTCTGCAAATGTTGTGGTTGCGCCACGAGCACCTGAATCAAGAACTTTGGTTTGTTTATAAATTTGACGGACAAAGTCCTGCGCTTTGGTATCATTGCCGCCTTTTTGGTGTTTTGCCCAAGCCCAAGCAGCTAGATAGTTCCAGCGAGCACCGCCCGATGTTTTTGGATTTGGTGTGATGATTTCTACACCGGGTTTCACTAGATCACCCCAATCTTTAATCTGTTTAGGGTTGTCTTTACGAACGAGAAAGACAATGGTTGAGGTGTAGGGTGTTGAGTTATTTGGCAGTTTCTTTTGCCAATCATTTGGAAGTAGTTTGGCATTTTTAGCAATTTCATCGATATCCGCAGCCAAAGCTAAAGTCACCACATCGGCATTGAGACCATCAATGACCGCACGTGCTTGTTTACCTGAACCACCGTGAGATTGTTTGAAGTTAATGTCTTGACCAGTGCGTTGTTTCCAAAAGCTACCAAATTGTTTATTAAAATCTGTGTATAGTTCACGTGTTGGATCGTAAGAGACATTTAAAAAATCTTGGGCTGCCAAGCTAGATGCTGAAAGTAAAGCGGCTAAAAGACCGACTTTGAATTGAGATAAACGCATAAAAACCCCTTAAAATTGCATAAGCATTTAGAATATGGATGCAGCATAACGCTGGGTTTTTTGCAAAAAAAATAATTAAAAACGCATTTGATATGAAAAATATAGAAATAGATAAAACAGATAAGCTATGCTGATTTTTTGATAAATAAGAAAATATTAACTCTCGAAATTTTTTATTTAATTTTTTAAAAACAGTTTGTTATGTGTCTTTAAGTCGATGAGGGTTTTAGAGCATCGTTGCAATTTATACGCATCTATAGTGAGTCACGATAGTAAAAAGGAAACTGGGTCATCAGATGAAGAACTCTCAAGTTTGTATTATCCTGTGTCAAATAAAGATTGGTTTGCTCTTAAGGCGATGAATTTATGCAATGTTATAAAAATGGACAGTTGATTGATTCGATCCCTTTACTTGATCGGGCATTTCATTATGGTGATGGTTGCTTTACTACAGCACGAATGTTCCAAAATCATTTTGAACTCAAAGAACAACATTTGGCACGCTTAAGATTGGCTTGCCAGCGCTTAGGTTTAGATGCTGATTTGTCTCAGATTGAGGCTTCACTTGAGAAATTAAAACAACAATATGCAAATTTAAGTGGCACTTTAAAAATCGTAATTAGCCGTGGTGAAGGGGATCGTGGCTATAGTTTACCTTTACATGCTGCCGATGTTTATGTGTGGTATTACCCGAGAGCAACACAAGTTTTTCAACCTGAGTGGATTGAAAGTGGCGTGTTAAATCATACGATGGGCTTAAATATGCCGCATCTCGTTGGATTGAAAACCCTCAATCGTTTAGAGCAGGTTCTACTGAAACAAGAGGCTGATCAACGCGGTTGGCTTGAAGCACTGGTCAGTGATGTACAGGGCTATGTTGTTGAAGGGGTGAGCAGTAATTGTTTTATTCGTATAAATGATCGATGGATTACTCCAGAACTTCGTTATAATGGCGTCCACGGTGTGATGCGATCCAAAATCTTATCAAGAATGCAGCAGTACGATGTGGCATGTGAGCAACGTTGTATGGGCATTGATGAAGTTGATCGTATTCAGAACCTATTTTTTTGTAATGCATTGCATCCGATGAAGGCGGTTGTTCGATTCAATGATCGAGCTTTTGAGCAACAACCTTATCTTGATTTATTTGAAACTTTAAAACTTAGCCAGATTGATTAAATATGCCAAAGCCACCGAACCCAAGCAAAAGTAAGAAAAAACCAAAAGCTAAACCGAAATCTAGATTTACGTTTAAAGCATTTCTTGTATTTATCTGTGTTTTTACGATGGTGGTCTTTGGCGTGATATGGGCAAATTTATTTAAGCCTTATCCAATGGAGAGTAAAAAACAATTATTAGTGATTTCATCTGGTGATACCTATTCAAAATTTATTGATCGCTTAGCCCAAGATCAAAAGGTGAGTTTTCCGATTATTTTAAAGCTCTATCAGAAATTTATGATACATGACAGCATGAAAGCTGGTGTATATGAACTAACTAAAGGGATGAGTGTTCGTCAGGTGCTGGATATGCTTGCCAATGCAGATAATGCGCAAATGAATCGAATATTGGTCATCGAAGGTACGAATTTTAAGCAGTTGATGCAGAAGCTAAAAAATGATCCGAATGTCACCAAAACGATTTTAGATTTACCGGAAGATCAATTGTTAAAAGCTTTAGATATTTCTTATTCACACCCTGAGGGGCTATTTGCACCTGATACTTATTTTTTTGCTAAAGGTGAAACAGACAAGAAAATTTTGACGGATTTATATCGTCGTCAAATGAAAGCATTGGATGAGGCATGGGCAAATAAGGCGGCTAATCTGCCGTATAAAAATAAATACGAAGCGTTGATTATGGCTTCGATTATCGAAAAAGAAACCAGTTTGGATAGTGAGCTTCAACAGGTTTCGGGTGTATTTGTACGACGTCTCAAAATAGGTATGCGTCTACAAACGGACCCAACGGTTATCTATGGTATGGGTGATAACTATAAAGGTAATATCACACGTAATGATTTACGTACTCCAACGGCATATAACACTTATACGATCAATGGATTACCACCAACACCGATTGCATTGCCAAGTAAAAAAGCGATTGAAGCAGCGATGCATCCAGATGATGCGGAAAATCTTTATTTTGTTGCAACAGGAACTGGTGGACATAAGTTCACAACCAATTTGCAAGATCATAACCGAGCAGTTCAAGAGTATTTGGTGGTTTTACGTGCCAAGAGGCAGGAGCAAGAGTAAATGTTTATTAGCTTTGAGGGCACAGAAGGTGTAGGCAAAACTACGTTGATTCGTAAGATTCATCAGTATTTTGAGCAGCAAGGTAAACAGGTGGTGTTGACCCGTGAACCAGGTGGCACGCCTTTGGCTGAACAAATTCGTTCGTTATTACTGGCGGTGAATCATGATGAGCAAATGAGTCATGATACTGAGCTATTATTGATTTACGCGGCACGTGCTCAACATTTACAGCAAGTGATTTTACCTGCATTAGAAGCAGGCAAGATTGTGCTGAGTGATCGTTTTACCGATGCCAGCTTTGCTTATCAATGTTCTGGACGCGGTTTGAGTCAGGAAAAATTGCAACTGTTAAACCAAACTTTTGTGGCGAAAATGCCGAATATTACCTTTTGGTTGGATGCCCCGATTGAATTGGGCATGACCCGTGCGCGAGAGCGTGGCGCATTGGATCGTTTTGAGCAAGAGAAATTGAGCTTCTTCGCTAAAGTTCGTGCAGGTTATGAGACTTTATGGCAAGCGGAGCCTGAACGGATTAAACGTTTGGATGCAACACAGAATGCTGATGTTGTGTTTGATGAAGCTTTGCAATATTTGAAATAAGAGCCTTGATAATGAGTTTGCCTTGCCTCATAAAAATGCAGGTAAATGAATGCTTTTTGTATTGGTCTTTCCTTACTTTTCAGGGATGAAAAGTAACAAAAATCCTTTGTTGCGCTGACGGTACATCCTTGATACCGCAGCGCCACAGGCGACATCCATGTCGCCTACCACGATAGTAAATAACAACTACAAAATTACTTATAAAGCTTCAGAAAATCAATAGCCTTAAAATATCACTCATTCACCAATGGCTGTTCCACTTTAAAATTTGGTGGCGTCAACACTGTTTTTCGAATTTCATTCGACAGTTCAGGATAATCCAATGTGTAATGCAAACCACGCGATTCCTTACGTTCCATTGCACAACGTACAATCATTTCCGAAACCAAAACCAAATTACGCAATTCGATCAAGTTCTTGCTTACACGATAATCTCGATAGTATTCATTGATTTCACGTTTCAACATTTCAATACGATGTAAAGCACGTTGTAAACGCTTAGTCGTACGAACAATGCCGACATAGTTCCACATGGTAGAACGCAGCTCATCCCAGTTTTGAAGAATGACAACATCCTCATCTGCATCGGTGACTTGAGATTCATCCCAAGAGGGTACATCTGGAAATTCAAAGCTCATATTGTGCTTGTTTTGAATATCTTCTGCTGCACTCATGCCATAGACAAAGCATTCAAGCAGCGAGTTACTCGCCATACGATTTGCACCATGTAAACCTGTATAAGAGGTTTCACCAATGGCATATAAACCATCGAGATCCGTTTGGCTATGTTCATCGACCATCACGCCACCACAGGTATAGTGTGCTGCTGGGACTACAGGGATCATATCTTTGGTAATATCAATCCCAAGCTCAAGCAAACGTGCATAGAGCGTAGGGAAGTGTTCAATAATAAATTCAGGTGTCTTATGTGTGATGTCCAACCAAACATGGCGGATACCGAGGCGCTTGATTTCATGGTCGATCGTCCGCGCGACAATATCACGTGGTGCAAGTTCAGCACGTTCGTCAAAACGCAACATAAAACGTTCACCATCTGGCAGACGTAAATATGCACCTTCACCACGCATCGCTTCGGTGATCAAGAAGGAGCGAGCTTTTGGGTGATATAAGCAAGTTGGGTGGAATTGGTTAAATTCCATATTGGCAACACGGCAACCTGCACGATAAGCCATTGCAATTCCATCACCTGTTGCGATATCAGGATTTGATGTATACAGATACGCTTTCATCGCACCACCACAAGCTAAAGCTGTGAATGGCGCTAAGAAGGTATGAACTTGTTCCGTATTTTCATTTAAGGCATATAAACCAATCGCGCGATTGGTTTGATCTTGATGACCAAGTTTGTGCAGTGTAATAAGGTCAATCGCAATATAATCTTCAAAAATTGTAATGTTTTCGCGTTCTTGTGCGCGTTCAACCAAGGTTGTTGAAATGGCCTTACCTGTTGCGTCGGCGGAGTGAATGATACGACGTTGAGAATGTCCGCCTTCACGAGTGAGATGAAGTTGTTCATCATCATCCAAAGTGAATTGCACGCCTTGCTTCAGGAGAAAATCAACCGAAGGCTTGCCACCTTCAACCGTATGTTTGACCGCATCTAATTCACATAGATGTCCGCCTGCAATCATTGTGTCATTAATATGTTGTTGAATAGAGTCTGTTTCGTCTAAGACCGCAGCAACCCCACCTTGTGCATAGAAAGTGCTAGCTTCTGTTAAAGCTGCTTTTGCTAAAATGGCAATGTTGTAATGACTTGGTAAAGAGAGTGCAAGACTTAAACCTGCACCGCCACTGCCCACAATAATCACATCAAAATGGTGAATTGCTTTTAAATCAGGCATGTCAATCTGCTTCAGTTTTAAACGTTCGCTAATGACAACGCTTTTTCATTAAAAAGGCAAGGGCTAATCTGCCTAGAGTTGAATGAATTTTTAGCAAATGTGATGATATTTAATCTGCGTAGCGGTTCACTATATCTTCGTATCGAGTGATGGGGCTATTGTTGGTGATTCTCATACGCTCGAAAATGAAAGCATGAGTGATGTTCGGTATTTTGATTATTTATTAACATTTTTATCTGCAACACCTGTTTATATCTTGAAAAGATAAACATATTTTTACGAAAATATGAGTGGGCATATGCTAAAAACATAGTCTAAAATTTTTTTTGATCATCAGTCTGTAGGTTCTTGCTTCATGAAAAGTCGCTTTTTACAACAAGGAATGTATGCTGCGGTATTTACAGTTGCCGCTGCTCAAGTCAATGCTGCAGCGCCAGTAGATTTTTCAAATCTGGTTGAGCAGGTTAGCCCTGCTGTGGTGAGTGTCAATGTTGTGAAAAAAATGACTCAGGAAGAGTTGTTACAGCAACAAGTCCCAGAAATTCTACGCCGTTTTTTTGGCAATCAGGTGATTATTCCTCAACGCCAAGGCCCGCAAGAAAAAACAGCTTTCGGTAGTGCATTTTTTATTAGTAAAGATGGCTACTTGGTGACAAACCATCATGTGATTTCAAATGCTTCACGTATCAGCATCACTTTAAATGACCGTCGTGAGTTTGACGCAACATTGGTGGGAAGTGATGAAAGGACCGATGTTGCGGTACTTAAGGTTGAAGGGGCGAATTTCCCTGAGTTAAGAGTGGGTGATGTAAACCAGCTTAGAGTTGGTGAGCCTGTTCTGGCCATTGGTTCTCCTTTTGGATTTGATTATTCAGCATCAGCAGGGATCGTCAGTGCAAAATCACGTAATATGAGTGGTGAGACGTCAGTTCCTTTTATTCAAACTGATGCAGCTTTAAATCCGGGTAACTCTGGTGGTCCATTATTTAACCAACGCGGTGAAGTGGTCGGCGTCAACTCTCGAATTTTTAGTGGCACAGGCGGTTATATGGGCTTGTCATTCTCGATTCCGATTGATGTCGCGATGGATGTGGTTCAGCAACTGAAAGCCAATGGTAAAGTGACCCGTTCTTATCTGGGTATCATGCTCCAAGATATTGATCGTAATTTGGCTGAAGCATATAAATTACCAAAACCTGAAGGTTCATTGATTACTCAAGTTGCACCAAAATCACCAGCAGAAAAAGCAGGTTTAAAATCAGGTGATGTGATCTTAAAAATTAATGGCACAGCTATTTCTCGTACCAGTGATTTGCTCTATACGCTAAACCGTACTGCTCCGAATCAAACCATTCGATTAGATGTTTTACGTGATGAAAAAATTCGTACCGTTTCAGCAACTTTAAGTACTGCACCAGATGACACACCTGCAGCAGAAGATAAAAATAACCCAACCAATGGATTGGGAATGAGTATCCGAAATCTGACACCTGCTGAGCAATCTCGCTTAGATGTGTCTGGTGGTATTTTGGTACAAGAGGTGAAACGTGGTGGTTTGGCTTCGTTGTCAAATATTGTTGCTGGTGATGTGATTCTACAAGTCAACGGGGTTGCGATTACGGATAGTGCAGCTTTTGCCAAAGTGATTGCTGGATTGCCTAAAGGAAGTGTTGCGCGTGTTGCAATTATTCGTCAGGGTCAACGAGCAATATTGGGTCTACGCCTACAATAAGATTTCATAATGCAAATAAAAAACCACTCTCACTTTGAGTGGTTTTTAATTTTGTCATATCGATGGGTTTGCATTACTGTGTGCAGCAGTGTATGGATTTAAAAAGTATAGCTATATTATGAGTACGATTTTTGATTTAAAAATACAGGTTCAACCTGAACATATTGATGTGCTGGGTCATGTCAATAACGTGGTCTATGTGCAGTGGATGCAAGATGTGGCGGCTGCACATATCGAAACGCTAGGCTTAGGTTTGGCGCAGTATTTAGAACTAAAACATGCCATGGTTGCAGTTGAACATCATGTGCAATATCGCAAAGCTGCGCTTGAAGGTGAAGAAATTATTTTACGGACATGGCTAGATGATATAAATGCGCTGTACTCGTTCCGTCAGTATGCATTTTATCGTCCAAAAGATCAGAGTGTCTTGTTTATTGCGAATACCAAATGGGCTTGTATCGAGATTGCAACTGGTCGTCCAAAGCGTATGTCACCAAGCTTCTCCCAAGCGTATCAGCCTATCTCAACCGATTTGAATCCAATGGATTTTTCGGTTTCTTATGCGCAGATTTCTCCAGTTTAAATCTAAATAAGATGCTTATGTTTGCTCTTAAATAGGCATCATTATTTTGAATACTTTGAAAGGTCGTTCTGTTATAATCCCTAACAATTTTGTTAAACCGCTTTGGCTCATCGCTTTTTTAAAGGATAGAGCGTTCTATTTTCTCAAGGTAACCCATGGCGCAAGCTAAAAAATCCGTAGATATCAAAAATATACGCAATTTCTCGATTATTGCTCATATTGATCATGGTAAGTCAACTTTGGCTGACCGCTTTATTCAAATGTGTGGTGGCTTACAAGATCGTGAGATGCAGGCTCAAGTACTGGACTCTATGGAGCTTGAGCGCGAACGTGGGATTACCATTAAAGCTGCGTCAGTTACGCTGTATTACACGCATCCAAACGGTCAAGAATATCAACTGAACTTTATTGATACACCAGGACACGTTGACTTCTCTTATGAGGTTTCGCGTTCTTTGGCTGCATGTGAAGGCGCGTTGTTGGTTGTGGATGCTGCACAGGGCGTAGAAGCTCAGTCAGTGGCGAACTGCTATACCGCAATTGAGCAAGGCTTAGAAGTATTGCCAATCTTAAACAAGATTGATTTGCCTCAAGCAGAGCCTGAACGTGTTATCCATGAAATTGAAGAAATTATTGGTATTGAAGCAACAGACGCACCGACATGTTCAGCAAAAACAGGTTTAGGCGTTGAAGGTGTCTTAGAGCGTTTGGTGGATGTGATTCCTGCACCTGAAGGTGATCGTGATGCACCGTTACAAGCTTTAATTATTGACTCATGGTTTGATAATTACTTAGGCGTTGTCTCGTTGGTTCGCATTAAACAAGGTCGTATCCGTAAGGGCGACAAAATGTTGGTGAGATCGACAGGTCAGACGCATCCAGTCACTTCTGTAGGTGTGTTCAATCCAAAACATAGTGAAACCGATATACTCGAAGCGGGTGAAGTTGGCTTTGTTATTGCTGGGATTAAAGATATTTTTGGTGCGCCAGTGGGCGATACCATTACTTTATCAAGCACGCCAGATGTTGCGATTTTACCGGGCTTTAAAAAGGTTAAACCGCAGGTCTATGCGGGCTTATTCCCGATTGATGCTAGCGATTTTGAACCGTTCCGTGAAGCACTACAAAAACTACAGATTAATGACTCTGCTTTATTTTTTGAACCAGAAAGTTCAGATGCTTTAGGTTTTGGTTTCCGTTGCGGCTTCTTAGGCATGCTGCACATGGAGATCGTACAAGAGCGTTTAGAGCGCGAGTATGATCTTGATTTGATCAGCTCTGCACCAACAGTGATTTATGAAGCATTGACCAAGAAGGGCGATATCATCTATATCGATAGCCCATCAAAAATGCCAGATGGTTCAACAGTTGAAGATTTGCGTGAGCCAATTGCTGAGTGTCATATTCTTGTACCACAGGAATATCTAGGCAATGTCATGACCTTGTGTATTGAGCGCCGTGGTGTGCAAAAAGACATGAAATTCTTGGGCAATCAAGTTTCACTCACTTTTGAAATCCCAATGGCTGAAGTGGTCATGGATTTCTTTGATAAATTGAAATCTTGTTCACGTGGTTTTGCATCGCTCGACTATAACTTTGTACGTTTTGAAAGTTCAGCATTGGTTAAGGTTGATGTGTTAATTAATGGCGAAAAGGTTGATGCCTTAGCAATGATTTGTCATCGTAATGATGCACGTCACCGTGGTATTGCACTGGTTGAAAAAATGAAAGACTTGATCCCTCGTCAAATGTACGATGTGGCGATTCAAGCGGCCATAGGTGCGCAAATCATTGCACGTTCTACTGTAAAAGCGATGCGTAAAAACGTATTAGCAAAATGTTATGGTGGTGACGTATCGCGTAAGAAAAAGTTACTTTCAAAACAAAAAGAAGGTAAGAAACGCATGAAACAAGTGGGAAGTGTTGAAATCCCTCAAGAAGCGTTCTTAGCTGTATTGAAAGTTGAAAGATAAATAAATGTGGCTGGCAGAACAAAGTGTTGCTTTGTCCAGCCCAAGACAAGCAGCTTGTCGGCTGCAAGTGAGGGTGTGTGGATTTTGATTTTAATTTGATTCTGGTACCTGCCACACTTATATTTTTCATGGTGTGGTTGCTTGATAAGTTTGTACTCAAACATCGTGCAAACAAAGGGCGAGATCAGGAAAATTTTATCATTACATGGGCGTATGATTTCTGGCCTGTATTGGCGATCGTACTCGTTTTGCGCTCTTTCCTATATGAACCATTTAATATTCCATCTGAGTCTATGGTTCCGACCTTAGAAATTGGTGATTTTATTTTGGTCAATAAATTTGATTATGGTGTGCGTTTACCGATCGTAAATACCAAAGTGATCAATGTCGGTGAGCCAAAACGTGGTGAAGTCATTGTCTTCCGTTATCCACCACAACCTACTATTAGTTATATCAAGCGCGTTGTCGGTTTGCCGGGCGATCATATTCAATATAAAGACGGTCAGTTGGTGATTAATGGTGAGCAGGTTGCCAAAGTTTCGACTGAAGTTAAGCGTGAAAAAGATCTATTGGAAACACCAACAGTCTCTTACTTTAAAGAAACTTTAGGTGATCATCAGTATTCGGTTCGCTATATAGACGGACGTAACTCTTTGGTTGAAACCTATCAATTTGCACAAGCCAAAGGTGCAGATGCATTGGTTCCATTTGTTGCTAAAGCCAATGACGTGTTTATTCAGAGTCAAGGGCAAGATTGGGAAGTGACTGTACCAGAAGGTCAGTACTTTGCTATGGGTGACAACCGTGATCAAAGTGCGGATAGTCGTTTTTGGGGCTTTGTACCTGAAGAAAACTTAACAGGTCGTGCTTTTTATGTATGGATGCATAAAGAACCTGGTTTTAAACTTCCAAGTTTTAACCGAAATGCTAAAATTGACTAATAAATAAAAAACACATAGGAAATATAAAGATGCGTAAATCTCAGTTGGGGACTTCGTATATTGCAATTTTATTTGGGGTGGTTTTATTTGCAGTTGCTGTGAAAGCAGCAATTGCAATTTGGCCAGCGTACTGGGATGACAAAGTGATCGACAGTCAAATTGAGGGACTATTAAAAGATAGCCCACAAAATACGACACCGAGTAAATTTGCATCTCAGATGGATCAGCGTTTAGATATGAATGGAATACGTGATCTTCGTTTTAAGGATGTCGCACAAGCCACATATAAAGATGATTTGATCGTAAACAAAAAGTATGAAGTGCGGAAGCCTTTCATGCTCAATATTAGTTTAGTGATGACTTTTGAGAAAACTTTTGACCAAAAATCTGCCAAACAAGCTCAGTGATAGTCGCTTACAAGGGCGAATCGGTCACCAGTTTAAACAAGTTGACTTGTTGACACTGGCTTTAACCCACCGCTCTGTTAGCCATAAACACAATTACGAACGCCTAGAATTTCTAGGCGATTCGTTATTGGGAATGATCATTGCCAATTATTTATATCAGGTCTACCCTTTAGAAAATGAAGGGCGTTTGACGCGTATGCGAGCGACGCTTGTGAGACAAGAAGCACTCGGTAAAATCGCCAATGATTTACAGCTCAGTCGGTCATTAATCTTAAGTACTGGTGAGTTAAAATCTGGTGGTCATCACCGCGAGTCTATCCTTGCCGATACGGTTGAGGCGATTATCGGTGCGATTTATTTAGACTGTAATGATCTAAACCAGCTACAAAGCATTGTGTTAAAATGGTATGAACCATACCTTGATTATATTGAACCCACAGATCAACTCAAAGACCCGAAATCACGCTTACAAGAGTATTTACAAGCACGTAAAAAACCTCTCCCAGTTTACGAGGTTGTAGATATTCAGGGCGATGCGCCAAATCAACATTTTACGGTGGAATGTTTGATTGATGGTTTGCCTAAAATCCATGGTGAGGGCTCAAGTCGTCGATTCGCTGAACAAACAGCAGCGGCTGAAATTTTAAAATTATTGGAGCAATAACTTGATGTCTCATTCAAATGACAATCAATCAGAAATTACTGAACCGCAAGATGATCAAAATGTTGTTGATCAATTTTTTAGTTCTAAAGAAGTCACCATTCCTTCGGATTTCAAAAGCGGCTTTGTCGCAATTGTAGGTCGTCCAAATGTGGGTAAATCAACGTTGATGAACCATCTATTAGGACAAAAACTTTCGATTACTTCACGTAAACCACAAACCACTCGTCATAAAATTGTGGGCATTGATTCGCGTGAAAAATCACAAGCGGTATTTGTTGACACCCCAGGAATGCACAAAAAAGAAGTCCGTGCGATCAATAAAATGATGAACCGTGCTGCACATTCTGCGTTGCGTGATGTGAACTTGGTTTTATTTGTAGTTGATGCACAAAAGTGGACTCAAAATGATGAGCTTGTTTTAGAGAAACTTAAAAACGCAGAAATGCCTGTGATTTTGGTGATCAACAAACTTGATACTTTTGAAAATAAAAATGAAGCACTTCCACTGATTCGTGAACGTGCCAAATTAATGAACTTTGCTGAAATTGTCCCTGTTTCAGCTTTGCGTGGTGCGAATCTAGATCACTTGCGTGACACTATTGAAAAGTACTTACCTTATCAAGCGCCATTATATTCATTGGATCAGATCACGGATCGTTCAGAACGTTTCCTTGCAAGTGAAATTATCCGTGAAAAAATTATGCGTCAGTTGGGTGAAGAACTACCATACGATTTAACTGTACAGATCGAATCATTTAAAACTGAAGAAGCAGTGATGAATGAAAAGACGGGTAAATTGAAGTCTGCTTGTACTTATATTGATGCGACCATTTTTGTAGAACGCCAAGGTCAAAAAGCCATTGTGATTGGTGACAAAGGTGCGAAGCTGAAAAGTATCGGTATGGATGCACGTGCAGACATGGAAAGAATGTTTGAGCAAAAGATTATGCTGACGCTTTGGGTTAAAGTGAAAGGTGGCTGGTCTGATGATGAACGTGCGCTGAAAAGTCTGGGTTATAGCGATATTTAAAAAATTTATTAAGATGGAAGCAGGTATGAAAATCACAATACGAGTAATAGCGATCGTGACATGTATATTCATGTTGCAAGGGTGTATTCATAAAGTGGTGACTGTACCTGTTAAAGTTGCCTATAAAACCACCAAGGGCGTTGTGAAAGGCACAGCGGCTGTGGTGGGTGCTGTGATTCCTGATGGTGAAGATGATGAAAAAAAGGATGCAAAGGACTAGGGTGAGTCGCATGCTATGATGCGCAATGAGGTCTTGCATGGATATTTAATTCATCATCGTAAATACCGAGAAAAAAGCCATATTGTGCATTTGTTTACACAGGAATATGGTCGGGTGGATGGGATCCTGAGACAGACTCCGCCACCCCAATATCAACCGATCCGTTTACAAGCCACAGGCAAATCTGAACTTAAAAATTTCACTAAGTTGGAAATTTTAAATCAACCAGTTTTTTTTCATGGCGATGCTTTCTTTGCTGGTTTTTATTTAAATGAAGTCATTTTGCGTTTGTGTTCGCTTGAAGAAGCGATGCCACAAACATTTCAGCAATATCAAATGGTTTTATTGCAGTTACAGCTACTTGCATCGCATGAACAAGCATCTTTGTTTTTGCGTCAAATTTTACGTCAATTTGAGCATGTTTTATTGCAAGAGCTAGGCTATGCAATTGATTTCTCAGTGGATGGTAGCCAACAACAAGTTCAACCATCTCAGCATTATCAATTTCAGCTTAATGATGGTTTTATGCCTGTTGCAAAAGCCTCACGTTCAACGCTAGATGGTGCTCTAATTGCATCCATGCTCAGTTATGAACAAGGTCAGGATTTTTCTCACGAACAATTGCAATTATTAGGTAAACTATACCGTCAAATGATTAGCTCATTGTTGGGTGATCGACCGCTGAAAAGCCGTCAACTTTGGATTCAAAATACTCAAACTTAATCATTCAAAAGCAAAACTTTTAAGTGCTTTAGGGTGAAAAACAATAGGATATTTTTATGGCTGCAATATTAGGTGTAAACATTGATCATGTTGCGACATTAAGACAAGCACGTGGTACAAATTACCCTGATCCTGTACAGGCTGCATTGGTCTGTGAACAAGCAGGTGCAGAAGGCATAACCTTACATTTACGTGAAGATCGTCGTCATATACAAGACGATGATGTTCGTCGCATGCGTCCATTATTGAAGACACGCATGAACCTTGAATTAGCAGTCACCGATGAAATGGTTGAGTTTGCCAAAGAAATTAAGCCTCAACATGTGTGTTTTGTGCCTGAACGCCGCCAAGAAGTGACAACAGAGGGTGGCTTGGATGTGGTTGGTCATTTTGAAAAAGTTAAAGCTGCGACAGAAGCACTCAAAGCGATTGGATGTGATGTGTCACTATTTATTGATGCAGATTTAGCCCAGATTGATGCGGCAGTTGCATGTGGTGCGCCAACCATTGAAATCCATACAGGTGCTTATGCGGACGCGGAGACGGATGAACAACAGCAAACAGAATTGGCACGCATCGTCAAAGGTGCTGAATACGCCGCTGCGAAGGGGTTAGTGGTCAATGCTGGACATGGTTTAAACCTAGAAAATGTCGCGCCTATCGCCGCGATCCCGCAAATTCATGAATTAAACATTGGGCATTCGATTATTGCAGATAGTGTATTTGTCGGGTTGGCTCAAGCGGTAAAAGAGATGAAAGCAGCGATTCAGGCTGCTGCGAGATAAGTTGATGAGTAGTATGAATTACGATGAGTTGATGCAACCTGTGATTGGTTTTTTAGGTTGTACTACACCTCAAGCATGGTTAGATGAAGCCATTAATAATCTTGAAATATTGATGCAAGACCATGCAAATTGTGAAAAGAAAGCTGCCAGTACGGCAATGAACCTGATGTTTCGCTATAGCTTTTTTATTGACTTACAAGTGAAGTTGGCGCAGCTCGTGCGTGAAGAAATGCTGCATTATGAGCAGGTTCTTGAGTTTATGAACAAACGTGGTCAAGAATGGAAGGGGTTGAGCGCGGGGCGCTATGCAGGTGGTTTACGCAAAGAAATCCGTACCTATGAACCTGAGGCCTTGATTGACGTGATGATCATCGGGGCATTTGTAGAGGCGCGTTCTTGTGAGCGATTCTATGCACTTGCACCAATTGTTGATGATGAGCTCGGTCGCTACTATCGTTACTTGCTTAAATCAGAATCACGTCACTTTGAGGATTATTTGGCGCTGGCTTTAGATGTTGCGAAAACGGCGAAACTAAAAGATCCTGAAGAAACCATTCAACAGCGGATTGAGTATATTCGTGAAGTGGAGAAGTATCTGATTTTAAGTCCAGATGATACTTTCCGTTTCCATAGTGGTGTGCCAGCAAAGATCGTCGCTTAATTCTGAACTAAAGTTGAGAAGACCTCTGATAATTTCAGAGGTTTTTTTATTTCTATTATGAATATACAAATAAAAAGCCCATATCAGTGATATGGGCTTTTTAGAATCTTGGCTCTCCCACCTGGGCTCGAACCAGGGACCTGCGGATTAACAGTCCGTCGCTCTACCGACTGAGCTATGGGAGAATCTGACAGCCATTATAGGCGGCTTTTAAGATCGGTCAAGTTAAAACTGCCATGTTTCTTTCATTTTTGTGTTGTATGCTTTTTATTTGCACAATTAGCGTTAAATCGAAAAAAATACTTGAAACTTGAACATGTGATTGCTAGATTTAATTCAGAAAGAGCGTTTAGACATTGATCTAGACAGTGTGGATTTAACCCTACTTGCCAGCACTAAAATGGCTAAACCGGAGGTCAAAATGACTATTCTTCGTATTCAATCTATTTTTTCAAATCTATCTTTTTATCAAGAACATTATCTTGATATCCTCCAAGATCCTGAGCGTTATTACACGCCTGTTGAAAGTTCATTTATCAATACATTTCCTTTTAAGAAACAAGCCTTGTTCTTGGGCGATTTATTGCAGTTATGGTTCGGTAATAAGTGGAAAATCCTAGATTCACGCAATTTATTGAGTCAAAAAAATCCACTCACCGTAAACCAACAAAGCCCTTTATATTTATTTCAACTCGGTGGTGAATTGATTTTAGGCGCAAATACAGCTTTGGCATGGTCTGTTGCAGAAGAGAAGATTGTTACGGTACAAGTGAAGAGTATTTGGCAATATGCGGTATTCAGTCATTTATTTACGCGACCGAAAAATTTTAAAGTAAAAAAGGCAATTGCTTAATTTACTTAGATTATTTTTAATATGGGGTTTTACAAATTGTCCGTTTGTTAAAAATATGCGTTGTTTTAAACTATTTGAACTTATGAAGAATAATTTAAAAGTAAGGTGAATTTATAATGAATGGACAATGTGTTTGTGGTGAAACCACTTTTGAAGTTGAATTAAAAAATCATGATGTGCATGTCTGCCATTGCTCTATCTGCCGTAGACAGACCAGTGGAGTAATCATGACAATTGATGTTGAGCAGGGAAGTCTAAAATTTCTTAAACAAGATCACCTTTCGGTTTACAACTCATCTGCTTGGGGTGAGCGTGGTTTTTGTAATGTTTGTGGTACAACTTTGTTCTGGCGGACTAAAGACCAAAATTACTGCAATATCAATGTATTCTCACTGAATGAACAGCCGAAAGACTTAAACTTGGATATGGAAATCTACATTGATTGCAAACCTGAGTTTTATGCTTTCGAAAACTCAACCAAGAAATTGACCGAAGCTGATGTCGTTGCTTTGTTTAATGCTGAATCTTCGGATTAGAATTAGACGTTTGATTGGATATTAAAAAAGGAAACTCCATTGAGAAGTTTCCTTTTATTTAAAGCAAATAGGTTGATTATTTGGCAGTTTTTTCTGCTTCTATTGAGGCAATCGCTGCATCTACACCATCAATTGAATCAGCTGCTTGCTTGATACGTGCAAGTGCGTCAACTAAAACTTCGTCAGCCGTTGCATAAGAAATACGCATAAAGCCACCTAAACCAAATGCGTCGCCAGGAACAACAGCAACGCCAGTTTCTTCGAGTAACCATTCAGAAAATTCTGTGCAAGATTTTAGACCTTTGGCACGAATTAAAGGGCGAATATTAGCGTAAGCATAGAATGCGCCATCTGCTGTTAAGCAAGAAATACCCTTGATTTCATTCAAGCCATTTACCACTAAGTCGTGACGACGTTTGAATGCTTCAATCATCGGCTTAAGAACATCTTGTGAACCATTCAAGGCCGCTTCAGCAGCAACTTGGGAAATCGATGTCGGGTTAGAGGTTGATTGTGATTGGATCTTTTTCATTGCACCAATAATTTTTGCTGGGCCCGCCGCATAACCAATTCGCCAGCCAGTCATAGCATAGGCTTTCGATACACCATTTAATACGATGGTACGGTCATATAAATCAGGCGCTACAGTCGCAATGTTATAGAACGCATCTTCCCAACGAATTGGTTCATACATATCGTCTGAAGCGACATAGACATGTGGATGACGACGAAGTACTTCAGCCAAAGCTTCTAATTCAGCTTTAGTGTAGATCATACCCGTTGGGTTAGATGGGCTGTTTAAGACCACTAAACGAGTATTTGCAGTAATTGCTGCTTCTAATTGCTCAGGGGTGATTTTAAAGCGTTGATCTTCACCACACTTTACGATCACAGGTGTGCCTTCCGCAATAATCACCATATCTGGATAGCTTACCCAAAATGGAGCAGGGATGATCACTTCATCGCCTTTATTTAACAAAGCGAGTGCTAAGTTAAAGAAGCTTTGTTTACCACCACAAGACACCAAAATATGGTTAGCTTGATAATCTAAATTATTGTCACGTTTTAATTTTGCAATAATTGCTTTCTTTAAGCTTGGAGTACCGTCTACTGCTGTATATTTTGTAAAGCCTTTGTTGATCGCTTCAATTGCAGCATCTTTGATGTGTTGAGGGGTATCAAAGTCTGGTTCGCCTGCACCTAAACCAATCACGTTTTTACCAGCAGCTTTAAGCTCAGCAGCTTTGTTGGTGACTGCAAGTGTAGGAGATGGTTTGATGGCATTGACACGATCAGAGAGACGTACGTCCACGGCATTATTCCTTCTTATGGGATTAAAAATAAAAAAGCATGTTATCTTAGCTTAAATAGAAATGATTGTGGTTGAAACCTGCCTTAATCGTATAAAAAGTTACCAAATTGTAAGTATTGGTTTGGTTCTCATTTTTTTCATATTTTATTTTTATCATCATCATAAAAAATCTATTACAATAGTGGTTAGAAATTTTGATTTCGAGAGAATTTCAATGAGTGATCAACAACCAAAAGCCAAAAAAGCTTTGGTCAAATTACCTTTCCCGATGCCATCGGCACAGGATGATTCTGAGAGTGCTGTGCATAATCAGGTGCGTCCAAAGCCTGAGCAATACGCAGATCGAACGTGGATGCCACCGCGTGGTACTCGTCGTTCGATGGGGAAACGTTAGAAAAAAGCCAATCATTATATGATTGGCTTTTTTATTTTAAGTACGATTAATTGGGTGCTGAATCTCAAGTTCGCCACGCCAAAGTTTGATGAAGTCTTGTTCATCTATGTCATAAAGTTCCATCAGCGCAATAATCACACTGACAAAGATCATCGCGCCTTCGGTGTTATTTTGAAAATGGAAAATTTTTCCATTTAATTTACCTAAAATATCCTTGATTTCATGTTCACGTCCTCGTCCATAACGATCACGTGGGTATAGTTCTTCATTCAGAACAATTAAGGCAATGGCTTTTTCAGCAGGGGATAATTGGGTTTTATCTAAAGCTTCAGTAAAGGATTCATAGCCATGATTGAAATAGAAAATGACGTCATCGGTGATAAAGGTATGGACCATATCTGCCGTTAAGTTTGGAAATTGTGAAACCGCATCTTCTTCAATATAGGGGCGGAATGATTCAGGGAAAATAACATTGGAATGAATCCCTTTAAATAAAGGTGCAATTTCTGACACTTTATAGCCTGCAATTCCACAACCGAGAGCAGTCAAAAAGTATTTTGTTTTGGGATGATTTTCGGCATAGATTTTAAAATCATTCACATAATGCTCAATTTGTGAGAGTGGCATTTGCTGAATGTGTTCATTCAACGTTGGAATGGCAAAACTTTGACCTGCCCAACCACGTCCAACACCTTTCACTGCTGCAAAATGTTGTGCGGCAACCCGAGCTGCGCCACTGTCATGTTGACCTGCGAGATTACTGCCAAAAACAAAAACAGTATCTTCTGGGAGTTCGGTGACTATACTTTCATCGTGGTATTGGTAAGACATATTTTTATCATTAAAATTGTGTATAAGTTTCATGTTGCAACTGATTGCGTAGTTGGTCAAGTAGAAAAATGAATACATGAGAGTGTTCTATGATTATGATCATTTTATGCGGTTGCTACATAATAGTGAATATTTCAGCATTGAGTAATCCTCAATCATCCCCATAAAATGAATGAACTAAAATTTAGTATGACAGTATCTTTATGAGCGAAAACCAACCATTCGAATTAGTCACCAATTATCAACCTGCAGGCGATCAACCACAGGCGATTGAAAAATTGGTCAGTGGCATTGAACAAGGTTTTCGTAATCAACTGCTACTGGGCGTTACAGGTTCAGGTAAAACCTACACCATGGCAAATGTGATTGCCCAAACCCAACGTCCAACCATTGTCATGGCACATAATAAAACCCTTGCAGCTCAGCTTTATGGGGAGTTCAAATCTTTTTTCCCCAACAATGCGGTTGAGTATTTCGTTAGTTATTATGATTACTATCAACCCGAAGCCTATGTGCCGTCATCAGATACTTTTATTGAAAAAGATTCAGCCATTAATGATCACATTGATCAAATGCGCCTCTCGGCAACACGGGCATTATTAGAACGTCGAGATGCGATTATTGTGGCATCGGTTTCTGCGATTTATGGTTTGGGTGATCCGAATGCGTATATGCAGATGTTGCTACATATTGTGCAAGGTGATCGAATCGGTCGTGATGACATTATCCGTCGTTTGGTTGAGATGCAATATACCCGTAATGAACTAGAGTTTTTACGTGGTACATACCGTATCCGCGGTGAGATTATTGATATTTTCCCTGCGGAATCCGATCAGGATGCGATTCGCGTTGAATTGTTTGATGATGAAGTTGATTCGATCCGTTGGTTTGATCCTTTAACTGGAAAATTGGTGCGGAAAGTTCCGCGAGTTACCATCTATCCAAAAAGTCATTATGTTACGCCAAAAGATCATTTAACCCGTGCGATTGATACCATCAGAGATGAGTTGCAAGATCAACTTAAGTTTTTCCGTGAGCACGACAAACTGCTTGAAGCCCAACGCATCGAGCAACGTACGCGCTATGACTTGGAAATGATGCAGCAATTGGGCTATACCAATGGCATTGAAAACTATTCACGTCATCTTTCAGGACGTCCATCGGGTGAAGCACCGCCGACACTCTTTGATTATATCCCTGAAGATGCTTTGTTGATTATTGATGAATCGCATGTCACCGTTCCTCAAATCGGCGCGATGTATAAGGGCGATCGTTCACGTAAAGAAAACTTGGTGAATTATGGTTTTCGCTTGCCGAGTGCGCTGGACAATCGTCCGATGAAGTTTGAAGAGTGGGAACGAATTGTGCCGACGACTGTTTACGTCAGTGCAACCCCTGCACGCTATGAAATGGAAAAATCTGAACAGATCGTAGAGCAAGTGGTACGTCCAACGGGTTTGATTGATCCTGAAATTGAAGTGCGTCCTGTACTAACTCAAGTTGATGATGTTTTATCTGAAATTAATCTGCGTAAGCATTTGAATGAACGTGTGCTGGTGACGACATTGACCAAACGGATGGCCGAAGATTTAACTTCATATTTGAAAGAGTATGGCGTGAAAGTCGCGTATTTGCATTCGGACATTGATACGGTTGAACGCGTTAAAATTATCCATGATCTTAGAACAGGGGTACACGATGTTCTGATCGGGATCAATTTATTGCGTGAAGGTTTGGACATGCCAGAAGTTTCTTTGGTGGCGATTTTAGACGCTGATAAAGAGGGTTTCTTACGCTCGGAACGATCATTGATTCAGACCATTGGGCGTGCAGCACGTAACGTCAAAGGCAAAGCAATCTTATATGCGGACCGTATTACTGATTCGATGCGTAAAGCCATAGATGAAACAGATCGACGCCGTGCAAAACAAGTTGAATTTAACCTATTGCATGGTATTACGCCACGCAGTACCGTGCGCCAGACAACCAAAGAAATTGATTCAGGCGAAGTGTTAACTGATGATGAAATCGATGACAAAGTGCTTGATCAAGCTCAAGCAATGAGTGCTGATGAACAACACCTTTTATCTGATCCAAAATTGTTTGCGAAGCAGATCGGTAAACTTGAGAAGGAGATGCTCAAAGCCTCTAAAGAGTTACAGTTTGAGCAGGCAGCAAGGTTACGTGATGAAATCGTGCGCTTAAAAGCATATATGCTGCAATCGTAATATAGGAGAGAAATTCTCAAGAGTGATACATTTCTCAACAGTTTTTGTTTATAAAATAGGCTAGCTTAATAAGCTAACTATATGACTATTTATAACAAATTTCTGTTTTGAGGATTTATCATGCCATTGATTACAAATTTCCCAAAATCGAGTTGGCGTTTAGCAAAAATTGCAATTGGTGGCGTAGTCCTGACAGGGTTGGCTATCGGGACATACGCTTATGCTCAATCAAAGCCTTTGCCTACCGTTGAAAAAGTAGAATTAGATAAGTATTTGGGTATTTGGTATGAGGTTGCACGTAAACCGATGTTTTTTGAGCGTAAGTGCGCTTATAACATCTCTGCTACATATACAGTGAACGAAAATGGCAATATCGTGGTAGATAACAAATGCTACGATATCGATGGAAATTTACAGCAAAGTTTAGGCGAAGCCTTTGTCGCAAATGCGCCATTTAACAGCAAATTGCGTGTTAGTTTTTTACCTGAAGGTGTACGTTGGATTCCAGTTGGGCGTGGCGATTATTGGATTCTAAAACTGGATGAAGAGTATCAAACTGTATTGGTCGGTGAACCACGCCGCAAATATTTATGGGTACTTTCGAGGACTCCAACACCGAATAAAGAAATTATTCATGAATATCTGAATTATGCCAAAACGGTTGGTTATGATATTGGTGATGTGATTTATCCTGAATATCGTTAAATAAACTATATTCGCTAAAAACCATGCTTGCATGGTTTTTTTATTTGCATATAGTGGATAAATCATGCATTCGCTAGCGTTTTTTTCTAGCCTAGATAGAGGTCAAAATGTTCAAAGGTATTATTTACTCAGTTTTGGCCTCTGTAACCTTTGGTGTTTTATTTTTTTACACCAAAGTATTAGGTGCATTTGATAGCGAGCAAACTTTTGGTTGGCGTATCATTGCGACTTTGCCATTTTTAACCTTGTTCATGTGGTTCAGTGGCGATTTGATTCATATCAAAACTATATTTAAACGGATTCTGGCAAAGCCAAGTTTGTTATTGTTTCTAATGACGACCTCATTACTCACTTCAGTGCAACTGTGGTTATTCCTATGGGGACCAATGCATGGTCGTGGTTTGCAAGTTTCATTGGGCTATTTCTTATTGCCGCTGATCTTGGTTTTGGTCGGAAGTGTGCTGTATGGCGAGAAGCTGTCAAAGTTTCAATGTGTCGCAGTTGCTTTGGCGATGTTTGGAGTAGGACATGAGTTTTGGCGCTTAGGCAGCATTGCATGGGAAACTGCGCTCGTCGCGATTGGTTATACCGCGTATTTTGTGATTCGTAAAAAAATTCAAACGGATAATTTAGGTGGTTTTTGGTGGGATTTATTGCTGATTCTTCCTATTGCAATTTTCCTTACTCAAACAGGGGATACGCCGTATCTCAAGTTTTTTGATGCGCCAGTTCTCATTGCGATCATCATGGGGCTTGGATTCTTAAGTGCAATTGGTTTGGGAAGCTTCATTTTAGCAAGTCGTTATCTGCCACTGATTATTTTTGGTTTATTGGGATATTTAGAACCGGTGCTTTTGGCGCTTGTTTCCTTGTTGCTTGGAGAGAAAATCGGCGCAGAGGAATGGTTCACTTATATTCCAATTTGGTTGGCTGTACTGGTTTTAGTGATCGAGGGTGCTGTACATTTATTGCAACAGAGAAAACGAAAGCAACATTTGGAACTTAATTTAAAACAATACCCAAAACGCTTAGATGACGACCAATGAACAATGATTGCTTTAAAATGGATCACGGCTATTACGATGATTGAAAAAGATTTTTACCTAAAATCACAAAAATAATTATAGGTATTTTATGAATTTATGGCTGATTGCGACAAAATCTCAACAACTTGAGCAGCTTTTGATTCAATCTTGATGATAATTCTATTACAATTAGGCGTTTTTAAAATTCACGCCCAGTATAGATATTAAATTAGAGGACGTAACTGTGAGCAAAGACACTATCGTTGCCCTACACGCAGAACATCAAGGCCGTTGGAAAAACCGTGAAGAAATCGCGGAACACATGATTGCGTTGATTGGTCAATTATACCGTGAGAAGAATATTGTTGTTTCTGTTTACGGTCGTTCTTTAATAAACCGTTCAGTAATCCAGATCTTAAAATCACATCGTCGTACACGTATGCTTGATGTTGAGCTTTCAGTTGTCAATACCTTCCCAATCTTGGAAGCGTTAATGAAAGTTCAAAACATTGGTTCTGCTGAAGTTGATATCGGTAAACTTGCTGTTGAATATAAAAATGAAGGTGGTGATGTAGACGCTTTTGTTGCAAAAGCAGTGTCATCAATCGAAGGTAAGGCAACTTCTGAACAACCTAAAGATGTGGTGCTATACGGTTTCGGTCGTATTGGTCGTATCTTGGCCCGTTTAATCATCAGCCAATCAGGTTTAGGTCGTGGTTTAAGCCTTAAAGCAATCGTTGTGCGTAAATCATCTGATGGTGACTTAGCAAAACGTGCTTCATTATTACGTCGCGATTCTATCCACGGTACTTTTGCTGGAACGATTTCTGTCGATGAAGAAAATGAAGCAATCATTGCCAATGGTAACTTCATTAAAGTGATTTATGCATCAAGCCCAAGCGAAGTAGACTACACCGCTTATGGCATCAATAATGCACTTTTAATCGACAATACGGGTAAATGGCGAGATGCTGAAGGCCTGAGCCAACACTTGAAATGTGCAGGTGTTGCACGTGTTGTATTGACTGCGCCAAGTAAAGGCGAAATGAAAAACGTAGTATTTGGTGTAAACAACACTGATATTTTAGATGAAGACAAAATCATCTCTGCTGCAAGCTGTACCACTAACGCAATTACACCTGTATTAAAAGTTTTAGATGACAAGTACAAAGTATTAAATGGTCATGTTGAAACAGTTCACTCATTCACAAATGACCAGAACTTGATTGATAACTACCATAAAGCTGATCGTCGTGGTCGTGCTGCAACTTTGAACATGGTTATCACTGAAACAGGTGCTGCGAAAGCCGTTGCTAAAGCTCTACCTGCATTGAAAGGTAAGTTAACAGGTAACTCTGTTCGTGTTCCAACACCAAACGTTTCTCTTGCAATCTTGAACTTGAACTTAGAGAAAGAAGTTGATCGTGAAGAAGTGAACGAATATATTCGTCAAATCTCGATTAACTCTAGTTTACAAGGTCAAATTGGCTATACCAACTCAAGTGAAGTGGTATCAAGTGACTTTATTGGTTCACGTACTGCGGGTGTGTTTGATGCGCAAGCAACAATTACCTCTGGTACTCGTTTAACTGCTTATGTTTGGTACGATAACGAAGTTGGCTACAGCTGCCAAGTGTTACGTATCGCAGAACAAATGTGTGGCGTAAACTATACAAAAATTCCTGCTGAAACAAATGCATAATTTGTTTTTAGGTTGAAAATTAAAACCCAGTTTCGACTGGGTTTTTTATTGACTGTACAGAATACAAGCAGATTAAAACACAAAAATCGTTGAGAATAATGAGAAAGGGAATTGATTAGTTAGGAATACTTCATTGTTGCAGTTTAAGCGTTTGTTTGCAGTTTTTGCTTTGATTATTATTGCCAACTTGTGTGGTGTCTATATCGCGATGTGGGTGTTTAAACACTTTAATATCAATATTCCATTGAAAGATCAAAAAGTCGCGATTGATTTACAAGAACCTTTACAAGTTCGGGTTAAAGTGAAAGATGCTTTAGATGTCGAAGTGAATGGACGTGTCGATGCGCAAATTCCAATTAATGAACAGTTGAATGTTGCTTTAACTCAGACACTCACGCCACGCGTTTATTTCGATAGTTCAGTTCCAATTAGCACCATGATTCCAGTTCAAGAAGTGATTAAGGTCAATCAAAACTTACCGATAGATACAAAAGTACAGGTCAAAATTCTGGGTAAAGATGTGACATTACCTTTAAAAGGAACGATTCCTTTGCAACTGGATGTGCCGATCAATATCCAAGTGCCGTTACAGCAAAATGTACATTTAAAGTTTGATGCGCCCGTAAAAACAGTTTTAAAAGAGAATTTAAATATTCCATTAAAAACACAACTCAATGCCAATATTCCAATTCAAGGTAAATTGAATGTCCCGATTACTTCAGAATTGAATGCTTCTGTTGATGTTAAGAATACTTTGCCTGTCAAAATTGCACAGGGTGAACTCAAGATTCCGCTATCGAGTATGTATTTGGATCGCGTGCAATCTCAGTCTGTTGATGCGAGTCTAAATAAAAAAGATGCGAAAGCAGGTGAGTGATGCTGATGCTTAAATCATTTAAAAGTGTGTTGATCAGTTTTGTCATTTTAACCACCTTAGTTGCGATCTTGTTTTGGTTCTATCTCAATATTCAGGCATCAGTCATGGTGTCCGCGCAGCAAGCAGATATTCGGTTGCCTGAGTCACTTTCGACCAAGATTCAGGTCGGAGATCACCTAAGAGTCAGGTCTGAGGGGGAGTTAAAGAGCACCTTAGTGATGGATCGTACTTTGCAATTACCTTTGCAGGGAAAATACTTAGCAGATCTGCGTTTTGAAGTGGAAACGCCGATTACAGTGAATATTGATTATGAAACCACACTCAAAGTCGATCAGGTGATGCCAATCGAGACGACAACTGATTTAATTTACCAAAAGAAGCTTCTGCCCAAATTTCCTTTAAAACTAAATATCCCCGTAAAGCTAGATATTCCATTTCAATTGAAGCGTGCTTATACCGTTCCTGTGAAAATTGTATTTGACGGGCCTGTTTATTTTGCTTTTGATGAATCAATCAATTTACCGATTAAGCATCAATTCAATCCCAGTTTTTATATCAACGATACCATCGATATGAATTCGATTTCATCTTTCAATGCCACCATGTTTAACGCTGTCCAAGAGACGAAGGCAAATTTAGAGATGCAAATGGACGTGCCATTGAAGAATGTAAGACCATAAAAGAACGAAATCACGCTTTTTTGCAGTCTATAAGGGCATTTGCTGATTTTAATATTCGAGTAATTTACGAAAATGTGGCAAAATATCCCGTTTTATAGAATTTAGAGGATTGGCGCATGCGCTTTGTTGATGAAGCAGTCATAATCGTAGAGGCTGGCGACGGTGGCAATGGCGTAGCTAGTTTTCGCCGTGAAAAATTTGTCCCTTTTGGTGGTCCAGATGGTGGAGATGGGGGACGTGGTGGAAGTATTTATATCCAAGCCGATGATGATACCAGCACACTTGTAGACTTCCGTTATACACGTCGCTATCGTGCAGAACGTGGCAAAAATGGTTCGGGTGCAAACTGTTCAGGGCGTGGCGGTGAAGACGTTATATTAAAAGTTCCAGTCGGTACCACGATTGTTGATACAGAATCTGGCGACATTATTGGTGACTTAGTGGCTGATGGTCAGCGCGTTAAAGTTGCTCATGGTGGTGATGGTGGTCTAGGTAATACGCACTTTAAATCATCAACCAACCGTGCACCACGTAAATGTACGACAGGCATTAAAGGCGAATATCGCGAAGTTCGTTTAGAGTTAAAAGTACTTGCGGACGTTGGCTTACTGGGTATGCCGAATGCAGGTAAATCAACCTTTATTCGTGCGGTCAGTGCTGCAAAACCAAAAGTTGCAGATTATCCATTTACCACGATGGTGCCTAACTTAGGTGTGGTCGATGCTGATCGTCATCGCTCATTTGTAATGGCTGATATTCCAGGATTGATCGAAGGTGCGGCAGAAGGCGCTGGCTTAGGGATTCGCTTCCTTAAACACTTAGCGCGTACTCGTATTCTCTTACATATTGTGGATGTAGAACCGATTGATGGTTCTGATCCTGCGTATAATGCCAAAGCGATTTCGGCTGAGTTAGTGAAGTTCTCACCAACCTTGGCTAAACTTCCAGTTGTACTTGTGTTGAACAAGCTTGATCAAATTGCAGAAGATTCAAGAGAAGAGTGGTGTCAGCACATCTTAGATGAATTGCAATGGACAGGACCTGTGTTCAAAACATCTGGCTTACTTGCTGAAGGGACCAAAGAAGTCGTTTATTACCTTATGGATCAAATCGAACAACAACGTGAACGCGAAGTTGAAGATCCTGAGTATGCAGCAGAAGTTAAGGCCTTCCGTGAACAGCTTGAAGTTGAGACACGTGAACAAACCATCGCAGCAAAAGAAGCTTATCGTGAGATGCGCAGAGCACAGCGTTTAGCTGGTCTAGAGAGCGATGATGAAGACTTTGATGACGATGAAGACGACAGTGATGTAGAAAGCGTCTACATTCGTGACTAGGCTTTTTTTAGTTCCCCTTTTTGCGATGCTTTCGTCGCATTTTGGGGGAAAACAAAATTGAGGGAAAAATGATAGAAGTGGTCGATATGCAACGTCAGCTCAATACGTGTAAACGAATCGTTGTTAAAATCGGATCATCTTTACTCACTGCAAATGGGCAAGGTTTAGATTTAAATGCAATTTCGCATTGGGCGAAACAAATTGCAGATCTACACAATGCTGGACATGAAATTATACTCGTGTCGTCAGGTGCAGTCGCAGAGGGGATGGTACGCATGAAATTTGCGAATCGACCCACTGATCTCCCTAGTTTGCAAGCATGTGCTGCCATTGGTCAAATGGGCTTGATTCATACATGGTCAAACGTATTGGATCAGCATGGAATCAAAACGGCACAAGTTTTACTCACGCATGATGATCTTGCAGACCGTCGTCGCTATCTCAATTCTTGTGATGCACTGCAAAACTTGATTGATTGGCGCGTGATTCCCGTGATAAATGAAAATGACACTGTATCTACAGACGAAATTCGTTTTGGTGATAATGATACTTTGGCTGCAATGGTAGCGGGTCAGGTTCAGGCTGAGTTGTTGATTATTTTGACTGATCAACAAGGTATGTTTGACTCGGATCCTCGTAGTAATCCAAATGCCAAGCTCTTTTCTGCTGTGCGTGCATTGGATGACAGTTTGTTTGAAATGGCAGGTGGTGGTGGTGTATTTGGTCGTGGTGGTATGGTGACCAAAGTTCGTGCTGCACGTTTGGCTGCACGTTCAGGTTGTCCAACATTGATTGCCAGTGGTGAAAGTGAACATGTACTTGCGCGTTTGATGGCTGGTGAAATGTTAGGTACTTTGTTCACCACTGATAATGATCGTGTCACTGCAAACAAAAAGTGGTTAGCTGCACATTTACAAACTGCAGGGCGTTTAGTGATTGATGCTGGTGCGGTTGAAGCAATCAAACTCAAGCATCGCAGTTTATTGCCCGTTGGTGTAAAAGCGATTGAGGGGCATTTTGATCGTGGTGACGTGGTTGAGTGTGTTGATCAGAAAGGACAGCGCATCGCGGTTGGGCGTGTGAATTTCAGCTCTCGTTCAGCAGATATGGTTAAAGGGCTGAGTTCTGATAAAGTGCATCAACTCTTAGGTGAAGCACGTTCATTGGAAATGATCCATCGTAACCATATGGCGATTTACTAATCCAGATATTGCTTTACTAGCATAAAAAAAGACTTCTCAATCAGAAGTCTTTTTTTATGCCTAAAGTTTTTGGACTATTTATGTTGTTGAATATTTTTACCCATACGTGCCAGTAAAATCACTGGAATCAGTCCTACCAACACAATCAATAGCGCAGCGATAGCACCATCTTCATAAGTGCCTCTTGAGGCTTCAGCATAGAGTTGGGTGGCGAGCGTTTCCATATTGAGTGGTCTAAGCAATAACGTAGCAGGTAACTCTTTCATACAGTCAACAAAGATCAATAATGCTGCTGAGATAATCGCTGGGCGTAACAGGGGCAGATGAACTCGCCATAAGATACCAAACTTATTTTGTCCTAAGTTCTGTGCGGCATCATCAAAGACACCATGAATACGATTATAGCCAGATTCGATTCCACCAATTGCGATCGCAAGGAAACGAACACAGTAGGCATAGATGAGGGTGAAGGTGGTACCTAAAAATAATAAACCTGTGTTAATCCCAAGTTTAAATTCAAGAAAGTCCGCGACCGCATGGTCGATTTTTCCTAAAGATAACATTAATCCAATCGCAAGCACCGTCCCTGGAATCGCATAACCCAAGCTAGAGATACGACTGAACCATGAGTTTTGGCTAAAGCGAGCAGCACTGACGATCAAGAAACCAATAAAAATCGTGATCAAAGTTGCAAGGCTTGCCAAGCTAAGCGTATTGATTGATGCTTGTAATAAATAATCTGAAAAACCTGCATATTGAAGGCGCTTATAAGATTCAACCAATAAATGACTGATTGGAATCAGAAAGCCGATACAAATCGGAATCAAACCAAGTCCGAAGAATAACAACGCTTTGCTTCCTGTGACAGCTTGAGCAGGCATTAGTCGGCTGCGTTGGGCTGAGTTCATATAACGCTGTTTACGTCGTCCCAGTCGTTCTACGACCACCAATAAGGTAATGATCATTAACATGAAGATCGCAATTTGAGCGGCACTGGCCAAATCCGATTGGTTGGTCCATGTTGAATAGATCGATAGGGTTAGTGTTTTTACACCTAAAAATTCAGTCGCACCGATATCATTAATGGTTTCCATTAAGGCCAAACTCGCACCGACTGCGATCGCGGGGCGTGCAAGGGGAATGGCGACACGTAAAAAAACTTGGTTTGGTTTCAATCCTAGACTACGCGCAACTTCAACCAGACTGGCTGATTGCATTAAAAACATGGCACGTGTACTTAAATAGACATAGGGATACAACACAAAACTTAATAAAAAAATACAGCCCCAAACTGAACGAATATTGGGAAACCACCAAGGCTGTGCTTCCCAGCCAAACCAGCCACCGAGTACACTTTGTAACGGCCCAATGGGATGCAAGATATCAATATAGCTATAGGCAATAATATAAGTGGGTACTGCGAGGGGCAACAATAGCGCCCAGTCTAAAAAGGCTCGCCCCCGAAATTGATAAGCAGTAACTAACCATGCACTCCCTGTTCCGATCAAGATCGTGAGTATACCTACGCCAAAGAGTAATAACGTAGTATCGATTAGTGTCGGTGGGAGGACATAACGAATCAGGTGTTCCCAAATATCACTATTGCCTTGTAGCGCCGTCACGATTAACGCCAATACAGGTAAACAAGCGAGCAGCGTCAATAGCCCACTGAGTGAAAATAATAAATTAAAAGTATATTTTTTTTTCATCATCGAGGGTGTGAGTATACGGAAAGGGAGGAAAGTTCAACTGGGTAGCTAAACAGGCGACAAGTCAGTTGCCGCCTATCAGTCGGACAAGATTTAGTGATTAAATTGAACTTTATCGACTAAAAGATTGGCTGTTTTACGATGACGAGCAATATCACTGAGTCGAATTTTGTCGACTTCAAGTTTGCCGAAGCTGGCAATAATTGGATCGACTTTAACGCCAGCTTTTACTGGGTATTCAAAACCACTTTGCGCATAAATTGCTTGGGCATGATCTGATGCTAAAAACTCAAGAAGTTGAACCGCTTCTTTGCGGTTAGGTGCATGTTTTGCGACCACTGCACCTGAAACGTTGATATGCGTACCCCCATTTTTAAAACGTGGTAATACCACATTAATGGCATTGCCCCAACGTTGTTGTTCGGCATCACCCGTGCGCATCGTACCGACATAATAGGTGTTGGCTACACCGATATCACAAATCTTGCCAAGGATGTCTCGTGCAACATCACGGTCACCACCACTTGCTGGACGCGCCAAATTCGCCTTTACGCCACGCAGCCATTGTTCAGTGGCTTTTTCACCATGGTGAGTGATGTAGGCCGCAATTAAGCTGGTGTTATATGAATGGCTACCTGAACGAATACAAATTTTACCTTTCCACTTTGGATCGGCTAAATCTTCATAGTTGATTGCGGTGAGCGGGGTACGATCTTTTGAGGCATATACGGCACGTGCCCGCATAGATAAAGCATACCAGTGTCCATTTGCAGCACGTAAGTTCCCTGGAATAGCACGATCGAGAACTTTTGAGTTGACTCGTTGGGTTAGACCACTTTCAACGATATCGACTAAATTACCAAAATCAACCGTAAGCATGACATCAGCAGGAGAGCGACGCCCTTCTGCTTTAACACGTTCGAGCAACCCATCTTTGATGAAAACAGTATTCACCTTAACACCTGTTTTCTCGCTAAATTCTTGTAAGAGCGGTTGAATCAAAACAGGTTCTCTTGTGGTATACAGGTTGACTTGAGCAGCATTTACCCAACTACTCGCAAGTGCAACGAGTCCTGTTAAAACAATATGACGTTTAGACAGTTGTTCCATTTTTTCTAATTCCTAATCACAAGGTTTAAACTTGAAGTGTTTGTTCGGTACTAAGGTGATCTGTGTTGAAACTGTCATCCGATGCATAGAAAAAACATGTTGTTAAATCTACAGAAAGATAAACCTGTTCAGTTTCAGCAAAATTTTGTCGATGGTCAACGTGAGCCAGCAATATAATATCTTGCAAATCAAGCTGTAAACGCAGTAATTGAGTATGACCCATAAAGCTCGATGAAATCACTTTGGCAGATAAAGCCCCCTCAGTAGGTGCACGGAACACATTGAGTTGATGAGGGCGGAAACAACACTGAATCGGCTGCTGAGTTGTATTTAAGTGCTGAGGTACAGCGATCGTTCCAAAAATACTGGTAATTTGATGATCCGATCGTTGCGTTGGTATTTCATTCAAAGCAGAAAAATAACGTGCAGCAAATAAGGTTTTTGGTTGTAAATAAAGTTGTTTCGGGGTGCCGATTTGAATGATCTTACCTTGATGCATCAGAATAATCTGATCTGAAATTTGCAGCGCTTCTTCGGGATCATGAGTCACGATAATTGTTGTCGTGGCTGTTTTTTTTAAAATTTCGATAGTGCTTTGTCTGATTTGATCTCGTAAACGATGATCAAGATTAGAAAAAGGTTCATCCATGAGTAAGACATGAGGTTTTGGTGCAAGGGCACGTGCTAAAGCCACACGCTGTTGCTCACCACCAGATAAGGTATAAGGATAACTGTGTAGATGATGATGCATCGAAACATGTCTTAATGCTTGTTCTGCTATCGTTTGTCGCTGTGGTTTTGGGAATTTTTTTAATCCAAACATGACATTTTCCAACACACTCAAGTGTGGGAAAAGTGCATAGTCTTGAAACACTAAGCCAATATTGCGGTCTTCGGCGGCAACCTGCTGTTGGGCATCCCATAAAGTATTTTGTTCGAGTTGAATTGAACCGCTACTTGGGGTTTCTAAACCTGCAATCAAACGCAGCATTGTGGTTTTGCCACAACCTGAATGTCCAAGTAAACAGACGATTTGCCCACTGGTCGCAGACCACGTCGCCTGATTTACAGCAAATCGTGAGCCATATTGTTTGCTCAATTGCTGGATAGTTAAGACATTGGCCTGAGGTGCAGTATGAGCATTCATGGTCAATTCACAAGACGATTTATTTGAACAAATGATAACTAATAATTCTTCTCATGTAGAGTCTTTTTCTAATTTCTTTTGCCGTTGCATCACTTCAATCGGATGTAAATCGATTAACTCAGGTAGCGTATCGTTAAGACCAACCATAAAGTGTTGATCTGTGAGACTGAACATTTCAAGGTCTTCATGGCTATTACCATAAGCATAGACTTGTTGGTAATAGTCCAGATTATACTTTTCCAATACTCTGAGTTTCTTTTGTTCGCAGCTACAATCTTGAGAGTTGTAGTTACCCGATAAAATGCCATTGTTAATTTCTGTTTGTGTACAAATCAGTTCAATATTTAGAAGTTCGCAAACTGGTGCCAAATATAAGTCAACTGAGGCTGAGACAAGCACCACATGATCACCACGTTGCTGGTGTAAATAAAGCTGTTGAAGTAGGTCTGGGTCTAATTCTTTAATGATTTTTTGTGCATAGCTTGGTGCTAATCGCTGAGGTAAGTCTGCTGCAATTCCTTTAAACATGCTTTGAAATAAGCGAGAACGCATTGCATGAGCAGGGTATAAGCCTAAATAATAAGCCATAATCCAAGGCAAGATTTTCAAGCCTCGGGTTGCGATATGGTGCTTAGGAAAGGTGAAGAAAATAAATCCAGTAAAACTATCTTTCGGATAAAGTGTTCCATCAAAATCAAATAACGCAAGATTTAAAGTTTTATCTGTTTTGCTCTTTGCATGCATGTCTCATATCGTCCATTTACACGGCTCGCAAACCAATTAGTATTATAATCACGACTCAGCTTAGGACCTGAAATCACAACTTGGGGCATGATCGCATATTTTGCGTCTTTCCCTGTTTTGCTTTGATATAAATTTTGTAGCGCAAGATAAGTTTGGGTATTTTCTAATTTTTTCGATTTTTCTTTTTTTAGATCGCTACGTACTTGACGCGGCGTAACCAAAACATTATTTGCAGCAAAAACCGAAATCAAGGCTTTTTCAGTTTGACTTTGTGTGGTGCGGATATTGCCTTCTTTATTATAAATAAGCAGATCGCCATCCAAACCGATTTCGATGTCGGTTAATGCATCCAACATGCTTTGGAATGAAGCATTGCGGCTAGAATACATGCCTGAGTTATAATCAGCGAAACGATAAATTGCTTTATCATAATCGGCGGGATAAACCATTAAACGATGGATGCCATAATATAGACCACCATATTGTGTGTATAGATCATCGCGTAGTTCGGCTGTACTCATCCCGATACGTTTATGTTCTTTGGCATAATTAATATGGACTTGCATCGAACCAAGTGTCGTAATTGGATTCATCTTTTCACTGATGTCCTGACCCACCAACTTGGCTGCACCTGTTAAGGCACTGATATGATAGTGCTTTGCCATATAAGCAAAAATTTCGCGATAAAGTAAATCAAGTTCTCGTTCAGTTTTAACGCGTCGCATTTGACGCATATAGTTATCTTCAGGTGAGGGTTGGGTTTTTAAAACCTCTTCAAAGTAACCTGCAATTGTGCCACCTATATTTTCACCTAATTTGGCTTCAAATTTTTCTTTTAAACGCGTGTTAATTTCTTGGACTGCTTTTTCACCTAAGCCAGCCACTTGTGGATCTGCGATAAAATTTGACTCTTGATCTACCACAGCGACAATACTACAAACATTTTGTTTGGTTTGAGGAATACTTAATTCCTGCATAATGGCATGAATATCTTGCGCCCACGATTGACGGTCCTTCACACGTGATGGAATGACTTTTTTAATGTGCTCAGCTTGCATTTCAGGTTCTTTACTATTTGACCACCATGCTTTATCACAAGCGGTTAAACCAACACATGCTGCAAGGATGCTCATCGCTTTTAATAAAGGATGAGTCGGAGACGTTTTGTTCATAATCAAGACAACACCGCATAAAAAGATGAGCTGAATGGGCGAATGAAGTATACTATGTTGATCAAAAATTGTAAGAAAATATATGTATATTGGTTCCTATCAACTGTCAAATAATCTGATTGTTGCTCCGATGGCGGGTGTAACTGACCGACCGTTTAGAACGCTGTGCAAATACTTTGGTGCAGGGCACGCTGTTAGTGAAATGATGACGGCCGATAAAACCTTACGTATGACCAAAAAAAGCTTATATCGAGCAAATTTTGATGGTGAGCTTGCCCCGATTTCTGCACAGATTGCGGGTTCTGATCCAGAGCAGCTCGCTGAAGCAGCGCGTTATCAGGTTGCCAATGGTGCGCAAATTGTTGATATCAATATGGGATGTCCAGCAAAAAAAGTCTGCAACAAACTCGCAGGCTCAGCGTTGCTGCAAGATGAAGACCTAGTTGCTCGTATTTTGGATACCGTAGTCGCCGCAGTTGATGTTCCTGTGACTTTAAAAACTCGACTTGGCTTTTTAAATGGCGAAGAAAATATTTTACGTGTTGCTAAACGTGCAGAACAAGCTGGGATCACTGCTTTAGCTTTGCATGGACGTACGCGCGAAGATATGTATTTGAATAACGCACGTTATGAACTGATCAAACGAGTAAAAGAAATTCTGAGTATTCCTGTGATCGCCAATGGTGATATTGATAGTCCAGAAAAAGCCAAATACGTCCTTGATTATACGGGTGCGGATGCCATTATGATTGGGCGTGCTGCGCAGGGACGACCTTGGATATTTAGAGAAATTGGTCATTATCTGCAAACAGGCGAACATCTAGCCGCACCAGATATTGCTGAAGTCAAAATGGTTTTATTGGGACATTTGGCTGAGCTATATCAATTTTATGGTGAGTATTCTGGTTGTCGTATTGCGCGTAAACATATTGCTTGGTACACCAAAGGTTTACGTTCAAGTAACGAGTTTCGTCAAAATATGTACAAGGTTGAAAGTACGGCCGATCAAGCAAAAGTGGTGGAGTCTTACTTTGATCAATTGCTTGATCAAGGTCAGCGTATGAGTGATGTGCAGATTGAGCAGGTTAATTTGTTAGAAATAAAATAGCCTAAGTAAATTTGATTGACTACAGGCTTCTTAATAAATTGATCATTATTAAAATTTTGGTTTTCTAATATGATCGAAATCTTGTTTTTTATGCGTTGGTTCTGTGTGGTGTCATTTATTTTGGCTTTTATATTTTATATCTATTCATGGTATCTGTACTGTATAAAAAACAAACTTGTTTCGGATGTTTGGAACTTTTTTGTTCGAATTAACCAACTTAATCCTGTATTAAACGAAGTGATTTTTAAGGGCAGAAATAATCATCAATATGAAGTAAAAAGAGTAAAAATTATGTTTTGGCTTGTGCCAATATTATTATGTTTAACGATTTGGAGTATCGCTTATTTTTGAGCCTTATCCACATAATTTAAAAAAACGTGAGTGGTAAGGTTTTCTGTTGGGCCGAAAAATCTTACCTGACTCACGATTTATTTCATTTAATTTTACTCTAAATGTGACGTGATTTTTTTAAGGATATCTAAGATCACATCAAACTCACTTTGTAGTGGGGTGCTTTTACGGGTAATCAATGCCAGTGTGCGGCTTGGTGCATCCTGAATTGATTTAATCGCAATCGCATCATTGCCACTCAGCATACTATTTTTGATTGCAATTTCAGGTAGTAGCGTAAAGCCAAGATCAGAAGATACCATCTCGACTAAGGTCGGTAAGGAACTTGCTTTTAAGCGGTGATCATTTTTACGCTCACCGACAGGGCAGGCACTTAAAGCATGATCACGTAAACAATGACCTTCTTCGAGTAACATTAAACGGGTCAGATCAAGATCATCTAAACTGTTTGCATGAATCGCATTACTATCGTTTTTGTTGTAAACAAGTGACAAATGCTCTTTCGCAATTTCAGAGACTTTTAGACCACGTGTATCAAAAGGTAGTGCCAGCACAATCATGTCAAGATTGCCATGTTCGAGCTTTTCTACAATTTTTTCACTTTGTGCTTCATGGAGATGCAGTTGGATTTTGGGTAAGTGTTGATGAACTTCATCAAGCAACTGAGTCAAAATAAACGGCGCAATGGTTGGAATGATACCCAGATGCAAATCACCGGTTAGCGGTTCACTCATTTCTCGACTTAAGCGCATTAAGTCCTGTGCGTCAGCCAATAACACACGTGCGCGTGCTACAACTTGTTCGCCTAAAGGAGTTAAGCGAACGTTTTGACGATCACGTTCAACTAAGACGCCACCTAACAGACGCTCTAACTCCATAATCCCCCCAGACAATGTGGACTGGGTAACAAATGAACGGCGAGCTGCTTCAGTAAAATGTAATGTTTCTGACAACGTAACTAAATATGATAGCTGTCTTAATGAGGGTAATGCAGCCATAGTGTCCTAGTGTGATGATCTAAAATGATGAACAAACAAACCGCTAAGTTGAGGAATGAAATGTGCTGGAATATCATGCCCCATTCCTTGAATTAATTCAAACTTAGCACCAGAAATTGCTTTTGCAACTGCTTTCCCATGACTTGGTGGTAACAAACGATCTTTTGAACCATGTACAACCAAGGTTGGTTGAGTAATATTCTTGTTTAAAGGTAACAAAGAACCCGTACATAATATTGCTAAAAATTGTTGAAGTACACCCGCCGGGTAAAAACTACGGCGATATAATTTACGAATGGTTTGAATTGTTTCGAGTTGGTTCACATAACCTGGCGAGCCAATAATTTGAAATACTTTTAAACTGTGATTAACAATTGCTTCTTCGTCATGCGCTTCAGGTCTGCCGAGTAAACTAAAAAGTTGCTTTGGATGCGGTAATTTTAGAAAGGGCTGATTGTTACTGGTAAATAATAAACCAACCTTTTCGACTTTCTCTGGATATTTTGCTGCAACGATTTGGGAAATCATGCCACCCATTGATGCACCTAAAATATAGGTTTTCCCGAGACCTAATTGGTCAATCAACATCGCCACATCATCAGCCATATCATACAGCGTATAAGGTGCACCTTCATTGCCTAAGCCCAACATAAAGCGACTCATCAATTTCATGGTGTTGAGGCGTTGTTTTTTATTACGAATTTTTGAAGATAAACCGATATCACGATTGTCAAAACGAATAACCCGAAAACCTTGGTCGATCAGTGATTTGCAGAAGAAATCAGGCCAAAACAGCATCTGAGCACCCAATCCCATGATTAGTAAAATCGTCGGGTGTTCAGGATTGCCTCCAATTTCAACATGTAACTCAATTCCATTGCCCAAAGTTACTTTGGTTTCTTGCATAAATGAAGTATAAGGCGACGCATTGAATTGAAAGGCACTGTTCATGGGATTCGTTCCGAGTTGAATTCTTTTTATCAATTGTGAGTTTGTTGGTCTTTATTTCACAACAAACTCATTGTGGTTAGATTTTAAACTTGTGCAGGAATTAAATCTGGAACAAGTTTGGTTAAGGTTAAACGTTGTTTACTTGCTGTTGCACCGAGAAGAACAAAACCTCTTAATGTACCTTGGGCATCATTTGCTTTTGCAAGCATACCATCATCAAACTCTTCTGTTTCCCAATTTACTTCTACATCGATAGGTGCAGGTAAAACAGTCAGTGGGGCAGCAGGCGTTTTAACTGCAACGGGCATCGCAGGATAATGCACAGTTGTGTTTTGACCACTCAGTGTTTTAGCCAAAGCACGCGCTTGTTGCATGATTGGCATCACAAATGGAAGCAATGTCCCATTTACTTCTGCACAGTCACCAACAGCATAGATATCAGCTTGGCTGGTTTCTAATAATGTATTGGTAATAATACCGCGACTGGTTTGGATATTTGCTGATTTGGCTAAAGCTGTGTTGGGCTGAAGACCGATCGCAGAAAGGACAATATCAGCGATTAAGGTTTTACCGTTGGCGAGAGTAACTTCGTAGTCTTCACCATTATTAATTTTAGTTACTTTTTCTACAGTGGTCGATAGGGCGAACTTAATGCCTGCTTGTTCTAAGTTGGTTTTAAACGCATCAGCGACATGATTTGGTAACAAACGACCAAGCGGTTGTGGCGCAAGATCAATCACAGTAATGTCATAGTCGCTATGCAATAAGTCATTCGCAAACTCACAACCAATTAATCCAGCACCAAGAATAACCACACGTTTGTCTTTACGTTTCGCTAAGTTTTCACGAAATATGCGATAGTCGATGAGTGAGTTTACAACATGAATATCATCACTACCGTCACCAGAAATGGCTAAACGGATTGGATTTGCACCGACCGCAAGTACAAGTTTTGAATACGGCTGAGTAATACTTTCACCATTTTTTTCTAAAATGATTTCATGGTTTTCAGCATTGATTTCTTTGACTAGCGTTTCTGATTCAATACGCATATTCAGTTGGGTTGCCATTTTTGCGGCATCACCCAAAGCGATTTGCTCTGGCGCTTTTTTTCCCGCAAAAGCATTGGATAATGTTGGTTTTGCATAATTTACCGCATCATCTGCACAGATCATAACGAGTTCTTGTTCTGGGCTCAGTTTGCGAAACTCACGAGCAACGGTATAACCCGCCATACCTGATCCGATGATGATGATAGGATGCATTATATTCTCCAACATTTTTTCATTTAAAAATAAATTATAGAAAAAAAGACCATGTGATCATGGCCTTTTTGACAATCTTAGATTTCAATCATTTCAAAATCAGCTTTTGAAACGCCGCAATCTGGGCAAGTCCAATCATCTGGAATATCTTCCCATTTAGTCCCTGCTGCAATGCCGTCTTGTGGCCAACCATCTGCTTCGTCGTAAATCCACCCACAAACGATACATTGATATTTTTTCATGTGACTCTCCAAACTGATAGGTATGCTCAAATTGCCTTTCAGTAAACTATTCCATAATGTCGCTACGATCGCTGCAATACAACAAACTTGTGTTGATTGGGAGTTAGATTTTTACGCAGAACGACTTTTAAGTAAAGTAAATGTAAGAGTTTAATCATTTATGAGAAAAGTAATATGGCAATTCTAGCTGAAAGTCTTGTTATTTGTGCAATTACTCTAATCTTTATGGTCGTAAATATGACGATGTAATTTAAAAAGGTGTAAATGTATAAATATGGTTTGATTGAAAAATGAACACTTGGAGTTGGGATATCATAATTATCACCACCAAGATGGAGCAAAAATACATGGAAACCTTATCTTATACGATAAAAATAAATGCACCTAAACAGAAAGTTTGGGATGCGTTATGGGCAACCGAAACTTATCAAACATGGACAAAGTTTTTTTCGTGTAGTTCAACGATGCAAACAGACTGGAAAGTAGGTGGAAAAACCTATTTTTTAGATGGTGATAGAAATGGCATGGTATCTACCATTGAACATTTAGATGAGCCGAATACAGTTGTCTTTAAACATCTCGGTATGATTATGGATGGGAAAGAAGACTTAGAGAGTGATGACGTAAAGTCGTGGGCTGGTGCATTAGAAAAGTATCTGTTGACTGATGTCGAGGAGGGTACTCAGCTTCATGTAGAAGTGGATATTCAGCCAGAATATACAGAAATGATGAATAAAGGCTTTGATCAAGGGTTGGCAATGGTGAAATACTTAGCTGAAAAATAAGTTAAATTTTATTGGATATTTATATTGTAATCACCCGATCGAAAAGGCTGAAAATCGATAAAGATTCGCTTTTTTCGAGATTATAAAGCTGAAATGATACGAAAATGGGTTGTGATCTGCTATTCTATTCGCCTTTATTTTTTTACTTAAATCGAGGCAGAAATGACGCAACAAAACGCTCAATCGACTTCTGAACAAATACTTTCCGAAAACGATTTAATCGCACAGCGTCATGCCAAATTAAAGCAAATCCAAGAGACTGCAAAACAGACAGGCAAAAGCCCTTGGCCGAATACCTTCAAACGTGAGCATTATACGGCTGATTTGCAAGAACAATTCAAAGATCAAGATAAGGCACAAATCGAAGGTGCTGAAAAAGTTTATGTAAAACTCGCGGGTCGTGTCATGCTCAATCGTGGATCATTTATTGTGATTCAGGATATGACAGGTCGTATCCAGTTATATGTTGACCGTAAAGGCTTAGCAGCAGACGTTTTAGAAACGATTAAAAGCTTAGACTTGGGCGATATTATTGCAGCAGAAGGTTATATTGGTCGTTCGGGTAAAGGTGACTTATATGTCCACCTTGAAGGTTTTGAGTTATTAACTAAATCTTTGCGTCCACTTCCAGACAAATTCCACGGCTTAACTGACACCGAAGCAAAATATCGTAAGCGTTACTTAGACTTGATCGTAAATGAAGAAACGCGCAGAACTTTTGAGATTCGTGCTCAAGTGATCGCGGGTATGCGTAACTATCTAATCAATGAACGTTTCATGGAAGTAGAAACGCCAATGATGCATGTAATTCCAGGTGGCGCATCTGCGAAGCCGTTTGTTACGCATCATAATGCTTTAGATATGGAGCTCTATCTGCGTGTTGCGCCAGAGTTATATTTAAAGCGTCTGGTTGTTGGTGGCTTTGAGCGTGTGTTTGAAATTAACCGTAACTTCCGTAACGAAGGTGTTTCAACCCGCCACAATCCAGAATTCACCATGATTGAGTTCTATCAAGCTTATGCGGATTATAAAGACTTGATGACACTGACTGAAAACATGCTTGAAAAGTTGGCTGTTGATATTTTGGGTTCTACTGATGTGCCTTATGGTGAAGAAGTGTATAGCTTCAAAGGTCCATTCAAGAAAATCTCGATGTTTGATGCGATTCTTGAGCATAATCCAGATTTCACACCTGAAAATGTCAATGATCGTGAATTCTTGGCAAAATTCACCAAAGACGTTTTAAAAGAGCAGGTTAAACCTGGTTTCGGTTTAGGTAAATTACAAACCATCGTGTTTGAAGAAACAGTAGAGACTAAACTCCGTCAGCCGACATTCATCACTGAATATCCTGCTGAAACTTCACCGCTTGCTCGCCGTAATGATGATAATCCGCATATCACAGATCGTTTTGAGTTCTTTATTGGTGGTCGTGAATTGGCCAATGGTTTCTCAGAGTTAAATGATCCGATCGATCAAGCTGAACGTTTCCAAGCACAAGTTGCAGAGAAAGATGCTGGTGATGATGAAGCGATGCATTACGATGCAGACTTCATTGAAGCGTTAGAATATGGCTTGCCACCGACTGCAGGTCAAGGGATTGGTATCGATCGTTTAGTGATGTTGTTTGCAAATGCAGCGAGTATTCGTGACGTTCTATTGTTCCCGCATATGCGCCGTAAAGATTAATTTTAAGTCAAATAAAAATAGCCACATCTGATTTGTGGCTATTTTTTTATGTGTGCTTTTATTGATTATTTTTCCTGCATCTCTTTTTCTAGTTTTTCACTTGCTTGCATGATTTTCGGCATTAATTCATTCATTTGCTGGTATCCAACTTGCATACTTTTTTGCATGACGATCGGCAACTTATCAATCGTAGATTGGCCAACAGGCGTCTTATAAAACTCAAGCATGCCGTTGATTTCTTCTTGAGTAAACTCTTCAACATAAATTTTAATCATTTCGGGTTCTAATTTTGCCCAAGTAAAATCCTGTTTTACGATGTTTGCAATATTTTGACTATAATTTTCAATGGCTTTCTTTTGTTTAGCATTGACTTCTTGACCATGAGTTATTTGTTCAATGCTTGAGGCTGTAAATTTGGAGATGTATTCGTTGGATTGATCAATTAATTGTTCTGATTTGGTGATTTTCAATAACTCTTTTACCGACTCTTTTGATGCTTGTTGAGCAAAAGCTGGCATACAAATCGTTGCGCCAAGGATAAGCGTTGGAATAAGTTTTTTCATTATCTGATTTCAATAGTATTAAAGAAAAACAAAGGGTACTCAGTGATATCCTGAGCTGTCAATTTTTTATCGCATGTTAAGAAATGTAATTGTTTGGTTTGGTGATTGAAAAGAATCTATAAAAAACAGATGATGTGCTCATAAATAAATTTGAGAACAGCTTAGATATGTTTTTAAAAAAATCGCTTTATGTCGCATTATTTGCTTCTCTTTCTTCTGCATCATTTGCACAAGGTATTGTGTTGAATGATGAAAATTTACGCACCGACTTGAATTGGTTGAATCAACAAGGCGTTATTCAAATCAGCACCTCAACATGGCCAATGAGCGGTGATGAGATTAAACGTGCATTATCACAGGCTCAAGTGAACAATAAAGCACAACAGAAAGTTGTGGACTCAGTTGTTCATGCATTAGCTGTTGACAATGCAACTGCTAAAGTAGGTTTACATGCGGGAACTGATCTTAAAACTGTGCCACAAGCCTTTGGTGATAGCCAAAAATCTCAATACCAAGCAGCTTTAGAGTTTAATGCTGGCGGTGAAAATTGGGATGCAAAAATCAGAGTCAATGGTGAGAAAGACCCGTTGATTGATAATGGACATGATGTCAATGTTGAAGGCTCTTATATTGCTGGAAAGCTTTGGAATCAATGGGTCATCGCAGGTCAAATTCCGACGTATTGGGGACCAGGTCATGATGGTAGTTTGATTCGTGGTGATGCCAGTCGTCCAGTTTATGGGGTAACTGCACAACGCGCGGTACAAAATGCTTTCGAAACAAAATGGTTGTCTTGGATAGGTCCTTGGCAATATCAAGCTTTTGCTGGACAGCTCGATGATTATGAAGCGGTTCCAGATGCTAAATTAATCGGTCTACGCGTAACGGCTCAACCTTTGCCATATTTGGAGTTGGGTGCTTCACGTATGTTGCAGTGGGGCGGTGATGGTCGCTCAGAAAGTTTTGATTCTTTATGGAATGCAATTAAAGGGAATGATAATTTCGATTCTGCTGACGATGATAAGTCGAATCAAATTGCAGGATTTGATTTTCGTTTAAACTTACAGTCCTTATTAGATACCCCAGTGGGTGTCTATGGACAATATGTGGGTGAAGATGAAGCGGGTGGTCTACCAGCGAAAAAAATGTATCTAGCTGGTACGGATTTCTCATCAAGTTATAACAACATGCCTTACCAACTTTATGCTGAGTGGGCAGATACACGTACCAATGGTAGTGCAAAAGGTATCTCTTATAGTCATCATATTTATAAAGATGGTTACTATCAACACGGTTTTCCACTTGGTCATGCGATGGGTGGTGATGGGCAAATGTATTCTGTAGGCGGTGATATTCGCTTTGATACCATGAATCGTTTAAGTGGTCGCGTAATGTATGCAAAAGTTAGTCAGACTCAGCGAGTTGAGGATAACAATGCAGCATTTCCTAAAGCTGATAAACTTAAAGGCTTAGATTTGACTTGGACACATTATGTGAAACCAACGATTCCATTAAAAATTAATGGTTGGATTAGTGATTCTGATGTGAATGGAAATGATGGTGGTGTTTCAGTCGGTGTGGAAATTCCATTAGAGCGAAATATGTTCCGTTTTTAAGCGTTATTTGTCTAAAAAAGAAGCCTATAAGGCTTCTTTTTTTCGAGATATTCATGTGAATTTGAGATGATCATGATTGTTTTTTTATTCATGCATATCACAATTTTGCATATTGATATGAAAAAACAAGCTAAAGAAGTCAATCTAAATTATTATAATGAATAAACTTTACTGGCTGGTGAATAAGCCACTAGTAAGCATATTGATATCACGAAAAATTGGAGTTGTTATGGCACTCGTTCCTCCACACGGTCTTCCAAGTGGTGGTTTAATACCACTTATAGATTTTATGGGTAACATGGATAAGGAGGTAAGTGTACATGACTGAAAATAGATTAACGCACCTCAAACAACTTGAGGCTGAAAGTATTCACATTATTCGTGAAGTTGCTGCCGAATTTGAAAATCCTGTCATGCTTTACTCGATTGGTAAAGACTCAGCGGTGATGTTGCATCTTGCATTAAAAGCATTTTACCCAGCAAAACTTCCATTCCCACTTCTGCATGTAGATACGGGTTGGAAATTTAAAGACATGATCGCATTTCGTGACAACATGGCAAAAACACATGGCTTTGATTTGATAGTGCATCAAAACAAAGAAGGTCGTGATGCAGGTATCAATCCATTTGATCATGGTAGCTCGAAATATACTGACATCATGAAAACTCAAGGCTTAAAACAAGCCTTAGACAAATACCAGTTTGATGCAGCTTTTGGTGGCGCACGCCGTGATGAAGAAAAATCACGCGCTAAAGAACGTGTTTATTCGTTCCGTGATACTAAACATCGTTGGGACCCTAAAAACCAACGTCCAGAACTTTGGAATCTCTATAACGGTAAAGTCAACAAAGGTGAAAGCATCCGTGTTTTCCCATTGTCGAACTGGACTGAGTTAGATATTTGGCAATACATCTACTTGGAAAATATCCAATTGGTTCCGCTTTATTTCTCTGCTGTTCGCCCAGTAGTTGAACGCAGTGGTACGTTGATCATGGTGGATGATGAGCGTATGCGTTTAAAAGAAGGTGAAGTTCCACAAATGAAATCGGTACGTTTCCGTACACTTGGTTGTTACCCACTGACAGGTGCAGTTGAGTCTGAAGCGGATAACTTGCCTGAAATTATCCAAGAAATGCTTTTAGCAACCAGTTCAGAGCGTCAAGGTCGTATGATTGACCATGATGAAGCGGGCTCGATGGAAAAGAAAAAGCAGGAAGGTTATTTCTAATTTCCTTAAGCAAGTCCCTCTTTTTAAAGAGGGATTTAGGGAGATTAAAACCGATTTCTAAAGAATATGTGGAGTTTTGAGCAATGTCTCATCAATCAGATCTTATTAGCCAAGACATCTTGGGATATTTAAAGCAGCATGAACAAAAAGACTTATTGCGTTTCTTAACCTGCGGTAATGTCGATGATGGTAAAAGTACCTTAATTGGTCGTTTGCTTTATGATTCAAAATTGATTTATGAAGATCAATTGCAAGCGGTCACGCGTGACAGTAAAAAAGTCGGCACGACGGGCGATGCGCCTGACCTTGCTTTACTTGTAGATGGTTTACAAGCGGAACGTGAACAGGGTATTACCATTGATGTCGCTTATCGTTATTTCTCAACCGAAAAACGTAAGTTCATCATCGCGGATACACCAGGACATGAGCAATATACTCGTAATATGGCGACGGGTGCATCTACTGCGGATCTTGCGATTATTCTGATTGACGCGCGTTATGGTGTGCAAACACAAACGCGTCGTCATACTTTTATTGCAAGTTTACTCGGTATCAAAAATATCGTGGTTGCGATCAACAAAATGGACTTGGTTGAATTCTCAGCAGTGCGTTTCAATGAGATTCAGGTTGAATATGATGCTTTTGTGAGCCAGCTTGGTAGTCGCCGTCCTGAGAATATCCAGTTTGTACCAATTTCTGCGTTGAATGGTGATAACGTCGTTAATCCATCTACAAGCACGCCTTGGTACAAGGGTCAAACCTTGATGAATATTCTTGAATCAGTGGAAATTAAGCGCGAATCAAATAAGCAAGAGTTTCGTTTCCCTGTTCAATATGTCAATCGTCCTAATCTTGATTTCCGTGGCTTTGCCGGTACGATCGCATTGGGCGGAATTAACGTCGGTGATGAAATTTTAGCCTTACCGTCAGGTAAAAAGTCAACGGTTAAAGAGATTGTGACCTTTGATGGTAATCTTGAGCATGCTTTTGCTGGTCAAGCTGTAACTTTAACGTTAAATGATGAAATTGATATTTCTCGCGGTAATGTTTTAGTACGTGCAGGCGAACAACCACTGATTTCACGTAGTGTGCGTGCGTCAGTTGTGTGGATGACAGAACATCCTTTGGTTAAAGGTAAGTTGTATAACCTGAAAGTGGGTACTCAAACTGTTCCTGCGAAAGTAACTGCAATTAATTACCGTGTTAATGTAAATACCCTTGAGCATACCCAAGTTGAAGAACTTGAGTTGAATGCAATTGCAGATGTTGTGGTTGAATTTGATGCACCAGTGGTATTTGACCAATATCAAGACAGTCGTTATACAGGTTCATTCATTTTCATTGATCGTTTAAGCAATGTAACGGTTGGTGCGGGTATGGTTGAGGCTGCTGTTGAATGGACTGCACATAGCAATCCTGTGACAGCGGAAGATCGTGCTGCCCGTTTAGGTCAAAAACCTGCGGTGATTGGTGTGTCTGCCCAGTTGATCGAAAAAGCGCATGCTTTAGAGAGCTTATTGATTCAACAAGGTGTTGTTGCGATTGCAAAAGCGGATTTAACTGCTGAGCAAATCAACTTGTTGCGTGAAACCGGTGTGGTTGTCATTACAACAACGGTTGATGCTTCTGATACTGAGGTAGCGGCTGAGTCAGTGGAAGATGCGGCTGAGAAGATTGTGACATTAGTCCGTCTGTAATTGCTTAGCTTGATTGAAAAGAAGCCCGCGAAAGCGGGCTTGTTTTTTGTGGTTTGTATCTAAAATCGTATTTAATTTTATCCTACTTTGAGATCGCTTTTATGCGACAATAGCCCTTTATATTTTTGTCCAAGGACTCCCATGACTGAGCGCTCTCCTGAATCTTTAAGCGATATCGAAATTTTAGACATTTTACAGTCTATGAGAAAAGATGAGCTTGATGTTGAAGCCAAAGAGATGATCGTCAATGGTGGTAAAGCAGGTCGCCAAGAAGCACATAAACAAGCATTGGTGGCATTGCATACAAGTTTTGAAGATAAATTTGTTGAAGCTGTTACACTGGCATTGGGTTTGAATGCAGGGCAAGCAAAAAAAATCCGTTATAAAAAAGATCGTATTCGTATTTTAAAAGTACGTGGTATTGATTATCTTGCGATTGATGGTGCTGAAACTGCACAAGTACTCTCGCAAGTGGCTCAAGCAATTAGTCGTGAAGATGCCATTGTTACTGAAGGTCTGCACAATATTTTCCCATTTTGGAAGGAAGGTTGGCCGATGGTTCAGTTTGATAACGCCTACAAGATTTTAGCTGAAGATATCTCGATTCATTATCAAGCAACACTCGATGAGTTAATTTCACTTTATGGTGGCAATTAAAACATCATTAATGCGGTGTCGTGCTTGAATCCTCTCATTGAAAATAACAAGGATTGTTGATTTTATGCGTTTAGCTACGAAGATTCCGCCAGAGGCTTTACAGGTATTACGAGAAGGTAAATTAATTGATGCCATTAAGATTACCCGTGAAAAAACGGGTTTAGGCTTAAAAGAATCGAAAGATTTAGTGGATCAATATTTACAAGATCATCCGCAAGAACAGGCACGTATCCAAGAGCAGTTGGCCCAGCGTAGTCGAGGGGGAATCAAACTTTTTGTTTTGATCTTCTTTATTTTGGCCATCTTAATTTGGTTTGCTACAAAATAAAAAAAGCCCAGTCAATGGGCTTTTTCATTTGGTTTGATTCTAGTCTTCTTGAATTAAAAAAGACTCACTTTCTTGGCTTGATAGGATTTGAGTCACAAGTAATTGATCAATCTTATAATGATCAATATCGACCACCTCAAATTTGAAACCAGCATATTCTACAGCATCGGCTGGGCGAGGGATCTTGCGTAAGCGATACATAATAAAGCCTGCGATCGTCTCGTAGTTTTCATTTTCAGGGAATTCTTCAATTTCCAAGACGTGCTTTACATCTTCTATCGGGGTGCTACCATCAATTAACCATGAATGATTATCACGCTTAATAATTTGTAGATCTTCTTCCAATGGTGTAACCCAATCGCCCATCACCGTAATCATAATATCGCTCAAGGTAATGACACCAACCACGAATGCATATTCATTGATAACGACTGCAAATTTTTCTTTGGTTGAGCGAAACCGATCCAGTACCTCTGATAAGGTTAGGGTGTCTGGAAGCATGAGAACCGTACGAATCGTGGACTCATTGAGCTGTAGTAAAGATTGATTATTTAAAATACGGACTAAAATGTCTTTGGTATCGACATAGCCAATGACTTGGTCAATATGTTCATTGCAGACTAAAAACTTTGAATAAGGGTATTCCGCTAATTTTTGACGAATACTACTTTCATTTTCTTTCAGGGTAAAATAAACCACATTTTCGCGTGTGGTCATACTCGATGGAACAGTACGTTCTTCTAGTTCAAATACATTTTCAATGAAATGATGTTCTTGTTTTTGTAAAACACCTGCTTGAGCGCCAGCATCCATGACTGCGGAAATATCATCAAAAGTAATATTGTCATCACGAATGGTATTCACTTTAAATAGACGGAATAACAAGTTTGCGATCGCATTGATGCCCCAAGCTAAGGGTTTACAGACTTTAATAAAGATTTGAATCGGGTCAATGACGCTAATCGCAATTTTTTCTGGTGCGATCATTGCCAAGCGTTTTGGCATCAAATCAGCAAATAGAATGAATAGTGATGTCACAAACGTAAAGGAAACGGCGAAACCAATGTTTTCTAACCATTGTCCTGTATAAAAGCGACTAATCAGCTCAATAAAATGAGGTCGAAAGGCTGCTTCACCTAAAATACCACCTAAAATAGCAACAGCATTTAGCCCTATTTGTGAAGCGGCAAAGAAATCAGCAGACTGTTCTTGTAGGTCTAGTACTTTTTGAGCGCGATGCTCTCCAGATTCTGCGAGAATCTTAAGTTTAACTTTGCGAGCACCTGCTAGCGCGATTTCAGTAAGTGATAAAAAGCCTGCTGCAACAATCAGCATAGCAATGATAATGATATTTTGTACGAGACTCACACGTCACCTAGATTTTCATCATTATTAATTATCATAATGTTTTAACATAAAAAAGACGCTGAGTTAATCTTTAGATCAACCCAGCACTACTCATATTTTAAAGTGAAATGACTTTAAGGTAATGAGCTACTTTTAGTATTGAGAAAACTGTGAGTTGTTTAATAAAAACTCACGGTTTTCTTCTTCAATCATTTGGCGCGCGACAAATAGAATCAGTTGTCTTAACCAACGGTGCGCTGGATGATGGTGAAGTAAAGGGCACCAAGCCATTTTAAGTTCAAATTCTGGAATATAAAAAGGAGGATCTTTGATGACCAGTCTTTGATTTTGTGTTTGTAGTTGTGCCATTCGCGTTGGAAGCGTTGCGATTAAATCAACATTTTGAGCTAAAAGGGCTGGCATTTGATAGTGTCGGGTAAAGACTGAAATCTTACGACGTTGACCGATACGCTCTAATGCTTGATCAATCCAACCTAAACCCGCTTGTTTGTCTGGATTTACACCGAAGCCAACGCCCATACCTGTTTTTGATACCCAAATATGTTGGGCATCTAAATAACTTTTGAGGTTGAGGTGGGTAACGGCAGGGTGCTTGTCATTCAAAATACAACTAAAGCTATCACGCCAAACCAAGACTTGGTGAAAGCTTTGCGGAATTTCATTGAAACGATTAATGGCTAGATCGACTTTACCTTGTTCCATGTCTCGATATGAGACATCGCTTGGGGTCAAAAAGTCGAGTACGACATTAGGTGCTTCTGAGCGTAATGCTTTGACTAAGCGAGGAACTAAAGTTGCCTCAGCATAGTCAGATGTCATAATGCGAAACACGCGAGTACTGGTATACGGTCTGAACTCGGTACGCGGTTCCAGAATCATCGAAAGGTCTGATAGTGCATCACGAATACGAGGTTGTAGTTCTAATGCACGTTCAGTCGGGGTCATGCCTTCTGATGAACGGATCAGTAAAGGATCATTAAATAAATTACGTAAACGACGTAAAATATTACTCATCGCTGGTTGGGTGACACCGAGCTGTTCCGCGGCGCGTGTGACATTTTTTTCACGAAGAAGTACATCAAGATATATTAATAAATTGAGATCGACCCGTTCCAGATTCATAAAAAAAATACCGAAAATAAAATCTTTAAATTGTGCTGGATTATGACATATTTAAAGCAGTTTGCGTAACTTAATACGATATAAAAACAATTGCACAGTAATGAATGATGTAAGCTATTGAAAGCATAATTCTGTCTTGTTCAGCAGTCAATTTACGCTGTTTTTGGTGTGAAAATAATATGAGCATAATAAAATAGATCAGAATGAAGCGCTCTCGAATTGGATTTTTGGGATGCTTTTGCTGATTTAAAGAAAGCAGATATTGCGTGTTGCAACAGCATCGAGGCAGTGCTGATGAACTTTTAATGTAAAAAATATAATTTAAAACAATATCTTAAAATGGTTATATGTTATTGTGAATACGTCTTTATCCATGTATTTTTTAAAAAAATACTGAAGATTAACCTAGAATATTGGATAAATTCGTTTGCAAAGACTAAGCTGTGAAACATGTTGATGAAGTGCTTGAAATCTAGACTGCGAAAAGCATGATTTTTAGCAATCATTCGATGCCAATCCTCAAAGGAATATATCATGACTACATATCAAACAGCGATTGATGCAATCCGCGAACTAAAAGCAAAATTCGGCGACACTTGGCGCGATATTAGCCCAGAAGATGCTGCGCGTATGCAATTGCAAAACCAATTCAAAACAGGTCTAGATATTGCTAAATATACCGCTGCAATTATGCGTCGTGATATGGCTGAATATGATGCTGACTCTAGCAAATACACTCAATCATTAGGTTGCTGGCACGGTTTTATCGCGCAACAAAAAATGATTGCGAACAAAAAATACTTCGGTACAACTGAGCGTCGTTATATCTACCTTTCTGGTTGGATGGTTGCTGCACTTCGTTCAGAATTTGGTCCACTTCCTGACCAATCTATGCATGAAAAAACTTCAGTTGCTGCGTTAATTGGTGAAATCTACACTTTCTTACGCCAAGCTGATGCGAAAGAATTAAACGATTTATTCCGCGCGCTTAAAAAAGCAAAAGAAGCGGGTGATACAGCTAAAGCTGCTGAAATCACTGCTCAAATCGATGGTTTCCAAACTCACGTTGTGCCAATTATTGCGGACATCGATGCTGGTTTTGGTAACGAAGAAGCAACTTACTTACTTGCTAAGAAAATGATCGAAGCAGGTGCTTGTGCACTTCAAATCGAAAACCAAGTATCTGACGCGAAACAATGTGGTCACCAAGCTGGTAAAGTAACAGTTCCACATGAAGACTTCATCGCTAAGATCCATGCATTACGTTATGCATTCTTAGAAATGGGTCTTGATGACGGTATCATCGTTGCACGTACTGACTCAGAAGGTGCTGACTTAACTCAAAAAATCCCAGTGGTTAAAGAGCCAGGTGACATCGCTTCTCAGTACATTAGCTACTTAGAAACTTCTGAAATTGATATTGCTGATGCTCAAGAAGACGAAATCTTGATCAAACGTAATGGTAAATTACACCGTCCTAAGCGTTTAGCTTCTGGTTTATATCAGTTCCGTGCTGACACTCAAATCGACCGTGTTGTACTTGACTGTGTATCTAGCCTTCAAAATGGTGCTGACCTTCTTTGGATCGAAACTGCGACTCCAAACGTTGACGAAATCGCTCACATGGTTAACCGTGTACGTGAAACTGTTCCAAATGCGAAGCTTGTTTATAACAACAGCCCATCATTCAACTGGACTTTAAACTTCCGTCAACAAGCTTACGACCGTTGGGTTGCTGAAGGTAAAGACGTTTCTGCTTACGACCGTGCTAAATTAATGAGCGCTGAGTACGATGAGACTGAATTGGCTGCTGATGCTGATGCTAAAATCCGTACTTTCCAAGCAGATGCTTCTCGTGAAGCGGGTGTGTTCCATCACTTGATCACACTTCCGACTTACCATACTGCTGCGCTTTCTACTCATGAGCTTGCACAAGGTTACTTCGGTTCTGAAGGTATGTTGGCTTATGTTGCTGGCGTACAACGTAAAGAAATCCGCGGTGGTATCGCATGTGTTAAACACCAAGCAATGGCTGGTTCTGACATCGGTGATGACCATAAAGAAATCTTCGCTGGCGACAATGCTTTGAAAGCTGGTGATGACTCTAAAAACACAATGAACCAATTCGGTGGCTAAGCCCTGATTTGATTCTAAAAAAACCCTGCTGTTAAAGCAGGGTTTTTTTATACTTAGATTGATATTTACCGATAATGAATGCTCATAATATGTGAGCATTCATCGCATAAACATTATTCCGCTTCTTTGTTGAGTTGGTATTTATCAGCGAGTGCACCTGTGATTTCATTGCCTTCTAAATCAAGTGCTTTTAAGTAGCCTTCGGCAACAAAGTATTTACGGCTATCACCAGCTTTGTCTAATTCAATGATAGACGTGTTGTTGTGATCAAACTGGAAGCTACCTTTACTTTCAAAAGATTTCCCATCACCTTTACCGAGATAAGTTTCTTCTAGTTCAAAAGTTTTATCCGAATTAAGCTCTAGTTTTGTTTCAATACCTTCACAATCGGCGCAAGGTAATACACCTTTATAGCTACCATTCCAATCTAAAGAGTTTTCTGCGGTATGTTCACGATCTATCATCGGTTCAGATGCAGCCTCTGTTGTTACTGCAGGAGGGGTTGAGTGGTCATCTTTAGGTGTTTCTGACTTATTACAAGCCACTAGAAATACAGATGCAAGAGAAACTGCGATTATTGATTTTTTCATCTTAGATACAACCCTGTGAAAATATTGATACCCAAGTTATGAGATTTTAAAAGAAAATAATAGTAGGGGAGTGTAAGTGTTATTTAATTTTTGGTAAAACAGGACGGTTTAGATGAAATGGAAATGTATCAAATATATAAGAAGAAAGGCACTTATCTTTCGATAAGTGCCTTTCTTTGAATCTGGAGCGGGAAAGGAGACTCGAACTCCCGACCCCAACCTTGGCAAGGTTATGCTCTACCAACTGAGCTATTCCCGCAATATGGACGCATTATAGAGTGTTTAACAAAACTGTCAACTCTCCATGGTGTTGATTGGTTGTTTTTTGACTAAGTTAGTCAGCGCGACGCCAAATCGTGCCCTGGCGGCTGTCTTCAAGTACCACACCTTGATCGAGTAAGGATTGACGAATTGCATCTGCCTTCGCAAAGTCTTTGGCTTTTTTTGCATCCACACGTTGTTGTATGAAATCTTCAATTTCTGTATCAGATAGAGAAAGGGCTTCTTGGCCAATATCAGACTTTAAAAAATCATCTACATCGTGTTGAACTAAAGCTAAAACATTGGTTAGGTTTCGTAGCGTAGAGTATAGAACCGTCGCTTGTTCAGCTTGTTGTTCTTTTACAGCACGATTCAATTCTTTATTTAGTTCAAATAATACCGCCATCGCTTCAGCAGTATTAAAGTCATCTCGCATGGCATTGTTAAAACGTTCAACGAAACTGGTTTCTAATGTTTCAACTGTTTTTTGTCCATAAACTTGTTGATAGGCTTTAAAAGAATGATAAAAACGGCTAAGTGCTGTTTTGGCTTCTTTTAATGCAACATCGGAAAAGTTGACTGGACTACGATAATGCGACGACACGATAAAATAGCGAATGACTTCGGGATGGAATTTTTCCATCACATCTCGAATGGTAAAGAAGTTGCCTAAAGATTTAGACATTTTCTCGCCATCAACATTGATGAAACCAACGTGCATCCAATAATTTACATATTGTTCGCCAGTGGAAGCTTCACTTTGCGCAATTTCATTCTCATGGTGAGGGAACATTAGATCCGAACCGCCACCATGAATGTCAAAGTGATTGCCTAAGCAGCAAGTCGACATTGCTGAACATTCGATATGCCAACCGGGACGACCATTGCCCCAAGGAGAAGCCCAAGCAGGTTCATTGGCTTTGGCGTGCTTCCAAAGTACAAAATCAAAAGGGTGTTTTTTATCAACTTCGACATCAACACGTTCTGATGCGCCTGCTTGCATATCATCTAGTTTGCGACCTGATAAGCGACCATATTTATTGAATTTAGTCACTTCAAAATAAACATCACCATTTGCAGCAGGATAAGCCGCACCTTTGTCTACTAAAGTGCTGATCATGCTTTGCATCTGATCAATATAATCTGTCGCTTTTGGTGCTTCATCAGGTGCGATACAGCCTAGATTTGCTGCATCTTCATTCATTGCCTCAATAAATCGAGCAGTGAGTTGTTGAATGCTTTCACCATTTTCATTGGCACGTGCAATGATTTTGTCGTCTATGTCAGTAATGTTACGAATGTAGCGAACTTTCCAGCCTTGACTACGCAAGAAGCGGGTAATGAAGTCGAATGCAACCATAACGCGAGCATGTCCAATATGACAGTAATCGTATACGGTCATACCACAGACATAGATATCGATTTGTCCTTCGTTACGTGGGACAAATTCAACTTTTTTACGTTGCTCTGAGTTATATAAAACAAAAGGTTGCATAAGGGTTTTCAAACACTCTACAAAAATCGTGATTCATCATAACGTATGCACCATATTTCATAAAGTTATCAATAAAAAAAAGATGGTGCGGAATGTATTTTTATCATTGGGTTATTTAAGGGGATATTTTATGGAGAAAAGATGATGGTATACCGTTTTTTCTTTATAAAATAAGTGCTAAAACTTTTGGTTTGAGTAAAATAACATTTTGTTCAGTGTATCATCCATGACTATTATTTATTGATATGGATTACTATGTAGGAGTGAAATTAAACGAACTAATACATTTGTTTAAGATTGATCTAGTAGAGAATAAATAATGAGTGAATCAAGACCAATATGCCCAAATTGCAATAGTAAACAGACTCGCTATACTCCAAGTAAATCAAATATTGGTACGGCAAGATTTAACTGCAAGAACTGTGGTCAAAGTTTTATTATTGCAACTGAAGTACAGCGAAATAAAAGAGGTTGTTTGGGTTCTATTTTGAAAGTTGTAACCCTTACTTTTATTTTTGTCATTGGAATATCAATCTTTTTAGCAATAACTAAAGATGAGTCTGAGGGGTCACAGATGATTGAACACTCTGATGAAAATCCATCATTTGAGCAAAATCATATTGAAGATGTGGAAGACGCTGTTGAGATAGAGCGTTCTGAACAAGCAGCTCATTCTTATATTCCAACAGAAGATGATTACAAAAACTTTGAACAACAGCAAAAAGTTCAAAAAACAGAAAATCTAACTATTGTGGAAACAACGAGAGAAACTGAATAATTATTTCATTTCACTGTAGGAACTTTGGCTGAGAAAGAAATTATTTCCACAGAATCCCAAAAGTCTTTTCCTGTTTCTATAGCTCTATTTATTGTGAGTTCAATCTCTCTCCATTTTCTACGAAATCTTATACATTTAGAAACGTGTATAATTCACAGTTATGCTAGAATCTGCCGTATTCTTTTGATTAAAATCATCTACTATCAAGTGGATTGAGCATTACTTTGAGTCAAACTCACATGTCACAAGTCATAAATTTCCAAAAAAGCGCATTGGAAACCTTGCGTATTGAACAACAAGCCATAGAAGTGCTTGCCACACAAATTGATGAGCGCTTTGATCGTGCATGTGAAATCTTATTGCAGTGCAAAGGGCGCGTCGTGATCACGGGTATGGGCAAATCAGGCCATATTGGTCGCAAAATGGCAGCGACTTTTGCGTCAACAGGCACGCCATCATTCTTTATGCATCCCGGCGAAGCAGGACATGGTGACTTGGGCATGTTGGTGCGTGGAGATGTTTTGATTGCGATTTCAAACTCTGGCAAGAGTGATGAAATTATGATGTTGATGCCTTTGATCAAGCATCTAGAAGTGCCTTTGATTACTATTAGTCGTGATGATAAAGGTCCAATGCCACAAAATGCGGATATTGCTTTGACGCTGGGTTTAGCGGATGAAGCATGTCCTTTAGGTTTAGCACCGACATCGAGTACCACTGCAACACTTGTGTTGGGTGATACTTTGGCGGTTGCTTTATTGGAAGCGCGTGGATTTACCGCTGACGATTTTGCGCGTTCACATCCTGCGGGCGCACTTGGCAAACGTCTACTTTTACATGTGAAACACTTGATGCACACAGGTGCAGAGTTACCAAAAGTTCACCCTGATACACCGATGAATAAGGTGTTGTATGAAATTTCTGATAAACGATTGGGTCTGACCACAGTGGTGGATGAGCAAGATACATTGTTGGGGATTTTTACCGATGGTGACTTGCGTCGTATGATCGATCGACAACAGGGTTTTGATGTAAATGCTGCTGTGTCCGCTGTGATGACAGAAAATCCGATGACGATTTCTCAAGAAGCTCGAGCAGTAGAAGCATTGGAAAAAATGCATGAGAAAAAAATTAACCAATTCGTTGTTGTTGATGATGCTAAAAAAGTAATTGGTGTTATTAGTATGCACGATCTTATTGAAGCTGGAGTAAATTAAGCCATGGCATCATATGCTTTACAAGAACAAGCACGTCATTTACAAGCACTGGTGCTTGATGTGGATGGGATTTTAAGCGATGGCTTTGTAACCTTAACCAATTCTGGCGATGAAATTAAATCATTTGATATTCGCGATGGTTTAGGGATGAAATTGGTCCAAAAAGCGGGCATGAAAGTGATTATTATCACGGGCCGTAAAAGTCATATTGTTGAAAAACGTATGTTGGATTTGGGCGTAGATTTGGTGTTCCAAGGGCGTGAAGATAAAGGTGTGGCACTACGTGAAGCTTGTGCGCAGTTCAATATCTTACCTGAAGACTGCTTATATATGGGCGATGATTGGCCTGATTTATCTGCATTTGCCATTGCGGGTATGAGTATTACAGTGCCGAATGGGCATGAAGAAGTACGTCGACGTGCCCATTTGGTAACACAAGCGATGGGTGGCCGTGGGGCTGTAAGAGAGGTCTGTGATATGTTATTGATGGCAAAAGGTGTTTACCAAGAGCTGCTTGAAAAATATCTTGCGGTACCACATTAATATACTTAATAGCGTTGATTTGCTCAAAGGTTAGGTAACCCTGTTTATGGATACCAAAGTTTTATATGTTGTTGCTATTGTGGTCGCTTCTGTAAGTGGCGGCTATTACTACTTTAGTGGCAAGGCAAAAAAGTTGGATGTAGACTCAGCGAAGAATATGACTTATTCAGCGCACGGTGTTCATTTAACGCAAACAGATGAACAGGGTAATTTGTACATTCGTGCTGAAGTAAAACAACTACAGCAGGATATGCAGCAGAAAACCTCGCAGCTTGATCAACTAAAAGCTGTTATGTACAAACAGGGAAAACCTGATGCCACTTTTTCTGCCCTACGAGCAAATGGTTATGATGAAAATCGTAAGATTGTATTGGCTGGAGATGTTGTCGTCACAAACTTGTCGGATCAGGGCAACATGGAGTTTCATACAGATGAAATCACCGGTTATCCAAAAACAAGAGAACTAGAAACCCAACACCAAGTCATTGTTCAATCCCCAACAACCGAATTTGTGAGTCAGGGTTTAAAAGCAAATTTGAATGATGGTCAATATGAATTTTATAAAGTTCGAGGAAAGTATGCGCCAAGCTCTTAATTCTAAATATCGTTTTACTTTCTTAAAACAGTTTACTTGTATTGCTGTGGCTGCATTATTTTCCAGTTCAAGCTTTGCTTTGCCGTCTGATCGTAATCAACAACTTTCTTTAGTTGCAGATCGTGCCACATACAATGATAGAACGGGTATCACAACTTATACGGGAAATGTTGTGATTGAACAGGGAACGATGAGACTTCAGGCAGATTCAATTATTGCCACCTTAAATAGTAAAAAAGAAATTCAGACCATTACGGCTAAAGGTCAACTGGCGAAATTTCAGCAGCAAATTGATACGAATAAGGGTTTAGCGCGCGGTGAAGCGCAACAGATTATTTATAATGCGGATACGGGTATTCTGACTTTATCTGGAAAGGCCTATCTTTACCAGAATGGCTCAAGTATTCGTGGTGATAGCTTAAAATATAGTATGAATAAAGGCGATGTTGAGGCTCAAGGTTCTTCAAGCAATCGTGTGCAAATTATTATTCCACCATCAAGTTCAAAAAGTTTTCCAGGGGCGCGTGATTAATGGAACAATCGGTGCAACAACCACAAACTTTATGTATTAAGCATCTAGCGAAAAACTATAGTAAACGTTGGGTGGTAAAAGATGTGTCTTTTACCATGCAAAGTGGGCAAATCGTCGGATTGCTTGGTCCGAACGGTGCGGGTAAAACGACGAGCTTTTATATGGTCGTTGGTTTGGTTCGGATGGATAAAGGCGAGATTCATTTAGATGATCTTGATTTATCTGATCTTGCTATGCATGAGCGTGCTCGTAAAGGGATTGGCTATTTACCTCAGGAAGCTTCGATCTTTAGAAAGTTGACTATTGCCGAAAATATTATGGCGATTTTAGAAACGCGTAAAGATTTGAACAAGCAGCAACGTCAGCAACGTCTGAGTGAATTATTAAATGATTTTAAAATTAATCATATTAAAGATTCACTAGGCATGAGTGTTTCTGGTGGCGAGCGTCGTCGTGCCGAAATTGCACGTGCTTTGGCTGCTGACCCTAAATTTATGCTGCTGGATGAGCCATTTGCAGGTGTAGATCCTATTTCTGTTGGAGATATTAAGGACATTATTCAGACCCTTAAAGACCGAGGGATTGGCGTACTTATTACGGATCATAATGTGCGAGAAACTTTGGCAATCTGCGAAAAAGCCTATATTGTCAGCGAGGGGGCGGTGATTGCTGAAGGTACTCCGCAAGAAATCCTTGATAATGAGCAAGTACGTAAAGTTTATTTGGGTGATGATTTTGTTGTTTAGACAATAGATTTGAGCTTCGAAAAGAACCTTTAGGGTTCTTTTTTTATGCGGGTAGCAACCATCATGTTACGAGAAATTTGAATTTGAGTGTATTCTGGTTTTTTTATTCCTATTTTATTCATAAATATAAGTTTTTTTATTTATTTGTGCATATGCCGCCTCAGTTGTATGATAAGAAAAGTGTGAACTAATTTACAAAAAACAAACACTTATCCGTCGAGAAATTGGCATTTGAAACGTGGTGTTTTCTACAAAAATAAGAGTAGAATGAAGACGCTTTGAACGATAATTACATGACAAGAATATGAGCATTAATAAAGATATAGATATAGATGATGGATCACGTAAAACATGTATAGATCTAAAGTGGCTATTTTGTATAGCAACTTTATCTGTACCCGTTACACATGCCTCAACGCCAAGCGAACAGTATCATTCTCTCAAGAATAATTTGTCTCAGCTATTTACGCCTAAAAGTAATGATGAATTTAAAACTGCAAGTATGCAGAAGTTGAGCAATTTTTCGCTTCATTCATCACCTACTGAATTACCTGTCGTTGGATCTGGTCGTCCAATGGATGTTGTTCCTACTGCATTATGGGAGAACCAAAACAAAACCTTAAAAGATGCGATACAGATTGCTGTTCAGCGCAATCCTGAAATTTCACAAACCCTAGCAACTTTAGCCGCACAGAATGCCAATATAGATGTAGCGAAAGCAGGGTTTTATCCACAAATTTCAGGGGGCGTGAATACAGGTGATTTGACGAGAAAGGGGGAGCGAGGTCGACAAGTATTAGCTTTAAATGCCTCTCAAATGCTGTATGACTTTGGGAAGGTGAAGTCTGGCGTTACCACTGAACAAGCCAAATTAGTGATAGAACAAGCGAATGTTTTAGTCAAAATTGATGATATCTCGCTGGATGTAACACAAACGATTATTAATATTCAGCGTTATCAAAAGCTCATAAGAATTGCTAATCAGCGGATTGCTGGGGTTAAACGTATTCAGGAAATGGCGAATTTAAGAGCAAATGCGGGGATCAGTAGTCAGGCAGATCCTGTTCAAGCACAATCATATTTGCAATCAGCTCAATCAGCATTGATTGCACAACAATCATTACTCAGTCAGTTTCAACAACATCTTTATACGTTATTAGGTTTTGATGCTCGTAATGTTCAATGGGCGATTACCGATGATTTTATTAAACAATCTGATTTATATGTAGAGCCGCAATTTAATACCATTCCGCAAATGATTGCAGCGCAGGCTGGAATTGAGGTTGCACGTAGTCAGAAAATACAAACTAAAGTCAGTAACTATCCGACCTTGTCTGTAAAAGGTGAATTAAGCCAAGCATTACACGGGCGTAATCCAAACAATGATAAAAATGGTGGCTTTGATAGCGCGATTATGTTGGAAGCAAGTAGCCAATTTTACCAAGGCGGCGCAACATCTTCGAGAATTAGGGCCGCAAGTTTTGCTGAAGAGGCAGCAAAAGCACAGGTCAATACCGTTTACTTAAATGTGCTGGATCAGATCAGAACCAGTCGAGAACAAATTGAAAATAAGCAGCGTCAAATGCAAGTGTTAGCTGGACAACAAGCAACCACAGTACGGACACGTGAGCTTTATCAGGAACAATATAAATTGGGAACTCGTACGCTGGTCGATTTACTTAATGCAGAACAAGCCATTCATAGTGCAAACACAGAAGTCGAAATAGCACGTTATGATATTTACAGTAGTATCGCTCAATATATTGCAGCCACAGGCCGTTCTCGCCAAGCCTATGACCTGAATAATATAAAAATTCAAGGGTTTGAGGTGCAACAATGATGACAAAAATAGATTATCAGCCTTGGTTACAGGCGATATTAACGATTGCAAAGCATTATCGAATTGAGCCTTCAGAAGAGCGTATTCGGTTACAACTTGATTGGAATCAAAATCAGAATCTTGATGAGGTTTTGACTTTAATTAGTCGACAAATTGGCTTGAACTTAATAAGAGTTAAATTTAGCGATGATGTGATTAATCCTTGGCGTTTACCTATTTTAGTTGAATTGGCAGACGGACAAGTGGGAGTCATTGACAAGGCGGATGCTTCTGGACATGTCAGTATTCAACTCAGCGGCGATCAAGGTTTATCACAAAAATTTGCTGTCGGGGCTTTAAAACATATTGTAAAAAATGTGTTTATCTTACGTCCAGAGCAGTCAGTTCCTGATGCACGTATTGATGAGTATATTAAGCCCTATAAGCCAAGCTGGTTTTGGTCAATCGTTTTAAGTGATTGGAAGCGCTATATCGATATTATGTTTGCATCGTTGATTGCAAATGTTCTGGCATTGGCGACCATCGTTTTCTCGATGCAAGTTTATGACCGCGTTGTTCCCTCACAGTCGATACCTACGCTTTGGGTGCTTGCTGGTGGTGTACTGATTGCAGCAATTTTTGAGTTTGTTCTGCGTATTTCGCGTGTTTATATCTCTGACATTATCGGGAAGCGTGCAGATCTACGTATTTCTGATCGGGTATTTGGCCATGCATTAAGAATCAAAAATAGCGAGCGCTCCAAGTCAACAGGAACCTTCATATCTCAGATTCGTGAATTGGAAGGGGTGCGAGAGCTTGTCACTTCAACCACGATGGGTGCGATTGCAGATCTTCCTTTCTTCTTTTTATTCTTGTTTATCTTTGCAATTATTGGCGGAAACTTATTTTGGGTGATGTTGTTGATCGTACCGCTGATGATTTTGCCTGCAATCTTGGTACAAAAGAAGCTGGCTAAACTTGCACAAGAAGGTATGCGTGAATCCTCAATTCGTAATGCAATTTTGGTTGAGGCTGTACAGGGAATTGAAGATATTAAACTGTTACGTGCAGAATCTCGTTTCCAAAACCAGTGGAATCATATGAATGAGATTTCTGCTGATATCAGTATGCAACAACGTAAAATTGTCGGTGTACTGACAGCTTGGACGCAGAAGCTACAAGGGCTTACTTATGCCATTGTAGTACTGGTTGGGTGTTTTGCTGTGATGGAAGGTGAAATGACTACAGGTGCGCTGGTTGCTTGTTCGATTTTATCATCACGGATGTTGGCGCCAATATCACAGATCACAGGTATTCTTGGTCGCTTTCAACAAGCAAAAGTGGCAAAGCAAAGTTTAGATGAATTGATGCAGCGCCCAGTTGATCAAGCTGACCATGCACATTTGGTACATAAAGAAGTGTTACATGGTGATTATGAGCTGAAAAATGTGGTATTCCAGTATGGTGAAGATGACCCTCGACCAAGTTTGGCGATTCCAAAATTAAAGATTCGGGCGGGTGAGCGCATTGCAATTCTCGGTCGAAATGGCGCTGGTAAATCAACGTTATTGCAAATTCTCTCTGCAATGCAGACTCCAAATTCAGGTTCGGTACACTTAGATGATTTAGATATGAGTTTGATTGACCCTGCTGATGTCCGTCGTGATATGGGATTACTCAACCAAAATGCCTATCTTTTCTATGGAACCATTCGAGAAAACTTAACTTTAGGTGCACCGTTGGCACGCGATGAAGATATTTTAAAAGCTTTAAAAGTGACTGGTGCATTGAGTTTCGTACATGAAAAGAAAGAAGGGCTGGATCATTTGGTTTTAGAGGGTGGTGTAGGCTTCTCGGGTGGGCAAAGACAGGCATTGTTATTAGCACGATTACTCATTCGTGAGCCGAATATTTTACTGCTTGATGAACCGACAGCGGCGATTGATGATGTCGCAGAAAAACAATTAATCGATCATTTAAAGGTGTGGCTAGGCTATCGTACTCTAATCGTCGCTACGCATCGCCGAGCGGTGCTGGAGTTGGTTGATCGTATTATTGTGATGAATGATGGCAAAATTGTCATGGATGGACCTGCTGATAAAGTCTTGCAACAATCATCGGCAAAACAAAAAATAGTTTAATAAAATAAAGAGGATAATTCATGAGTGAGCAAGAACAAACCAGCAGTCGTCCCATGAATGTGAGTTACAAGGAACCGAAGTTACCTGGTTCATCGGTTATTGTATGGTTAATTGGGATTGGTTTAGTGATATTGCTCGTGTGGGCATGGGCATTTAGTTTAGAAGAAGTATCTACAGGTACGGGTAAAGTTGTACCTTCCTCAAAAGAGCAGACAATTCAATCGCTTGAAGGGGGGATTTTAACTAAACTCGCTGTGAGAGAAGGCGATATCGTTGAAAAAGGACAAATACTAGCGCAGTTAGATCCGACACGTCTTGCTTCAAATGTGGGAGAGTCACAATCTTTACTGAGTTCTGCACAAGCGACAGCAGCGCGTTTACGTGCCGAAGTCAGTAATACTGCTTTGGTTTTTCCAGAAGAAGTTTTGAAAGAACCTAAACTCATAAAAGAAGAAACAGCACTTTATTATTCACGTCGCATGAATTTAGAAGAGGCTATTTCTGGTAATCAACAAGCACTTAAATTGGTGCAACAAGAATTGGCTATGACTGAGCCGTTGGTTGCAAAAGGGGCCGCCAGTGAAGTTGAAGTGTTGCGTTTAAAGCGTGAAGCCAATGATTTACAAAATAGAATCAATGATATTCGTAATCAATATTATGTAAAAGCACGTGAGGAGTTATCAAAAGCCAATACCGATATTCAAACTCAACTACAAGTGGTCAAAGGAAGAAGTGATAGCTTACAACGTGCTGTATTTAGAGCGCCTGTTCGCGGTGTAGTGAAAGAGATTGATGTGACAACTGAAGGTGGTGTCATTCCTCAAAATGGTAAGTTGATGACGATTGTGCCTTTAGAGGATAAATTGTTAATCGAGGCGCGTATTTCGCCACGTGATATTGCCTTTATTCATCCAAATCAAGAAGCTTTGGTCAAAATCACCGCTTATGATTATGCGGTATATGGCGGGCTAGAAGGTAAAGTCACCACGATTTCACCAGATACTATTCGTGATGAAGTGAAGCAAGATCAGTTTTATTATCGTGTTTATATTCGGACAGATTCAGATAGACTTTATAACAAAGCGGGTACAGCATTCGATATTACCCCTGGTATGGTGGCTACTGTAGATATTCGAACTGGACAAAAAACCATTATGGATTATTTGCTTAAACCATTTAATAAAGCCAAAGAAGCATTACGTGAACGATAGTTTCTGCTGATTTGAAACAGTCATCGTCGGGTGTGGTGGTGATCAATCATCACACCCATTTTTTATAATGGAATGTCAACAGACCCTATCATCGCACCCTACATCGCGCCAGAAAATTGCTATAATCATTTTTTAAAGTTTGTATTTATGTTTTATGCCATTCACCATTGCCAATTCGGTAACTTTTGAAGAAGAAATTAAAAAAAGTCGTTTCCAAGCGATTGCTGCGATTGTTGAAAATGAACAGCAGGTCAAAAACTTTTTAGAAGAAGTGAAAGATCCATCGACGACACATCAATGTTGGGCATGGAAGATTGGACATCATGTTCGATTTAATGATGATGGTGAACCTTCTGGCACCGCAGGACGTCCGATTTTAGCAACCATCGAAGGGAATGATTTGACCAATGTGATTGTATTGGTCAATCGTTGGTATGGTGGTATTAAGCTTGGTACGGGTGGTTTAGTTCGTGCTTATGGTGGTTGCGCTGGGCAATGTTTGCTATTGGCTGAAAAAATTGAGCTGATTGAGAAAAAACAGATTCAATTTAGTTGCCTATTTAATGAATGGGCAATTATTCAATATGAACTTATGCAGCAACACATCGAATACCAAGAAAGTTATACTGAAAATGGTGTTTTTATTGAGGCACCGCTACAAATTCATCAAATTGAACCTTTAAGACAAAAACTTCAAGATGTTACTAGAGGGCGTGAGCATTTACATGTTGAAGATTAGAATTTACAAGCCCTCTCTTGCGAGTTTGCGGAACAGTGTTCCTCGCTCTCAGGGCGTAAGTAATTGAAAGGGGTAGAGAGGCAACAACTTGATGAATGATCCTTTATTAAAATATAGAGAGCAGCATAAACATCGTCTCAATTATATGCCGTGGTTGTATTGGTCGCTCAAGCCTAAACAACGTGAATGGGCTGAAGCATGGCAAGCCGAATATCAAGCATATTTGATGGAAATGGAAACGGTTGAGATTGGTCAGAATTGTTTTATTTCACCATTGGCACATATTTTTGCAGAGCCAGGACGCAAAATTACCATTGGTGACAATACTTTTATTGCCGCTGATTGTACCTTGCATGGGCCTTTAGTTATTGGCAATGAGGTTGCAATAAACCATCATAGTATTTTGGATGGTGGGCGCGCAGGGATTCAGCTACACGATCAAGTCAGAATAGCGGCCTATAGCCATTTATATGCTTTTGATCATGGGATGGCTTTAGACCGACCAATCTACCAACAACCCGTGACATCCAAGGGCATTGAGATCGGCAAAGATGTTTGGTTAGGAGCGCATGTGGGAATCAAAGATGGGGTCAAAATCGGAAACCATGCTGTGGTTGGGATGAATAGTATGGTGACCAAAGATATTGAAGATTATGCTATTGTGGCAGGGAATCCAGCAAAATTGATTCGTTATAGAACTGAATAAAAAGCATTAAAAAGCGTATGAGATTCTATACATAAATTTAACCTATCCTGCTTTTATCTGTGTTAAGTTAAAAATAAGTAGAAGACCTAAGGTGTCAAACCTGAAGAGAGGCCAACATGAATCGCGTAATTGCATGTATTGATTCTTCACCCTGTATTGATGCTGTGGCTGAGGCCGCAGTTTGGGTTGCGAAACAAACCCAAAGAGAATTAGTGCTGTTGCAAATCTTGGACTATTATCCTGCAAGCTATCATTTAGGTGAAATTAGCGGTGTGATTGGCTTTGAGAGTAATGCCATGTTGCTCAAAGAGCTTGCTGAGTTAGAGCAAAAGCAAAGTGAGTTAGCACTCGATTATAGTAATAATCTACTCAATCATATTTCAGAGTTAATCGAGAAACAATACGGTTTAACCAGTAGCAAAATTCAAGAAAAAGGCGATTTTCTTGAACAAAGTTTTAATCTTCTGCATGAAAATGACGTGGTGATTATTGGTCGTGTTGGCGAGCGAGCTGCGGAGAAAAATAAACCCATTGGGAGTAATGTTGAGAACTTTATACGTGGTGCAAATTGTACTGTAATTACAGTTGGAGAGCATTTCGAGCCTCCTAAACGTTTTATCTTTGCATATGAATATTCACCAACCTGTCAGAAAATGTTGCAACGCATTGCTCAAAGTGATTTGTTGAAAAAATTACAATGCCATCTGCTTTATGTGGGTGATCATCCTGAAATGCTTACTGAGCCAGCAAAGTATTTAACAGATGCAGGTTTGGAAGTTATGCCTATTTATCGTTATGGCGATGTTGCACAAAATATTTTGGAATATCAAAGGGAACATAATGTGCAGTTAATCGTATTAGGTGCTTTCAGCCATAGTAAAATCCATCAATTTTTCTTAGGCAGCATTACAACCTCGATATTTAGAAATGCAAATGTACCATTATTGGTCGCTAAGTAATTCATTTTATTCCATATAGTTATCCGCAAATACTGTGGATAACTATATGGAAAAGCACTATGTAAATTTGTATCTATTTGATATTTAATAACTAAAAAAATCAGTTCGTTTTTTGATCTTTACTTTACAATCGCAATTGCGAAGCCATCATGTCCTTTTGAACCCACTGTTTGTAGTGCTGTACAAGATAAAAGCATCGGGTGATTTTTCAGTGCAGCGAAAGTTTCTCGAATGCCTTCGATACTCGGTTTTTTATTATTTTCATCCAATATCGCGCCTGAACGAATCACATTATCCAATACAATAATCGTTCCTGAATGAGATAGCTTCAAGCTGAGCTCCAAGTATTCAGGATAACTTTGTTTATCTGCATCAATAAAAATCAAATCAAATGCCTCACTGGATTCTGCAATGAGTTGATTCATGATATCTGCGCCGCGTCCTTTTTTAAGTTCAATATGGGTGGGCATATCGGCATAATCAATATTTTCTTGGGCGATGGCAGCATGGCTATCTCGTCCTTCAACCGTGAGCAGGTAACCATCGGCTGGTAATGCTTGTGCCAACCAAATTGTGCTATAAGCGGCAAAAGTTCCAAGTTCCAATACACGTTTACATTGATTCATTTGAATCAACATTTGCAGGAACATACCTTGATTCGGTGCAACAGCCAAATGATTAGAAAGACCTTGCGTATCGGTATTGTCTAATGCATGTTGAAGTTTAGGATCTGAGGGGATTAAATGTGCATTAATATAGTCATCAATGTCGGTCCACATCTGTTGCATAATCAGGCTTACCTTTGAATCTGTTTGCAGCATTTTAAACATTTATGCTCAGAGTGCAATTTGATTACTGAATAAAAAAAGAGATCATTTAGATCTCTTTACTGAAAGTGATCTTTTATTCTAAAAGTTACACATTGAGCTGTTACGTGTTAGGTCTGGGCCCCAAGTGCGATAACCCTGAGTATCAATATGAATCTGACCTGAGCGATAGAGACCAATACCTAGATTTAAGCTTTGACCATGCTGAACCCAAAACTGACATAATTTAAATTTGGATTGTTCGATAAATGCATAATCTTGCGGCTGAGGGTATTCAGGACCAATACGAAAATCGATGGCAGAGTTAAATAAATGTTTAGATGAACTTGCACCGCCAGCGCATTCGTTTAAAGGTAAATCACGATAGACAGAGGTCACTTCAAAATCGGTTAAAATTTTTGCAGAAATAAGATATTTAAATACACGTAAAGTTGAAAGCGAGTTGCCCCACAATTCACGGTTTGGTACAGCATACTCATTGCGACCACATTTCTGCCAATCTCTTGCGGTTCGTAATAATTCAAAACTTGGGATAATGTGAGCGACTTGATTACGTGTTAAAAACTGTTCATATTCACGCACACGAGCATAGTTTTCGCCTTGTGCCAACCAACGACGATAAGAAGCTGGCTCTACTTTGTCTGGCGTTGGTCGTGTAAAAGTGACTTTTTCTTGAGGAATATGGATTCTTTTGCCTTTATTTACTTCTGTCTTTGAACTGACACAGCCGACCATCATCACAGGGATGATAAAAAACGATAAGAAACCCTGTAATTTATTTCGCAACATAAAAGCCAGTTCACAATCTAAAGACACGTTATTTTAATGCAAAAGAACGTATACATAATGGGACAATTGCAAAGAAATGTGTGATTCAAGTATTAAAAAAGACCAGTAAAACTGGCCTTTTCAATTACTTTTCTAAATATTGCAGTTTATTCGGTTTTCCATTCCATTCTTCACGATCTGCAGGTTGTTCACCAATTTGGGTGATATTGTTACCCGCCCATTTTTCAGATAATTCAGTATTGAGCTCAATAAAGATTTCTTGACCTTCAGGTAGTTCATCTTCAGAGAAAATCGCATTTGCTGGGCACTCAGGTTCACAAAGCGCACAGTCAATACATTCATCTGGATTGATGACAAGAAAGTTCGGGCCTTCATAAAAACAATCGACAGGGCAAACTTCAACACAATCTTGATATTTACATTTAATACAATTTTCAGTGACAACAAAGGTCATGGCGACAGCTACCTAAAAATACGGTTTTTGTTTGGAATGGGCTATTGTAGGCAAAAATGGGGTGAACAAACAATTGCTTTTATTGATATTGTTTATTTATACATATGAAAAACAGGATAACATATTGATAAAAATAAATATGTTCTATTGATTCGTTGATTTTTAAAGACATAATGCGATTAAGTATTTGTCTTAATCAGTTGTTTTTATCTTTCCCTTTAGGATTTCATTGTGCGCTGTTTTTGATAAATGACTCTATAGAACACATCAGGTGAATATCCTCTGGTTCTAATTTCCATAGATGTTGATCCGGTTGCGCTAATAGTTGGGCACCATGTTTGAGATAAAAGTCTACAGTTCGTTTACTTGGTGTTGCTGAAATATAGAGTTGTTTAGCACCCAATAGTTGTGCTGATTCTACTGCAGAATGCATGAGCAGTGCCCCAATGCCTTGACCTTGGTGATCTGCATCAACATAAAAGTATTGCAATAATTTTGCTTCGGGATAATTTTTTATAAGTTGATTGGATACGACTTGAACACCAATTAACTGATCATGTGAGTTAAATAACCCGACACATAATCCACCTTGTTGATGGATTTGTTTTAATAAAGGTGGATCATTATCTAGATGAAAGGCATCCCAATTCTCAACATCATAAAAACAATCGACTATGTCTAAATGTTGTTTGTGTTGCACGTACATTTGAGTAATTAATTCGCGACGACTGATCTGTTGCCAGATTAAATCGATTTCTGAAACCTGTAGTTTTCTGAGCACAAAATTCAGCATTTGTCCCTTCGATTGATTACTCATTTTATTCTGATGATAGGGTGGATGATATAACGATGCGGTTTATCTTATTCATAAATTTTTTCCCAGAACAAGTCTCAGTTACTTGTTCTGGGAAAATGTTTTTAGGATCTCAGTGCTGCTTTTAGTGAATAGAGTTGTTCAAGTGCTTGACGAGGCGTAAGATCATCTACATCAATGCGTTGTAACAAATCTAAAGCTGGTGAATGGACTTCCACTTCAATAACTTTCTCAATCACTTGGGTTTCAATTTGAGGATCAATTGAACTGAATAAATCTGTTTGCACTGTCTTTTGCAAGATATGATGTTGTTGCTTTTCAAGAATTTTCAAACGTTTTTGCGCCTCTTTAATCACACTTGCTGGAATACCCGCCAATTTTGCAACTTGTAAGCCGTGACTTTGACTTGCGGGGCCATGTTGAACTTTGTGTAATAAAATTAAATTACCATTCAATTCCTGTGCAGTAACGTGATAGTTATCGATACCTGTTTCACTACCAAGTTCAGTCAGCTCAAAATAGTGGGTGGCGAAAAGGCATAGACATTTCACACGCTTAGTCAAATCAAGTACACATGCCCAAGCCAAAGAAAGGCCATCATAAGTACTGGTTCCACGACCAACCTCATCCATTAACACCAAGGACTGGTTGGTGGCATGATGCAAAATCTGTGAGGTTTCGGTCATCTCGACCATAAAAGTTGATTTTCCAGTTGATAAATCATCGGCTGAACCAATACGGGTAAAAATACGATCAATTGGACCAAGTTTTGCAGACTTTGCGGGAACGAAACTTCCACAATAGGCAAGAAGGCTAATCAGCGCGGTTTGACGCATAAATGTCGATTTACCACCCATGTTTGGACCAGTAATGATCGCCATACGGTGTTGTGCATCTAAAAATGTATCATTTGGGGTAAACGGTGTTTTATTTAAAGCTTCTACCACAGGGTGACGACCTGCTTGAATCTTAATCCCTGTTTCAGGACTGAATTCTGGCCGTGCCCAATTGTTTAATCGTGCTTGATGGGCAAAGTTGGCAAGTACATCAATATATGCAATTGCAGCGCTCATCATTTGTAAATGTGCAATGTTTTGGCGTAATTCATCCAACAATGACTCAAATAACAGTTTTTCACGTGCTAATGCGCGAGACTCACTAGAAAGTACTTTGTCTTCAAAGCTTTTCAGTTCAGGAGTGATATAACGTTCAGCATTTTTAAGGGTTTGACGACGGATGTAGTCCGCTGGTGCTTGTTCTGCTTGAGCACGAGTAAGTTCTATATAATAGCCACTGACACGGTTATAGCCGATTTTAAGTGTATTGATTCCAGTACGTTGACGTTCTCTAATTTCTAAATCAATTAAGAATTGACCTGCATGATCACGGATCTTGCGGAGTTCATCTAACTCCTCATCATAGCCTTCTGCAATTACATTGCCATCACGCAAGAGTACGGGTGGATTTTTTACAATCGCTGCCATTAACTGCTGATACAAGCTTTTAAAGTCACCAAGCTCATGATCAAGTTGGGTCAATAATTTAGATTGTTTGGCTTGTAAAACAGGCGCTAATGCGTGTCGTAGAAAAGGAATTTGTGCACAGGCATGACGTAGTTGGACTAAATCACGTGGACGGGCACTGCCTAAAGCCACGCGACTTAGAACGCGTTCGATATCACCAATTTCTTTTAGCACTAAACGCAGCGGCGCTTCATGGTATCCCTTTAAAAGCTGTTCTGTAGCATCAAGGCGAGCATCTAAAACGGCTGTATCACGAATGGGCTGCATGAGTGTTCGGCTGAGTAAGCGTCCACCCATTGCAGTTTGACAGTCATTCACCAGTTGAAATAAGGATGTACCATGGTCAAATAAAGGATCAATAATTTCTAGATTACGACGTGTAATTGGATCGAGGGCTATAAAATCGGTGCTTTGTTCTATTTGAATCGCGCGAATATGGGGTAACGCTGTTTTTTGTGTTTCTTTTGCATAGTGAATCAATGCCGCAGCGGCAGCCTTTGCTAGCGGAATTGGATCTAATCCGAAGCCAGATAAGGTCGAAACAGAAAACTGATCACATAAGGTTTTTTGCGCGTTATTTAAATTAAAATCAACATTTGGTCGTTTGGTAATTGGGCAGTCAATATTCTTTTTAATCTGTTCAATAATATCTTGATCAACTAAATCTTCGTCGATCAAAATTTCACTTGGCATTAAACGAGCCAGTTCAATGGGAAGTTGTTCTGGCTTATAGTCTTGTTGCTGAACTTTAAAAATACCCGCACTGAGGTCTAGTAAAGCGAAGCCGACTTGATTTTGTTGGATACATAGCGCAACAAGATTCGAAGACTGGTAGCTACCTAGTAAAGCATCATCGGTTAAAGTACCCGGTGTTAGGATGCGAACCACTTGCCGATCAACAGGACCCTTTCCTGTAACCTCGCCAACCTGTTCACAGATCGCAACCGTTCGACCTGATTTAACCAAACGCGCAAGATAGCCTTCTGCTGCATGATAAGGTACGCCCGCCATAGGAATCGGTTCACCACTGGCTTTACCACGATGGGTTAGCGTAATACCCAACAGCTTGGCAGCAAGACGAGCATCTTCAAAGAATAGCTCGTAAAAATCTCCCATACGATAAAACAGCAGGGCATGTTGATGCTCCATTTTTACTTTTAGATATTGCTGCATCATAGGGGTGTGGGAAGAGAGATCAGCCATGATTTCTTTGCTATTCATGTATGTTAAATCCTTAAATTTAAATAATAAATAAATTTAATTTGAAAGTTTGGCTGTCTAACCAATTCTAACAACTTCTGTTTAAATCTGACCTAATCTAAGAAAAAAGTGTACCTTTGAGTATCCCTTTTTTTATGTCAAAATTGAGTCAACAGTGTTTGAGAATGTATTACGATTTTCTCAGGTTTGCCATCTTAACAAATTTGAGCTGATTGAGAAAAAGTAATCCTGAAATGGATGGCGAAATAAGTAGCGAAAAAGAGCTTATTAATTAAATCGTAATTTTTTATCATATAAAAAAGAAAACCGCCCCGTACAGGCGGTAGCTGAATTTACTCAGCAAATAATAGAAGTGTGAACGGTCAAGGGCACACTTCTATTTTTTTGAATTATTGCTCTTTATTCAGACCAGTTGTAAATTCTTCCGACTTGAAATAAGTATCTATTTGTTCGACACTTTTTGAATACTCTGTAATGTTTAAAAGAGATTTATCACGTTTTTGGGTAGGATTGAATTGAAAATCTGGCGGGATATCACTTCTGAGAGAAGGAGGTGCTTTTCTCTTACCATCCGTAGTGATTCTTTGAATAAAACCTGCCAACCATAAAATGAACTCATCTTCATTTTTAATTTTAGGAATTAAACTTATATCTAACTGAACCTTACATTCTTGATTAGGCTTATTTAAACACTCTTCAAAATCAATAAAGTTGTAAAGTAGTTTTAATTTAGTTCCTTTAATTTCTTTACGAATTTCGATGATCAATATATTGAGGTTTTCTATGGGATCATTGTTGGTATCTTTCTTTTCTTGCAAGTTTCTATAGACTTTTTCAGCTATACGTAAAAATTGTGGCATTTCTTGCTCCTGCCAAGTCCATATCATTTACAGAGTATGAAGGTTTTTACGTTACCGATTGTATTTGTTCTGATGACTCATGTGAGTAATGATGATTTTGTGAAACGAAAGTCTAAGTGGATAATAATGTATAGAGTTTTTTTTGCTATCATGTTGTTTTTTATATTTATTAAAATATTACTTAGAAGGAATTGTTTACATAAAAAACGGATTGTAAAGATTATATAATTGTGGAATATAATGTTGCATTTATCTTTTGTGAGCTGATAAGTATCTAATTTAGAATAAACTATTTGTATTCATAAGCAATGAGAGCCGTAACAAGAATTTCTGAATTATTGTAAGTATGACAATGACTAATATTCTTAATATTTACTTTGAGATTATGGTTGGAAAATTCTTCCCTTAGCCATTTATTAATGGAGTTTTCTAAATCTTGAATTGATTTTTCTTCAAAAGACTTTATTTTAGACATTTATTACTCACTTTCATATCTCCTATCTGATAAATAGATTAGACAGTTAAATTTTTTTTGTGATGTTTTTTATTTATAAAATTGTTTCATATTAAATAAAGATGTTTAGTAATGTTTGGAAATAAATTTGTGTTAAATTTAAGATTTTGATTTATATCTATATTTGTTTTCCATAATGATGTTTTTTACATAAGTTTTCATTCTTTAAAGAAAAGCTATAGAAGAGGGGCTTAAAGATTACAATAAAAATGTTACTAATATAAGTCTTCAAATACATTAAAGAGGTATCTCATGTTAAAAACGATTATTACTTTGGGAACAGGTGTCGCTTTGGGTTGTTATTATAAATCTCACAAGGATAAGGCTAGATTGTCTGATGATAAAAAAAGTGATGCTCATGATTTAAATGAAGAGGTCAAAGGGAAAAAAGTTTTGAGTAAATTTATGAAATGAATTTAGATTAAAAAAGAAGCTTAAACCAAGCTTCTTTTTTAATGAATTCCTATCTTGGTGATTTTTCTAATATAGACATATACTTCTTTAAGTTATATGAAGTAACAGAATCCCAAATAGTCTATTTCATAGAGCGTAGGTCAAGAACCTTCAACACATATTCTGTAATTACTGATGACAAGGCTCCTTGTCGGCAAGAATTGGAGGTGATGGTAGATGATAAAAGTGACTCTAAAAATAAGATAGACTTAAATAACTGGCTAAATTTTTATTCATGGAGCAAAGGAATATATTTGCTCAGGTTATGGAAAATAGTCAGTTGATAAGTGCAGTGATAGAAGAATAGAACCTATTATCTATTAACAAAGACAAAATAGAGGTACAAAGTGATGAATAATCTATTATTAAAAAGTTTAACATTATGTTTTGTATTCAGTGTAGCTGGATGCGAAAAAAATAAAGACGCTGATACAATGAGTCGAGAGGAGACAACGACTCCCCATGCTTTAGAAACGGAACCAGTAGAAATGGATCATTCTAGAGAGGCTCAGTTACATGATGATTTACAACATGGTAGTTCTGCTCCTGTGATGAATGAAAGTGATGAAGCAGGTTTAACAAATGATAATACTCAAACGAACTTATCAAGTAGAACTCCTTCTAATTAAAAACTAAGAATTTTAAGGATGTTGTGGTTAAGAATTTTCTATGAAGTTTTTAACCACAATTAATTTAAGATTTCTATTATTGGAGATAAAAATTAATTCAATATCTTTATATAAATTTATAACGTGTGAACTTTGTCACAAAAAACCTTGTTTGCGATACTTGAAACTTTTTCTAATGTACTTTCTGTGTTTTTTCTACGAGATTTAATTTCATAATTTAAAACAATATTAACAATGGGTTACTTTATTTCCTGCGAAAATTCCTGAAGGATAAAATAAAGGAACTAACAAATGCCTCAGTACTTAAAATTAGCAGAGAAAATTTATAGTAATTTAAAAGTATCAAAAGGATTCTCTGATGATCCAGTTGAGGATCTTAATAATTTGATGATTGAGTTAAGAAATACAGTAAAAGATACAAATTTTAAGATGCTTCATCATTATATAGATTTTGAAGAGTTATTGATGAACTCACAAAACGCACCTATTAATATTGATATAAGTATTTTACCAAAGAGTAAAAATAAAAATGAATATATATTGTGGCTTGCGAGTTTTGTAGAAAAAGTCACGATCCCCACTAAAAAAGTAAAACAACCTATAAAGGATAAAGTTATTCAACCTAGCTATTGCTATGATGATTTAGGGAATATTGTAGATAAAACAAAAAAAGATGAAGATGCAATAGTTTTATATTTTCAATATAAAGAAACTACAACATAAAATGGATTAATGAAGATGGGGTGTAGATAAGGACTTAGCCCAACTCTTCGCTTGGCAACGTGGACATTCCTGTTCTAAATGCAGTAAATGCTGCGTTGCGCCACAATTCATACAAGAGTAGAAGGTTTCTGGACTCAAATATTCAGTTTTTTTATAATCTTTAGGAAACAAAGGTAAGCCCCATTTGGTTTCTTTCTCTGTATAAAATAAAATACTCAGTGAACCATCCTTATTATTGATATTATTATATTACATAAATAAAATGAGCTTATTAAAAAATAAGCTCATTTTTTACAACATGTCAGTTTTATATTTTATCCCAAGCATCTTTAATCGCTTGTTTAGCATGTTCCCATTTTAGCCTAGATTCAGCTTTTAGCTCTTCCCATGATTTCTCTAAACTACCTTCGACATCTTCGAATTGAGTATCACGGTCGTATTCAGAGCGTGCTCGACTACCAAGTTCATAAGCTTTTGAAAAATCTCGGTCATAATCTAAATCTGGTGTATCAAGTTGAGCTTCTTGATAATAGGGACGGGTGACATAGCTATTACGCCAATGATCATTTGGATCAATACTAACACGTGGATTTTGCTGATGTTGATTTGTAATATCTACTTCTTTCATTAGAATTCTCCGAATCACTAATCGAATGAATATAAAATTTAGGAGAATATTTAACTATTCTCCTAAATCTCTTCAGATCTAAAAATAATCAAATATTACTTTTGTTGATTATTTTGATTTGATCCTTGACGATTAGCGTCTTTTTGGTTTGAACCTTGTTGTTGAGAATCGCGCTTGTCTTGTTGCTGTTGCTGATGTTGTTGCTGACGATTATCATCATTTGGTTGTTTTCTTTGCTGATTGTTACGTTCTTCATTCGGCTGATTATTTGTATTACTCATGATCGTATACCTCATTTAACTATAATAAAATTATCTGAGTACATCAGATGGTTTTAGTAAAACATATTTTTTTATTTTGAAGTGGGTGAGCATGTTTCACTATATTTAAATGTAATTATTTTTTTATATTAACTAATTAATTAATAGAGACTTGTAGATATAACAGTCTTGAAAACAAAAACATTATTTAATATAAGTTCATGTTTGTACTACAGGATGAAACAAATCAAAAAATTATATTCTCAGCTTATGATTTCTTCAATTTTTTTACATATATCTATCAATAGGTTCTGTAGCTTTATTTCTGGTTTTCCTTTATATTCAGTTCGAAAACTATAAATCTTGTTTTTATAATCAATGCAATAGAAGAATGTTCCTACAGGTTTTTCCTTTGATTCAGATCCACCTTTTTTCAATAATCCTGTACATGAAACATAAATATCGGCTTTAATTTTTTTCTTCCCTTTTTAATCATTTCTTTAGTGACTTGCATTGATTCAGCGGTATGCCTTTGAATTAATTTGGATGAAATTTTAAGTAAGTCTTCTTTAACACTTAAATCATAGCAGACCAAGCTACCGATTAAGATATTTCCCGAAAGTGGGTTGAGTGAGAATTGGTAAGACAAATAACCGGCAGAAGCACTCTCAAAGAAAAATATTGTTAATTTTTTCTTCGCCAATATGGTACACGTTGTCTTTAACATTATTTGATCACCTTTTTAACGATTGATTAAATTATTGAGCATTTATTTTATTTATTTCCATTTTAAATAATTCAAAATATTGGATTGTAATTCTACTATTTTATATATGTTTGAATAAAAAGCTTTTTTTAAAATAATATGTTTTCCTGTTAACGTGCTTTAACAAAAAATCGGTATGAATAAAGATAGTAAGCCGTAAGCTTGTTTTTATGTTTTCAACTTGGAGAGTGAAAATGCCAGTTGTCGTCAAAAAAAGGTTACTTGATTTGATACAGGATGATCATCAAAATTATTATGAGTTAGTTTCTTTTTTCCTTGACGGGAATATTGCTAACATTGAAAAAGAGAAGAAGTCTGTCAGTTTATTAAAAATGGAACTTGAACAAGTATGTTTAGATGATGTTCATTTTCCCGATCAAATCGGTGATATAAAGCACTGGTATCTAGAGGAAAATAAAAAAACAGGTAATGCCTATCAAGATTATATAAGCCGAAGACAATTAGGTGGCCAGCGAGAATATTTTAAAAATATAGGTCAAGCCTTTGAATTTCTGATTAAAGTCTCACCGATAAAAAAAGTTGATGGCTCTTGGTTATATAGTATTGTGAATTATTGGAATGATCCTGCATTTCATGATCTTATTTTGATTTATTTGGAGGAATTGGGACTAGGTTCAGCTAAATCCAATCACGTATGTATTTATGATGATCTTTTAAGAGTTCTAGGTTTAGATGATTTTGAGCTTTTTCTCGATGATGAATACTACCACCATGCCGCAATTCAATTGGCTTTAGGGTATGCACCCCCAGAATTTATTCCAGAAATCGTAGGATTTAACTTCGGTGATGAGAAATTGCCTTTGCATCTTCTGATCACTAATTATGAGCTTAAAGAATTAGGGATTGATTCAAAATATTTTAACTTACATATTACGATTGATAATCTTGATAATGGTCATGCTTTTAAGGCGCTAAAAACATTAGAAAATTTATATAAAAAATTTAAGGATAAAGACGTTTTTATCAATAAACTAAAACGTGGTTATGCATTAAATCAACATGGAATTACCTCACTGCAAATTATTAACAATCTCAACTTAGAAGATTTCGTTCATAAAATTTTAAAGCGCAAAGCTTTGATTGGGCAGTTAGTACATAACGACAAGCAGCAAATCGGGTGTAAATCTATCAATCAATGGCTTTCTAATCCTGATGAAATTGGAAGTTTTATCAATCAATTGAAAGATAAAAAATGGATTAAACTTAATAAAGCCCCTGAAGAAAGTTTGTTCTGGAAATTGATTAGTCATGAAGATGGCAAGATGTATGGGGTATTTAATCCCACAGAAAAACAAATTATTCATGATTGGATTGCAGGAGAACAGTACGCGTCTACTTTTCTTTCCTATCACCAACATGTTGATAAAGAAAAGTCGATCCATGATTTTTTATTTAGTTATATCTCAGATGGTGAACTGGAAAACTTGCAAACAAGAGTCAGTCAGACCAGTAATCTGGCCCTTAAGCTTTCAAAGTTGACACCTTTTTTAGCTCCAGATACTCATCACAAAACTATTGGGTTATGGAGTACACAAAAATATACGGAACTTTTATTTCCTTATTTAACAAGTTCACTTAACCGATAACGATTCATCAAAACTTTTTATTTTCTAGCCGACCGTAAGTAGATCGCCAAAAATTCCAATAAGTGCGATTGTACATATCCTTTTTTTGGATTTAGCATGATGACAAACATTAGATTGCAGTTATTTTGACTAGAACGACTGCAATCCTTTCGATGTGTTGGTAGTTCGGTTGTTCTAACTCTTCGCCAAATACATCAGGATCGATTTCTTCATAGGTACATTTCAAAGTTGGATAATTGATGATCCAACTTTGAATGGCTTCCAAAAACTTATTGCCGTATTGGCTGATTGAAATTCCTGTATATAGAAAAATACTACCATTCGGGGCAAGTCTTTTTACCGCCTCTCTTAGAATGTTGAAGGACAATTCTGTGCCATCTAAATTGTTTCCACCATGCCGATACTGCCGTTCTTGGATATCCATCAAATAAGGGGGATTGGCAAATATAAGATCAAAATTCCCCTCTAAATTAGAAAATAAATTGCTATGAATAGGATAAATATTTTCTAAGCCATTAAATTGTTGGTTTAGCTGACTATAAAACAAGGCCTTAGGGTTAATGTCCGCAGTAAATATCTCAGAAATTGAGGGAAAGCGTTTTGCAATTGAAATCGCGACAGCTGATGTCCCACAGCATAACTCCACAGCTCGTTGGCAGGATGGAGATTGAGTGAGTAAATATTGCTTAAGATGATAATAAAATCGATAGGTGTCTGGGCCAAAAAACACGGCATCATTTTCTACGGTTGGAAAAGCAGAATGAATAAATAATTCATCCTCTAATGATGCAACACGGATTTTACTGAAACATTGGTTGTTCTCAATGCGGATAAGATCTGCTTTTTCCAAGAGGACAAAGAGTTGAGGCTCTAAATCTTCAGGAGCGAAAGGCAGATTCCATCCAAAAATATCTCTAAGTGTTATAAACCTTGATGTTAAACCTTCTTTTCTTTTTATAATACGTTCATGGGTTAGTGGAGTAATTACTGTAAATCGATAATTTTGCTCTTTTAAAAATTTTAATAAAAAGAGCAAAGCATGTTGCTGGAGAAGCGATGTATCAAGGTGTTGTTTCATTGTAGGTCTCTTATTTTTATAAAAACCTCTGAGCTGAGGTTGAGTGTTTACTTAACCATTGACGATTTCACCACCATTGACGTGGATCACTTGTCCCGTAATATAGCTGGCATCATCTGAAGCTAGAAATAGAAAAGCAGGGGCGACTTCACTGGGTTGTCCCATTCTTCCCATTGGCGTATTTTTACCAAACTCTGCCACAGTTTCTGAGTCAAAACTACTCGGGATCAATGGTGTCCAAATTGGACCAGGTGCAACCCCATTTACGCGAATTCCTTTTTTCTGTTTCATCAAGTTATTGGATAAGCTCCGAGTAAAGGTTGTAATCGCGCCTTTGGTGCTGGCGTAATCAATTAATTCATCATGACCCTGATAACTGGTAATACTGGTGGTGTTAATGATGCTATCTCCTTCATTTAAATGAAGAAGTACCGCTTTGGTAAAATAAAACATGGAAAAAATATTGGTTCTAAAAGTTGTTTCTAGTTGTTCATCGCTGATATTCACTATATCGCTTTGTTGAAATTGTACCGCTGCATTATTGATTAAAATATTTATTTTACCGAACTCATTGATCACTTTGTCGACACTATCAATGGCAACATTTGGATCGGTGATATCCGCTTTAATTAATAAACATTGTTGACCTTCTTTTTCTACTAACTGCTTTGTTTCCTCTGCATCTTCTTGTTCCTCTAAGTAAACAATGGCGACGTCTGCACCTTCTCTTGCAAATAAAACAGCAATAGAGCGACCTATGCCACTATCTCCACCGCTAATTAAAGCGACCTTGTTTTTAAGCTTATCACTTCCCTGATGTGTTGTTTTGATGACCTCTGGGATAGGGTGCATCAGTGTTTGTTTACCAGGTTGATGCTGTTGCTCTTGTGCGGGAGCTGAAGCAGGATATTCATGGGATGTATTGTTCATCTTTGCGCGTCCTTAAAATAGATACATTCTATAGTCTTTTAAAAAAATGTTATTTTGAGTAAAGACTATATTTAGATTGGTTGTGTTTGTATTTATTGCGTAGTGAGTGACGGTTGAATATAAATTAAATTTATAGAATTAATGCTATTTGATAAGTAAGTTTTTAATAGGGTTGTTCTAAAAATAAATATAATTCAGATTCAAGTGGTGCTGATAATGCTGTGTGCGCATCAATAAACTCAATTGATAAGAATTTATAATTTGTTTTAATTTTAAGCGTTATATTTATAAAAAAGTATTTTCTAAGCTTGAGATACTTAAAAGAAAGGTATTGTTGGATATTGATATTTTATGGAATAGTGTACTTTTTGAATTGTCTTGAAATCTTTCTAGGTGCTTTGTAGCCTAATGGTTAAAAAATATGTTTGAAAATTCTAAATAAATAGCATATATCAATTACTTAGCGTTCAAAGTAAAAAAAATATAATACTTATAACTCTTGTTACAACCATTTAGTCGACAAAGCCACAAATTTTTTACATAGTAGGCTATATTATTTGGGAGAATTATCATGAATAAGATCACTGTGATGATTAAAGATCAGGAAGAAAATGAATCTATAGTCGTTGCGCAGCTGAATGACATAGAGGATCACGAAGTTCCCATCTTTAAAAGAATAGAACATATTGAGGTTGAGGGGCGGGATATTTTTCCGAATATGGATTTTATTTTTGAAGATGAATTGGATGGAAAAACCTATAAAATAATTTCTCTTGTTAATGATAAAAGATTTATTTAAATTATTCAGGTACTTAAATTATTGTAAATAAATAGCCCACTTATTTGAATCCATTAAGTGGGTTTTGTTTTATAAAGATAAACTTTTTAAAAGATTAAGCAATAAAATAATGATTTAAAAGTATGGAGTAGTAATCAAAATATTGTATGAATGTCAGTTTATTTAGTTAAAATATTAAAAATCAAGAAAAGAACTTGCTGATTGTATCTAAGCAAGCTCTTTGTAATGAAATTATATTTATTGTTTATCGCTATCAAGTAATTGGGTTGAGACCTTTAACAATATCATTAAATTCAGAACCATTTAACCAAAAAGATTTCTTTAAGAAGAGGGTAGTCATAATACTTTCTGCTGCTTCACTATTCTGGCTTTCACAAAACAGTCCATAGCTATTGCCTAGTACAGTGTTGTTTTCAATAAGACGAATAAAGTAAGCATGTTGTTCATCAGCATAGCCAAGAATTGCATCACGTCGACTGTCCATTTTTCATGTCTCCACATCAAAAATATTTGAATAAAACCTAACGGCTGATAGATCAGATTTATTCGTGAATGAGATCAATAACTTAAATGCCATATAGAAGTGGAAAGCATCATAAGTGATTCATTTCAAACATTAATCTCACTTTGTTTTACATCCTTGTCCAAGTTAAACAAATGAGGGTCTGATCTATGAAATTTATTGTTATGCAAAATTAATTGCACGTCAACTTGAATTTGTAACTTTTTCAAGTTAAATTGAATTACTGTTGTTAATCACTTGGATTGGGAGGAAAGATGTCCAAAAAAAATGACTTTGAGCATGGCGGTGCGAGAGCAAATGCTGGGCGGAAGGCACAATTCAGTGAACCGACCAAAGTGATTCGTGTTCCTGAATCCCAAGTGGATTTCATCAAAAATTGGTTACTGAATAATGTCAAAACTGGCACGCATACAGATTTGACCTCCACAATGAAAATTCAAAATGTTCAAGCGAACAATGATCGAATTTACCACATTCCACTGGCAACGGAACGTGTTGCGGCGGGATTTCCATCACCCGCACAAGATCACGTGGAGCAAGCACTGGATTTAAATCAGTTTTTAATTAGAAATGAAAATTCTACTTTTATTGTGAAAGCCAATTCACTGTCGATGTTAGATGTCGGAATTGATATTGATGATCCTTTAGTTGTTGATCGGAGTATTCCAGCGAAGTCGGGTGATATTGTGATTGCATTGATTGACAATGATTTTACGGTGAAACGCTTGATGATTGATCATCATTTTAATCCACCAAAAGTATGGCTAAAGGCTGAAAATCCTGATTATCAAAATATTTATATACATGAGGGACAGGAGTTGGTGATTTGGGGTGTGGTGACGTATAACTTGAAACCGATGAGGTAAGTGTCAATGAATGTACCACAACGTATTTTTGCTTTGATCGATGTAAATAACGCTTATGTTAGTTGTGAGCGTGTATTTAATCCAAAGTTAGAAAATCGTCCTGTGGTTGTGCTTTCAAACAATGATGGCTGTGTGGTTTCTCGTTCTTATGAAGCAAAAAAGCTTGGCATAAGAATGGCTGTGCCTTTATTTCAAATTGAAGAAATTATTCGGCAGCATCAAGTTGAAGTACTTTCAAGCAATTATGCCTTGTATGCAGAAATGTCACGTCGTTTCATGAATATACTAGGTAGTTTTGTCGATCCTTGTGAGCAAGAAGTTTATTCGATTGATGAATGCTTTTTAGAGTTGACTGCTTATCAACAAAGTTATGACTTAAGTGAATATGCCCGTCAAATTTTAGCGACAGTCAAAAGTTGGTTAGGATTACCATGCTGTATCGGTATCGGATACTCCAAAACACAAGCCAAACTTGCGAATAACTTAGCTAAAACGCATACCTGTTTTGATAGTGTTTGTAATATGGTTGATGAAGATCCTTGTATTATTGAAGACTTACTTCTTCATACACCCGTAGGAGAGGTATGGGGTGTCGGACGAAAGATTCGACAGCGCTTAGAAAAAATGAATATTTGTTCAGTACTAGATTTAGTCCAAGCAGATCCCAAAATGATCGGGAAGCAATTCTCTGTAGTAATGGAAAATACAGTCAAAGAATTACAAGGAATGGCGTGTTTAGAAATTGAAGATGTTATTTCAGACCGTCGACAAGTATTAAGTAGTCGTTCCTTTGGTCAACCGATTGAAGATAAAAATAGCCTAAGTGGTGCTTTAACTGAGTTTAGCTTGCGGGCAATAGAACGCCTTCGCAAACAAAATTTATTGTGTAAGGCTGTTGGGATCAGTATCCGAACCAATCGATTTAATAAAGAACAATATTATCGTCCATATACCATGGTGTATTTGGCTGATTATAGTGATGATCGTTTGGAAATTATAAAAGCGGTACAACAAGGCTTAGACCGAATCTATCTAGCAGGGCATCGTTATAAAAAAGCAGAGGTCATTTTGTTAGACATCATTCCGCGACACAGCCATGCGGTTGATTTATTTCATGATACGGATGAACTGATTGCTCGTCAGAATCTTTCGGTCGCTTTTGATGAAATTAATGAACGATTTGGGCGAGATATGATGACATTCGGGCGATTGATTACTCCGCAAGGACGAACTTGGGGAATGACTCAAAATCATAAATCACCCAGTTATCTGACCAAGTGGGATGAAGTATTGAGGGTTGGGTAGATTTTTTAAATCAGCATTACCAAAGGCATTCGCGTGGGATATGCACGATGTGCTCTGATTGTTGAGTTAGTACAGCTTATCGAATATTTTCCCACCATTGCTTAAAGCTTTGCCGATCATTATCCAGTTCCACTAATTCACCAATCATTGGGGTTGCAAGACGATACTTCCTCGATTTTGAATACTCAGCAATTCTTGTGATCGGTTCATACCATGGGTGTTTGGCTAAACTAAATTTGGAATGATGTACGGGAATCATATTGCGCGCTTTTAGTTCTTCAGTCGCTTGTGCCACTTCATTTGGATGACAATGTACAGCATGCCAAGCGGCATCATATTGCCCATTTTCCATCAATGCCCAATCAAAAGGCCCATATTTTTGACCGATTTCGACAAAGTGCTTGTTATAACCGCCGTCGCCTGTATAAAAAATCTTTTTGTTTGGTGATTGAATAATGAATGAAATCCACAAATTTTTTCCGCCATCGAAAGCACGTCTTGAATCATGATGGGTGGTTTCGGTGATAATGGTAATGCCATCGTCAAACTCAATGCGATCTCCCCAATCTTTTTCAATCAGCATGCTTTTGGGATAGCCCCAATATTCAAAGTGTTCTCCAACACCTAAGCCCGTGATCACATATTTTACTTTGTTCTTTAATTTAAGAATGGTTTTATAATCCAAGTGATCATAGTGATCATGTGAAATCAGTAAATAATCAATCTCAGGTAATTCTTCGACGGTGTATATATCGGTTCCTCGATAAGCGCGTGTTCCCCACGGCAAGGGAGAAACTTTGCCACTCATGACAGGGTCAATTAAAAATTTTTTGCCGTGTAGTTGCATAAATACGGAAGAATGTCCGAACCAGATCATGACATCTTGCTGAGGATCTAGTGTTTGGAGATTGGTTTTAATCGAGGGAATAATATCTTTGGGTCTGCGATGAGGAATGGTTTTGATAAATGTTCTATAAAGTTCAATGAGAGTATGGGAGCAATCAGCCATGCCTAATTTTTCAGTGAGATTGCGAAATTGACCTTGTTGGTAGTTAGGAGAGTTTTTGATACGTTGCAGTCGTTCACCAGAGGGGCTTTTGCCAAAAAGAGGATGCTGTAAATATAAGACGCAGATAAAAATAAGCAGGACGAGAGTGAGGGTGAAAACAATAAGCATAAATCGCATTCCCTTTTTATTTGGGCAGTTGATAGTCAACATTAATAAAAAGTAAAAGCGACAAAATGATGAAATATTGTCTAAAGTCGACGAATGAAAAATCATCTATTCTTATTTAATATTTGTCTAAGCGAAGGATAAAGGTATTTTGATCAAGCGATCGTGTTGGTATTGGTGTGATTGAGCAAAAGGAAGCCATTTAGAGGGCTGTGGTTTATGCTAGACTATAGGCAAATAACAGTATTGAAAATGGCTGTGCGTTAGCAGAACGAGTAGGTAAAATGATTGGGCAGCAGAGAAACATATTAGCAACTTTAGGAATAGATATTTGGATTCCTAGAGAGGTTGTATGTCAAAAAAATACTGCACCGAATCTATGGCGAGATCAAGTTGTCGAAGAAACCCCGCAATCTCCTGTGCTTACATTTGATACAGCGCCAATTTCTGAAAATATCCAAGTCGCACCAGTAGCAACGCCGCCGATAATTGAAATAGACGTTCCTCAAGCAACTGAAGTTGTCGCAAAGCCTGTTGTCAAAGACATTGTTGTTGAAAAAGAGCAGGTCGTTATAACGACACAAGTTCAAGCGTTTGAGCTGCAAATGTACATTTTAGAAAGCTGTGCAATTTTGCTAGAAAGCAGTCAACTGAGCGATGCTCAAAGACAGTTGTGGCAGAATATTCAGAAAGCCAGATTGGGACAATATGCTGAGTTGAAATGGCCATTTCCATTGGCAGCTTTTCAGGAAAGCCGAGGATTATCTTCATATATTCAAGGTTTCTTGGATGCGACCGCTACCAATAAAAAGATTTTATGCTTAGGTCATTTAGATTTTATTCAGCATTCTAATATATTGCATTTAGCCAGTTTAGAAGAAATGATTGCTCAACCCTTATTAAAAAGACGATTGTGGCAATTGATGCAATAAAAGAGTGGATGTTTCATAATGAAGAAAGTTGTTGTGTTTAGTCAAATTAATCAAGACGTTTTAGCACGGTTACAGCAAGATTATCAGGTAGTGGTACTCAACCCAAAGTTGGGTGATATCAATGCGCAAATCCGAGCTGAAGTCGTGGATGCAGATGCCATGATTGGTGCTGGGCGTTTACTCAATCAAAGTAACTTAGCAGCTGCACAAAAACTTAAAATTATTTCTACTGTTTCAGTGGGCTATGATAATTACGATATCGATTATCTGAATCAAAGAAAAATTTGGCTCGCGAACACGCCACATGTATTAACAGAAACTACAGCGGATTTAGCTTTTAGTTTATTGCTGAGCGCAGCACGAAAAATTCCACAACTGGATGCTTGGACAAAACAAGGTCAATGGAAACGAACAGTTTCAGCTGAACAATTTGGTGTAGATGTATTTGGTAAAACCTTGGGTATTATTGGTCTAGGTCATATTGGCGCAGCAATCGCTCGTCGAGGCTTTCATGGCTTCAATATGAACATCTTGTACCATAATCGCCGTGAAAAAATAGAAGTCGCTCAAGCATTCAATGCCCAATATCGTGACCTCGACCAGTTATTACAACAATCTGACTTCATTGTGGTTGCTGTTGATTTAAATAGCCAGTCACAGGCGCTGATTGGAGAGGCTCAATTTGAGCTCATGCAGAAGCATGCTGTATTTATCAATATCGCACGTGGCTCTGTAGTTGATGAGAATGCACTACTTGAGGCATTACAACAAAATAAAATCTTTGCTGCGGGTTTAGATGTTTATGCCAAAGAGCCATTACAGGCATCTCCCTTATTTGAGCTGCCAAACGTGGTGACTGCACCTCATATTGGTTCAGCAACGGCTGAAACACGGAATAAAATGGCCAATCTCGCTTATCAAAACTTAATTGATGCCTTAGAAGATCGAACGCCACGTTATTTGGTCAATCCAAAATTTGAATAAATTCTTACATGTTGATTGCTGAATAATTGCTCTAATCTATGTTTTAACGCTGATTAATATTGCTACACTTGCGCCCTTTGTAATTTGGACTTGGGGTGTTTGTGTTCGAGAAATTAGCTGAGCAAAGTTTGGGCTTGATGGGGTGGGAAATCGATAATCATTGGGATTTGGATATTGACCAATGTGTGATGATTGCCGCACCACATACCAGTAACTGGGATGCTTTATATGCCCGTTTGGCTTTGAAAGCGTTGGGGGTAAATGTTCGCCTCACCATTAAAGACAGCTATATGAAACTTCCTTTTGGGCCTTTTGTACGTGCGATGGGCGGTATTGGTATCGATCGTGGCGCGAAACAAGAAGGTCAGGAACGACCAAGTATGGTTCAATTGATGAGTGACTTGTTTAAAACTCATCCGAAACTGGTGATGTTGGTGACCCCAGAAGGAACGCGCGCCAAACAAGAACAATGGAAAACAGGTTTTTACCATATAGCGGTTGCGGCAGGAGTGCCAATTGCATTGGCGTATATGGACTATGCCAAGAAAAAAACAGGCGTAGGTAAGATTATTTATCCATCAGGCGACTATGAAAAAGATATGACTGAAATCATGGCTTTTTATGCAGAGATTCATGCAAAGTTTCCAGAAAAATTTAGCGTAGACCAACGCTACAGCGCGAAGAAATAGCCTCTAAAAATATAAAAGAAGACAGTAAAAGCTGTCTTCTATAACACTTTGTTGCAAATTCCTCTCATTTTCAGTGCTATATTAAATTTCTCCATTAGAATCATAGAGAAACCCCCTTGAGACCGCTGCTGCTTGCATGTGGCTTATTTGCCACGACCCAACTGAGTCATACTCAAGTCCTTTTGCCTACACAGGTGATGGGAGCAACTGAAGTCCCTGAAATTGGCGGTGGAATAGGGTTGCTTGATCAACAAAAAGAAAAATTCATCGGTGAAAAAGTTTATCGTCAAGTTCATCGACAAATGCCTACTGTGCAAGACGCTTGGTTGGAAGATCAATTTTTACAAGTTTTCTCAGGCATTTTAAGTCAAACCCAACTGGGGCAGCCGATTGGTTTGGTGGTGATCAAAGATCCCCAAATTAATGCCTTTGCTGTACCTGGTGGTTTATTTGCAATAAATACTGGTTTGATTACGTCCGCTAAAAATTTAGATGAAATCGCAGGCGTTATGGCGCATGAAATCGCCCATGTCACGCAACGACATTACAGCCGATCACAAGAAGCATTTAAGGGACAAGGATTATTGGCTTTGGCTGGGATCCTCGTTGGTGCTGCGATTGCCTCACAGGCTGATGGTGATGTCGGCTCAGCGGTAATGTTGGGAACGCAAGCCGCTTTAATTGATAAACAACTGAGCTATAGTCGTAATCAAGAGCGTGAAGCAGATCGTATCGGTATGCAATTTATGTATGCCGCAGGATATAATCCGCAAAGTATGGCGGATTATTTTGAAACCATGCATCGGGCGACCAGTCGAGTCAGCTTTTTGCCAGATTTTTGGTTAACTCATCCATTAACCACTGAACGGATGAGTGAAGCGCGTCTGCGTGCCAATCAACTGCCTAAAGTGAAATCAAAGATTTATGATCTCAATTTTGACATATTGAAATGGTATACCTACGTCACTTCAAATCAAGCCACAGAAATTCAGATACAATCTCTTGCCTCGCAGAAGAATGTTGCAGCACAACTGGCGCTCAGTAAGTTTTATTTAGAGCAAGGTGATTATGCTCAAGCACAGTCAAATCTTGATTTGGTGAAAGTAAAATTAAAATCTCATATATTGGTTCCACTCATTCAAACGGATATTTATTTGGGACAAAATAAACTTGAGCTGGCAGAGAATGCGATTGCACCGATTCAAAGAACGATGCCTGAAAATCGCGCCTTATCTTATAAATTCGCTGAAGTCTTAATTCGACAAGGACAAGTTGCACAAGCGCAAACCTTAGTTCAACGATTTATTCATAAGAACCAACGTGATATTCGAGGATGGCAACTGTTGCAACAAGCAGCAAACTTAGACAAAAGCTCACCATTACAAGCCGTGAATGTCTTATGCTATCGTGCAGAAGTTGAATATTGGTCAGGCTATGAGGAAAATGCAATTAAATCCATGTTACATGCGCAACGACTTGCAAAAGGGAATATGGCAATGTCAGCGAAAATTGAATCTCGTTTAAAGCAAATGCAAGATGACTACCGTAGGAAAATTTAATTCTTAATTTGATGTGGTGGAATTAGCTTGCTGAAAATTTGAGAGTAATTACATGGAAATTAAATTAGAAAAATTCAACATACAAGATTTTGATTACTATTTTCAATTGGTTAGTAATATACAAATAATGGTCATGATTACCGAAAGGGCTATTCCTCAAGACAAAGCGGAATATGATTTTCAACAACTTATCGTAAATAATCAGTTACATGAAGATTTTGGTAACTTTAAAATTCTTGATGCTGATACGAATGAATTTATTGGTTTGGCAAAGCTAGAAATTAAAGAAATAGATGCTGACGAGCTTGAATTAGGTTATATGCTTTTGCCAAATTATTGGGGTAGAGGTATTGCGAGTAGAGTCAGTGAACTTTTGCTTAATATTTCAAAAAAAGAGAATTCAATTAATCAAATATTTGCGATTATTGATCCTAAAAATCTTGCTTCACGCAAGATTCTAACGCGTCAGGGTTTTAAGCATAAAGCATTTAAAGACTATGATGGATTAGCAGGTGAAATACTGGAATTAAAAAAATAATTTAAGTCATCAATAATAAAAGAGTAAGTATAATTGCCGTATAACATAAATAGAAATTAATTGAGAGGAGGGCTTATTATGATCAAGGGGCAATGTTTATGTGGGGCTGTGCAATATCAATATCATGGTGAAATTGAAAATAGTATTCTGTGTTATTGCCAACACTGTCAGCAGGCGCAAGGCGCAATCGCAGGTTGGAATAGCCCGCTTGATCAAACAAAATTTGAATTTATCTCAGGGCAAGATCAACTAAACGAATATTTTCATACGCCGAATAAAGCACGAGTATTCTGTCAACATTGTGCAAGCCCGATTTATTCATATCGTACAGATTTGCCAAATATCATTCGCTTACGTTTGGGTACGGTAACTGAAGGACAGATTCCTGCACCTACAGAAGAATTTTTTACCGAGCATAAACCAAAATTTATTGAATTAAGATAAGATGGCTGGCTTGAGTAGTAAAGAAGTTAAAAATTGATGAAGAAAATTATTGGTTTTATTTTTGCGTTTGGGTTTGTGGGGGCGAGTTCAGCGGCTTCAGTTGAGCAATATGTACGTGCTGTAGAAAAGATAACAGCAACCTATGCGCAAGATATGCGCAGTTTCTTACGTAGTTTAGACCCGCAACTCTCACATTTCACACTTGAGCAGCAGACAAAATATTGCGCTATTGTAAATCAATATGTGCAGGACTCTTATGGGGCGATCGAAAAGAATAGATCTCATTTAACAGGACAATACGCCACGATGACTAAGCAAGATGTAATTCATCAAGTGACTGAGTCAAAAGAAATGAAAATGCTGACTAAATATAATATTCAGTGTGATTTTAAATAAATAATATGCGTGGGTTCATTGTTGAAATGAATCCAATTTATTATTAGATATATAAAAAGAGAGGTATAAAGCCGAACTGAGCTGATTAGCTTAATTTTGCTTTAATTTTAGAAGAAACTTGTGCAGGATCGGCACGCCCGGCTATGATCGGACGTAGAGAATTCATCACCTTACCCATATCTTTCATGCTAGTAGCTCCTTGAGCAGAAATCGTTTGCTCAATGAGAGAATCAAGTTCTTCCTCAGTCATAGCGGCTGGTAGAAATTGAGAGATAACCTCAACTTCGGCTTGTTCTTTACTAGCTAAATCTTCTCGACCAGCACCTGAAAAGGCCTTGATCGATTCTTTACGTTGTTTAATTTGCTTTTCAATGACCGCAAGAACCTGAGCATCGTCAAGCTCAATGCGCTCATCAATTTCGATTTGCTTAATTGCTGCTTGTAGACCACGAATAACCATTACTGTTGCCATTTCTTTGGCACGCATAGAATTTTTTAACACGTCAGTAATTTGGTTTTTTAAAGTCGTCATAGTCTTTTCAGCAGTCAATCACAAATTAATTAGTAAAGGCGAGTAGTACGTACAGATTCGCGAGTCAATTTCTTTTGATAACGCTTAACTGCTGCAGCTTTTTTACGCTTACGTTCTTGAGTTGGTTTTTCATAGAATTCGCGCTTACGAACGTCAGCTAAAACACCAGCTTTTTCGCATGAACGTTTGAAACGGCGGATAGCTACGTCTACTGGTTCGCCTTCTTTCAACTTAACTTGTGGCATGTAAAATCCTCTAAGATGATGGATAAGATCTAACGCACGATTGCACTAGATCGCAAGTGAAGGTCAGTATTTTACTCATTTACAACTCAGATCACAAGTCTATAATAGCGCTGATACTATTTTTGATCGTTGTAAAGGCAGTTTAATGATTGTTTTGGGCTTAGAAACTTCGTGTGATGAAACTGGGTTAGCACTCTATGATAGCGAGCTCGGCTTACGGGGGCAGGTTCTCTATAGTCAGATCAAACTGCATGCAGAATATGGTGGTGTCGTACCTGAGCTGGCGTCACGGGATCATGTTCGTAAGATGATTCCTTTAATTAATCAATTGCTTGAGCAAAGCGGTGTGAAAAAACACGAAATCGATGCAGTTGCTTATACACGCGGTCCGGGGTTGATGGGTGCATTGATGACAGGTGCATTATTTGGTCGTACTTTGGCGTTTGCGTTCAATAAACCTGCGATTGGTGTGCATCATATGGAAGGTCATATGCTTGCGCCATTACTTTCAGATACGCCACCGGAATTTCCGTTTGTCGCTTTGTTGGTTTCAGGTGGACATACGCAACTGATGGCTGCACATGGAATTGGTCAGTATGAGTTACTCGGTGAGTCGATTGATGATGCGGCTGGTGAGGCGTTCGATAAAGTCGCAAAAATGATGAAACTTCCTTATCCCGGTGGGCCGAATATCGCAAAACTGGCGTTACAAGGTGACGCCCAAGCATTTGCTTTTCCTCGCCCAATCTTGCATCAAGGCTTAGATTTTTCGTTTAGCGGTTTGAAAACAGCGGTTTCTGTTCAACTGAAAAAACTTGGCGAAGAAAATCGTGATGCGGATATTGCGGCTTCTTTCCAAGAAGCAGTGGTTGATACACTGGCTAAAAAATCAGTAAAGGCTTTAAAACAAACAGGTTTAAAACGCTTGGTCATTGCTGGTGGTGTCAGTGCCAATCTTCGCTTACGTGAGCAATTAGAGACGTCGCTGAAAAAGATCAATGCACAAGTCTATTATGCTGAACCAGCTTTATGTACAGATAATGGCGCCATGATTGCGTTTGCAGGCTATCAACGTTTAAAAGCTGGGCAGCAAGATGGTCTGGCAGTAACTACGACACCAAGATGGCCGATGACGGAATTAGAACCAACCTAGAATGAAACTGATCATTTTTATGGGATGCTAAGCTTCTGCGAAGCTACATATTATTTTATTTAAAAATCAAATGATTCATTTATATGCGTAGTGAGGGGTTGGAGTCAACGCTATCGTGTTAAAGTGTCGAATAAATTATTTATTTTGATGAGCTAAAAACTCATAGCGGAGTACAGAAGTTGAAAATTTCTTATGTTTTTACATGTGGCAGATTAGAATCTTTATTTAAAATTCTAAATCTCATCCAGCAGGGTGAAGAGCATGACACATCAGAAGCTAAAAAAATAATTGAGCAATTCAGAAAGGATATCTCTATAGGGCGAACTTTTGAGGAAACTGAACTTTATCAGCGGATACAAAAGAGTGAGGAAAAAATCGTCATTAATCGCTTGAATAATATTCTTCGAGATAAACCACCTCATCAAAACAAATTTGATTTGGATGAATATAAGACGGGTGCATGGTCTGAATTTAGTGATTATAAGTTAGCGATTAGATTCTCTGATGCTAAAACAGCCTTGAGTCAAAAGCACTTTGAAAAGACAGGTGAATATATGACTAGTCGAGGTATTGCTAAACTGACGGGTTTTAATCCGACCAACATTAAGAATATGTTAAATCATAAAAGAAGTGTGGTGAAAAAAATGCTATCCACTCTGGAAAAATTAGCAAAAGAGTATTGATATTAACGTTCTATAGCAGAGCGAAAACGATGCAGAGGAAATTTATTTTCTGCATCGATTCCATTTTTCTATTTTCTGAACAAATAAAAATTAGATAATTATTTCGCTTGTGATGAAGCATATCGAAATACATTTCAGGTTCAAAAATTAATTTGACTTATCTGCTTTGGATAGCACAGCCAAACAGACAAAAATCAAAACCATACCGATCCAACCAATCGGCGCTAATCTCTCACCCACCAGCAATACCGCAAAAAGTGCGGCAACTAATGGTTCAAATAAAGTGAGGGTCGTGGCGGTACTGGCAGAAATTGTTTTTAAAGCATAACCAAATAACAGATAACCGAGAAACATCGGGATCAGCATCATATAGCCGACAACATATAGGTTGACGGGTTCATCAAATAAATTCGAACCAGTAAAAAATAAAGTCGGCAATAAAATTAAAGCGCCGAATCCAAAAATCAGACCCATTGATGCTCTAGAGTCAACACCTCGATCTATCATTTTCTTGGCAGCCCATGAATAGAGTGAATAGGTAAGTGCTGCGATAAGTCCAAGAATGATTCCCAAAGTTTTTTGGTCGGTTGTAATGCTTTGCGATGAGCTTTGGGAGTGCGATTCTCCGATTGATAAAAGCAATACTCCAGCAACACCAAAAATAAAACTAATAAACCATTTTAGCGAGAGTGCCTTTTTATCAAAAAACTTTTCAAGTAGCGCTGTAAACAAAGGCGCTGAGCCAATCGAAACCACAGTACCGATGGTGATGCCTGCCATTCGCATAGATGAGTAGAAGGCAAGCGGATATATGGCAACAGAAATCATCCCAACGAATAGGAGAGGGAAATATGAACGGATCTGTGGTAAATGACCAAGGATATTTTTATGCGCGAGTAATGCCTGTAAAAGTCCACCACCACCCATTGCAATCGCGCCAATAGCTAAAGGACTTAGGTTGGGAGCATAGGAGGCCACAGTACCCGTCGTACCCCATAAAATTGAAGCGACTAAAACCGCAATAAACCCATAATGTGGACTGAGTTTGATCGTGTTATTCAATTCCTAATCTCTTGTTCTAATAAGGACTGAGCCATTTGTCTGGCAGCAAAAACTTTAGCACTTGAACTTTCTAAACCTGCTCGAACGATAGAACCTTCCAAAATAAAAGAGAGCAGCAGCGCGAGTTGTTTAACTTTTTCAGGATCATTTATCAGCTGATTTAAATGATCTGCCAAAATGTTTTCAACTTCATCTTTATGTTTTTTCACCGCCAAACGTTCTGGACTATGCGCAGGAAATTCTGCTGCTGCATTGAGGAGTCCGCAACCGCGGAAACCATTTTCATAGGCAAACTCGGCATGATCTTGATAAGCATCGAAAACAGCCAATACGCCATCAATTGGTGTTTGGATTTGGGCTTTTCTATTTTGGTATAAGCCTAACCACTCTTGATGACGTGCTTCGATATAACAAGTGACCAATTCAGATTTAGTCCGAAAGTTATTGTATAAGGACATTTTTGCAACGTTGGCTTGATCAATGATGCTATTGATCCCTGTACTGTTGATTCCATCTTGATAAAACAGCATTGAAGCGGTTTCTAAAATTCTTTGTTTTGCAGATTTAGTGCTCATAATAAAAGATATTGGGTAAACTGTTCTACCTAATATTAGGGTGAATTAAGGAAATTCGCAATAGGAGACGCTGTTTTATTCATTGAGCATAAGTTTTTATTTAGGTGTAAATATGATTAAAGAGAGTGGATGATCTCTTTAATCAAATCGCTTATTTGGTTTTTTTGCTGTGGACCAAGGCGAGTCCATAAGTAGGCCATTTCTTGTCGGTCTTAATGTTATTGACCAACCAAGCCACGAGTACCAGCGCGATTGATCCCAATAACACAGGGAAAAATAAAAAGCTCCAATGGTATTGAATGGTATTTGCTGTGAGCAAGATGACTAATGGATTTGCCCCAGCAGGTGGATGAACACAGCGTAACAGTTGCATTGCCGCAATAGCACAACCCACGGAAATCGCAATACTCAATGCAGAAGTTCCTAAAGTTTTAAGAAAGACTAAGCCAATCAAAGCTGAAACAAAGTGCCCCAGAATCACATTACGAGGTTGGGCTAAAGGGGATTGAGCAACGGCATATAATATGACACAGCTTGCGCCGAAAGGTGCCATGATAAATAAATTTTGGGTCCATTTGCTCAAGAGAACTAAGATCAGAATACTGAATGTCCCGCCAATTAAGCTTCTGAAAATATCAATGGATTGGGGGCGTGGAGCAAGATGCTCTTTGCCATGAAATAGCGATAACATTTTAATCTCACAGGATCATTGTATTCAGTCAATAATAAGACTAAAATTAAAAATAGTACAGATCTGTACTATTTTTAATTGAGTAAACTTGTATGTCAAAGTCAGCAAATAAAATTTTGAATACCGCAGAAAAATTATTTTATGAAAATAGTTTTGTCGGTGTTGGTGTTGATTTAATTCGAGATGAGTCCGGCTGTTCAAAAACAACTATGTACACTCATTTTAAAAATAAAAATCAATTAGTGAGATCGGTGCTTGAGGCCAGAGATACGAAGTTTAGACAGAGTCTAATTGCTTATATTGGCAATGCAACAGGAGCACAGGCACTCAATCAGCTCATTGATTGGCATTTGTTGTGGTTTCAAGAAGACAATTTTAAAGGATGTTTATTTGTCAGAGCTGTTGCTGAATCTCATTGCGGTGATCAAGACATCATTACAGTCTCTAAAGAACATAAGATTTGGATTCGCGCATTAATTGCAAAATGTCTTGAATCAACCCCCCATGCAGATGCATTGGTTGAAATTATTTATACCTTGATTGAAGGGTTGATTAGCCGCTTTTTGGTAGAAGGATATGATGCAAAAGTTGCAGATGAGATTAAAAAATCGATAAACCGTATGGTTGAGATTTTTAGTTAGGAGTTTTATTGAAAGGATAGGGGGCGATGAAGCAAGCTTCTAAATAATTAAGCCGTTGAAAATATATCAACGGCTTATGCTTGATTGGAAGATAAAAAATGTTTTTATTTCAACGGTGAAGTGAATAGGCTTAATCTATAAAATAGTTTTGGTTTTCTACATCGATATACTCAATATAACCACGCCCTTGAACTTCATTATTCAAATATTCACCGGTGAAAGTATAGGCGCTGGCATAACCAATTCCATGACCGTAGCGGAATGGACTATCAATTTCAGCAAAGATTTCTAATACTTTTTGACCCGTATCATCTTTCACCGTCCAAGAAAAGAATTGTGGCAAGCGCATTTTCTTGCCACTTGGCGAAATATAATCATCGATCTGATGCGCAATCACCTTAAACTCAACATTGGTATAGATTTCAGCAGGTTTGTCGATATGTCTAATATGCAGAGAATAAGCTACGGGTTGACCTAAAATATCGGCTTTTGTTAACAATAGTTGCGTTGTTTCAGTCAGATTAATAATTTGATAGGTGAAGAAATCAAGCGGTAATTTATAAGATTCGGGGAGGCTTTTTTTTACCACACCATGCGCACCGGTTGCACGCGCATATTCATAGGTGCATAAACCTTCCGCTGGCGTAGCTTGACCTTGATATTCAAGTTGACCTTTGAATGTGGCTAATAGACTAAAATGATCATAGATCGGAGTTTTGATAAACCATGAAACTTGATCGGTCACATCTAAATCAAATTCAAAATTTAAATCATGATAAGCACCTTTCAAATGAATATTGGGCAAAGTGCCTGTAATGGAAACGTCTTCGCCTAATTCGATTTGTATGCCATTTTCTTGAATATTTGTCTCATCTGGGATGATGTAAGCTTTTAATAAGTGTTGGTCTAATGCGGCTGTACTAGAGAACAATGTTGCAGTATGTCTTGGGTCACCCAGTGTTATGTCATCATGATCGAAGGCAAGTGCCCCAGGGGTACCTAACAAAATCATGATATTTAGATAACGATGTGGTTCAGGCAGCAGTGGAAAAAAGATTCCATAATGTGTCCACGTATAAAATTTTTCTGTTGTTCTTGGACGGATGATCTCTGGTTCAGAAAAAGGAATGGTTGAATATTTTACAGCCTGATCTAGTGTGCTTTGTGCGAGCAATAAGCTTTTACCCAAAATTTTGCTCGTCAGAGAGGTTGGCGGCAGTTGTTTTTTCATCTTTTCCCCTAAACTCATTCTATGCTAGATCTTAGATTAAGAAAAACAACTGCCCGTGCTAAGCCTAAATAAGGACAATGCCACGGCTTTTGAGGCCATTTATCCTTTTATAGTGTTTGACAATTTCTCTAGGTTTTGTGAACCAATCCAATGTTTTGAAAACTGATAGGCCGCTCGACCAGAGCGTTGACCGCGTGCCTGACACCATTTCAAACTTTCACCACGAACCAGATCGTTATATTGCAAACCTGCTTGAACGATATAGTGTTCCACAATTTCTAAATAAAGTTGTTGATCCATTGGATAGAATGACAGCCACAGACCAAAACGATCAGAAAGGGAAATCTTTTCTTCAATCGCTTCTTGTGGGTGTAGCTCAGTATATTGCGGAACATCGACTTTACGCACAGGCGTATTTTCGTGCATAAATTCTGGCAATAAATGGCGGCGGTTACTGGTGGCATAGATAATGAAATTGCTTGAACCAGACTGTAGTGAACCATCTAATACACTTTTCAAACTACGATAATTTTCATCTTCTGCGTTAAAGGCTAAATCGTCACAATAAACAATAAATTTCTCAGGGCGGTTTTCAATTATCTTTTGAATCTTGGGTAAATCAGATAAATCATCCCGTTCGATTTCTATGAGACGTAAACCTTGTGATGAATATTCCGTCAGTAGGGCGCGGACAATCGATGATTTTCCTGTACCACGTGAACCAGTGAGCAAAACATCATTGGCAGGCAAGCCATTTAAGAACTGTAAGGTATTTTGAATAATTTTATCTTTTTGACGCTCAATCCCTTTTAGGTCTTCCAAATGCATTTTTTTGGGTTGTTGAATGGCGAGCAGTTGTTGATTTTCCCATCGAAAAGCGATAGCTGAAAAATCAGTGGGTTGTTTTGGTGCAGGGAGAACTTGCTGTAATTGTGTCAAAACACTGGATAACGAATGGAGAATAGATTCCGGTAAATCAATGAGAGCCATAAATACAAACCAAACACAGTGATCAATGAATAGGGATACTATCATTGCTGTTGTTGAAATAAAGAAGATCTCATTAAAAAGATTGTAATATGTCGATTTTCCCCTTGATTGTTGCAGCCACTTTTTGCATTGTATAGGTGCAGAATGAGAAAAAAATCATCAAAACTGGAAACACGAATGTCAAACAGACTTCAAGAAAAAAAGAATACATATCAGGCATATAGGGTCGGTGTATTACAAGAGCACTTACGCCATGCAAATGGGTATGCGGAATGGAAGTCCATTGCACTCAAACTAGACCAAGAAGCAGGTACTGAAGCATGGAAATATGACAATGATTCGCCTTATTTTGATGCTGAAATTTTATCTAAACGGCATAACTTATTAAAAAAATATCGTACACAACATCGAACCCTAGATTTGATCTATGTATTAAGAGAAGGTTTATCTTATGATTTTGCCAACATTGGTCATCCGATGTTGTTTGCTGAGACCTACTGCGGCACTAAAAAAATTATAGAAAATTATGTTGAAGAAGTCAGTGAGTGTTTTGGTTATTTAGCTTCCAGTGAATGTATTACTTTTCAACTAAAAGAAAAAATAAAGTTTTTTGAAGAATGCCAAAAGGCTTATGGACAACCTGCTTTAATGCTATCAGGTGGTGCGACATTGGGCTTGTTTCATACTGGAGTATGCAAGGCATTGTTGGAACGTGATCTATTACCGAAGGTAATTTCAGGTTCGAGTGCAGGTGCCATCATGACAGGGATGCTCGGCGTTTCATCTGCTGATCAGATTCCTGGCTTACTTTCTGGTGAGCACTTTTTCCATGAAGCCTTTCGCTTTAGACGTGTCATGGAGTTGATTAAAGGGCATGGTGGTATTGCTGATGTGATGTATCTTAAAAAATTCTTGATACGTAATATGGGCGATGTCACTTTTGCTGAAGCCTTCCAACGTTCAGGATTGCATATTAATATTGCGGTTGCACCCTATAACACCGCACAAAACCCTCGAGTATTAAATGCTTTAACTGCGCCAAATGTTTTGGTTTGGAGTGCTGTGCTGGCTTCATGTGCCGTCCCTGTGTTATTTCCGCCAGTCAAATTAACCAGTAAACGTTATGATGGTCAGCATACGCCGTATCTTGCCAACACTAAATGGGTGGATGGCAGTATGCGCAGTGATTTTCCTCAGGAAAAAATGGCAAGGCTTTATAATATTAATTACACCATTGCCAGTCAGGTGAACCCACATATCGTCCCATTTATGCAAAGTGATAATGAGAGATTTCGTCGTGATGTGCTGAGTTGGCCTGAACGGGTGGTACGTCATCAAGGTAAATCAATTGCAATGGATGTGATGGATTTAATTCGCAATTCAATGGGTGGTTTTTTCCCGATTCGACGTGTGCTCGACCATGGTTATGGAATTTTAGGTCAACGTTACTATGGCGATGTAAATATCATTGCGAAATATGGTTTAAAACATTATAGCTACATGTTGAAAAACCCACGTCCAAAATTATTTAAAATATTGCAACAAGAAGGTGAGCGAGCAACGTGGTCTAAAATTGCTTCGATTGAAACACATGCACGTATTGGTAAAACCATTGAACATTGTTTAGCATCATTACGTAAGCAGGAAGAAAAGCAGCAGAATGAGTTTTATTACGTGGATCTCTGATCCAACTGTTCAATGGAACAATTGGTCGTTAGAAACGAAAAAGCGAAGTTATGATTTTGGACGGCGTTTATATACGTTTCAAGTTGAAAATCAGAAGTATTGGCTTAAATTTCATGTCGCCAATACCGATCCAGTGATAGAGCAAGCTTTTCAAGGTGAATTGGATTTTTATCAGCTTGAATCAATACATTCTCAGCATTTTCTATTGCCGCATCATATTATTATCTTAGAACAGACATCGCAGTGCCTTCACCTTGAAGCGAAGGGTAGAGGCTTGATATTGTTTGATGCAGAAAAGTTCTTCACGGATATTTTACCCACCACCGATCTTGTGATTATTCAAAAAAAAATCTTAGATGCCTTGGAAACACTCGACTACATGCACGAAATGGGTTGGGTTCATGGTGATCTAAAGCCAGCACATTTCCGTTTATATCATGGGGCTTGTCGGCTGATCGATTTTGAGCAAAGTTTTAAGTCTCAATGTCCAATTACGCGCATGAATGCGACACCACATTATATGGCGCCTGAGCTTTTTCATGGTGAAGCGAAAAGTATTCAAAGTGATTTATATGCTTTAGGCATTATTTTGTATGAATGGTTAACGAACACTAAATTAAACGCTGATACTTATTATGATTGGGCTGTACTGCATTGCCAACAACTGCACATTCAGCTGCCTAAAGCGCTTGAATGTTTTTTTCCACTTTTAAACGGTTTACTGCAAAAGCGAGTTGAACAGCGATTTAGGTCAGTTCTTGATGTCAAAGGTTGTCTAAACGAGATTGGCTTGTTGTAAATATAAATACTTGATTTGAATATTATATGTTCATTTGAATGGTTTTTTTATCAGAAAGACTTGTCAGAATTAGCGTTTCTCACTAATATGCATACCCATCGGGGGCGTGGCGAAATTGGTAGACGCACTGGATTTAGGTTCCAGCGCCGCAAGGTGTAAGAGTTCGAGTCTCTTCGCCCCCACCAAATTTAAAAAGCAAGCATGTCTTGCTTTTTTTATGGTTAGGTCTGATATGATTTAATCATGCATGTTCTAGAGGATTGGTGTAATGGTAGCATGACGGTCTCCAAAACCGTTCGTCAAGGTTCGAGTCCTTGATCCTCTGCCAAATTAGAAAAGGGACTTATTCAAAGTCCCTTTTTTTATTTCTGTTGTTTTTATCTGTATATTAAAAAAGCATTAGCTTTCAGATGCATGGTTTTTTTATAAAAAGGGCTTGTCAGCAGAAAGGTTTATCACTAATATACACATCCATCGGGGGCGTGGCGAAATTGGTAGACGCACTGGATTTAGGTTCCAGCGCCGCAAGGTGTAAGAGTTCGAGTCTCTTCGCCCCCACCAAATTTAAAGAGCAAGCGTATCTTGCTTTTTTTATGGTTAAGTCTGATATGATTTAATCATGCATGTTCTAGAGGATTGGTGTAATGGTAGCATGACGGTCTCCAAAACCGTTCGTCAAGGTTCGAGTCCTTGATCCTCTGCCAAATATTTTAAAAAGCCCTTGTTTTTACAAGGGCTTTTTATTGCCTAAATTTTATGTGGATAGGTTGCAACATTTGAATCTTGCTCAAGATATAAGGTTTTAATTCACTAAAGAGCAAGACCTAAAAGTAGTGGATATGGCTTCTATTTAATAAATAAATTTTGAAATTTTATCTGCGCTTTCAAGAACTGCATCTGCAATTTCATTTCTAAAATAATCTTCTTCATACGTACCTAATGGGCAGCTGACGGATAATACGGCTGTTACTTTACCCGTGGATTGTTTAAAAATGGGCACAGCACAGGCGGCCATATCGTGATTGTAATGACCCCAGCTCACCATAGATCGTTGTGTTTTGACATAGCTTAAACGTTGTAATAACTCTTTAAGACTTTTCGGCGTCAGCTCTGAAAAAGTTTCCCACTTATTAAAGTTTTTATACCGTTCTCGGATTTCTGTTTCGGATAAATCTGCCAGTAACATTTGTCCGATGACTGTTGCATGGGCAGGCCATCGTGTACCTAAACCAATATTACTGCTAAATGTTCCATTGGATTGAATGTTATTGATAAAGACAATATGCGTACCTTCTAGAATTGATAAATGGACTGCCAACTGGGTTTGATCGCGGAGTTCTTTCATCAACGGTGTAGCTAAATCCAATAAAGATTGTTTGGATAAGCTATTGAAACCGAGTTCCATTACTTTTGAATCTAAAGCATAGGTCTTTTGTGAAGCTTTTCTGAGAAAACCACAGGATTCTAAGGTGTAAATCAGTCGAAATGCGCTTGAGCGATTCACGTCTAAAATCTCTGCAATTTCAGTGATCGTCATTTCTTGGGTTTGCTGATTAAAGGCCTGCAAAATTGCCAAACCACGAACTAAGCCAGGGACTAAATAACGGTCATCATTTTTTATTACGTCAGATTCTTGAGAGTCTGTTTCAAGTGTTGAGTTCATCTGTTCAATTTTCCTATTTAAAAGCACAAATCAGTACATTCAGCTTTATTTGAATCCTATTGTAACTGCAAATAGATTTATGGAATATAGTTTTATATATGAAACTATATTTTTTAAGTAAAACGTAAAAGAATGTGTAATAAATATCAAGTGTATGAATTTTAATAATATATATAGTTTGACATGAAAAACATCATAGGAGTATTCTTAATTAAAGTTTGTTATATCAAATTATGTTTTATATATAAAACAAATGAGGATGCAAGGATGAGTTGGATCTCAGTTTGTCAGCAAGACGACATCACCGAAGATGAGCCGAAAGCCATAGAAGTCGACGGTAAGAAAATTGGAGTATTTTTCATCGATGAAAATTACTTCGCTATTGAAAATGTATGCCCACACGCCTACGCCTTATTAACAGAAGGCTTTATTGAAGATCAAACCGTGGAATGCCCATTGCATGAAGCAATTTTTGATATTCAAACAGGTGAATTGAAAAGTGGTCCGGGATGCCGAAATCTGTGTACTTATCCCGTACGTGTTGAAGGGCAGGACGTTCAAATTCAACTATAAGTCAAATTTATAAGGATGGAATCTCATGAAAACATTTAATGAGAAGCTCGCGAACTGGATTCATGCCACGCCAGCGAAAGAAGCAGGGATTAACAATATTCAGGTTCCAGGACAGCCAGAACTTTTGGTTTGGCAAACGCGTTATAAAGCGCCAACGGTTTATGAGCAAGACTTTGTTCAGCACTTAATCAGCGCATTTTCATCAGGTGTAACTGAGCTTGCAGATTTGGTTCAGTCTTTAAACCAACAAGGTTTTCGTTGTGAGTCTGGTGAACTTTGGACTTCTGAGTCGTTCTCAGAAGAAATGCAACGTTTAGGTTATTGATTCAAGGAAGAATAGTGATGAACGCAGCAGTATTAGCCACGCCAAGTGTCGAAGAGTATTTAGATTTAGGTTTACGTGATCAATGGCATCCAGTGCTTGCAAGCTGGGAAGTTGCAGCAAATCCAGTGGGGATCACTCGTTTAGGTGAAAATATTGTGGTTTGGCGTGATGACCAAGGTCAAGTCCATGCCTTAGAAGATCGCTGCCCGCATCGTGGCGCACGCCTTTCACTCGGTTGGAACTTGGGCAATCGCGTTGCTTGTTGGTATCACGGTGTAGAAGTTCGCCACGATGGTGTGGTTGAAGATGTACCCGCTGTACATGACTGCCCAATGAAAGGCACTAAATGTATAAAAAGCTATCCAGTAATTGAAGCGCACGGTGCGATTTTTATGTGGTTTGGGATTGATCCAAGTGAAGAGCCTAAAACACTTGAGTTTCCTGAACAACTTGCGAGTGAAGACTGGAGTGCATTTCTTTGCCAAGCAGATTGGAAAGTGAATCATCAATATGCGATCGATAATGTGATGGACCCAATGCATGGTAGTTATTTGCATTGCACATCTCACTCAATGGCAGAAGGTGATCGCACCGCGGAAATGAAACATCGTTCAACTGAGCATGGTTTTGTCTTTGAAAAAGAAGGTCAAATCGGTGTCAACTTTGACTGGGTTGAATATGCCAATACAGGTGCAAGCTGGTTGCGTCTTTCGATCCCATATCGTAAAGATTTTGGACCGGGTGGTGAGTTCTGGATTGTGGGTTATGCAACACCGATTGATGCCAATAATACCCGCGTATTCTTTTGGCGTTGCCGCAAAGTCAGTGGCTGGCAGCGTAATGTGTGGCGTTTCCTCTATCGTAATCACTTGGAGAAATTGCATTGGGATGTATTGGAACAAGATCGCATTATTTTAGAAAACCTTGCACCGAATGCACGCCAACAAGAATTCCTCTATCAACATGATGTCGGTTTATCACGCTTACGCCGTTTGATGAAGAAAGAAGCGGAAAAGCAATTAAAGAAAATTGCAGCGTTGAATAGCTCAAACCGGATTGAAATGCAGGAAGAAGCGCATGGCTAATGTCGCATTGTTACAAGGTAAAAAAGTCCTTGTCACAGGTGCGGCAAGAGGCTTGGGACGCGACTTTGCACAAGCAATTGCGGAAGCAGGGGCGCACGTGGTCATGGCGGATATTTTAACTGATCTGGTGCAGCAAGAAGTAGTTGCCTTACAGGCGCAAGGTCTAAATGTTGAGGCGGTAACGATCGACTTGGCGAATGCAGATTCGATTGAACTAGCTGTTCAGCAAACAGTTGAATACTTGGGTGGGATCGATGGCTTGGTGAATTGTGCGGCTCTTGCAACCAATGTTGGTGGCAAAAGCATGATGGATTATGACGCTGATCTTTGGGATCGTGTGATGAACATTAATGTCAAAGGGACGTGGTTAGTGACAAAGGCCTGTGTACCTTATCTTAAACAGTCTGAGGCAGCAAAAGTCATTAATGTGGCATCGGATACAGCACTTTGGGGTGCTCCAAATCTGATGGCTTATGTGGCAAGTAAAGGTGCTTTGTTGGCGATGACGCGTTCAATGGCGAGAGAGTTAGGGCCGTTCAATATTTGTATCAATACGCTTTCACCAGGATTGACTCTGGTCGAAGCAACCGAATATGTACCGCAAGAACGCCATGATTTATATGTCAATGGTCGTGCGATTCAACGGCAGCAGTTACCTCAGGATTTAAACGGAACAGCCTTGTATTTACTGTCGGAATTGTCCTCATTTGTGACGGGTCAAAATATTCCCGTAAATGGTGGTTTTGTCTTTAATTAAGGAGTGATCACATGATTACAGGGATTGAGATTTTAAAGTTTGGCGTCGAGGACAGAGCTGCTTCAAATAAGTTTTTAGCAGACTTCGGATTAACGCACACTCATTCAGACATTGAAGGTGCTGATCTCTATCAAACCCAAAACGGCAGCAAAATTTATTTATTTGATTGTGATGATGCGCGTTTACCTCAAGCAATTGAATCAGGTTCGACGTTACGCGAAGTCATATGGGGTTTAGATGATATAGCACATGATTTACCGGATTTAGCTGTTCGATTGCAAGATGTAGATGGTTTTGAGGCAACAGAAGAAAGTGTGCAATGTATTGATCCTAATGGGATGACCATTCGCTTTCAGAAAAGTTTTACCCACGAAATACCTGCGTTAAGAACCGAAGGGATCAATCAGTACGGAACAGTCAATCGTATTAATGCAGCCAGTCCAGTCTATGAGAAGGGCCAGCCTGTTGCGATTGGTCATGTGGTGTTCTTCACCCCGGATTTGGAAAAAACCGAACAGTTCTATATTGAAAAACTGGGGTTCTACTTATCAGATGCTTATCGTAATCGTGGTGCATTTTTGCGCTGCCGAGGCAAGGGTTATCATCATGATTTGTTCTTACTTTCAGTACCCAATAAACCCGCAGGTCTAAATCATGTTGCCTTTGTGGTCCGTGATATTCATGAAGTCATTGGTGGTGGATTAAATATGAATCGTTCTGAATGGTCGACTTTTATCGGTCCAGGGCGGCACCCGATTTCTTCAGCTTACTTTTGGTATGTCAACTCGCCATTAGGTGGTGCATTTGAGTATTACACCAATGATGATTATTTGACTGAGGAATGGCAGCCACGTGTTGAAGAACACTGTTTAGAACTATTCACTGAATGGGCGATTGAAGGCGGTCTAGATGATCATACCCGTCGTCAAGTCAAACCTGCGTAAGACTCAATCGGGCAGGGAGATCAAGCTATGGAAAGAATCGTAATTGTTGGTGCAGGTCAGGCAGCAGGTTGGGCGGTAAGCACACTACGTCAAAATGGATACTCAGGTGAGATTCATGTGGTATCCAATGAAGATCAAGTGTTTTACGAGCGTCCACCACTTTCTAAACAGGTGCTATCAAAAGAAGCCAGTTATGAAAGTTTGCATCTGTTTTCTCCAGAGCAAGTGCAAGAATTTAATATTCAGTGGCATAAGCCTGCTGTGGCGACTCAAGTCGATCGCCAGCTGAAACATGTGGTCTTAGCAAGCGGTCAAATTTTACCTTATGACAAGTTGTTGATCGCAACAGGAAGTCGTGCCCGTATTCCAGTCAATACATGGCAGTTTATTCCGAATGTGGTGACTTTACGTAATGTGCAAGATTGTGAGCGTCTTGCTGAAATCTTACAGCATGCGCAAAAACTAGCGGTGATTGGTGGTGGCTGGATTGGTCTTGAAATTGCAGCAACGGCACGGAAACAAGGCAAAGAGGTTCATATTTTTGAATATGGCGATCGGCTCTGTGCTCGTAGTGTAAGTCCTGATGTATCTGATTTCTTGAAACAGATGCATGAACAACAAGGCACTCAGATTCATTTGAATAGTAAAAATTTACATTTGATTGAAGCTGGTCATCAGAAAGTTGAAGTGGTGAATCATCCAAATGTAAGTGTATTGTTTGATTGTGTGGTGGTGGGTGCAGGTGCTGATATAGCCAAAGAACTGGGTGTCAATGCAGGCTTAGATGTCAAAGATGGCATCGTGGTGAATTGTTTTGGGCAAACCTCTGACCAAGATATTTATGCCGCAGGCGATGTTGCAACTCATCCGATGCTTGGATATTGCATTCAGTCTTGGGCAAATGCGCAGAACCAAGCGATTGCAGCAGCAAAGTCGATGTTAGGTATGGATACCGAATATGCTGATATCCCTTGGCTCTGGTCCGATCAATATCACTTCAATATTCAAATATTAGGGACTTATCAACCTGAAAGAACCAAACAGATCGTCGTACGTAAAAGTACAGATGATCAATGTAGTTATCTTTATTTAGATGATCAAAATTGCTTAATCAATATGATCGCAATCAATGATTCGAAACTGGTCAAATTGGCTAAACGTTGGATGCAGTCCAATACCATTTTAGACCCAAAATTATTAGCAGACCCTGAATTTAATGTCATGAAATTAAAACCATAAACATTAAATCCGGTTCATGACTCAATCGAAGGAATGAAGTATGAGTAATGAAGTGAAAAGTGGATGGAAGCATTGGGTTCCTGCTTTCGTTCTGATGGTATGTGTTGTTCTCGCATTTTTCGACAAAATCAGTATTGCGGTTTTGTTTGCGGATCCAACCTTCCAAGGTGCAATGGAGATTGCTGAGAACAAAGCCAAACTCGGATGGTTAATGACCAGTTTCTTGCTGGCTTACGGTTTTTCATCTGTATTCCTCAGTTTCCTTGGTGATATTTTCGACCCAAAGAAAATGCTGTTTTGGAGTGTTGCATCTTGGGGTGTGCTTATGTTGTGCATGGGCTTTACCACCAGTTATGCAGGGATGTTGTTCTTACGTATTTTGCTCGGTTTGGCTGAAGGGCCTTTATTCGCCTTAGCTTATACCATCGTGAAACAAACCTATACCGATCGTCAGCAAGCACGCGCCTCGACCATGTTTTTGTTGGGAACACCGATTGGGGCTTTCCTTGGTTTTCCGATCACTGCTGCGGTATTAGCAAAATACGATTGGCATACCACATTCTTTGTGATGGCCGCACTCACGCTCATTGCTTTGTTTGCGATCATGATTGGTTTACGTGATTTACAGCTTAAGAAAACCATTGAACTGCAATCCACCAGCAAGCGTATCAATTTTAAAGGTCATCTTCAGAACACCAAAGTGTTGTTGCAGAACCGTTCATTTTGGTTGGTCTGTATCTTCAACATTGCTTTGATGACGTATTTGTGGGGATTAAACAGTTGGGTGCCTTCTTATTTAATCCAAGACAAAGGTTTCAATCTTAAAGAGTTTGGAATGTATTCAAGCTTGCCATTCATTGCCATGTTGATTGGTGAAATCGTCGGTGCATTCCTTTCTGATAAGACAGGTCGTCGTGCAATTCAAGTTTTTGGTGGTTTATTGGTCGCAGGTATTTTCATGTACGTGATGGTGCTCATGACTGATCCAATCTTGGTGATCGCTGCGATGTCTTTCAGTGCAATGGCTTGGGGTTTTGGTGTGGCATCGGTATTCGCTTTGCTCGCCCGAGTGACTACGGCTGACGTCGGTGCAACAGCAGGTGGGATCTTTAATGGAATGGGTAATTTTGCCAGTGCAATCGCACCTGTTTTGATCGGTTACATCGTAATGCAAACACATAGTTTTAATCTAGGAATTACCTTCTTGGCAGCAGTCGCCGTTATTGGGTCGTTCTTCTTGCTTCCTTTATTGAAACGCTATTAATCAAAGAGATCTAGGAGTTAAAACATGACTAATCAACAATTTGAATCATGGAAACAGCCAGAAGGCACGAGTTTAAATGATTGGTTAAACACACGTATCGCACGTTTTGAAACACGTAAATATGACTTTGATGCGTTGAAGTTCCAAGCAGATTATGACCCGAAATATCGTCGTGCTCAAATGCGTTATATGGGAACTGGGGCAACAGGGGTAGTCAATGATGGCAACACTGTCCCAGCAGAAAACTTTACTTTTTCAACCATGGTATTGCCTGCACAGTGTGAAGGTCCATTGCATATTCATCACGATGTGGAAGAAGTGTTTTTCATGTTACGTGGCGAGATTGACTTATTCATTGAGCATAACGGTGAAAAATTCCAAACCAAACTCAAAGAGCGTGATCTAATTTCAATTCCTCCGGGGATTTATCGTGGTCTATTTAACCCTGGTCAGGAAGATGCCTTGATGTGTGTGATGTTAGGGGCTGGAAAACCAACCATTCCGAACTATCCACCTGAGCATCCATTGTCTCAAATTAAACGTTAATTCGATTGATAAAAGTATTTGAGGAGTGAAATGATGACTTTGATCGACACATTAGCCAAATACCCAGTGAAAATTATTGAGGTCAATGGTCAAGTGCAAGCCTACCGTGAAGCAGGTCAAGGCCAACCACTGATCCTTTTACATGGGATTAGCTCAGGTTCAGCCTCTTGGGTGAATCAGTTAGATGTGCTCAGTCATCATTTTCATGTCATTGCTTGGGATGCACCAGGTTATGGCATATCAACTGGCTTAAATATGGAACAGCCCAATGCAGCAGATTATGCACAACGTGTATTGGGTTTAATGGACGCTTTAGCTATTCAAAAAGCCATTGTAGTGGGACATTCGCTCGGCGCATTACAAGCCAGTGCCTTTGCTCATCTTTATCCTGAACGAGTTGAAACTTTAATTATTGCCAATGCTGCACAGGGTTATCAGCGATCAGATGAAGAAACCAAAGCACAGGTTTATCACAAACGCCCAAATCTATTAAAAAGCTTGGGCAATGCAGGCATGGCGGCGAGTCGTGGACCACATTTAATCTATAAACAAGAAGCTCAGGCCCTTGCCTTGGTGAACGAGGTCATGAGCCATTTAACTTTAGACGGCTTTACGCGGGCATCGTATTTGTTGGCGTATGACGAAATCAGAAATTATTTAACCAATATCAGCGTTTCGTGTGTGGTGATTGCAGGTGACAAGGATGAAATCACCCCTGCGCAAGCGATCAAGGAACTTGCTATCGAAATGCAATTGAGCCGATGTCATCTCATCACAGATGCAGGTCATCTGAGTTATGTCGATCAACCTGAACAGTTTAACGACATTGTTTTATCGGCAAATTAAGATTTAAACGAGAGATATGGATATGAGCTTCCAAGTTGAAGGAAAAGTAGCAGTTGTAACAGGTGGCTCTTCAGGCATTGGTTTGGCTGCTGTGGAAATTTTAGTTGCAGAAGGTGCCAAGGTTGCGTGGTGTGGTCGAGATGAAGCGCGTTTAGCAGCATCGAAACTTTATATTTTAGAGAAATATCCGCATGCCAATATTTACACCAGTATTTGCAATGTCTTAGACAAAGAAGATGTAAAACGATTCGCACAACAAGTGAATCAAAATTTAGGCAATGTCGACATGTTGATCAATAACGCGGGTCAAGGTCGTGTGTCGAATTTTGAAAATACCCAAGACGAAGATTGGATGAAAGAAATTGAACTCAAGTATTTCAGTGTATTGCATCCCATCCGTGCATTTTTAAATGATTTAAAGCAATCAGCTTGTGGCTCAATCACCAATGTGAACTCATTGTTAGCATTGCAACCTGAGCCGCACATGATCGCAACCTCATCTGCACGTGCGGCATTACTGAATCTTACCCATTCACTGGCACATGAATTTACCCAATATGGTGTCCGTGTGAACTCGATTTTGCTGGGTATGGTGGAGTCAGCACAATGGAAACGCCGTTTTGAAACACGTTCTGACCCAAATGCAACGTGGGAACAGTGGACGGGAAATATTGCAAAGAGTCGAGGTATTCCGATGCAACGTTTAGGCAAGCCTGAAGAACCTGCACGTGCTTTGGTGTTTTTGGCATCGCCATTGGCATCCTATACCACAGGTTCAACATTAGATGTCTCTGGTGGATTTAATAAACATTTATAAGGTGTGCACATGAAACAGTTGATGATGATCGGTTTTGGCGCGATGGCAGCAGAGGTTTATACGCATATGCCATATGACCTACAACTTAAATGGATCGTGGTACCCGCACGGAGTGTTGAAAAAGTTCAGGCACAAGTTGCTCCAGATGTTCAGGTCATTTCATCAATTGATGAGTGTCAGGGCACACCTGATTATGTGATTGAAGTTGCTGGCCAAGCCGCGGTGAAAGAACACGCGCAAAAGGTACTGGCGAAAGGTTGGACGATTGGTCTGATTTCAGTGGGGACTCTTGCAGACAACGATTTTTTCATCCAACTAAAAAATACGGCGGAACAACATGATGCTCATCTTCACCTTTTAGCAGGTGCGATTGCAGGAATTGATGGAATCTCAGCGGCAAAAGAAGGTGGTTTAGAAAGAGTCACCTATAAAGGTTGTAAAAGCCCAAAGAGTTGGCGTGGCAGCTATGCAGAGCAATTGGTAGATCTTGATCAAGTCAGTGAAGCAACCGTTTTTTTCCGTGGTACAGCGCGTGAAGCTGCACTGAAGTTTCCAGCCAATGCCAATGTTGCAGCGACGATTGCGCTTGCAGGTTTAGGTATGGATGAAACGATGGTTGAACTGACTGTTGATCCAAACATCAATAAAAACAAACACACCATCGTGGCAGAAGGTGTGTTTGGTGAAATGACCATTGAATTAGTTGGTGTGCCTTTGGCGAGCAATCCCAAAACCTCAACTTTGGCGGCGCTGAGTGTGATTCGGGCGTGTCGCAATAGTGTTCAAGCGATTCAGATTTAAAAGGATTTGATCATGATAAAAGAAATTTATATCGCAGGTGAATGGCGATTAGGCAAGGGCGGTACGATTCAAAGTCTGTTTCCAGCAGATCAATCTGTGAATGCTGAGATTTCAACCGCGAGTTTAGATGATGTCAATGAAGCGATTGAAAAAGCGGATTTGGCATGGCGTAAGGCGGAGTGGCGCAACAGTCTACCGCATGAGCGTGCGCGGATTTTGTATAAAGTGGCTGACATCATTGAAGCGCGTGTTGATGAACTTTCAAAACTACAAACACGCGATAATGGAAAACCACTGGCGGAAACACGTGCCTTGACCATGAGTGCCGCAGCAACTGCACGTTATGTCGCAGCAGCTTGTGAAACGATGAATGGTGAATTGACCACGCAACGTGCAGCAGATTTCATGACAATGAGTGTGCATGAACCTGTGGGAGTAGTTGCGGCAATTACCCCATGGAATTCACCGATTGCCAGTGAAGTACAAAAACTTGCACCAGCCATTGCGGGCGGAAATGCTGTGATTTTAAAACCAGCAGAAGTGACTTCTTTGATCGCATTGGAATTAGCAAAAATCTTTGAAGAAGCAGGTTTGCCTAAAGGCTTACTGAGTGTGTTGGTTGGTCGTGGTTCTGTGATTGGTGATGCAATTGCGAAGCATCCATTGGTACGCAAAATTTCATTTACAGGTGGAACCAGTACAGGTCGCCATTTGGCACATATCGCAGCAGATAAACTCATTACAACGTCTTTAGAACTTGGCGGAAAATCACCAACAATCGTCATGCAAGATGCTGATATTGAGCTTGCTGCGAAAGGTGTGGCTTATGGCATTTTTAGTTCAGCAGGACAGGCATGTATTGCAGGCGCTCGCTTGTTTGTGCATAGCAGTATTTATGAGCAATTCCTAAATCGCTTGGTTGAAATTACCAAAAGCTTGCGCGTAGGACATCCCGAAACAGCAGGTGTGCATCTCGGTTCTTTGATCAATCCGAAGCATTTAGCTTCTGTGGATGCTTATGTTCAATTGGCTAAAAAAGAAGGAGGGCAAATCCTTATTGGTGGTCATGCGTTGACTGAGGGTGAGTTGGCAAAGGGTAGTTTTTATTCACCGACCATTATCACAGGTCTCAATAATTCAGCACAAACTTGTCAAGAAGAAATTTTTGGCCCTGTGCTGGTCGTCATGAAATATGACGATGAAGCTGATCTGATTGCTCAAGCCAATGATAGTTGTTTTGGTTTGGCAGCAGGGATTTGGACTGAAAACTACCGTAAGGCATGGCAACTTGCCCGTGCTTTAGAAGTGGGAACAGTTTGGATTAATACCTACAAAAAATTCTCTATTTCTGCGCCATTTGGTGGCTTTAAAGAAAGTGGTATCGGACGTGAAAAAGGACGTTTAGGCATTTTATCTTACATGCAGCAAAAAAGTATTTATATGGGATTGAGCGAGCAGCCAAACCCTTGGTGTGATTAATAAATTCATGGAATGAATAGTTTTTGAGGAATAAACCAATGACAGAACGTGTAAATGTAGGCGAAGCCATCGCGCGTGTTTTAGAAGCACATCAAGTAGATAGTATTTATGGCGTTATTTCAATTCACAATTTACCAATTGCTGATGCAGTCGGTCGCCGTGAAAAAATCCGTTTCGTAGCGGCACGAGGTGAAGCAGGTGCAGTGACGATGGCAGATGGTCATTCACGCTTTAAAGGTTTGGGTGTCGCTTTAACCAGTACAGGTGCGGGTGCAGGGAATGCGGTCGGTTCATTGATTGAAGCGATGAATGCAGGTAGCCCAGTGTTACATCTAACTGGTCAAGTTGAACGTGAATATTTAGATCGTGATGCAAGTTTCATTCATGAAACCAAAGATCAGCTCACCTTCTTACGTGCATCAAGCAAAGCCGCTTTTCGTATTACCAGCCCTGACAATGCTGTAGGTATTATTCGTGAAGCGATTCGCGTAGCCACTACAGTACCCATGGGGCCTGTCAGTGTTGAATTACCGATTGATGTTCAAGCAGCTGAAATTGATCTACCACTGAATCTAGGTCCAGTCAAAGCACTTGAATTGCCTCAAGCAGATCAAGTTGAAGTTGATTTGATTGTTGATGAGATTAAGAAAGCTAAACGTCCAATTTTTTGGATTGGCGGCGGTACGCTGAATAGTGTCGATGAAGTCAAAGCCATTGCTGACTTGGGGATTCCAGTGGTGTCTTCAACCCATGCGCGTGGTGTATTGGCAGATGATCATCCACGTAGCCTAGGTGCATTCCATAACTCTGCAGGCGTTGAGCAACTTTTAAAAGATGCCGATTTGTTGGTTGTGGTCGGTTCGCGTTTACGCAGTAATGAAACCAAAACCTATTCAGTGCAGTTCCCTGAAAATATTATTCAGGTCGATGCCAACCCTGTCGCACAGCAACGTAATTACAAAATTCGTAATTTCATTTGTGGCGATGCCAAAGATGTGTTGCAACGTGTTCTCACAGGTTTAGCAGGCATGTCTAAAGTCGATGCGGAATATGATGCAGCCGTAGTTCAAGCAAAACAGGCTGCAATAGATGCCTTACGTACACAACTTGATCAATATGCATTAATTTGTGATCACCTTCGTGCAGCATTGCCACAAGACGGCATATTTGTGCGTGATATCACCATGTCAGGTAGTACATGGGGAAGCCGTTTATTCCCAGTACAAGCACCAAACCAAAATATTCACTCTTTAGCAGGCGCAATTGGTTTAGGTTTAGCAACCGCAATAGGCGCTTCGATTGCCAATCCAGACAAGAAAGTGATTGGTTTGGTCGGTGATGGTGGTCTGATGCTAGGTATCGGTGAAATTGCCACGATGGCGCAAGAAAATACCAATATGGTACTGATGATCATGAATGATGGTGGTTATGGGGTGATGCGTGGCATCCAAAAAAATTACTTTGGTGGTCGTCAATATTTCAATGAATTACATACACCTGACTACAAAGTTCTAGGTGAGGCGATGGGCGTGAAAAGCTGGAAAGTCGGCAGTGCAGAGGATTTTAAAACAGTCATTCAGCAGGCAGTTGATTTCCAAGGACCAAGCGTCATCGAATTGGATATGCATTCAATTGGGCCACTGAATTTTGCAGGTCCGCCACAAAAGAAATTGTATTAATCCATCGCAGCATTGCTAGGTAAGGCTGCTGAAAAATGATTTGTAGGCAAAATTTTTTGTCTACAAATCGATAAAAACTATGTTTTACAGGTAAAACAAAAACAGAGCCAACAGGATGGTTGGCATCAAAGCGAAGGAACATGATATGAAAAAGACAATGATGGTCGCGATGCTTACTGCATGTTATTTGGGTACAGCATCTCATGCATTTGCACAAAGTTCGGCACTAGAATGGAAAAGTGAAGATGGGACAGATTCTGTCAAACTTGGTGGTGTAGTGCGTTTAAATCAACGTTACGAAAACTGGGAGGGGCCGAACGGTGGTTTTGGAAAACTCTATTTTGATATTTTTAGAGTCGATCTGAAAGGCAAGTTTGATGATGCCTATTTTAATGCCAGTTACCTCTTTCAAGATCAAGGTAAGCGCTCGATAGAAAAAGCCTATGTGGGTTATCATTTGGATGAACATAACAGCATAGAAGCTGGTTTTGTCTATAAACCCTTTGCAATTTATCCTTATCCACAAAATGGTTGGACTTATCACATTCCATTTTTCTTGGGTTACGGTAATAACATTGCTCCAGGTTTGAATTGGAATTTTCAGAATAAAGACTGGGACATGAAGCTCGGTTATTATCCTGAAATGCTGGCAACCAATCTTCGTTATTCTCCTGAAAGTGCCACCTATGATGATTTAGCTGACAATGCATTCCCAATACAACAAGGCTATCAAAATGAAAAACGTCATCAAGTGAATACAAGGATTGTTCGTAAGTTAGAAACCGAATTTGGCAAGCAAGAGTTTGGTGTATCAGGTGCTGTTGCTCAGTTACACAATAAAATTACTGATAAAGATGGTAAGTATTATGCAGTAGGGCTGCATAGTAACAACAACTACAAACGCTTTAATTTACAAAGCTCGGTAATTCATTATCAATATGATGCGAAAAATCCAGATGGTGTAAACAATGATATGACACTGATGGGTGCGAATGGTTTCACCCCTGCTTATTTTATTGCTTCTGAGGCTACAGTAGCCAGTCTAAATTTGGCTTATACCTTACCCGTTCAAGACATGGGGAAACTCAAAGCAATCCGTTTCTACAATGATTATAGTTACTTAGACAAAAAACGGGATGATTGGTCTGATTCGCAAATGAATACCACAGGGATGATGTTTATTGCTTCGCCATTTATGGTGTGGACTGATTATACATGGGGCAAAAACGCCAATATCATTGGTGGTGCAACCAATGCCACAGGCTTTACTTCAACAGTCTCTTCCAATAGTGACAAATGGCTTTATCGCATTAACTTAAATATTGGATTTAGTTTTTAAATCTTCATAAATTTTGATCACAAACAAAAAAGCAAAGCCGAGGCTTTGCTTTTTTATGATTGAATTGCCAGCTTAAATTTTGCTAATCAATTCATTAATTTGTTTTGCTTGTTCAGCAGCGTTACCTGTATATGTTGCTGGGGTAAGTTCTGCTAAACGCGCGCGTTCATCTGCTGGTACTTGTAATAGTTCATCACCATTCACAAAATCAACCATCATGTCGCGTGTCATTGCTTGACCACGCGTCAATGCTTTTAATTTCTCGTATGGTTTTTCAACGTTATAACGACGCATAACGGTTTGAATTGGCTCAGCAAGCACTTCTTGCGCTTGGTCTAGATCTTCATTAATACGCTGTGCATTCAGCTCAAGTTTACCAACACCTTTTAGGCATGCATCAAAAGCAATCAAGCTTTGTGCAAAACCAACACCCATGTTACGGAGTACAGTTGAGTCAGTTAAGTCACGCTGCCAACGAGAAACAGGAAGTTTTTCACCGAGGTGACCCAACACTGCATTGGCAATACCTAAGTTACCTTCAGAGTTTTCAAAGTCAATTGGATTCACTTTGTGTGGCATCGTTGAAGAACCCACTTCGCCATCTTTTAACTTTTGTTTGAAGTAACCAAGCGAGATATAACCCCAAACGTCACGGTTAAAGTCGATCAAGATGGTGTTATAACGACGTAATGCATCAAACAATTCAGCCATATAGTCATGTGGCTCAATTTGCGTAGTGTATGGGTTGAATGCCAAGCCTAAAGACTCAACGAATGCTTGTGCATGCACTGCCCAGTCAATTTCTGGATAAGCAGAAAGGTGAGCATTATAGTTACCAACCGCGCCATTGATCTTGCCAAGTAATTCAACATTTTCAAATTGCTTGATTTGGCGCGCTAAACGATAAGCAACGTTAGCCATTTCTTTACCCAAAGTGGTTGGGCTAGCAGTTTGACCATGGGTACGAGACAACATAGGTTGTTCAGCATGGGTGGTTGCCAAAGCTGAAATCGCATTTAAAAGTTGCTTCATACTTGAAACTAAAACTTCACGACCATTTTTAAGCATCAATGCATGAGACAAGTTGTTGATGTCTTCTGATGTGCATGCAAAGTGAATAAATTCACCTGCATTTTTGAGTTCATCAATATTCGCAATTTTTTCTTTAAGGAAATATTCAACTGCTTTTACATCGTGGTTAGTGGTGCGTTCGATCTCTTTAATGCGGTTGGCATCTTGCTCAGAGAAGTCTGCAACAATCGCATCTAAAGCGGCATTGGTTTCAGCAGAAAATGCTGGAACTTCGATGATTTCTGCACGATTTGCCAGTGCTTGTAACCAACGCACTTCAACTGTGACACGAGCGTGGATTAAACCAAACTCAGACAAAAAAGGGCGTAGTGCATCGCATTTGCTTGCATAACGTCCATCAAGTGGTGAGAGTGCGGTTAAAGCATTCATACAGATTCCTTAATCTTGGAATAAACATAAAAATAAATTCGTTGTAGCATCGGTTTAAACCACCTGATACTGCAAACGAGCGAGAGCTTGAATATCGTGCAATAACTTACGTTTGCTAAAAATCATACCCCATGAACTGCCACCGAGTTGTCGCCATAAGTGTGCAAGCTGTATGCCGGTAAACAGGCAAGCTCGAATGCGATTGGTATGGTTCATATCTTTGAAGGCTTCAGCATTGCCACGGACTAAAATGCGTGGATTAATTTGACCCGCAGTTTCAACATAAGTTTGCGCTAAACTGGCAATAATACTTGGGTGTAAATAGTTATTATCGAAAAAAGACAACTGTTTTAAGATTTTTTGTTGTGCTTTTTCAATGATTTTTACATATTCTGGGTTGCTATAAACTTTCTTTTCTAACTGCAATAGTGCCATTGCATAAGACATTGGAAGTTTGGCAGTGCCCAGTTTAGGAACTCTTGATTTAGGTGCGGTATTAAAAGGCTGAGTAATACAGCCTTCTAGGGTTTTTAAGCCCAATGAAATATCAGCGAGTTGATTAAAAAAATCTAAAGTCTGCGTTGCACTATTACTGGCGGGACGAATATTTAAACTGGCTTTGATCAGTAGTTCTAAATAGAAATTACCACTGTCACCAATACTTTGTTGACCTGCCATCGCCGTCATATGCGTAAGCTGAGTTGCCTGAAAGACAGCCGCCAATGCCAAAGCACGGTTTTGTCTAACATTCAACGCTTGAGTGGGCTGAAAGGGGAACTCCGCCATGCTTCGCTTCCAATGTCCTTAAATAAAATCTGGCTGAGGTGCATTGGTATGGTGAATAACACCACCGCCTAAGCAGACCTCTCCTGAATAAAACACCACACTTTGCCCAGGAGTAACGGCTCTTTGTGGTTCATCAAATTCAACACGAATTCCATTTTCTGTCTGTTCATCGCGGTAAATTGTACATGCTTGATCCGACTGACGATAACGTGTTTTAGCAGTACATCGGAAACCTGTGCTCGGAATTTCCTGTTCGCCAGCAACCCAATCAATCGACTCACTCCAAAGTTGTGTACTTTGCATGAGTGGATGTTCGTGTCCCTGTCCAATCACCAGTCGGTTATTGGCAATATCTTTGTGTAATACGAACCATGCACCTTCTTGTACACCCTTCATACCACCAATTCCGATACCACCGCGCTGACCCAGCGTATAGTACATTAAGCCGTGATGTTCACCAACTTCTTTACCATTGTCTAAAACAATTTTTCCAGCTTGAGCAGGGAGGTATTGTTTTAAGAAATCACTAAAACGACGCTCACCAATAAAACAGATCCCTGTTGAATCTTTTTTCTTGGCTGTAGCGAGATCTAGTTCTTCTGCGATTTTGCGTACCTGCGGTTTTTCAATTTCACCGACAGGGAACAAGGTTTTATTAATTTCACGACCATGAACTGCATGGAGGAAATAAGTCTGATCTTTATTATTATCTACACCACGTAATAACGGTGCATACGTTTCACCATGTGAGTTTTGCATCGTTGCACCGCGACGCGCATAGTGACCAGTTGCAATAAAATCTGCGCCAAGAGTCATCGCGTGATCGAGGAAAGCACGGAATTTAATTTCTTTATTACAGAGAATATCTGGGTTAGGCGTACGTCCAGCCGCATATTCTGCTAAGAAGTGCTCAAACACACGATCCCAATACTCCATCGCAAAGTTTGCGGTATGAAGTTTGATCCCAATCTTATCTGCAACGGCTTGAGCATCAGCCAAGTCTTCTAGTGCTGTGCAATATTCCGTACCATCATCTTCTTCCCAATTCTTCATGAAAAGACCTTCAACTTGATATCCTTGTTGAAGTAAAAGCGCGGCAGAAACAGAGGAATCTACACCACCAGACATACCGACGATGACACGTTGTTGCATAGGATTAAGCATCCAAATGAGGGGTTAATGAGGGAGAGAAAGGGTGCTCATAAATAAGCGATAAAGGATATTTTTTGCCAGCGAGGGCATCTTGAACAGCTTTTAAAACCAATGGGCTACGCGCACGTGCTGATTCTTGTAGTTCATCTACATTCATCCATACCGCAGCAACGATGCCTGTATCGAGTTGCGCATTTTCTTCAACTGAAGTGACATGCGCCAAGAAGCAAAAACGGTAATAGGTACGATCAGGAAACATCGGTGGCGTATAGGTATAAATACCGAGTAAGTGATCAACTTCAACATGATGACCTGTTTCTTCTAAGGTCTCACGAATTGCTGCCTGGATAATGGTTTCATCACATTCAACATGACCAGCAGGTTGATTAAACACGGTATGTACATAGCCCTCGCTGTGTTCTTCGACAAACAAAAAACGTCCGTCTTTTTCGACTACAGTGGCGACTGTGACATGAGCTGTCCAAGCGGTCATAGAAAGCACCATAATTTTAAAAAATGTATTCTACAAAATTTGTGAGTTTTTGGCTATGGTGAAGTTTTTCATTTGGGCACAATGATTTCAGGTTGAATTTTAAGTTTTGCTGCTTTTCGTGAGAATTTTTTATCGTCAAATGAATAGATTTTTTCACAAGTCGAATAACTTACTAAATGTATAGCATCAGCAAAGTCCAGGCCCTTTTCATAATATTGTAAGGCTTGGTTTATATTTACTTCGTCTTCAACCTTGATATGACTTAAGGTTGATATATGTTCAAACACACTGGAAATTTGTTGACGATTAAATTGATAAAATCCACGCATTACCCATTCAAACTCTAATAATACTGTTTTTGCAACGTATAGTTGTTCAGTCGACTCAATGATGTCTTTTGCCAGTAATCGCTGCTTTTGCGCTTCGTTATCTGATTGATCTTCTATGTAGTAACGGGCAAGAATATTAGTATCTAAGCCAATCATTTTGATAATAGACTCGCAACATCAAAATCTACAGGAACAGGGGTTTTATTCGATTTGAGCATGCCAAAACCCGTATTTGATCTATTTTCATTTTTTGCTTGTAGTGCTTGCTCTAATAGTTTTGCTAATTCCTCAGATTCAAGTAAGCCCGCTTGTTCTGCTTTTTTAACTAATTCATCAGGTAAATGAATGGTTAAAGATGTCATGTCACACCTCACGTTTAATTTTTATAAGAATTGTTGCTTATTTGATCATAACATAGTCTCTTTTATTAATGAGTTGCATCTTTATAATTATCCTTCACTTTCACATAGTTCTGCGCCGAATAAGGTAAAAATGCTTTTTCTTTATCTGTGAGAGGGCGGACTTGCTGTACTGGACTACCAACATACAGATAACCACTTTTTAAGACTTTACGGGGTGGAACTAAACTACCAGCACCGATCATCACATCATCTTCAATAATCACGTCATCTAGAACCACGGTATTAATCCCAATCAGGACGCGATTACCAATGGTACAACCATGTAAAGTCACATGATGCCCAACAGTCACATCTTCACCAATCACCAAAGGTGAACCGTTTGGTTTAGATTGATTTTTATGGCTGACATGCAACATACAATGGTCTTGCACATTACTGTTTTTTCCAATCTGAATTGAGTTTACGTCACCACGAATCACGGCAAAAGGCCAAACTGAAACATTCTCAGCTAATTTGACATCACCAATCACGACAGACATGTCATCAATATAACAGCTAGAATCAATATCAGGTGTTTGGTCTAAATAAGCGCGAATGTTCTTGGTCATAAGGGGCATCAACATAAAAGATAGCGGAATTATAAAATAAAAAAGCACTCGAACTAAATAGTCAGAGTGCTTAATTCACTTATTCAAAAATGAGGATTTAGAATAAGTTACCAAAGAATAATTTAATATGATCAATCATACGTGCAAAGAAACCTGCTTCTTCGATCGGTTTTAATGCAACAAGTGGTTTTTCAGCAATGACTTTACCATCAAGGCTAGCAACCAATTTTCCAATCACTTGACCCTGCGCCAAAGGTGCATTGAGTTGTGGCTGTACCACGAGCTGAGTTTTGATTTTATCAGCTTGTCCTTTTGGCATGGTGACATTGAAGTTTTCAGCTAAGCCAATTTGAACGTCATCTTCTTTACCAAACCAAACTTTTGCTTTGGCAATGGCTTGGTTAGCAGGCTGCACATTTGCAGTTTCAAAGTTTGCAAAACCCCAAGCGAGAAGGGCGCGAGTTTGACTGGCACGTTCGTTCATGCTTGGCGTGCCGAAGATCACCGAGATCAAGCGCATTGGACCACGTTTACTTGAAGTGGTTAAACAGAACCCAGCTTCATTGGTGTGACCTGTTTTTAAACCATCTACACTTGGGTCAGTGTAAAGCAAGGCATTACGGTTACCTTGTTTAATACCATTAAAGGTAAACTCTTTTTCCGAATAAATCGGATAGTACTTTGAGCTGTCCTTGATGATATGTTGCGCCAAGATCGCCATATCTTTTGCAGTCGAGTAATGACCTTCAGCAGGCATACCTGTTGAGTTGATAAAGTTGGTATTGGTCATGCCAAGACGTTTAGCTTCTTGGTTCATCATATGAGCAAATGTACCTTCATTGCCCGCGATATGTTCAGCCATTGCTTTTGATGCATCGTTACCAGATTGAACAATGATGCCACGCAGCATTTCAAGCACAGTTGCAGAACCATTTAATGGGACATACATACATGACTCGGCGCTACTACCACGGCACCACGCCGATTCGTTCATGCGGACTTGTTCTTCTTCGGTCAGTTTGCCTTGTAGTAATTTTTGTTCAATGATGAAACTGGTCATCATTTTGGTCATCGAGGCAGGCGCAAGTTTTTCATTTTCATTTTTTGCAGCGAGGATCTGACCTGTTTCATAATCCATTAATACATAGGATTTATTATTTAATTCTGGTGGAGCAGATAGGACAGTTGCTGCATATGAAAAGCTTGGCAAAAGTAGTAATGCAGCAATAGCGCTTTTTCTAGTCATTCTAGGTGGTTCCAATATCTTGTATGGTACGGATGAGCCTAGCATTTTAGGATAAAGCAAAGCCGACTTCTATGGGGGAAGTCGGCTTTTTCATACAGTATTGTAACTAAGACATATCGGGTACTTTTATTTGGTCATACCTGATACGTTGTTATGGTTATTTTGAATTAATAGTTTCGAACATCTTCGCAAATTTGACGATTCTTTTCATCAGCGGCAGCTTTGGCATCTTTACGTGCTTCGACGAGGAATTTTTGGAAATCTTTTGCTTTTGCCCGTTTATTGAGGGCGTCAACGGCTTTAGATTCTTTTGGTAAGTATTCTTTGACCAAGCGTTCATAGCCTTGCGTAAACTTCTTATCTTCGTCAATTAAACTTGGACAAATTTCAGAAAGTACATAAATTGCTGCTAACTCTTCTTGTGTTGTTGTTTGCGACATTGGAGTCACTTCAATGTTTTCTGACTCTTGTTTTGCATTTGCTGCATATGCAATCGGTGTTAAAGCACTTGAGGCAATAAGCAATGATAAACCTAGTGTTTTAAAAACATTTTTCTTCATAACAAACCAAACTCAAATTAAGACTTAAACGATTTGAATAACTTATAGCATAGAAGAAAAATAAAATTGTATATTTGCTGTAGGGAAAGTGGAGGGAATGTGGTTTTAAAGACTCGGTGTGTTAAACCACCGCAGCACTTTAATAATTGATTTATCTTCGAAAATTAAAGAGTTTAATTGCTAGGTTGAGTTGCTTTTGGTCTTGGCTTGACTTGTGATTTGTTCTATAACATGATTAAAAAACAATCAGAACATCACCTCTGATGAGACTAACTTTTCAGAATGTTTCAGCAGATGAGCAATCTAAATAATAAATTGTTGAAGTTACGGTCAACCTGAGCAAGCCGAGTCCTTCTTTTATAAGTAAACAAAAGTAAGCCTGTTTGCGATCATCGGAATGTGAATGAAAAAGGAGCAGGATATGACGACCAAATTTGAGGGCGGTATTGATATCGCATTGAAGCTACCACCACATCAATTCGAAGCGACTGTTGCTTTCTATCGTGATGTTATCGGTCTAAAGCAGATTACAGAAAAGGGAGCGGAGGTAGGCTTCGAATTCGGTCCAGTCAAATTGTGGATTGATATCGCACCAGAGATGAGCCAAGCCGAGATTCGGCTCGAATTATTCACGGATGATTTTGCTAAGGCGGCTAAACATCTTAGTGATGCTGGTGTTGTTCGTTGCGATGCAATTGAACCATTGCCAGAAGGCTTTCGAGGGGGATGGATTACAAATCCAGCCAACATTATCCATATGGTTCGTGAGCCAGATGCTTGGTAATTTCATTGTATTTTTAAGTTGCCAGACTTGAAATAAATGTGGTTTTAAACAGACCTCTATCATCATTATTTGCCCTTTTGTATTTCTCCTATGAGGTGAAATAAAAGGGATCTATGAAAGAAGTTTAATATTTAAAACCACAAATAGACGATACTTTTAATTACGCTTCAAAATCTACGACTTCTTGGCACACTGTCTTTTGCTCAGCTCGGTCAACTTCTTTTGCAGCCTCATGAGCATCTTTGAGCAAAGCTTTGAACTCGGCATCTTGCTGCAAGCTTCCAAGTGAAGCTGATTTGTCTGAATAGCCACTTAAATAAGAAGCGATGATTGTTTTAATGTTTTGGTCGAACTGGGCATTTTTACCGATCAATTTTGGACACATTTCGATCAGTACTTGCGCATTGGCGATATCATCTTTGATCAATGCATTTGCTTCTTGAGCTGAAACGGCTTCATTTGCATAAATTGCTTGTGCTGTTAAAAGTGAGAAAGCAACCCCAAAAACTCGAATAAATTTAGATAAATGTCTCATGATTGTATAAATTTCTAATACTATGAAGTAATAAATATATATAATTCAATGAATAATTCAATTGAAAAAACTGTGTAGTAGACGGGCTATTGACATGTTATCAATACATGGTTGAAGTAGCAGCAAGCCCTAATGAGAGAGACTGAATTTTAGTGAATATTTTGATTGCAAATGATGATGGTGTATTAGCACCAGGGCTTCAAGCATTGGCTTTAGCGTTAAAACCTTTAGGTCGAGTGGTCGTGGTTGCGCCTGAAAGTGAGCGTAGTGGTTATTCAAGTGCATTAACCTTAGATCGTCCTTTACGTCCTATTCAGATTTCCGAAGATGTTTGGGCGGTAAATGGCACACCTGCGGATTGTGTTTATTTATCCACTAATGGGCTTTTTGATTTTGAATTTGATCTTGTGGTCAGTGGTATCAATAATGGAGCGAATTTGGGGGATGATGTTTTATATTCAGGCACTGTGGGCGCAGCGTTTGAAGGGCGCTTAATGAAACATCCTGCTATTGCGGTATCACTCGCAGGAGCAAATGTACGCGCATACGACCACCCTCAACAATACGCACAAGCAGCACAGTGGGTGCATGATTTCATTGCTCAGGGTTTGCCAATTTTACCACCACGTCATATTTTCAATATTAATATTCCTGATGTTGAACAGATCAAAGGCACTCAAATCACCTATCAAGGGCGCAGGGCGCAGTCTAAACCGATTAGTAGTCATGTTGACCCACGAGGGCGTCAAGTCTATTGGATCGGTCTTGCAGGTGAGGCGGTAACTGATCCTCAACAAGCCTCGAGTCAGATCCAGTCAGACTTCTTTGCTGTTTCAAGTGGATATGTCAGTATCACACCGATTCAAATGGATGCAACCAATTACACAGTGTTAGACAATTTGCATAATCATGTGAATGGTAAATAACTTGAATGTTATAACTTTGTGAAGATCGTGCGTGAATGCTCGTTTTTTCTCACTTTTTTGGTACTCTAAGGCGCAAATAGATTAAGGATTTTTCGATGAGGGCGAAGATGCACTTAAACCATGTCTCGATTTTTCATTCACAAAAAATGATCAAAACAATCGTATTGTCTATGGCGGTTGCAACAGCGGCTGTTGTAACAGGTTGTGCATCTAAACCACAGGTGAGCGGTGGTGCAAGTTATGCACACGCACCAAATTATTACACAGTTCGTTCTGGTGATACTTTGAGTCGTATTGCAAATCGTTATGGGATGAACTATTTAGATATCGCAGCACTCAATGATATTGCGCCGCCATATCGAATTTATGTCAACCAATCATTGCGCTTAAAAGGTTCCGCTGCACAGCGAACAACATCAACACAAGCGATGGCGCAAACAGCTCCAATTCAGCGTCAAAGTGTCAATTTACCAACACAGCGACCAGTTACTCCACCAACTCAGACCGTCACCACGCCGACTCAACGACCTGTTGTTCCCGTCGTGCCTGTGAATCCTTCATCATCTACTTTGGCCTCAGGCCTACGCTGGGTTAAACCATCAAATGGTGCGATTATTCAAACCTTCAATTTGGCAAGTAATGTTAAAGGTACGCGTTATGGCGGCAATGTTGGCGATCCAATCTTTGCTGCTGCAAACGGGCAGGTTGTTTATGCTGCGGATGGCTTGAAAGAATATGGCAATTTGGTCTTGGTTAAACATGTTGATGGCTATATTACTGCCTACGCGCACAACAGCAAAATGTTGGTCAAGAGCGGAGACAACGTGACTGCTGGACAAAAAATTGCAGAGATGGGTTCTTCAGGAGCATCACGTGTCATGTTGGAGTTCCAAGTGCGGTTGGATGGTAAGCCAGTTAACCCAACAACAGTACTCCCTAACTAGTTTCATAACGTAAACAAACCCTCAACAAATTGTTAATAATCTCTAGTCTAACAATAGACTTCTCTGTATACTTATTATGTTTGCTTTTATTAGAACAATAAGCATATTAATAAATTGAGAGGGAAGTTTATGTTAGATCAATTGCGTGCAATGGGGGTTTTTGCTTGCGTTGTAGAGAAAAGCTCTTTTAGCGGAGCCGCTCGGGATTTAGGAATAACAACAAGTGCGGTCAGTCAACAAATCCGTTCATTAGAACAAGAAATGGATGTCACATTACTTCATCGCTCAACACGAAAACTCAGTCTTACAGAGGCTGGACAGGCATTTTTTTTTAGTTGCCAAGAAATGTTGGCTGCGGCTGAGCGTGGCAAAATTAGAATCAATGAGTTGCGTGATGATTTGGTCGGCGATTTGCGTATTGCAACTACGCCTGAACTTGGTGCATTACATGTCGTTCCAGCACTTTCTCACTGGATGTCAGCGCATAAGGGGTTAGCTGTTCATTTTGAAGCAGACCATCGCTATATTGATTTGATTGAAGAACGTATTGATATTGCGATACGTATGAGTTTAAAAGTTGATGATCCCCAACTAACGATTGTTCCTTTAGCGCGTGTCGATCAGGTTTTAGTTGCATCGCCTAGCTATTTGAACCAAGCACCCTCAATTACTCATCCGCAAGATTTATGTCATCATGAATTATTGCCCATCACTTTGATGCAAAACTTTCAGCACTTTTCATTTCGTCATGGTTTAAGTGGTGATGTCGTGAATGTTGATATGAAAACACGTTTGGGCACAAATAATGTTTTTGTAGCGAAATCACTGTGTCAACAGGGGCTTGGGATCGCGCGTATTTTATATATGGATGTTCAAAAAGAACTGATCAGCGGTTCGTTGGTTGAAGTCTTACCAGATTGGCAACTGCCTGTTTATACCTTACAAGCACTCACATCCAAGCGTGAACAATATCCAGTAAAAGTACATCGTTGTATTGATGCACTTAAACAGTATTTTGCTCAACTACCCGGTGGACGTTCCTTACAGGGTGTTGCTTAAGGCGATTGAAATTTCATAGCTTCGAGATTTAAAAAAGCCATGCTCCTCAACGGAACATGGCTTTTTCTTTATTTACGTCGCTTTTTAGTGAAGGGTTTGAGTGTTTTAGTCTCGGCTAAAACCTCCTCAGATGCTTTAGTTGTACTGGTGTCTTTCTTACTTTTTTTCCGCTTTTTCTTTTTCTTTGGCGTTTCATCCTCAACGGCATCACCATCTTCGATCGCTTGCCAATATTCCAGTTGTTCCATTACGGCAGCATAGATAGAGTTTTTACTATATCTACCTTTCTTGTCTAACGTACCCACTGGGCGCGCCATTAAGATTTCTAAGGCTTGATCAATGGTATCAATCGCATGTACATGGAATTGCCCCGCTTGAACAGCCTCACTTACGTCTTGACGTAGCATCAGATGTTGCATGTTTTGGCGTGGAATAATCACCCCTTGTTTGCCAGTTAGACCTTGCAACTTACATGCATCATAGAAACCTTCAATTTTGGCATTGACACCACCAATGGGTTGAACTTGACCCAGTTGGTTCATCGACCCTGTAATTGCCCAAGATTGATCAATTGGGATCTGACAGATCGCTGAGATTAAAGCTGACAATTCCGCAACGGTGGCACTGTCACCATCGACTTGTCCATAGCTTTGTTCAAAAGCGAGTGCCGCAGAGAAATGTAGAATTTGCTCACGCCCAAAATGTGCTTTGAGGAAACTAGACATTAGCAACACACCTTTGGCATGAAGTGAGCCACCTAACTCTACGCTACGTTCAATATCAAGAATATCGCCACCACCTTGGTAAACTGAAGCAGTGAGGCGAGAAGGCAAGCCAAATTCAACATCAGCGTAGTGAATCACGGAGAGGGCATTGATTTGACCTAGACGATGTCCTGAGGTTTCGATCAATTGTGTGCCACGCGATAAATCTTGCCAGTACAGCTCACGGAGATAGCCCAAGCGATATTGGCGATGATGCAGGGCTTGATTGACGTGATGATTGGTGACTAGCTTGTCATCTGCTTTAAAGGCATGATGGTGGGCTTCTCGAATGAGATCACCAAGTGTCGAAGCGTGTAATGACAAAGAGCTTTGATCTTCAGCTTGGCGACTAGAGTCCGTCAGCAAAGCGGCTAATGCGGAACGATCAAAGGGCAATAGCTTATCTGCTTGCACATAGTCGGCGATCAATTGCATGTAGGCCTGTTCGTTACTGTCATTACGTTGTAATGTATCGGTAAAGTCGGCACGAATCTTAAAGACACTACCAAGCTCAGGTTCTATTTCTAAAATTTCATAATAAATTTCAGGCTCTGCCAGTAAAACCACTTTAATATCTAAAGGAACTGCCGCTGGTTCAATCGAAATGCTGCCTGTTAAAGTCAGCATGTGTTCCAAAGACGAAAGCTTGAGTTTTCCTGATTTTAAGGCACGTTTTAAACCTTGCCATGCGTAAGGTTGTTCAAGTAAATGCTCAGCTTCGAGTAATAGAAAACCACCATTGGCGCGATGTAGTGAACCAGGACGAATCAAAGTGAAGTCTGTGGTAATGGTGCCATTATGGGTTAACTGTTCGACATGACCCAATAAATTGTAATGAGTTGGGAAGTCTTCAAAAATGACAGGTGCACCACTGTTTGGCTTGTTTGATGTAATTACATTTGCTTGATAACGCGCAGGCACGCGATTGAATAAAGCAGGGGTAAAATCATCTTCTTCTTGTTCTAAAATAAGTTCGACATTATTAATAATGTCATCAGCATATTGTTTTAAATATTGTTCGAGATGTTCGACCTCTTTATGTCGGCTTAGAATCTGGTTGATCCTTGGCATTACTACTTGCGCTGCAATGTCACGATTTAAGGTCGAAACTTGATCCCGTGCGTCATCCTCTAAATCGCCTAAGTGTAGACCTAAACGTTCTAGTTTCTTCTCCATATAGCGGAGATTTGATTTGATATCAGCTCGTTCTTGGCTAGTGAGTGTGTTTAGGTCATCTTGAGTTAACTCGTGATATTCATCATTCTTGAGTAACATCGGAATAAAGACATGTTTGTCATTACGAGAAATGAGCTTTAAATCGAGTTCTTCACCTTCTTTGGTGAGTTCAACCAATGCCTGTTGTTGTACCTCACCTGTGTCTTGGCGAATGCGTTCAATACGATTGTGATAACTCTCTGCGCTAAAGCGACGTTCCAATTGCTTTAAGCTGATTTGCCATGCTTGTTGTAGTGCATTTTGGAACTTCGTACCTTGACCCGCAGGAAAACGCAAAGCAAGCGGCTGTCTTGGGTTTTTGAAATTATTAACATAGACCCAATCATCAGGAGTCGGCATGGTTTTGGCGTGTTGCTGGAGTAAACGTTTAATCATGGTACGTTTACCCAGTCCTGCTGTACCCACTGCAAAAATGTTATAGCCAGAATAAGGGAGTGAAATCCCAGCCTCAACGGAAGCGCGCGCGCGATCTTGACCTAAAAAGTTATTCAGCGGTTTTATGCGTTTAGTCGAGCTTGGGATTTTGGCTAAATCTGGAATATGCGTTAGTTGGTCAGCGCGCAAAGCTGTATTTGTCAGTGTTGGTTGTATATCGGGTTGTTCAAAAGCATTTGGAAAAATATTGGTATTTGCTTTAATCGTGTTTGTTGGTGTTAGAGATAAAGTTGTTGCAGTCATTTGGTCGAGTTTTTGGGTCACTATTGCTATCCAACAAAGAAACGAAAGTTAAGTAATTAAAGGTATACAGTTTTGGGTCTAAAGATCAAGCGAACTTGTGTTTTTTATCGACAAAACAAAACAATGATTGCATAAAGCAACTTGCAAGCTGAGGCAAGAAACGATTGAATAGGCACATTTGAACATTTTGGAAAATAATAAGCAATGACGACTCAAGCCTCTGGTTGGGCGGCTGCATTTAAAGCATTTTTAGATCGCCGTGCGCTGATTATGTTTTTTCTTGGTTTTTCAGCAGGTATACCGATCCTTTTAATTTTTTCTAGCTTATCTTTATGGCTAGGAGAGGCTGGTATTGATAAAACTGCGGTGACGTTTTTTAGTTGGGCGGCATTGGGCTACTCATTTAAATTTGTTTGGGCGCCATTGATTGATGAGTTGCCAGTTCCATTTTTGACTAAAACATTAGGTCGCCGCCGTGCTTGGCTGTTGATCGCACAATGCCTGATTATTTGTGCGATTTGTATTATGGCTTTTTCTGACCCTGCACTGGGGCAAAGCTATTTAATTCAAATGGCAGCAGGTGCGGTACTGCTGGGCTTCTCTGCGGCAACTCAAGATATTGTGATCGATGCTTATCGTATTGAGTTGGCTGAAACAGAAATGCAAACGGTTTTGGCATCGACGTATAATGCAGGCTATCGCATTGGGATGATCGTTGCAGGTGCAGGTGCTTTATTCTTGGCTGCTTATTTAGGTACGGCTAAAGGCAACTATATCTACGAAGCTTGGAAATATACCTATTTGACCATGGCAGCTGTCATGGTGATCGGGATTGTAACCACCCTGGTCGTCCGTGAGCCTATAGTTAATCGTATTTATAAAAATTATAAAAAAACAGATTATTACCGTTTGGTGTTTGTCTTTTTTATCGCAGTCGCCACGTTTGTGCTGACTTATATCTATTCGGGTCAACTTACACAGGCCTTGATTCAAGCAACAGCGATTAAAGACACAGCAGCATTATTTGGCTTAGAAGCGTTGAGGTTTTTAACAGCCACTGCCTGTGCTTTATTGATTGGTTTTGGACTGGTCAAAATGAGTGTTGTAAATCAACAGATGGCGAAAGAAACATGGGTTGCACCGATTCTAGATTTCTTTAAACGCTATGGCGTGAAACTCGCGTTGGTGCTGTTATTGCTGATTGGCTTCTTCCGAATCTCTGACATTATCGCAGGGGTGATTTCCAATGTGTTCTATCAAGATTTGAACTTTAGTAAAGAGCAAATTGCTGAAGCAGTTAAAGTTTATGGTGTCTTGTTTAGTTTAGTTGGTGGTTTCTTGGGTGGTTTGCTGGCGCAACGAATGAATATCATGAAGCTGATGTTTATCGGTGCAGTGCTTGCAAGTTCAACCAATTTGATTTTTATTGGCTTAGTAAAATCTGGAAAACCATTAGATCAGGTTCATGTCCAAGTCGGCAATCAGTCTTATCAAGTACCTACAGATGAAGTGGGTTTCTGGAAATTACAAGTGCCGCCCGCTGTTTTGAGTGAAGCGAACAAAGTTGAAGTCACTGCATCTTATCTCGATAAAGCGCATGAAAAGCCGATCTCGATTTCACAACCATATTTGGTTGGAGATGCACAAAAACCACAAATTCAGATGTTGCCTATCACCAGTAATAATGAAATCACCCTACATGAACAATCGGGTAGTATCGTGGTGAGAGGACAGTATTTTGGTGAGCCATTAACCGCGACACAAAAAATTGTGGTTGATTTGGATGGTCAAAATTATGATGCAAAACTAGATCGAAATGGTGTTTTTAGCAGCGTGATTGAAGCGAAACAATTGCTTTCTTCGCCATCTAAGCAACTTGATGTTGCGGTGTTCGATGGCGATCAGTCGATATTATCGATATCGCATCGTTATCAGTCGAATACCAACCTCACCATAGGGAATGAACTGGATGTGAATATTGATCCTTTACCACTGATCAATCCTCAGTCTACTCAGGATGTCGAGATCAAGGGTAAAGTCATCAAACAGTATAGTTCCTTGTGGTTGTATTTTGCGATTGTGGTGGATAATCTTGCTGCTGGTTTGGCTGGTGCAGCATTTATTGCGTTCTTATCGAGCTTAACCAGTGTTTCTTTTACTGCGGTTCAATATGCTATTTTTAGTTCATTAATGACATTAACACCGAAATTATTGGGTGGCTATTCTGGCACAATGGTCAGCAATATGGGCTACCCGAATTTCTTTTTAATGACGACTTTGATTGGTGTTCCAATCTTAATCCTCGTGGTTTGGGTTGCAAAGCTGTTACGCGAGCATGAAAAACCATCAACACAACAGACAGGTGAATAACGATGCGCATGTTACATACGATGCTACGTGTAGGTAATTTAGAACAATCTTTAAAGTTCTACACTGAGGTACTTGGTATGAAATTGCTACGCCAACGCGACTATGAAGAAGGGCGTTTTACCCTTGCTTTTGTTGGCTATGGCGATGAAGAAAACAATACCGTACTTGAGTTAACTCATAATTGGGATACTTCGAGCTATGAGCTTGGTAATGCTTATGGACACATTGCGATTGGTGTAGAAGATGCTTATAAAGCATGTGATGACATCAAAGCGCGTGGTGGAAAAGTGGTTCGTGAAGCAGGTCCGATGAAGGGTGGTGTGACGGTTATCGCTTTTGTTGAAGACCCAGATGGTTATAAGATTGAGTTAATTCAACAGGATCAAAATGCACGTAATAACTAATTTGAATTCATCTTAAGCTGAAGATTTCTCATTTAAAAGCGCTAGCATTATTTATATAGCCCAGTATGATATGTCGATCAAATGGTCAACAATATTGTATTGGGCTTTATTGTACTTAGTGGGTGAGTAGGAATAAGATATGTTCAAAATTTTGGCACTGGATCGTTTTACATTACTCTTGGTTGCGATGGTTGTACTTGCAACATTTTTACCAGTTTCAGGCCAGATTGCATCTTATTTTAATATTCTCACAACCGTTGCTATCGCGATACTTTTCTTCTTACACGGTGCAAAGTTGTCGCGTGAAGCTGTGGTTGAAGGCATGCTGCATTGGAAAATGCATGCTCTCGTCTTTGCGTTTACCTTTCTACTTTTCCCTGCAATCGGCCTCATGGCCCGACCAATCTTAGAGCCGCTTTTGGGACAGCAGTTGTATTGGGGTTTTCTGTTTATGTGCTTTCTGCCATCAACAGTACAATCTTCGATTGCATTTACCTCGATGGCCAAAGGCAATGTCGCAGGTGCTGTGTGTAGTGCATCATTTTCCAATATCATTGGTATGATTATTACGCCTATTTTAGTCAGCTATTTTATTCTTGGACAAAGCCAACATGGTTTTGATCCAACCCAGTCAATTATTCAAATCACACTATTATTATTGGTTCCATTTATATTAGGTCAAATATTACGCCCTTATATCTTTCCTGCAATGCTCAAACGACCAAGTCTGGTCAAGGTCTTTGATCAAGGCTCTATTTTAATGGTGGTTTATGGGGCGTTCAGCAGTGCTGTCGTTGCTGGACTATGGCAGCAGGTCAGTGGTTTAACCTTATTGTATTTAATCCTTGCGTGTTCAGTCTTGCTTACCATTGTGATGCTATTGGCTTTCTATCTACCAAAGTGGCTTGGTTTTAATCAAGCGGATCAAGCGACAATTTTCTTTTGCAGTTCAAAGAAGACTTTGGCGAGTGGGGTGCCTATGGCGCAAATTTTATTTATAGGACAACCTTTAGGCATGATTGTTTTACCAATTATGATCTTTCATCAAATCCAGTTGATGGTTTGTGGGATAATTGCCAATCATTGGTCGAAAACAAGACAAGAATAATTCGCTAAATCTGTTTTGTTGGCGTATAATGCTCGGCACTTGTTGGCTTTGCTCTGACCTTTAGAGTCTCGGTGAGTCAAAAGAAATGGTCTGTTGTGGTGTTGATCTGCAAGTGTAAAACACTTTGCTTTCCTCATATTGAGAGTGATCAATTGCGATAACAGCTTAAGCCTTTCTTACTAATTAGGAGCATCGAGCATGCGCGCCGATATTCATCCAAAATACCAAACTTTAGTTGCTACTTGTTCATGTGGTAACGTTATTGAAACTAAATCTGCTTTAGGTAAAGAAACTCTTTATCTTGACGTATGTTCAGCTTGCCACCCATTCTATACTGGTAAACAAAAGAATGTGGATACAGGCGGCCGTATCGACAAATTCAAACAACGTTTTTCTGGTATGTCACGTTCTATCAAACGTTAATATCAAGAAAACAAAAAAAACGGGCAATATGCCCGTTTTTTTTGTGTCTGTATTTTTTAAATCCCTCACCAACCTCTCTTTTTAAAAGAGAGGAGAAGTCCCCCTTTATCAAAGGGGGGCTTAGGGGGATTCTAAAAGTGTTTTATAGATCGGTATTACATGCTAGGGGGTTATTGATCTTGTACGTCCGTTAAGCGATCAAGTTTCTTCTGAAAGTAATTGCCTTGTAAGAAACGACTCTCTACATTCCATGCATTTGCAAATAAGTTCATGTCATTCAATTCATTTAAGAATATTTCAACAGGTTTCTGGGCAATGAAATGCAGTACCTTTTCTTGCAAAGCGACCATCTCTTTATCTGATGCAAGCATTTTCGATAATGTCGGGTGAAAACTGACGTATTGGGTGTCGATTTGCTGAAGAATCGTATCGCTATAAATAGAGTTACCAAAATCACGAATAGCAACTTCAGCGCCATATTGGCGAAGTAAAGCAATTTGCGGCTGTGCCTGTGTTAGGTTCTGTTGCAGTGCTTGCTCTGAGAACTGTAAAATAATTGGATGGGCTTGTTTACTTCCAATAATGGTCAGTAATTTTGCAACCAATTCAGGAAGCTTTTTATCACTTAATAGGATGTGATGGTTGAGATTAATAATCAGTTTTGCTTTTGGATATTGCGTAATGAAATTATGTAATTGTTTACATGCCTCTACCAATATCCAGCGGTCTAATTGAACGGATAGCTCAGGATCATCTTTTAAATCAGCAAGATCGCTTAAATCCTGCCATTGGTTGTTATGTATAAACCCACTAGAAACTTCATAGGTATGGGTATATTGGTCTTGTTTGTCATAAGTTTGCTGATATTTTAGATGAATATCACCTGTATCTAACTTCTGTTTCAGCTCTTGTAATAGGCTGATTTGAACTGTTTTTGGAATATGTTCGGTGGTTAAACCGATATTGGTATCAATCTTAGGCGTATTAAAGACAGGCAGCGCCAGTAAGAATGCTTTAGAAAGTATGCGTTCAAAATGAGCTTCGTCAGGAATCTGTTTGGTCAGTTCACAATAGCCCAGCTTTAAATGTAATGGGAAGTTGTATTGTTCAGTGATCAGTAGTTGTGGCTTTTGCAGACCGTTCAAACTAATCAATAATGAGTTCAATACCACTTTAGATTCTGCTTGGAATAAAGCGACATAAAGTGCGGTATCAACTTGATATACAGGAACACTCACTTGTTCCTTAATAAAGTTTGGAATATTGGAGAAATAGGCTTTTGTCGCGTGCCAATCCTTTTGAAAAACTTCATTTGGACAGTTGTTTAGACTAAACAACACCAGTGCATTGGCATTGGCTGGCTGATTTGCGAGTTGTCGATTAATTTGCTGTAACGCCGTAAATAAGCTCGAAATTTTTTCAGTTACTGTAGTGCTTGGGGCTGCTGCAGCTACAGATTGTTGTGTTGTCTCACATTCAATATTGAGTTGGATTTCATCTTCATTGCCAGAAGGGAGGAACTCAACGTGTAGCGGATTATTTTTTATGACGGGATTCTGAGTAAGTAGTTCAAAGCGTGCTTGCTCAAATTGACCCTGTGAAATCTTCTTGAAACGTAACTTAAACTGACTTAAATCTTCAGGCTGTAAAACATCGAGAATCGGTAAACCAACCAAATCGTCGGCACTGTCAAAACCAAATAGCGTTGCGTATTCGGCATTTACTTCGATATGAATGCCTTCTTGTAAGATCGCAACGGCTTTATGGCTTTCTGCGACTAGAGATTGAGCTTGGGTTTGAGCTGCTTCTAATTCACTTAATAAACGATGCTCAGCTTGAACCAAACGACTGTAGGAAAGTGTGCGAACGATGTTGATGTAAAATTTTTCTGGCGATTCGAGACTCAAGACATCATAAATCCCTTTATGAATATAAGTCTGATATTGCTCAGCCTGATAATTATCTGGTTCAAGTAATAAAACCGGTAAGCTAGGCTGTGCTGATGCTTGAATGAGCGATAGGGTTTGTTCAATTTTTAAATCGTATGCACGACCAAAAATCACAATATCCCAAGCTAAGTTCAGTTGCTTTTCAAATGCTTTAAGGTCATCAAGTAGGGTTGCTTGAATTTGATGATCTTGAGCCGCAAATAATGCCGAAATTTGATTATACCGTAATTGATTATCATCAATGATGAGTAAACGAGTTTCAGTCCGTTTTAGTTTTTTAGAGAGTAAAGAATTTCTCACTTCAATGCTTCCCATAAGTCTTGATCAATTTTATCTAGATTTTTTTGTGCCATAAATCGACGAAGAACAGGTTGTTCTTCATCATTTAGTAGTTCAAATTCGAACTGAACAAAACTTTGGGTAATGAGTTGCGCGTTTAATAAATACACTTTGACTTCCTCTTTCCCCAATCTTAAATGAACAGCTTGGTGTTCCCGAAAAATTTGCGAACCTGGTAATATTAAAGTTGTTTTGGTTTCATCCAAATTTTGGTTCTTTAATAAAAGTGCTGGATGATAATTACTAATATGTAGATCGGCTTGGATACGTGCGGCACAAGGGAAAATTTCTTGCGCTAGTACTTCCAAGCCTAGTTCTAAGCTTTTCTCAGAGGACTGTTTGAGCCAGCGAATCACACCACCACGCCAATGGCCATGAGAGGTTTCTTTAACGAGAATATATTCACCTGTTCTTAAGTTCTTGGGTGCATCTCCAGACCACTTTATACGATAACCATTGACACTAATGTCCAGTATATCTGCTTGATATACCGTTTTACTTTCACGGTTTAAACGTTGAATTGCAGACTCTTGATTATCTGTTGTGTTCTTTTTATCCCAAGCTGACATGAACCTTGATTCATTTTGTAGTCCATAACTATGATCTAGAAATAATGTTTCTGAAAAGTTCTTCGCTTTGGACAGGTAAAAATGTGCGGTCAAAAGACCAAAACAAATATGTAGCTGAGCATTATATTCATAACGCTCATGGCGACGCTCCGCGATCGTTCCTAGAATTGTCTGCACATGAAATTTTAAAGCAGGGGTGAGATAGACTTTTTCGTTTTTGGACACATATTCCGCATTTTTATGTAGGGTGGCCGTGACATGATCCAATAGGCTGTGCGTACTGATAAAAATGTTCGGTAGAAAACCTGAACTTTGCTTTTTATTATAAATCGGTGGGTGATCTTTACTTGTGTCGACCACATATTTGGTTAAGTCTGTTTCTTTGGGTAGAATTTGAACCATTTTAGCCCAATCAAAACTACACTGGAACAGTGCTTGTATTTCAGATTGGCGAATTTGATTGGTATTAAAAATATCCATCAAAATGAGTTGGGCGTAGGCTTGAGAAATATTGCCTAATGAACTCGATGTACCGTGAACTTGATCTAAGTTGGTATGGTGATATCTATGTGTAACAGCGGCATCATAGAGTTGATGTGCGATGAGCCATTGTCCTGCAACGGGTTCACTATACAACATATGTTGTTGGTATAAGAGTTGGGTCAGTTGTTGTAAAGACTGGAAGGTTGCCAGTGTTCTTGCGGTCTGCAAATTCTTCTTTTGATTGAGTGCAAATATAGAAAACTTCTGCTGATCTAACTGTTCATTGCTACGTCTTACAATATTGATATAAACCGCTGCAAAGTAGCAGCGTAATAGCATCGCGAGTTCAATGATATGTTCATTGCGATCAGAGCTAATCACACCTTGATTGAAAAAATTCTTTTCTAAACTGCCTAAAACATTTTCGATGGTCGGGTGTAACACTTGGACTAAGTCAAAACGCAAGGTTTCCGAACATTCTAACTCGCTGAGTTCTAATAAAGCGGCAAAGAGTGCTTTGGATGTATCGCCCAATTGCATGATGGATAGATTGGAAATCCATTCATTCAAACTTTTGGTGTTTGTGTCACAAAAACTCAGTTTGTCCCGTCTTAGTACAGTTGGAATTTGAAAAATATCCGAAAAAGCTGTGTTCATCATTGTGTTATCAATCTCAGAATGTTTGAGCCCCAAAAAGCGGTGTTTTATTTTTTTCGCCCGCAATTTCCCTCACAAGTTTTGGAACTAAATATCCCGGTAAACTTGCTAATACATCACTGTATATATGGTCTATCTCTGAAGACCTTAAATCAAAATGTTGAGCACCTTTGACTTTATCTAAAACATGCAGGTAATACGGCATTACTCTCGCTTCAAATAAACGGCTACTCAACTCAGTCAACGTTTTTGCAGAATCATTCACACCTTTGAGTAAAACCGCCTGATTTAACACGGTAATATGATGTAATGATAACTGTAATAACTTTGAGCAAGTGTAATCATCAAGCTCAGCTGCGTGATTTGAGTGTACCACTACTATTATGCGTAGCCTACTGTTTTTTAAAATAGAAATCAGCTCTTTATCGACACGGTTGGGGATAACAATCGGAACACGTGAATGAATTCTCAGTATTTTAATTTGAGGGAGAGATGCTAGACGTTCTAGCCATAAAGCGAGTTTTCGGTTGCTGAGGGTGAGTGGATCACCGCCACTTAAAATGACTTCATTGATCTTCGGATTTTGCTCAATGTACTGCTTAATATTTATCCAATCATCATTTTTAGGCAGATTTTCTTGATATGGAAAATGACGGCGAAAACAATAGCGACAGTGAATCGCACATGCGCCCGTTAAAGTGAGTAAAAACCGTGATTGGTATTTGTGTAAAACACCTGCCATTTGGTTGGCGGCTTCTTCACCTAATGGGTCGGTAACGAAGGCTGGATGTTCTTCAAGTTCTAAATGGTGTGGTAAAACTTGCAGTAATAGCGGGTCTAAAGGATCGCCAATGTTCATTTTCCCGACGAATGCACGAGGAACACGTAATTTGAACTGCTCAGAGGCGAGGATTGCCCCAGATAATAACTGTTCGGTAGATAGCTCAAGCAGATTTAACAGCTCTAAAGGATCGGTAATTAGATCACTGAGTTGTGATTGCCAGTTTTTCTCTTGATGTAAATAGTTTATCATGCCATACGTAAAAATAGTGTTAGCCGCAGCTGTGTGCCTAGTCTAGCATTAATAGATTTGAGTTTTAAGTTTGGAGTGCGCCTTTCATGGCCTATTATTCTACAAATGATTTTAAAGCAGGCCTTAAGGTTATGCTTGATGGCAACCCATGTTCAATCATGGAAAATGAATATGTGAAACCAGGTAAAGGTCAAGCATTTAACCGCGTAAAATTGCGTAATTTACGTTCTGGTAAAGTATTAGAAAAAACGTTTAAGTCAGGTGACTCTTTGGAAGCGGCTGATATTGTAGAAGTTGAAATGGAATACCTCTACAACGATGGCGAACTTTGGAATTTCATGGATCCTGTCTCTTTCGAGCAAATCGCTGCAGATAAAACGGCAATGGGTGATGCTGCGAAATGGTTAAAAGACGACTCAAATGAAAAATGTACCATCATGTTATTTAATGGCGTACCTTTAACCGTTAACCCACCTAATTTCGTGGTCCTTAAGATCATTGAAACTGATCCTGGTGTACGTGGTGATACTTCTGGCGGTGGTGGTAAACCTGCTAAATTAGAAACAGGTGCTGTGGTACGTGTTCCGTTATTCGTACAGCAAGAAGAAAGCGTTCGTGTAGACACCCGTACTGGTGATTATTTAGAACGTGCATAATCGAATCTAACGATAAGATTATCGAAGGGATGATGAAAATCATCCCTTTTTTTATGCCAAAGTATTAGATAAATCATCTTTTAAAAACGATAAACTGACGAAGATATTTCCGAAGAGAAAATATAGGTATGGAAAGCCATGTAACAACTAACGAAAAGTTATGTATTTGAGAGGTTCTAAATGGAAACAACACAAACAAAATCATCGCTTCCCTCCAAACTTTTATGGAGTTTGGTTGCCATTGTAGGCGCTATCTCATTTGGGATACTCGCAGTGAGTCGAGGTGAACATGTCAATGCAGTTTGGCTGGTCCTTGCTGCGGTGTGTGTGTATAGCATTGCTTATCGGTTCTATAGTTTATTTATCGCGACTAAAGTTTTTGAGTTAAACCCTAAACGGTTGACCCCAGCGCATCGCTTGAATGATGGTCTGGACTATGTGCCAACCAATAAATACGTTTTATTTGGTCACCACTTTGCCGCAATTGCAGGTGCAGGACCATTAGTTGGACCTATTCTAGCTGCACAAATGGGATATTTACCCGGAACAATTTGGCTGTTAGTGGGTGTGGTCATCGCAGGTGCAGTACAAGATTTCTTGGTGTTATTCATCTCTACCAGACGCGACGGTCGTTCATTGGGTGAAATGGCAAAACAGGAATTGGGCACCTTTGCTGGTGTGATCGTCATGCTGGGTACGTTAGGCGTGATGGTGATTATCCTTGCTGTATTGGCCTTAGTCGTGGTCAAAGCACTGGCCGAAAGTCCATGGGGGGTATTTAGTATTGCGGCAACCATTCCAATCGCACTGTTCATGGGCATATACATGCGCTATCTGCGCCCCGGGAAAATTGCAGAGGTTTCGATTATCGGCTTTGTCCTGATGATGGCGGCAATTGTATTTGGTGGCGATGTTGCAAAACATCCTTATTGGGGTGAGTTTTTTACCTTAACTGGAACGCAGCTAACGTGGGGACTGATTATCTATGGCTTTATTGCCTCAGTGTTACCCGTTTGGTTGTTATTGGCACCGCGTGATTATCTCTCTACATTCCTTAAAATTGGTGTGATCGCAGGTCTTGCAGTCGGTATTTTATTTGCGATGCCTGAGTTAAAAATGCCAGCAGTGACGCATTTTGTTGATGGAACAGGTCCTGTTTTTTCTGGAAGTTTATTTCCTTTCTTATTTATTACCATTGCTTGTGGTGCGATTTCAGGTTTCCATGCCTTGGTTGCTTCAGGCACAACCCCAAAACTGGTTGATAACGAAGTCAATATTCGTGTGATTGGCTATGGTGGTATGTTGATGGAATCATTCGTCGGTATTATGGCGATGATTTGTGCCACTGTTTTAGATCCAGGTATTTATTTTGCGATTAATGCACCAGCAGCAGTTTTGGGAACAAGTGTTGAAACTGCTGCGGAAGCAGTACGAAATTTAGGTTTTGTGGTAACCCCTGAAATGTTGACTGTTTTGGCACATGAAGTGGGGGAAAGCTCGATTTTATCGCGTACAGGCGGCGCACCAACCTTTGCAATTGGTATGGCGCATATCATCTCTGAAATTTTTAATAATCGTTCGATGATGGCATTTTGGTATCACTTTGCGATTTTATTTGAAGCCTTATTTATCTTAACAGCGGTAGATGCAGGTACACGTGCATGTCGTTTCATGGTGCAAGATACGGTAGGTATCGTTGTTCCAGCAGTAAAAAACTCAAGTTCATTCGTTGGGAACTTAATTGGAACGTTTGTTGCAGTTGCAGGTTGGGGGTACTTTGTCTATCAAGGTGTGGTTGACCCTCTAGGGGGTATCAATTCTTTATGGCCTTTATTTGGTATCGGTAACCAGATCCTTGCATCAATGGCATTGATTTTAGGTACGGTTATTCTATTTAAAATGAAAAAAGAAAAATATGTTTGGGTTACGATTGTACCGACTGTCTTCTTGATCATTACTTCAATGACCGCTGGATGGCAAAAGATTTTCCATGACAATCCTAAAATTGGTTTCCTTGCTCAAGCCAATCGTTTCTCGGATGCGATTGCACGTGGTGAAGTACTTGCTCCAGCAAAATCTGTGGCTGAGATGCAGACTATTGTATTGTCAAATCAGATTAATGCAGGGTTGTGCGCGTTCTTTATGATTGTTGCAATTGTGATGATTATTGCCTCGATTGGCGCGATTCGTAGAGCCTTGGCAAGTCCAACACCAACAGCCAATGAAGCACCTGCGGTCTATACCGAAACTCCGATGACTGCAAATAGTATCAAAGGAGAGTGATGATGGATTTTAAAATTGCTCGTAAAGGAAGTGCCGTGATTGTGAGGATCATTAAATTTACCATCATGTCGCAAAAACATTTGTTATTGTCACCAAGAAACTGGTCGAAAATCGCGGTTTTATGGCAGCATTTGCAACAGAGTTTTCGTTTAATGGTCGGTGTACCTGACTATGAAAATTATGTGCAACATATGAAAACACACCATCCAGATTTAACCCCAATGGATGCTAAAACTTTTTATCGTCATTGTGTAGATTCGCGCTATCCAAGTGCGGGCGGTGGGATGAAGAAATGCCCTTGTTAGAAATAGAAATTATTTGATTTCTTTGAAAAAAATCTAAAACAGTGTATGTTGATTCATACACTGTTTTATTTTTGGGGGATAGAATAATGTGGGGTCTGGAAAAAGTTTCAGTTCAAGAAAACAATCAGCAAAATCAAAAAATACAACAAGATATTCAGCATTATGGGCATAAGATCAAAAGTTTTTTGCTCGAGGTTAATCAGCTTATTTTGGATAAACCGCAGCAAACCAAATTGGCGCTGACGTGTTTATTGGCTGGTGGTCATGTGCTGTTTGAGGATTTACCTGGACTTGGAAAAACAACCTTAGCCAGTGCATTGGCACGTTTAACAGGACTGCAGTTTCAACGGATTCAATTTACCAATGACATGCTGGCAAGCGATGTGATTGGGATTAATATGTTTAACCAGAAAGAACATTTATTTGAGTTGGCGGATTCAAGTAGTAAGCACAACAGTATAAAACTAGCCATCACTTCACTAGGAGTCGCCACCCTAAGGACTTTCTAGGACGATGATTTAGAGCGTTCTCAATCTCTTGAATTCGCTCTTGAGTCATGTGATCGAATGATGATGATTTTGGCAAATATTGACGAATTAAGCCATTGGTATTTTCATTCCTCGCCCTTTGATTTGAACGATAAGCATCGGCAAAATAAGTAGCAATTCCTTGATCTGTAATACACCGCTCTATGCAATGACTTATCGTTTTTGATGAAACCCTTGTCTCCCCAATATGAACATATAAACTTTTACGATCTACAAGCGTGAGAATAGCTCCCTTATGATGTTTGCCAATCACCGTGTCTCCTTCAAAATCACCAACTCGTCGCCTTTGTTCAATGACTTCATCTCGGCAATGGATACTTTGTCTATTTCTTCTGAATGAAATAAGAAATATAGTGATAGGCGAAGTCTGTGAGAGACGATATTTTACGGTAACAACGCCGCTTTGAAAGTTCCTGTGCCTGTTTTGCTCGATAGCCTCGTTGCTTCATTGTGTGCTTTCCAATTGCGAGTTGAAAAAAATCAGAATGAGTTTAATACACTCTAACTTTCTCAACTACTTACAAGTGTGTTGCACTTCGTTATTGAATCCGCCTAATAAAAAATCTACGTGTTTGGAATGATTATTTAAGTTATCAATGGCAAAGCAACGTTGTAGGTTACGACGCTGGAAAACAGAAAAACTGGCTATTTAAACTCGGGCTTGATTCAACTTATGCAGAAAATACTCACTGAAACGTTCCAAACGTGGATGCAGCGTTTATCTTTAACTGTTGAAAATCAACAACCATTTAAACAAGTGATTGTGCTGTATCAGAAAATCGTATTTTTAGAGCAAATGAATCGCGTTGATCTACAACAATTTAAAAAGTTGCTTAAAGACTGTGCGGTTGTGATAAAACAAGATCAAAAAAACTTGTGATCATGCAAAAAAATGAATATTATGCTTTTCATTCTAGGTGTATAGCTCAGTTGGTTAGAGCGCTACGTTGACATCGTAGAGGTCAGCAGTTCGAGTCTGCTTATACCTACCAAAATTCACTGTGAAAACAGTATATTAAAGCCCACTCAAAAAGTGGGCTTTTTTGTTTTCGGGGGGATTTCGGGGTATTTTCGGGGAACTCAATCCTGTTTTAATGTGAATAAGTACAATAAATCGCCGTGTTTAGAATTTAAAAAATCATCTAAAACTGACTCGTTGCGGCTTCGGTTCTTCATGTCCTTGTAGGTAATGATCCGTCATTTTTTCAGTCGCATGACCAGCCAATGCCTGAGCATAAGCTTTGCCATATTTCTCGGTAATATTGAAAATACCTAGCGCACGTAGATCATGAAAAGATGGTCTTTGTCTCGGCTCTAAATGATCACATGCACCCGACAAATCCCGATACTTTTGGAATTGCTTGGTGAGGTGATCTTCAGTCACAGCAAATGCGTGTAACTTCACAGCTCGGTTATGCGCTGTGATGCGAACAGGACGAGTCGCAATGAGGTAAGGGCAGTTCAAACGGAATGAATTTTCAAGGCACTTCACCACAGCTTCCGCCAGTTCAGGATGCATATCCACTTCGATATAGATCGGCTTGTCATAATTTAATGACTTGTGCTGCAACACGGTAAATGTATTTTCTTTCACATTCACCGCAGTGCGTAACAATGCCACTAGATCGCCACGGCGTTGAGTTGAATGCAGTGCTAAGTCGATTGCATACTTCAACCAATCAGGGCTAACAGCGCGTATTTGAGCAAGCGTTTCATTGCTCAGTCGTTGCCGTGTTTTCTTCGGTCGAATCGGTTTTAAAGTTTTCTCAGCGATGTTGTCATTCGCCCAACCATTTGCCACAAAGTATTTAAATATGTCGATCAGTAAGGAACGATGCTTTTCTGCTTGGAACGGCGTTTGTTCTTTTAAATAAGTGGCCAACATATTTAAAGTGATTTCATTGCAATAGATCGAGCCCCAAGTTTCGATGTATTTGTCACAGTTGGCATTGATAATGGTCAATGTCGATTTGGCATAAGTCTTTTCAGAGAGTCGCAGTTGTAGGAACTCTTTCAATCCATCTTCAAAGCTTGGAATGTTGGTTGTGATTTTACGGTTGGTCTCTAGTATTTTTGCGACGATATCAGGATGTCTGTCCAATGCCGCATTTAAAGCCATCGCCGCGACGATAGCTTCATTACGATCTTTGCCGAGTGATTTGCGTTGTCCATTTGGCAACATATAACGATAGTAGATCGTACCATTCGACTTTTTATCAATCTCGACATGGGGTGGGAGGTCGAGGCTCCCTGTTCCGCGTGGTCGTGGTGTCATATCATATCTCAGCTAATATTCGATCTGCGATCGGATTGCCAGTTACTGGTGGAGAGTCCAATGCAATTTTGGGTGTATCGCTGTTGTAGTAGAGTGGTGCGCCCCAAGATGTGCATTCGATATACCATTGTGTTCCAATTTTCTTGCCACTCAACCAACCGCGTTGGATGTGGCTAATGAGAGTTGCACGGCATGGTCGAGACTCTTCATCTGTCCAATATTTTTCAGCAAAGATAGTGAGCTTAACTCGTTTGATATTAGTCGCCATTTGGAGTTACCTCCTTATCGCATTTGCATGTGCCGAATAGGGCATACGTCAATGCATTTGGCGCATCACTTGGAGAAACATTAGAGATATTTCTGAGGTAAGTTTTTTTACCGACATTGATTTCGCAAACATCACCTGTGATGGCTTTTACTGTACCTTGCTTTGATGAAAAACGTGCAGTTCTTGAGGTTTGGTATGTGGTGGTAAAGCTAACGTCATCGCCAACTTTAATGTTTGAGCAATCTACTGGAATGTATTTATCACAGCTTTCACAGCGGTAATCATAAGTAGCCATGTTCTTACCCTCCAATCACTACATAGCAAAAATGGATGAAAAGCCAGAGTAAAAAGGCGAGTAGGGCAAAGAGGCTAAACTCTTTGAGGTTGGTGTATATGATTTTCCGAACTGGCAGACGAAGATCTGCCGCAGTTGGATGTTGAAAAAGAATAGGTGTCGTTTGACTGTGTATAGGCTTTTGTTTCATACTTATCTCGCTTTAATGCAAAGCCCCGTCGCCGTCCAAAGTGAAGGGGCTTTTTGTTGTTTGCAAGATGCATATTAGGCATGCCTAACAAATAAGTCAACATAAATTAGGCATGCTTTATTTTTTTATAAGTTAGATTTTCCGATCAACTTATTTTTGAATGTTCTAGTTCCATTTAAGTATTCTATTCTATTAGCACTTTCTAATACTGGGAATAATTCAGATGTTGCACAGATAAGTTGAAACGGTTTTGTAAGGTTTTGGCAAGTTTCAAAAATAATTTTTTGTAAATTTTCTGCTCTATCATTTTCAAGCCCTCCATCATTGATTCCATCAAGTACAAAAAAATGTGGAACACGAATACTATCATCTTGATCAGCTAATTGAAGTAAAGCTAAATGAAATAGATGTCTTAGAACTATCGTTGAACTTTGAGAAAAATGACTAGTACCATTAACCATAATTCTATTATCTTCAAAAACAACTTCTACTTTATTATTTGGATCAAGAAACTCTTCTTGAATACCAATGTCTTTTGCAAGAAGATTTTTCAAGTTTAAGTTCAAATTATTTAAAATTCTGGTTAATTTATGTTTTGCATCATTTGTCATACGTTCAATAGTTCTTACAATGCTATTTAGAGTCTCTTGAAGATGATTTCTTCTCACTTCTAAGGATTTTATTTCTTTAGCAATCTCCAATCTTTTTTCAATGTTTTTTAACTCGCTATCAATTTCTCCTAGTTCTTTATAGGATTGAAAAAGTTCTAACTCATAAGAAGTATGCCAACGATTTGTTAGCAAATCGAACTCTTGCTTTTTTTGGCTAAATAAGAGTTTTTGCTCATTTAGAGACTTAACAGTACGTAAGTAGTTCTTTCTTTCATCATTAACTAGCTTATTTGTTTCTTGGATTTGGAAATTTAGCTCAGTTTTTAATTGAAGCAAATTGGACTGGTTTATATCTTCAGATACATGTGACTTACATAATTTACATATGTTCTCATCAGTTTCAATTTCAATTTTGCTATGACAACATGGGCAAAAATCAAAAACAATATTAGTAATTAAAGAGTTGCTAGCAATTGAGTTGTTTAATTCGGACATTCTAATTGTTAATTCTTTAGAAAAACTTTCAAGATCTAAAATTTCAATCTCTTGATTTGATAACTGACTTTCTAGAGATAAAACAGCTTTGTTAAGTTGCGTTAATTCGATTTGAGTTCGATTTTGAATATCTTGCTGGTCTGATGCTAATTCTATATCATCATTTTTATTAGTTAATGAAAAAATTTTATCAAGTAATATGTCTTTATTTTTATCAAGAATATTTTTTTCTTCAATGATAAAATCTTCAATCATTTGTTCACTAGATCTTCCTAGAACTTTGAAAATTGATTGTAGCTTGTTTATTGCATCATCGAGTTGCTTGGTTGTTGATTTTTTAAAAAGTTGCTGTTCATATAATTCTCCACTAAATAAACCAAATATATAATCACGAATAGCAAGCCTTTTTTCTACATTGTCCCATTGTTCATGTCTAAATATAGGGAGATGATTATTTGATTGATCAGCATATAGTATTCTAAGAACTTGATGAGTAGTAATAGTTGTTTCAGTAGAAACAGTTTCTGGGTAATTTAAGAAATCAAAAAAAATCTTAGAAAAACCAAACTTTTCATTATACGAACTATAAGGGAATGTATGCCAAAGAGAAGCTTCTGACAACATAGCTTCTTCAATATTTCCATAAAAAATACTAATGGGTAGTTTTCTTTTATTTGATAATTCTCTTGATAAAGTAATTTTATTTTTTTCTATTTCTATTTCAGTTAATACATAAGAGCATTCTTCAACAATAGGATTTAAATCTATATCTTCCCCACCTAAAGAGTGTACTAAAGTATCTAATAATGAGCTTTTACCTGCACTATTTTTTCCATATATCACATTTAATCCTTCTAGAAAACTGATCTCAAGAGCGCAGAATTTATTCTGAAAAACCATCATTTTATTTATTTTAAAATTATTATAATTTGTTGTCATAACGGAACTCCATAAGTGCTGTACGATCTTTTAATCCATCTTTGCCATTAAGCGGGAAATTAATAAAAAAATCTAAAATCAAATTTTCTAGATCTTTGTTTATGAAATTGGAAAATAATGAGTTCGATAGTGCTAAATGTGAAAATTTAGAGCCTTGTGTGTATTCATTTTTTGAACTAATGTAAGATAAATGTTCGTTTGTAACTAAGCTATTTAATACTTTGTCCTGAATAATAGACATTTTTTGTTGTATTAAAAAAGGGGAACGACAAGGTCTATAACTATCATTAATCTTATCTAGTTCAGATCTAATTTTTCTTGCACCAAGATTTTGAGGAAATCTAATACTTCTCATTTGCTTTGGAAAAACCATATAAAAATCAATTATTTTTATACGATCCTTTTCAATTGATTTATCTAAAGAAATTTTGCTCAAGATTTTTAATATTCTGTAAGAACAGTGACTAGCATCAAAAGCAGGATGGTAAATTAACATTTTTTATCCCAACAAATATGGCAATTACCTGCTAAAAAGTATAATAAATGCAGAACACATTCACTACTAGCACCTAAAGGTGTTCCAATAAGTAGGGCCTCTATTGGATAAATAACCTGTTTAAGTATAGCAGTTTCGACATCTTGTATGTCTGCATCATTTTCAATCATAGGGCGAATAATTTGCCCAAAGGTCAATTCTATTCTAGCTAATATTTTTGAAATAAGAAATTGAAAAGCAGGGCTATCTTGATGCTTAGTAATTAGTCTGCTGGCTTTAGATTTATATCTCAACGCACTATCAATTTGATATTTTCTATTAGAATCTAGAAGTTTTTGTTCTAAGCCTCTAGTATCGTGTCGAACTGTACCTTTAAAATGATTTAAATCATCTAATTGGTCTTCAATGTCAATTTCAAAACCAGCATCTAATTTTTTAACAATTTCTAGAAATGGAAATAAAAAAATAGCTCCTTCAGTATTATAAATATTGAAAGTCCGCTTATCCATATCTCTACCAGCAAAATCTCCTCCATTGGTATTAATATTTTCTTGGTTATTCATAAAAACTACCTTGAATAGCTATTACTTGTTTTGAGGTTTATCAGTGTTTTTAAACATGTCTCTACCAGCAAAGTCACCTCCGCCTGTTTTAATGTCTGTTTGTTGAGCATTTGTATAAGAGTTATCTGGATTATTGAAATTTTCATTGTTATCTGAATTTTCTTTAATACTTATCTTTTGATAAACGATAGTGGCTGTTATTCCTGCAAGAAAACCTAAAACAGCACTAATAATTTCACTTATGTATTCCATTTGATTTCTCCTAATCTATTTTATGGAAAATGTATCAATAATAATTTTAATGCCTTGAATTAACTCTTTTGGGAGCTGACCTTTAGAATCTAAAATTATCAAAGATTTAACTAATTGATATATTTCAGGGTTATTAACTTCAAGAAAATTATTCTCTTTATCATTAACTAAGTTTAAATCTATATTTTTATCAGCTGGTTTACCCGAACCAGTAGCTAGCCAAATAGGATTAACATTTAAATATTTGGAAGCTTTTAAAAGATTTTCACCTTCCATAGTTTTTGACTTACCACTGAGCCAATCACTAACAGAAGGTGGCTTTACCCCAACAGCACGAGCAAGATCTACCCCCTTAATTTTTTTAGAAGGGAGTATTTCCATAGCATATTTAAGACGTTCTGCTAATGTTTTCATGATCTTATCCTAACTGTTAGGCAATCCTAACACAAATTAAATTAGGCATGCCTATTGAATATAAATAAGGAATGCCTAATAATGGTTTGTAAATTAGGAGCTAGACATGACAGACAACCAACTTATAGAAGCTTTGGGTGGATGTAACGCCGTTGCTCGCTTATTAGGAATAAAACCTTCCTCTGTAAGTGGTTGGAAAGCTATTCCTACTGATCGAAAAATTCGTTTGGCTGTAATTGCCGAAGAAAATGGAATTAGTACTCGTAAAGAAATCTTTCCAGATACATATGTTGATATTTGGATTGAGTTAAGAGAACCGATTAGAGCCAGCAATATTATTAGGCAAGTCCTCTAATAAAAACGTTCAAAGGAACTCGATATGAACATATTAGATGCTGCTTATAACACTGTGCATGACTACAAAGGCGGCGCATCAGCACTTGCTCCACGTATGGGCATCAAAAGTCCCGCCGTGCTCAACAGCAAAGTCAATCCAAACACAGACACCCATCACTTGACGCTACTCGAAGCCTCAAAACTGATGGCACTTACCAACGACTACCGAATACTGCAAAGCCTCAATGCCCAACACGGCAAAGTGGCAATCAACCTGCCTGACATACCCGAAAGCCGAGACACCGCATTAACCGATCTCGTCCTGACCTTTGGAATGAAAGGCGGAAACGTCTACACGCTATTTAAAGAAATGATGGCAGACGGACGCATCACACGCGGGGAAGCACTAGACATGTCTAGGGTAATCCACCGACTACACGAAATATTGGCAGAACTCGATACGCAGATACACCAGTGCGTAGACGATAAAAAAGAGGTAACCCCATGAGCTTAGATGCAACGATTTGGGCTTGGAAAGCGGAAGTAGAAAGTTCCACACAACGCCTCATATTACTTTCACTTGCAGACCGTGCAGGAGAAGACCACAAATGCTACCCAAGCATTATGCGAATGGTCAAAGACACCAAGATGAACCGCAAAACCATCATCAAAGTATTAGACGACCTAGAACAAAAAGCCCTGATCAAATTTACAGGCAGCATCGTTGGCAACGGCGTAAAAGTTTATCAACTGCTCGGTGTGGTCGGTCGGGAAGATGAAACAACCAGTACCAAAAAGGGGACTAGTGGTAAAAACGGTACTAGTACCAATTTAGGTACAGGTTCCAATATTGGTACTAGTACCGAAAACGGAACAAGTACCAGTACCAAAAACGGTACCGAGACCAGTACCGAAATTGGGACACAGAATCTCCCAAGGAATCTTCCAATAGAATCTAAAAACAAAAAAGACTGGTTTTGCTTGAAAAAACTTCGTGAAGAAATTTCATTGGCGGATGACAGCATCGAACCAGAAACCATCTTGAACGCAAAATGGGCTGAACGAGAAAAACGCGCATTCGAGATTTACAACCAAGACAGATCCCTTTGCGACGCACTGATGAATTTTCACTTTGCCGATTGGTTGCTCAACGCATACCGAAGCAAATATTCAAATGCTGAAAAAACGGGATACAGCAAAAACACCGCATCTGAAAACCCAAAACAGCTCAGTGACAAACAAATTGCGAGCTTTGCTCAGAAACTTGCACACCATCCTGAATTTTCGAGCAAGTACAGTGAACCAGGTGAATCATTTGAAAAACTGGCAGCACGCATCGCCGTAAAACTACAAAACCCAACCCAAGCCAAAAAATGGGAAGGCTACCTGAAGCAAGTCGGATTTAGCGGCAACTTGAAGGAGGCAGCATGATTCCTGAGGGCGCAACACACATCGAAAACGATGGAACATTTTGGCAAAACCAAAACGGCACGTGGTCTTACTGGAGCGACACATTTGGTTGGTGTGGATACATCGGTTCGGTGAATCACATGTTTTTGAATAACAAGATCGAGTTGGGGATGGTGCAAGCATGAAGATCATGATCGGGATAGATACTGGTGTGAATACAGGATTCGCCGTAGCTGCTGACCGTGGTAACGGCGGAGAACTGGAACATGTTGAAAGCCTGTCAATCACACAAGCGATGGCCAAAGTTCAAAAGTACGCTCAAACATGGGGTATCCAAAACATTTGCCTGTATATCGAAGATGCCCGAAAACGTACTTGGTTTACAGGTGGACGTGAAAAGGCACAAGGCGTTGGATCTGTAAAACGAGATGCGCAAATTTGGGAAGACTGGTGCAAAGAGCAGGGCTACACCTACAAGATGATTCACCCCGCAGCCAATGCCACCAAAAAGCAAGCGACTGACTTTATTCGAATGACAGGTTGGAAAGGTCGAACCAATGAACATGCGCGTGATGCGGCCATGTTGGTATTTAAACGATTTGCGAAGTTTTGAGGAGTAGAGAATGAATGCTGCAGTAGTAAACCAACATATCTTGCAAAGTGTGGATTGGACTCGATTTGATTTGGAAGGCTGGCTCTACCAGTTCGGTGCTTGGATGTTATCGGCAATGGGTACATGTGGACGCATTGTTAATCCTATTGCTGTGGCGATGGACAGTGCAGCCAAAGCGAGAAAGTATAAGAAGCTCTCTAAAAAGGAACAGCAACAGATCATTGTTGATTATCTAACAGGGGACTTTGAACCACCTAAGATCAAGAACAGCCGTATAAGCTGCCAAATCAATGATAATGAAGCTCGCGCCGTGCAACGTTTGATATTAGATATGTTTGGTCAGTCTGAGATTATGGATGACTGGATGGATGCAATCATCGGCCGATACTTTTATGGCAATTCATGGGCTGAGATGGTGACAGATGAACGCAGTCAGATGGATGCACGTATGGATGTTAAGTGTGGTTTGGCTGCGTTGCATTGTCGGTATGGGTTTATTGGGTTTTAGCTTAAAACTAATAAAATATTTCTTAAACGTTTTAGTGATTTTTATAAAGCTTTTAAGAAACAATAGTCTAAAACTTACCCTTAAAATCATTAAATGTTTTTAGAATAATATGCAAAATATGGAATAATGGTTTTAAGTTTTATTAGTAAGTGCTGACTGATAATTAACTAAACTCTTTAAGTAGGTACATGAGTACTTACTTACGTACTTAGGTAAAAGGTTTATGTCTGAATCAAATGATACGCATCGTATGACACCTGATCAGTTGAGACAGGCTGGCGAGCTACTATATGGGAATCAATGGCAAAGTGATTTAGCTAGGGCAATTAATGTTGATTCAAGACGAATCAGACAATGGCTATCTGGTCAGAGAGCCGTTCCAGAAGGTTTGTGGTTAGAAATCATCGAACTTTTAAAAAATAATAGTCGTGATACAGCAAGGTATGCTGATAACTTAAAAGATTGCTACGAGTCACTCAAAGAAAAACTATAAATAGTACACTTGACTTGTTCCTAAAATTAGGTACATTATTGCTATGGAAAGCATGCTCACATGGGGCGGCTTAATATCTATAGGTGTGATATATGAGCAATTTAATTTTTAGATCAGTACAGTTGTATCCAGTACAAAGTAGTGATGACCAAATTTGGCTAGGGGCAACCCAAATTGGGTTAGCCTTAGAATATGCTAATCCTGAAACAGCGATTACTAAGTTATTTAATCGGAACTCTGATGAGTTTCGTGATGATATGACGAAATTAATTGAGATAAGTACTACAGGTGGATTACAAAAAGTAAGAATTTTCTCATTACGTGGAGCACATCTTATTGCGATGTTCGCACGCACTGAAGTTGCCAAAGAATTTAGAAAATGGGTGCTAGATATTTTAGAAAAAGAAAGCAAACCAAAATCTTTAACAGATATACGAGATCGCATACCGCTAGCAGAAGCAGTAGGGGTTTTAGTCAGTAAATCTAACTTCAATACAGTTGAAGTTTATAAAATGATTAATCAACGCTTTGATGTGAACAAAGTCGATGAGATTCCACAGGATGTTCTACCTTTCGCAGTTGAGTATGTGCATAACCTAACTGCCGTGGTTGCACGTAGTAATGAACTACAACGCCAAGACCAACATGCTGTTCAACAATTAGTAGAAGCCGTCATCCAACAAAACTTTAAGATGATGGGTGTTTGGAATGCATTGAGATATTTAAACCCAAACGATTTCTTTACATACTCAGGCTTAATCGTTCGCTCTAATCAGCTTGCCCTGAAACTCAGTAAACGATACAACTTGAAAGGGGAAAACGGCGAGCCATTAGTCAGCCAAAATTTCAGACAGGTTTCTTTTTCTAACGGTGAGTTGATGGAGACAAACCCGAATTGGTTTAATGCACCTGCTTAAAGATTTTTTTATAAAAAAATGCTGAGAGAATTGTAAACAAAAAAAAGCGCCGACTCGGAAAAGTTGGCGCTATTTAATTCTATTTAAGCAGAAGCTATGTAAAAAATCAGTTATAAAATCGTATTAATATTATTAAAAATCAAAAATTAAGCATATTGTTTTGTCGACAAATAAGCATTATCTTTACCTCCATGTTTGCAAACATAATAACTTTAACTTAATGAAAATTAATGATTTTTAGGTGTTCCTATGTATATCTTAACTAAAGAAGGTCAAGACGCATTCTCATGTTTCATGGGGAGTTTAATCTCCCAAGTATTTTTAGGGTCTATCTGTATCTATTTGCTTTTTGTAAATGATCAATTGCCTATGTTTACTTTAGATTGGGGCATTCGTCTCATATTTTGTTTAACTATGATCTTATATTTGGGTTACTGGTGCTTTTGTAGTTTTGCAAAATTTATAAGACCACTAAATGAGGAACTAAATAAAAGAATTGAAGAACTTGAGATTGAAATGATACAGGATAATTCTCTTAAACAAGCCATAAAGAATTTGTTTAGAAAAACTCGATTAGCGTGGAAACATGATCGAGTAATATTTTGGCAAATTTTTAGATTATTAATAGCAATTGAAGTTCCAGCAATCTTTCTAATATTTGCCTCCGCTATTGGAGCAGCTCAGATTGCTATAGCACTTGGATGGAGTTAAATTAAATTTTCGGGTGATTGACATTTGTAGCTTATAGGCTACAATCTAGATAAGCAAAACGAGGTTGTCATGTATCAGGTACTTTTAACAGATGAATTTGATCAGTGGTTAAATGGACTACGTGATAACCCAACCAAACGAAGATTGGCTCGCCGGTTAGAGAAAGCTCAATCTGGAAACCTTGGTGATACAAAGCCAGTAGGTGAGGGTGTTTGGGAGATGCGAGAATTCTTTGGTCCTGGTTGGCGTATGTATTACATACAACATGGCGATGTGATTATTGTCATGTTAGGTGGAGGTGATAAATCCACTCAACAACGAGATATAGCCAAAGCCATTGAACTGTCTAAAACATTGGAGGATTAGATCATGGTTAAAATCTCTGAGCTTAAACGCTTTGATATGGCAGACCACTTAGATAGTGAAGAAGCGATCGCTGATTATCTTTCAATGATTTTGGAAGAAGATGATCCAGAGGCATTTATTCAAGCTTTAGGTACTGTTGCTCGTGCAAGAAGTATGAAAGAAATTGCAGAAAAAACAGGCTTAAACCGTGAAAGTTTATATAAAGCATTATCAGGTGACTCAAGCCCTCGTTATGAAACGATTGCTAAAGTGGTAGGTGCATTGGGATTAAAAATAGCGATTGTCCCACAAACTGTCCATTAATTTCATAACTTGACCTTGTACAAAGGGTATGGCATATTCATGTTACGTTGGAATTTTTATATTCAAAGCCAACATGAAAAGCTCGCATTTTGCGGGTTTTTTTGTTGATAATATTTATTCATTTCATTAGTAAAACTTAATTATTCGCCTTGTTTGGTTAAGTTGGGTTAATTACAGCCAATGCTAAAGGATTTCGTCATTGATAAAATCGAACAGTAGTGCACCAATGAGTGGGCTGCATTTCAGACTTCAGTGATATTCACTAGACCTACATCATTTTGGTGTAGGTTTTTTCTATTATAACTTTCATTCTTTTAGAGCATTTTCCACAGTTTGAGTTAACCAATTAATGTGATTTAGTTATTGTATATTTCAAGCAAAATTGTTGCTATGGTAGGGTGTCGAATTATATGAATTATCAAAATTATGAACTCAGACATTACTTTTGAAGAAGTTGTGAAACGCTCAATTAAAATTAGAGAGCGTTATCATGAGTTGGAAAGACAAAACCACAATGCAGAATGGACAGTTCAAGAAGATGCGCTAGCTTTTCTATCTGATGCTGGTTTAGTTGGAAGGTTAACTATGGCTCAAACAGGTAAATGGGTGCATAGTGGTAACACGAAAGAAGAATTGACACATAAATTAGGAGAATGTGTTTGGTGGTTAGCAATATTGTCAAATGAGTTAGATATTAATTTGACAGATGCCACTGAATATTTTCTAAGTAAAACTGAAAAGATTTGAAATGAATAGCCTCCTTTGGGAGGTTTTTTTATGCCAAACAGATTACGGCATACGAAGCCCTGCTAACACAGATGTGATAGCGGGGCTTTTTCTTTTTCATATTCGAGGATCAATCTATGAAGTTTGTAAATTGTCAGGGTTGTGAACAACGGAGGAAATGGCTGCATGACCGAGCAAAACAATCAATCAGTTCTATCCAGCGAGCAATTGACGCTCTCTCAAGTGTTGGAACAAAACAACCAGATCCTAAAGCAAAACAACCTACTGATCGTAAATCAAAACGAACTGATCAAAGTGATAAAGCAGTTAGTGCTGATCAACACTAACCAATCTCATCACATCCAAGAACTTATATGTTTGATTACGGATGAGTCAAAGGGTGAGGATCAGCATCAATCTTTGGATGACTAATGATGTCAAGACCATGCCGAGAATATGGATGCCCCAATCTTGTTAAAACACGAGACCAGAAAGGCTACTGTGATAATCACGCCAGCAAGCGAAGCAATTGGAACAAACGCCCACAACGATTAGGATCAACCACAGAGCGTGGATATGGACATGCATGGCGATTGCTGCGTGAGCAGGTGTTGCGCCGTGATGATTATCTTTGTGTGACTTGTGCGGCCAATGGTTACATCGTTGAAGCAACAGACGTGGATCATATCGTTGCCAAGGAACATGGCGGTAAGGATGACTTAGTTAACCTCCAATCGCTTTGTTCGCCGTGTCACAAAGAGAAAACGGCAAATGAAGACAGTAAAAACATCGCCGTGATGGTAGGGGGCACCCGAAAAGTTCAGACCTTTGCCCCTAAATGACCGCCCCCCAAGTCACATTTTTACGTGCGCGAAATTAAAAATTCAGGGTATTGACAAATGAGTGGAATTGCATCTGTTCCTGGGCGAGGTAGAAAGCCCAAACCGCAAGAGACCAAACAGGCATCTGGGAACAAAGGTAAGCGACTGCTCAATAATAATGCGCCTGAGTTTTCTGAAGTTACAGATATCGAGGTTCCTGAGTACATCACTCCAATGGAGCATGCAGCCATGATGTGGCGTTCGGTGATTCCAGAGTTACTGAAAAACAAAGTGCTTCGGATTACTGATATGCACAATGTTGAAGCTTTCTGTATTGCTTACCACAACTGGCGTTCAGCCCAAAAAGAAGTAGCTTTGTTCGGGGTTACGATGACAAATGATCAAGGTGGCGTTATAAAAAATCCGGCTTTAACAGTGCTAAACGAAGCATCAAAACAGATGGTTACTTTCGGTTCATTGCTGGGTTTGGATCCGTCATCTCGTAGTCGTTTAACTGGTGGAAATGGCAAACCAAAAGATAACCCGTTTGCAAAGGTATTGAATATGTGACGAGGTAGAAATGACAGCTTTCCCAAACGTCGACATAGCAAACAAGTGGGCAAAGCAAGTTGTTTCAGGAAAAATACCTACGTGCAAATGGGTAAAACTGGCTTGTCAGCGCCATTTAAATGACTTAATTCACGCTAAAAAGAAAGAATTTCCATATAAATTTGAGCCTAAATTGGCTGAAAAGAAGATCGCTTTCATTGAATTGCTACCCCATACCAAGGGTGAATGGGCAATGAAGAGAATGAAGATATCGCTTGAACCTTGGCAAAAGTTTGGAATTGCTTGCACCTTTGGATGGACGCGAAAAAAGGATGGATTCCGACGTTTCAGGGAGAGTTATTGGGAAGTACCTCGTAAGAATGGTAAATCAGCGATTGCTGCTGGTGTCGCTCTTAACATGTTTGCGAATGATGGTGAGTTCGGTTCAGAAGTCTATGCTGGTGCTACGACAGAGAAGCAAGCTTGGGAAGTATTTAAACCTGCAAGATTAATGGCCGTTCGATCTCCTGAATTTATTGAAGCGGCAGGCATTTTGATCAATGCTGGAAGTCTAGAAATACCAGATCAGGGTTCAGTTTTTGAACCAATCACAGGTGATCCACCAGATGGTCAGTCACCACACTGCGCTGTAGTTGATGAGTTCCATGAACATCAGACTTCATCGCTATATGACACGATGCAAACAGGTATGGGTGCTCGCCGTCAGCCAATGATCTTCACGATTACCACAGCAGGTTTCAATATCGAGGGGCCTTGCTACGATCTACGTGGACGAGTGCAGGAAATGCTGTTGGGTACGGTACCCGATGATGAGCTTTTCGGTTGGATTTGGACCATTGATGATGGGGATGATTGGACTGATCCAAAGGTGTTGGCCAAAGCCAATCCAAATTATGGCGTTTCTGTCTACGGTGATTATCTAGAATCACAGCAGCGTCGAGCAATACAGAATGCATCTAAACAAAACGCATTTAAGACCAAGCATCTAAACGTTTGGGTATCTTCTCGAACTGCCTATTTCAACATGGAAAAGTGGCAAGGTTGTACGGATAAAAACCTTAAATTTGAAGATTTTTTCACTGTTCCATGTTTAATGCCAATCGACTTGGCATCCAAGATAGATATTTGTGCTCGAATCAATTTGTTCTACAGGATTGAGGATGGGAAATTACATTACTACTGCATTGATCCTCGCTTCTATCTGCCAGAAGACACTGTGATGAACGGTGAGGAAAAACAGGTAATTGATCGGTATCAGAAATGGATGAATCTAGGGTTTTTAGAAGTTCATGATGGTTATGAAAATGATTTTACGCTTGTTGCAAGTGATCTGATTAACGATGCCAGTAAAGTACCTCTGACTGAGGTTCCTTATGATGAGTGGGGTGGTTTTCAGGTCGCACGTGACATTACAGATGCGGGATATGAGGCAGTGAAAATTCCTAAGAATGTGAAAACCTTTTCACCGGCGATGAAAGAACTGGTCGCAGCGATCTCATCTGGACGTTTTCATCATGATGGTAATCCGATTTTATCTTGGATGATCGGAAACGTAATTAGTAAGCCTGATGCCAATGAAAATGATTTTCCTCGTAAAGAGAAAAGTGCAAAGAAGATTGATGGTGCTGTCGCATTATTGATGGGTATCAGTCGTATTTTAGCTTTAACGAGCCAGAAACAAGAATCGAATTTATCTCAACACTTGGAGAAACACGGGGTTAGAAGATTGTAATGAATTTATTATCAAAAATGGGGGCGTTTCTTGGTTTCAAGAATTCGCCCTCAATCATTTCTAG